>CAZZFV010000001.1:0-53789 GCA_964653855.1 uncultured Lachnospiraceae bacterium
GAGCATCTGCCTTACAAGCAGAGGGTCACAGGTTCGAACCCTGTAACTTCCACTTACCGCAATCTTTAAAATGATTGCTGTGATTTCAGATGCAACTTAGTTGCTTTGTCGTGGTAACTAAAAGTACATATCATGAAAATTTTGCGGTTTAAGTTTTCACCGAAGCGGTGAAGATGCCGGCATGGCGGAACTGGCAGACGCACAGGACTTAAAATCCTGGGAGACTTAACATCTCGTACCGGTTCGATTCCGGTTGCCGGCAGAGGCTCTTTTTTAGGGTCTATGTGTGTGTAGCTCAGCTGGATAGAGCACTTGGCTACGGACCAAGGTGTCGGGGGTTCGAATCCTCTCACACACGTTTTTGAAGACAGAATAATCTGTCTTTTTTTTGTTTACGGTATAATGTGTAAAAGGTTTCTTTTTTGTTGAAATTTAAGATTAAGCAAATGAAAAACATTTATCTTGCCCCTATGGAAGGGGTTACAACAAGTATATACAGGCGTGTGTTAAATAAGTATTATCCGGGGATCTTTAAATTCTTTACGCCGTTTATATCTCCGAATCAGACGAAGACGTTTCAGGCACGTGAGCTTGATGAAATGGATTCCGAAAAAAATGCGGGAATGAACACGTGCATTCAGCTTATGACAAACAATCAGGAACACTTTTTGTTTGCGGCAAGAGAGATTATAAAAAGGGGATACGGTGAAGTAAATTTAAACTTGGGATGCCCGATGCCGCAAGTCGTCACAAAGAAAAAAGGAAGCGGATTTTTAAAGGATACGGTTGCGCTCGAACAATTTTTGTATGAAGTTTTTGCCGCAGGGTTGAAACTCAATATTTCCGTAAAAACAAGGCTTGGTGTCGATTCGCCCGATGAGTTTTATGAAATTCTTGACATATACAACAAATTTAAGTTTTCGGAAGTAATATTGCATGCGAGAATTCAAAAGGATTTATATAAAGGAAGCGTTCGCACGGAATGGTTTGATTATGCATACGAAAACAGCAAAAATCCGCTTGTTTTTAACGGTGACATGCGAGAAATTAGTGATATTGACGGGATTTCTTTAAAATATCCTTTAAATCCCGCAGTAATGCTTGGGAGAGGCATAATCGCAAGACCTTATATTTTGTGTGACGGAGATGTTTTGCGTGATAAGGAACGCTTTAAAAGCTTTAACGATGAGCTTTTATATGAATATTCCGCACGGATAGGCGGGGACTTCAACGTTCTTTGCAAATTAAAAGAACTGTGGTTTTATATGCTTCCGTGTCTTGATGTGTCAAAGGATTTTGACAAAAAAATAAGAAAGGTAAGCAGAGTGGCGGATTATAAGATGCTTGTGCATGAAATAATCGACTCTGTAAGGAACTGATATGCCGAAGGATCCGGTAATTTTGCTCTCTTATGTGAATATGCTGTTAAGGGATAAGTATTCAAGTCTTGACAACATGAAAGATGATTTGGGCTCGGAAGCGGACACGGCCGAACAAATTTTAAATTCGGCGGGGTATGTTTACGATAAAGGGTCGAACAGCTTTGTATACGGTGAGGCAGAAAGATAAAAAAGTAAATAAAAAAAAATGCGGGATTTTTATGCCCGCACTTTTTTTAATGATTTGTCATCTGTATATGTATGATTTGCTATCTGAAATAAAGTACTCCGTCTTCAAATGTCAAATCCCTGTAATAAGCAAGTTCGTCGAGTGTCACGAATATGTATCCCTGTTCGGAAAGCGTTGACATAAAGATTTCTGTTTCCCTGGGCGATTCGCGTTTTATCGAATGGATGAGGACAACGGATGAATCCTTTGCTTTTTTAATGACATATTCCGCAAATTGTTCCGCAAGACGCGAGTAGTAAGCGTCTTCGTCATAAACTATATTTCCTTCTTTATCGTATACGATATTTCCGTTTTCGTCACGCATAATATCGGAATCCGTATGCGCCCGATATTCAGTCACGCTGTCGTTGTCGCTCGTTGTCCAATACATAATCGGAAGAGTGCAATTTTTCATATACTCTCGGTAGAATCCGCCCGGCATTCGTATGTATGACGGCGCATGACCGGTTGCGTTTGCGATAGAGAGAACGGATTTGTTCAGTTCTTTCCAAAAATTTTCTGCCGTAAAGGTTGATTCCCTGAAATACATATGGGAATAGGTATGTGTTTCAACCTGGCATCCTGCGTCATATAAGGCTTTTGCCGATTTTTTGCATGAAGTCCATGTGTCTATTCTGTCTCCGAGAACAAAGAAGGTTGCTCTCGCATTATATTTTTCAAATATTTCAATGAGTTCCGATTCAGTGGTAAGGTAAGGTCCGTCATCATAGGTGAGCGCAATCATTTTTGCGTCTTTGTCCAAGTCTTTTCTTATCCTTGAGTCTTTTATATCGGTTCCGTTTTCATCATAATTCATGAATAATTCGGCTTCCGATAAGCTGACCGAATATGAAAAAGCGGGATGAGAATCCGTGAATGTGTTTTCGGGAAAATAAAATATCACTTCCGTATCCGTTATTTTATATGTGTTGAAGTCATAAATATCGACGGGTGTTTCGTAGCTTGCGAATTCGGACGCGGTGAGCGAGTCACCGAGCGTATCCGTTGTATAAGTTTGCAAGCGTTCTTTTATTATCGAAAAATAGGAATGATTAAAAAAGTCGTATGCCGGTATTTGCGTGGGCGTGGGTGTCGGAGTAAACGTTGGTGTGGGAGTGAAGGTGGGAGTGGGGGTAAAAGTGGGCACAGGCGTAAAAGTGGGCACAGGCGTAAGTGTGGGAGCAAGAGTAAATGTGGGCACGGGTGTAAAGATGGGCGTAACCGTACCGGTCACTTTTATATGATCGGTAGGTGCGAGGACGGATGTCGGATTTTCGCCGGGAACGTCGGTTACGGATGCAATCGGCGTTGCTGAAAGAGTTACATTTCCGTGATTTTTTGATGAAGGCGTAACGGGATTTTTAAAAGTGCATCCCGAAAGCATCAATGCACAAACAAATAAAAGAGTAAATTTAAGCTTTTTCATCATATTTCCTCATTAAATGTTTTTTCGAATACATAAATCGCATAAAGAATTTCCGCGGTGCTCCAGGCTTGGGCAAAGCATCCGCGTGAAACGGTCGGTTTCAGTCCGTCATAAATTTCAGCAAACTGGGATACGCAGCCTTCATTTAACCAATCTAAAGTTTTTAAAAGATTATCTTTTAATTTTTTATATCTTGCTTCAAATTTATCACCGGATTTAAGATTCTTTATGTAATTTGTTTCCGCCCTATAGTAAGCTCCGAGCGGATATGTCCAAACGGTGCCCGTGTGGTATGCCGTATCACGCGAATAGAGATCTCCGATATACACCGCATGGAAATCGGGATCGGACGGCGAAAGAGTGCGAAGTCCGGCGGTTGTAAAAAGCTCATTGTATATTTTATCGAGTATTTTTTCGGATAACTCTTCATCAATCATTGTAAAAGGCATTGTGAGCGCCCAAATCGCATTGCATCTTACTTTGTTTTCTTCTGCGGTGCCGTTTATGACATCTTTTAGGTATCCGTTTTCTTTATCGACAAACTTTAACAGAAAAGATTCTTTTACTTTTTCGGAAAGCTCATGGTAGTGCGGGTCACCCGTGAGTTCATAAAGAATACAAAGGGCACTGTACCAATAAGCGTTTATTTCGACAGGCTTTCCGTGACGCGGAGTGGGCAAGAAACCGTCTACACACACGTCCATCCATGTGAGCTGTTCCGTGCCGGCACCTGCCTCGATCAAAGAATCCGAATCCATTCTTATGTGAAAATCGGTTCCTTTTTCGTAATTATAAATTATGTTTTTCATTACGGGAATCATTTGCATCGCAAATTTTTTGTCACCCGTTGCCAAATAATAATTCCATACAATATTTATAAAGAGCAAAGGCGCATCGACGGTATTGTAGCGGGGGTCATTATTTCCTTCCGGGAATAAATTCGGGAGAAGCCCGTTTTTTTCGTATTTTGAAAATGTTAAAAGTATTTCTTTACAATCTTCAAAACGCCCGGTTGCGAGAGTAAGTCCCGGGATGCTTATAAACGTGTCACGTCCCCAGTCTTCAAAGAACGGATATCCCGCAATTATTGTCTTCTTTGTCTTGTCATGGCCTCTTACGATAAAAGCGTCGGCG
This sequence comes from uncultured Lachnospiraceae bacterium, assembly GCA_964653855.1. GTDB lineage: Bacteria > Bacillota > Clostridia > Lachnospirales > Lachnospiraceae > RGIG3528. Next base: position 4,169 of record CAZZFV010000001.1, read on the forward strand.
GACAGGGTGAGTAATTCCGAATACTTCCCGCGCACGAGTGTTTTCTTTAATAATTCATTATCGTAATTTACGTTGATTTTAAATATTTCATCGAATGAAGCGGGATTTTTGTCGGAAAACGGTTCAAGCGAAAAAGTTATTTCGGGAAATGTTTTTGCGGCATTGTCGAAAACGATGACTTTGTCCGTAAAGCATTTTCCGTATGCCGTCCGTCCGTCACGGTCATCCTGTGAAAAGTAGAAAGGATCGGTTTCTTTCGGCGTTTTTAATTTGATTTCTCCGTTTGTGCGGATGTAAACGCCGTTTGTATCCGTGATTCCGGTAAAGCCCGAATTCTTCTTTGTCATTTTGTATAAAGGAATGACTTTAAGAGAGACACTTGTGTCGTGCGGGGCGGTTATTTCATACTTTAACGAAACCGTGTTAAAGCCGTGTGCCATGCATATGCTCTTTTTAATTTTTATGTTATTTACGACATATTCCCATACGGGAATACGGTCAAACGTAAAGGAATTTAAGTGTTTTGTGTTATCGTGAGCATTTGATTTTGGGTCGGTTCTTTTTGACGAAAGCAAAAAAGAGGCACCGTTTATCGTGATTATTTCACATGTGTTTGTGATTACGTGAAGGCGGTCGTTGTGGGCATGGGGCGCAGCCATAAGGAGTGCGTGGTCGTTTCGCGCGACCGTACCGGCATTAGTGAGCGATGAGTATCCGCCGAGTCCGTTTGTGAGAAGAAAACAATTTTGTTCGCCTTTTGTGAGCGGTGAAAGTGTGGTTTTGTTATATTCAAATTTCATGTGAATACCTTCAAACATTTAAATTTTTGATATTTCGAGTCTTTGTATCATTGTATCATTTATCGGTTTTATTTCAAGAATGAAACAAAAGCGGAGAAAAGCTTAATGATTAGACTTTCTAATTATCGATATTAGGATTTTCACATTGCGAAAGGCATACCTTAATGGTAATCTTGTATAAAAGTTGATTGCCAAAAACACTTTTAAAGTATCACAAGGAGATTTGTATGCAAAGCGTAAATTTAAACGAATATTTAAAGAGTATGGCTTATCCCGGACGCGGAATCGTGATGGGGTGCACAAAAGACGGAAAATGTGCGGTTACGGCATATTTTATAATGGGAAGAAGCGAAAATTCGCGTAACCGTATTTTTGTTACGGACGGTGACGGAATAAGAACGGAAGCTTTTGACGCATCAAAAATGGTTGATCCGAGTCTTATAATATATCATCCCGTGAGAGTGCTCGGAAACAAAACGATTGTCACAAACGGAGACCAGACGGATACGATTTATGAGCTTATGGATAAGCAGCAAACCTTTGAACAGGCGCTCCGTACACGTGAATTTGAGCCGGACAGCCCGAATTTTACGCCCCGTATTTCCGGTATTATGCACATCGAAAACGGAAATTACAAGTACGCCATGTCAATACTTAAAAGCGGTGACGAAAACGGTACTTTTTGCAACAGATTTACTTTTGCGTACGGAAGTAAGCCGGGAGAAGGAAGAATAATTCATACTTATATGGGTGCGGAAAGCATTCTTGAAAGCTTTGAGGGCGAACCCGTAAAGGTTGATATTTCGGGTGATATCGATGAATTTACAAATTTAATTTGGGAATCTTTAAACGCACAAAATAAGGTTTCTTTGTTTGTGAGATTTATTGATATCGAAACAAAAAAATATGAAACAAGAATCGTAAATAAAAACAAGTAAGTAAGTTAAGACAAATCAAACAAGATAATTAACGGCGAATCGATAAGAACGAAAAGGAGCAAATATGAAGGAACTTGAACTCAAATACGGATGCAATCCGAACCAAAAGCCGGCAAGAATTTTTATGAATGACGGTGAACTTCCGATTAAGGTATTGTGCGGAAAGCCGGGATATATAAACTTGCTTGACGCATTCAATTCGTGGCAGCTTGTGAAGGAATTAAAGAAAGCGACAAGATTACCTGCCGCTGCTTCGTTTAAGCATGTGTCTCCGGCGGGTGCGGCTGTCGGAATGCCTCTTAACGAAATCGAAAAAAAGATTTATTGGGTAAACGAATTTGAAACACTTTCTCCGCTTGCTGCGGCTTACGCAAGAGCAAGAGGAGCGGACAGAATGTCAAGTTTCGGGGATTTTATCGCGCTTTCCGATACTTGCGACCGCGATACGGCTTTACTTGTAAAGCGTGAGGTTTCGGACGGAATTATTGCTCCCGGATATACGGACGAAGCACTCGAAATTTTAAAGCAGAAGAAAAAGGGAAATTATGTTATAATCGAAATCGATGAAAATTACGTTCCCGCACCCGTTGAGCATAAGGAAGTTTTCGGTGTGACATTTGAGCAGGGCAGAAACGAAATCGAAATCAACAGGGAAATGTTAACAAATATCGTTACAGAGAATAAAGAGCTTCCGGAAGAGGCAATTACGGATTTGATCATTGCGCTTATAACGCTTAAGTATACACAGTCAAATTCGGTTTGCTATGCCGCACACGGTCAGGCAATAGGAATAGGTGCGGGACAGCAGTCGAGAATTCATTGCACGAGACTTGCGGGACAAAAGGCGGACAACTGGTGGCTCAGACAATGTCCCAAAGTGCTTAATCTTAAATTTAAGGAAAATATCGGAAGAGCGGACCGTGATAACGCAATAGATCTTTATATCGGTGACGAATCCGAGGATGTTTTAAAAGACGGCGTTTGGGAAAACATATTTACGGAGCGCCCCGCGGAATTCACAAAAGAAGAGAAAAAAGAATGGATAAAGAAGAATACCGGCGTTGCGCTCGCATCGGATGCGTTTTTCCCGTTCGGAGACAACATCGAAAGAGCATATAAGTCGGGTGTTTCTTATGTGGCGGAGCCCGGCGGTTCGGTTCGTGACGAAAACGTCATAAGCGCGGCAAACAATCACAATATGACAATGTGCTTTACGGGAGTGAGACTTTTCCATCACTAAAATCGGATTATGAAAGGCGGATTATGAACGAAAATATTGACAAATACAAAGACATAATCGAGCTTGATTACAAAAAGTCGACGAAGCATAAACATATGTCAAATCACGACCGTGCTGCGCAATTTGCACCGTTTGCGGCGCTCACCGGTTTTGACGAAGAAGTAAAAGAAGTTTCAAAGCATGCCGACGAAAAAGAATAAATTTCATGTGTTTCGGTGAAAAAAGAATAAAATTAACCCGGGGGGATATTTGGGTTCCTCCGGGTTGATTTTTTTATGTTTGTTTGATAAAATTTGCGAGGCTTAATGTCTGTGCGGGTGTTAAAAGCACGGATACAAATTTTTTTGTTGCTTTTTCGGATGGCGACGGATGAAAAAGGTTCAGAGGTTTTAAATGATACTTTCGGTTAACAATATAAACAAAAGTTTCGGTGAAAAGGTTGTATTAAAAGACGTTTCTTTTCATGTAAACGACAATGAGCATGTGGCGCTGATCGGCGTAAACGGTGCGGGAAAGTCAACGCTTTTTAAGATTATAACGGGTGAAGAAACGAGAGATTCGGGCGAAGTCATATTTGCGAAAGACACAACGCACGGATATTTGTCGCAGAACCAGAATTTGGAAAGCGAAAATACGATCTATGACGAGCTTTTTTTGACAAACAAAAGAGTTTTGGAACTTGATACGCAAATAAACGAGCTTCACATAAAAATAGAAAACGAATTTAAGACGAACGGTGAAGGTGAAGTTTTAAATAAGTTGTACGAAGATTACGAAAGAAAAAACAACGAATTTGAGCGTCTTAACGGATATGCATACAAAAGCGAAGTGACGGGAATATTAAAGGGACTCGGATTTTCGGAAGACGAATTTGTAAAGAAAATAAACACGCTTTCCGGAGGTCAGAAAACGAGAGTCGCGCTCGGAAAACTTCTTCTTATGAAGCCTGATCTTATTATGCTCGACGAGCCGACAAACCACCTTGACTTAAATTCGATAGCATGGCTTGAAAATTTTCTTGTTTCCTATAAGGGAGCGGTGCTTGTGATTGCACACGACAGATATTTTCTTGACAAGGTTGTGACAAAGGTTGTCGAAATCGAAAACGGCAAGGCGCTTTGTTATCCCGGAAATTATACGGAATTTGCAATAAAAAAACAGGAACAGCGTGCGGCGCTTCTTAAGGCATACTTAAATCAGCAGCGTGACATCCGTCACCAGGAAGCGGTCATCGAAAAATTAAAAAGCTTCAATCGCGAAAAGTCGATAAAGCGTGCGGAATCAAGAGAAAAGATGTTAAACAAAATCGAGAGAATCGAGAAGCCCGTTGAAATCGACGACGAAATGAAAATATCGTTTCATGCTCCCATAAAAAGCGGAAACGATGTGCTGACGGTTAAAGGACTTTCAAAGTCGTACGGAAGCGAAAGGCTGTTTTCGGGACTGGATTTCCAAATAAAACGCGGTGAAAAGGTTGCGATTATCGGAAACAACGGTACGGGAAAAACAACGATTCTTAAGATAATAAACGGAGTCGTGACTCCTGACGCGGGAACCGTAAAACTCGGCGAAAAAGTGGAAATCGCGTATTACGACCAGGAGCAAAAGACGTTAAATCCCGAAAATTCACCTTTTGAAGAAATTTCAGACGCACATCCTTTAATGGACAATACGGATATAAGAAATATACTTGCGGCATTTTTGTTTACGGGAGACGAGGTATTTACACCGATAAAGAAGCTTTCGGGAGGAGAGCACGTGAGAGTTGCGCTCGCACTTCTTATGCTTTCGGACGCGAATCTCTTAATCCTTGATGAGCCCACAAACCACCTTGACATAACGTCAAAGGAAATACTTGAAAATGCGATAAATTCGTATAACGGAACGGTGCTTTATGTGTCGCATGACAGATATTTTATCAATAAGACGGCAACAAAGATATATGACCTCACAAACAATCAATTGGTACCTTATATAGGAAATTACGATTATTATGTCGAACATAAGGAGATTGTTGAAAAGGCGTATTTAAATACGGAAACAAGTGCGGGAGAGACGATAAACAAAGGCATTGATTCGGTATCCGGGAAAACAGGCATAATAAGTTCCGAAAATAACTTTTCGGATTCCGAAACGGGAAACAAGGCCGACTGGAAGACACAAAAAGAGAATCAGGCAATTTTACGAAAAAAACAAAACGAAATCAAAAAGCTTGAAGAAAAAATCGCAAGCCTCGAAAAAGAAGAGGCGGATACGGAGCTTGAGCTTCAAAATCCCGCATATTTTACGGATCATGTAAAACTCGCGGAACTCACAAAGAAAAAGGAAAATATAGATTCCGAACTTCTTATTCTTATGGACGAGTGGGAAAAAATGAATTCGTGAACTTTTTTGAATTACTTAAATTAACTACCTATAAAAAGAGGAGAAGCCCATCGGGGTTTGGGAGGGAACCGGTGGGCTTTTTATATTATGAAGAATCTTGTAAGCTGTTTAATTTTTGTTTCTTTTTTGTTTCTGAACACATGATATCATTCAAATTTGAACAGGATATGTTTCAAAAAAGAAGAAATTGTGAACGTTCTGTATCAAATTACCGACAAAAGATATACATGATTTGAGGCACTTTTTTTAAGAGGATTCACAAAAGTTACACACATAATCGGGAAAACTATGCTATAATCACGGCATATGTTCCCGTATATGGGAAAATCGAGTTATCGGAGGGAAAAAACGTGAAAGATGACAATTCACAATTGACAAGCGGACAGGCAAGAAGACTTGCGAAGAAGCAGGCGGCAATTCATGCAAATCGTACCGCAAAGAGAAACAGAATAATAGGGATAGTGTCGGGAATCGTGGTTATGGTTGCGATCGTTGCAATTATAGGCGTATCCGTCGGAATCAAAATTCATGACAGTATAGAAGAGGCACGTTTACAGGCAAGCCTCATACCGGTTGTTGAAGATTACAGTGCGGGACTTGACGAAAACGGATTTGTTGAGGGCGTAAATGCCGAAGATTATATTTCGATCGATTTGGAAAAACTTAAAAATATCGAAATCGAATATTCCGATATAGAATATTCGGATGATGATGTGGAATCCGATATCGAAACACTTCTTTCCGAAAATTCGACGGACGATATGACTTATGACGAATTTGACGATTTGTTTGTAAAGAACGTTTTGGGCGAAAATCTCACCGCGGAAGAATATAAGGCAAAGATCAAAGCGGACAAGGAAAAGGAAAACACGCTTGAAGCAATCAATTCTTATATTCTCGATATTGTCGAGATAAAGGGAATGCCGGAAGAATATCGTACGACCATGGCCGGAATCATAAAATATATGAACAATATTAACCTTGAATATATAAATGCAATGTATGAAAGCCTCGGATACGAAAGCAGCACATACGATGACATTTATGACTATATGGGTAAAACCGTTTCGGAATATGAGGAATATGTTACGGAAGAAGCCGAAGAGACGATTGTTTCTTTGCTTGTATACGAAATTTTGTACACAAATTACGGCCTTGATATAACGGATGACGAGTATACGGCTTATCTCACGGAAAACGAAATCGATGACGAGAGCTATTTCGGAAAGCCTTACATACTCGGAACCATGATCGGTGAAGAGGTAAGGGAATATTTGTTTGAAAATGCCGTTACCTATAATTACAATACCATCGAAGACACCGGCGATGAGTATGACGTTGAGGTTGAATAAGCATTTGATTTGAGAATGCGGGAGATTTTTTCTTTTAATCTCGGCAAGTGCCTTGTCTTTTTGTTCGACCGGATGTTATAAATGGGCGGATTGGCATGATTTACAATAAGAAAGATACGCGGTCGGCGGTTTGTTGCAAACTGCCGACTTTTGTGTTATGATAAAATGTAAAGCGTTTTTTGCACGCGTGAATGTAAAAATTAAAACGCATGCGGCTTAAAAATAACAAAAAATTACGGATTTGACGGAGTACAAAAATGTATACGGCATTGCTTATAAAATACGGTGAGATCGCAATAAAAGGAAAAAACAGGGGAAGCTTTGAGCAGGCTCTTTGCGACCAAATAAAGAGACATTTGGAAAAAATCGGAGAATATGAAGTAATAAGGGAGCAGGGCAGAATTTTTGTCGGATGCAAGGGAAACTTTGACTTTGACGAAACGGTAAACGAGCTTAAGAAAGTATTCGGAATTGTGGGAATAAGTCCGGTTGTCGTGTCGGACAGCACAGAGTGGGACGATATCGTGAAGGTTTCGGTTGACTACGTAAAGGAAGAGTACGGTAACACCGAATTTACTTTCCGCGTTGACGCAAAACGCGCCGATAAGAGATATCCGATCACTTCGCCCGAAATGTGTGCCTTGATGGGGGAAAAGATCTTGGAGAACATCCCTTCGTCAAGGGTGGATTTACATAATCCGGAAGTTCATTTGATTGTTGAAGTGAGAAACAAGGCATATATTTATTCGAAAACGATTCCGGGAGCGGGCGGAATGCCGCTCGGAACGGCGGGACGCGCGATGCTTTTGTTGTCCGGCGGAATCGACAGTCCGGTTGCGGGATATATGATTGCGAAGCGCGGTGTGGAAATCGAAGCCACATATTTTCATGCGCCGCCGTATACGAGCGAAAGAGCAAAGCAGAAGGTTGTGGATCTCGCAAAGATAATCAGCGCGTACACGGGACCCGTGAAGCTCAATATCGTTAATTTTACCGACATTCAACTTTATATTTACGATAAGTGCCCCGCAGAGCAGGGAACGATTATCATGAGAAGATATATGATGAGAATTGCGGAAGAGTTTGCGAAAAATTCAAAGTGCAACGGACTTGTGACGGGAGAAAGCATAGGACAGGTTGCGAGTCAGACAATGCAATCGCTTGAATGTACGAACGCCGTGTGCACATTGCCCGTATACAGGCCCCTTATAGCATTCGACAAGCAGGATATTGTGGATATTTCGCAAAAAATCGGAACTTTTGAAACATCGATTTTGCCTTACGAGGATTGCTGCACGATTTTTGTCGCAAAGCATCCCGTAACTCATCCGATACTTTCTTCGATCGAAAAATCGGAAACTAAGCTTTCGGAAAACATAGACGCACTTGTAAAACAGGCGATAGAGACGGTTGAAACGGTGATTTGTGAGTAAAAAGACAAAACAAAAGCGGCATTTTTAAAATGCCGCTTAAGGTAAAACCCAAAATCTTTGCAAAGAAAAGCCTTGCCTTATACAATATAAGGAGCAAGAGCTTTCTTAATCTCTTCGACATTGTCATCTGCATGGATGTTCAAGTCGATTGCCTTTGAAAGATCGAGGCTGAAGATACCCATGATGGATTTTGCATCAATGACATATCTTCCGGACACAAGATCAAAATCGGAATCAAACTTTGTAATCTCATTCACGAATGATTTTACCTTGTCAATAGAGTTTAATGAAATCTTGACTGTCGTCATATGATTGTCCTCCTGTTTGTCAGATTATGTTTGTATAGTAATATTTTTTCATTTAAAAATCAATATACAAAAGTAACAAAAAGATTAAATTAAAGTAATGTGTAAATGATACATTATTCGGAAAGAAACTGTAAATGTGTGAAAAAAAGCTTTCGGGAATAAAAATTTCAATATTGACTCTCGGCTGCAAGGTGAATGCCTATGAGTCGGATGCGATGGCGGCACTTCTTAAATCGGAAGGCGCGGAAATGGTTGACTCTATCGATCCCGCCGATGTCTATATAATAAATACGTGCTCAGTTACAAATATTGCGGACAGAAAATCGAGACAGATGTTACATAGGGTTAGAAAAATGTCCGAAAATTCAATAATAATTGCTGCGGGATGCTATATTCAGGCGCTTTCGGAAAAAGAGAGAGAAGAACTGAATGTCGACGGAGTTTGCGGAAACAACCTTAAAAAAGATATTGTGAGTGTTGTAACGGAATGCCTCGAAAAAAGAAAGGCAGAAAAAGAATCTGAGGAAAATAACTTAAAGGAAAACACCTTGTGCGGTAAGGTTATCGATATTTCGAAGGATTTTGAATACGAGGAATTTGATGAGTCGGAATGTGCCTCAAACACGAGGGCATACCTAAAAATTCAGGACGGATGCAATCAATTCTGTTCATATTGCATTATTCCGTATACGAGAGGAAGAATACGTTCGAGAAAACCTTGTGACGTAATTTCCGAAGCCAAAACTCTTTCGGACGCCGGATATAAGGAAATAGTGCTTACGGGAATTCATTTGTCGTCGTATACGGCATACGGCGAAAAAGGCGGAAATGCCCTTATTTTGCTTTTAAACGAATTGTCGGAGATTGACGGGATAAAAAGAATCAGGCTCGGTTCCCTTGAACCGAGAGTTGTGACACATGAATTTGCGGATAAAATTTCAAAAATCGAAAAACTGTGTCCGCAGTTTCATTTGTCTCTTCAAAGCGGATCGGATACGGTATTGAAACGTATGAACAGAAAATACGTTACTGCGGAATATATTGCCGGATGCGATGAACTGAGGCGCGTTTACGATAATCCCGCAATCACGACCGACATCATCGTGGGATTTCCGGGGGAAACGGAAGCGGAATTTTCGGAAACCGTCGAATTTGCAAAAAAAGTGAATTTTTCAAGAATTCATATTTTTAAGTATTCGAGAAGAAGAGGAACGGTTGCGGACAAAATGCCCGGGCAAATCGAAGAAAAGGTAAAAAGCGAAAGAAGCGACATATTGTCTAAAGCGGAAGAAAAAATGGCATACGATTATGCCGCGAGCTTTATGGGAAAGACGCAAAACGTTTTGCTTGAAGAAGAGGAAAAGATAGACGGCGTGACATATCTTACGGGTTACAGCGAAAGATATGTGAGATGCGCCGTTAAAAAGCTTGATTACAAAGAGAACATGATTGTCCGCGTGCGCGGAAAAGAAATAAAAAACAATATTTTAATATGTGACGAAAGGATGGAATAAGGCAATGAAGGAAATCAATATCACAAAGTTTTTCCAGGCCGCAAAGGACGAAATGCCCGACGCAAAGGACATTTTGGCTCGTGTTTATGCGGCTCTTACGGAACAGGGCTATAACCCCGTGAACCAGATTGTCGGCTATATTATGTCAGGTGATCCGACGTATATTACGAGCCACAACGGCGCAAGAAGTCTTATCATGAAGGCGGAGAGGGATGAGCTTCTCGAGGTTCTTTTGCAAAATTATATCGATACGAATTTTAAGAACGGAGCCGATAAATGAGAGTAATGGGCCTTGATTACGGCGATGCGACGATGGGGGTCGCAATGAGCGATGAGATGCTTATTATTGCTCAGCCGCTCGAAACGATTCGCCGTGAAAAAGCAAATCAGCTTAGGAAAACCTATCAAAGAATCGAAGAATTGATCAAAGAATACGATGTGAAAGAGATTGTTCTCGGACTTCCGTTAAATATGAACGACACGAAAGGAACACGTGCGCTTATTTGTGAAGGCGTGGGGCGAGATATCGAAAGACGTACGGGAATCAAGGTCACCATGTGGGACGAACGTCTTACTACGGTTGCGGCGCATGAGATTCTGGATGAAGCGGAATTAAATTATAAGGACAAGGCAAAAGTTGTCGATAAAATTGCCGCCGCAATAATTTTACAGGGATATTTGGACAGAAAGAAAGAAGAGGAAAATGGGAAACGTTGACACAACAATCAAATTTATGACGGAAGAAGGAGAAGCAGAGTTTAAGGTCGTTGAAGAAACACGTCTTAACGGCGTGAATTATCTTTTGGTTTACGACAATATTCCGGATACCGACGAAGAAGCGCTCATTTTAAAGGAAATAAAGGAAGATGATATGGGCGAGGTGACGTATGAAATCGTGGATGACGATAAGACTCTAAACGCTCTCGCAAAAATATTTGAAGAACTTCTTGACGACGTCACATTTGTGGCGGAAAAAAATTAAAATTTAAAAAGGAAATCTATGAGTAAAAAGAAAAAAGCAAAAGAGCCCGTAAGTGATTTTAAGGGCGTAAAAATAATACCGCTCGGGGGACTCGGGCAAATAGGCATGAATATGACTGCCTTTGAATATGAAGACACAATAATCGTTGTCGACTGCGGAATGGCGTTTCCGGACGACGACATGCTCGGAATCGACTGCGTGATTCCGGATGTTTCTTATCTTACGCAAAATATTTCACGCGTTAAGGGAATTGTTATTACGCACGGTCACGAAGACCATATAGGTGCACTTCCCTACATTTTGAAGGATATTAACGTTCCCGTATATGCGACAAAGCTTACGATGGGACTTATCGAATATAAGCTCACCGAGCACGGGCTCATGAACACGACAAGAAGAAAGATAATAAAGCACGGTCAAAGCGTAAATCTCGGATGCATGAGAGTGGAATTCATAAAAACGACGCACTCGATTCAGGATTCGGCGGCATTTGCGATTTATACGCCCGTCGGAACGATTGTGCATACGGGTGACTTTAAGGTCGACTATACTCCTGTGTTCGGAGATCCGATAGATTTGCAAAGATTTGCGGAAATCGGAAAAAAGGGAGTAATGTGTCTGCTTGCGGATTCGACGAATGCGCAAAAAATCGGATATACTATGTCGGAAAGTACGGTCGGTCATACTTTTGACACTATTTTCGCAGAAAATCTGAAGAGCAGAATCATAGTTGCGACATTTTCGTCGAACGTCGACAGGGTGCAGCAAATAATCAATTCGGCAAAAAAGTACAAGCGCAAGGTTGTGCTTGAAGGAAGAAGCATGGTAAACGTGATGAATTGTGCCGAAAAGCTCGGCTATATCACAATTCCGAAGACCATGCTCATAGACATTTCGGAAATCAAAAATTATCCTCCCGAAAAAGTTGTCATAATTACGACCGGAAGCCAGGGAGAAGCGATGGCGGCATTGTCGCGTATGGCAAGCGCGGTACACAAGAAAGTTCAGATTGTGCCGGGCGATGTCGTAATTTTCAGTTCAAATCCCATTCCGGGAAACGAAAAATCGGTTTCGAAGGTCATAAACGAATTGTCCGTTCTCGGTGCAAAGGTGATTTACCAGGATACGCATGTTTCGGGACACGCGAGCACGGAAGAATTAAAGCTTATGTATGCGCTCACAAAGCCCAAATTTGCGGTTCCGGTTCACGGAGAATACAGGCACTTAATGAGTCACCGAGACATCGCAAGGTCGATGGGCGTGGAAAAGGACAATGTTTTTATTCTTAAAAACGGCGATGTGCTTGAAATGAACCAGGATATGGCAAAGGTTACGGGAAGTGTTCAGGCGGGCGGAATTTTTGTTGACGGACTCGGAGTCGGAGACGTAGGAAACGTTGTTTTGCACGATCGCCAGATACTTTCGGAAAACGGATTGATTGTCGTAAGCGTTACATATGATTCAAAATCGGGATTTGTGATTGCGGGACCCGAAATCATTTCTCGCGGTTTTGTGTATGTGAAAGAAGCGGAAGACTTAATGGATGAAGCATATGACGTGGTCGAAACGACACTTAACGAGATTATGAAGAAAAACGTTACGGACCGTGTAAAAATGAAGGGCATGATAAGAGACGCCTTAAGCGAGTTTGTTTGGAGAAAAACAAAGAGAAATCCCATGATTCTCCCCGTTATTATGGAAGGTGAAGATTAATGGCACATAAAAGTGTACCCGGAAGATACAAAAGACAGGCAGGCACAAATGCGGCTCTTTCGATGCTTTGGTTTGTGATTCATGTCATACTTAATATTTTCTTTTATATATTTGTGATATTTGTGATTTACAGGGCAAGCATTTTTGTGTATGACTTTTGTTATCAGGTGTTTGGGGATACGGTTGTGGACGAGGCTCCGGGCGTAAACGTGGAAATCGTGATACCGGACGGCACTTCGACCATGGAGCTTGCTTCAAAGCTTGAAATGAACCGCCTGATAAAGAACAGATATTCGTTTTATATAAAGGTAAAGCTTTTGGGATACAAAATACTTGCCGGTACGTATCACTTAAACACATCGATGACCTACGATGAAATAATAGATACGATAACGGATTATTCAAATGCAATTTTGGATAGCGGAGATTAACGCAAATGGTTATAAACGAAAGAATTGCGGATTATATTTTGTCTCTCGATACGGAAATGCCCGAGTATCTTATAAAAATGGAAGAAGAGGCGTTACGCGACGAAGTCCCGATAATACGTAAGGATTCGCAAGGACTCATACAATTTTTGATTGAACTTAAAAAACCTCAAAATATACTTGAAATAGGCACCGCCGTCGGGTTTTCGGCGGCTTTTATGAGTGAATGGATGCCTAAGGGCTCACACATAACAACACTCGAAAAAGTAGAAATGAGACTAAAAAAAGCGCGGGAAAACTTACAAAAAATCCCGAGAGCCAATGACATTACGCTTATAGAGGGCGACGCACTCCTCACTTTAAAAAAATTGAACGATGAAAACAGGACGTTTGATTTTATATTTATGGACGCAGCAAAAGCGCAATATATGAATTTTTTGGAATCTGCGTTACCGATGTTAAGAACGGGCGGCCTTCTTGTGACGGATAATGTTTTACAGGAAGGTTCGATAACAGATTCAAAATTTATCACGGAACGCAGAGACAGAACGATACATATGCGTATGCGCGATTATTTGTACGAAATAAAACATAATCCGTTACTCACGACTGTTATTTTAAATGTCGGTGACGGAATGAGTTTATCATTAAGGAAGTAATTTATGAACAAACCGGAATTGCTTATACCGGCTTCGTGTCCGGAGGTTTTTGAAACGGCTCTTCTTTACGGAGCGGATGCAGTGTATATAGGCGGTGAATTATATGGGCTCAGAGCGAAAGCGAAAAATTTTTCGTTTGAAGAAATGAAAGACTGTATAATCCTTGCGCACGAGAAAAAGAAAAAGGTTTATGTTACCGCAAACATAACGGCGCATAACGCAGACATAGAGGGAATAAAAGAGTATTTTAAGGAACTTGAAACAATTCACCCCGACGGACTCATTATTTCCGATCCCGGTGTGTTTGAACTTGCGCGTGAATTTGCTCCGGGTATCGAAAGACATATAAGCACGCAGGCAAACAACACAAACTGGATGACCTACAAATTTTGGTGGGACAGAGGCGCAAAAAGAGTTGTTTCGGCGCGCGAGCTTTCACTCACGGAAATTAAGGAAATAAGAAGTCATATACCGGAAGAAATGGAAATAGAAACATTTGTGCACGGCGCAATGTGCATTTCATATTCGGGAAGATGCTTACTCAGCAATTTCCTCACGGGGCGTGACGCAAACCGCGGAGAGTGCACTCATCCGTGCAGATGGAAGTATTATTTGATGGAAGAAACACGTCCGAACGAGTATTTTCCCGTATTTGAAAACGAGCGCGGAACATACATTTTTAATTCGAAGGACATGTGTATGATCGAGCATATACCGGAACTCTGTGCGGCGGGCATAAATTCCTTTAAGGTGGAAGGAAGAATGAAAACGGCGCTTTATGTGGCTACGGTCGCACGTACTTACAGAAAAGCGATAGACGATTTTTTTGAAGATCCGAAGAAGTATTACGACAATATTCCTTTTTACCGCGAAAACATTTCAAAGTGCACATACAGAAATTTTACGACCGGATTCTTTTTCGGAAAACCGGGACCGGATGCGCAGGTGTATGACTCTAATGTCTACGTAAAGGAATATACGTATCTCGGAATGCCGAAATTTATCAATGATTCGGGAGAAGCGGTAATCGAACAAAAAAATAAGTTTTCGGTCGGAGACACGGTTGAAATCATGCATCCCGACGGAACTGACAGCGTATCGGAAGTTTTGTCGATAAGAGATGCGGAAGGAAACAACATGGATTCGTGTCCGCATGCAAAACAGGAAATTTATGTCAAATTTTCCGTTATGCCGAAGAGTCATGAAATAATAAGATGCAAGTAAGACGAATAAAACCGCACAAATTAAAGTGATTGTTTATGCTTGATATGATTATTTACGTAATCCTTATATGCATATATATTTGCAATTGTATCGGTCGGTTTTGGGGTGCAAAGGTAACATAAAAGTAGGGAGGCAGCATGAAAGAGAACAAAAAGTATACACAGTTGGGGCTCATGATATTCGGAATAGTTGCGGGAAGCATAGTATTGTATTTTATTGTTTCCAACCTTTCGAATATTCTCGGATTTTTCGGAAACGTATTTAAGATTCTTACACCGGTTACGATAGGAATTTGTGTGGCATATCTCATAAATCCCATAGTTATGTTTCTGGACGGTAAGTTACTTGAGGCTTTTTCGCATACCAAAATGAAAACGTCGACAAAGAAAAAATTGTCGAAGGGAATAGCAATAGGGGTTTCACTTGTCGGCTTTTTTGCGATTATTGCTTTGCTCCTCTACCTTGTTGTGCCCGAAGTAATAGATTCGCTTATGAAGCTTGTGTCGAATATTCAATCCTACGGTACGACAATATACGATTTTATATCGGATATATTTAAAGACGACGAAAAAATGCAGGCACAGGTTCAGGAAATCCTTGACAATATGATTACTTCAGCGGTTGACTGGATTAAGACGGACTTGCTCGGAGAGGTGCAACGGCTTATGTCAACGGTAAGCGTGGGAATTGTGGGATTTTTTAAGACCGCGATAAATATTTTCTTAGGCCTTTGCGTTGCCGTTTATTTGCTTGTGAGCAAAAACCATTTCATAGGACAGATAAAGAAACTCCTTTATGCGATTTTCAAAAAGGAAACGGTGAATTTGATCCTGGCAGTCGGACGTCAGACGGACAGCATTTTCGGCGGATTTATTTCCGGCAAAATCATAGATTCGTTAATTATCGGTATTCTTTGCTTTATCGGATGCTCGATAATGAAAATGCCTTATCTTACGCTTGTTTCCGTTGTTGTGGGCGTCACAAACGTAATTCCGCTTTTCGGTCCCTGGATCGGTGCGGTTCCGTGTACGCTTCTTATTCTCATCATAAGCCCGAAGCAGGCCATTATATTTGCGATATTTATTTTCGCTTTGCAGCAATTTGACGGAAATATTCTGGGACCCACGATTCTCGGCGATTCGACGGGACTTTCGGCATTTTGGGTTGTTGTTGCGATCACGCTCGGAAGCGGACTTTTCGGACTTGCGGGAATGATACTCGGTGTGCCGACCTTTGCCGTTTTCTATTTCCTTGTGAAGACATACATGGAATTTAAGTTAAAAGAACACAATATGTCGGTCGAATCGAACGAATATACGCAAATTAAGCGTATTGACCCCGAAACGCTTACGCCCGAATACGTAAACAAAAATGTTTCAAAGCGCGAGATGCGCAAGCAGAACGTTTTCCAGGACGAGGTTACGAAGGAAGTTGCGATTGCTGCGAGACTTTCGCGTGAAGAACGTGAAAAAAGGGAAAAGATGCGGGAAGAAAATCTCGGCAATCTTGAGAATTTCATAAAAGAAGAAGGTAATTTAAGTGATTGAGAAATTAAAAAAAATTTGGAAGAAGACGGTAAACCGTGAAACCGTTTGTTATCTTATATTCGGTGTTTTGACAACGGTAGTCAATTGGGTTGTTTATACTCTTTTCGACAATTTTATTTTTACCGGAAACGAGGCCACGGCGGCATCGGGCTCGGGCGTCCTTGACTTATTTCTTTCAAAAGGCGCATCGGGAATAATCGCCTGGTTTTTTGCCGTTTGCTTTGCGTATGTCACAAACAGATTGTTTGTGTTTACGGTGAGAGCACACGGCACAAAAGATATTTTGAAGGAATGTATGAGATTTATGGGCGGCAGAGTGGCAACCGGTGTTATTGAAATTCTCGGAACACCGGCACTTGTGGCAATGGGACTTACCGTAAAAATATTCGGACTTGATATAGCCAAAATAATTGTGAGTGTTATAATTGTAATTTTGAATTACATAATCAGCAAATTGTTTGTTTTTAAGGAAAATAAAGATGTTTGAAATAAAAGGAGTCGTTAACTTAAAAAAAGGTGAAGGAAGAACATTAAATGCCGGCGGCCTTTGGGTTTACGACAATGAAATCGAATATGTTACGGGAAACATTGCGGACGGAGATTTGTGCGCGGTGAAGTCGAACAACGGATATCCGCTCGGAATAGGATATTACAACAAAAAATCGAAAATAACCGTAAGAATGCTGACGAGAAATCCCGGCGAATCGATATCCGAAGAATTTTTTAAAAAAAGAATTGTTTCCGCATGGAACTACCGTAAAAAGGTTGTCGATACGTCGTCATGCAGACTCATATTCGGAGAAGCGGATTTTTTGCCGGGAATCACCGTAGATAAATTTAACGATATAATAGTTGTGCAATCTCTTGCCGCGGGAATAGACCGATTTAAAGATTTGATTGTGAAACTGATATTTGAGGTGTTGTCAAAAGACGGCATAAATTTGCGCGGCGCATACGAAAGAAGTGACGCAAAAGTCCGTGAACTTGAAGGACTTGAACGAAAAACGGGATTTTTGACCGAAGAATTTGACACAACCGTCATGATCACCGAAAACAACGTAAAGTATTACGTCGATGTTGCAAACGGGCAGAAAACGGGATTTTTCCTCGATCAAAAATACAATCGTCTTGCGGTGCAAAAATTGTGCCGTGACGCGGATGTACTCGATTGCTTTACGCATACGGGATCTTTTGCTTTAAATGCGGGAATTGCGGGCGCAAAAAGCGTGCTTGGACTTGACGCTTCTGATACGGCGATTTTGATGGCAACGGAAAACGCTAAACTTAACAATTTGTCCGATACCGTAAAATTTGAATGCGCGGATGTGCTTGATTGGTTACCGAAAGCGCATGCGGAAGGCAAAAAGTATGACGTTGTGATACTCGATCCGCCCGCGTTTACAAAATCGCGCGATTCCGTCAAAAAAGCCATGAAAGGATACCGCGAAATAAATATGCAAGGCTTAAAGCTTGTGAAAAACGGAGGATTCCTTTGCACATGTTCGTGCTCGCATTTTATGACACCCGATCTTTTTGCGGAAGTTATCGAACAGGCGGCAAAGAGTGTGCACAAAAACTTAAGACAGGTCGAATTCCGCACACAGGCGCCGGATCATCCGATTTTGTGGAGTGCCGAAGAAAGCTATTATTTGAAATTTTATATATTTAATGTTGTTGATGAGGAGTAATTTTTTATGGATAAAATCCTTGATATCATATCGGATATAATGGGAGAAGCCTTTAAAAATGCGGGATATGATTCGGAATACGGGCGTGTGTCCGTTTCAAACCGCCCCGATTTATGCGATTATCAATGTAACGGCGCGATGGCTGCGGCAAAGGCGTATAAGGAAAAACCCATAGATATTGCAAACAAAGCGGCGGAATTTTTAAAAGAAAACAAAATGTTTGAATCCGTTGAAGCCGTTATGCCGGGATTTATAAATATAAAAATAAGCGGTATTGCGCTATCGGAATATATGAACCAAATGGCCGGTTCCGAAAAATTCGGATACGAATTAAAGGAAAAGGTGAAAACGGTTATTGTCGATTACGGCGGTGCGAATGTCGCAAAGCCGCTTCATGTGGGTCATTTGCGTCCTGCGGTAATAGGTGAAAGCATAAAGAGAATATTTAAATATGCGGGACATAATTGCATAGGAGACGCACATCTCGGCGACTGGGGACTTCAAATGGGAGAAGTGATTTCTGAAATCAAGAGAAGAAATCCGGAACTCCCTTACTTTGACCCGGATTTTACGGGAGAGTATCCGGACACGGCACCTTTTACGATATCGGATCTTGAAGAAATATATCCGACCGCAAGCAAGAGAATGAAAGAAGATACGGAATTTGCGGAAGAGTGTCATGCGGCAACCGTAAAATATCAAAAGGGCGAAAAGGGATATAAGGAACTCGGACAGCATATAATAAATGTTTCAAAGGAAGATTTGAAAAAGAATTACGGCGATTTGGACGTCCATTTTGAGCTTTGGAAGGGTGAAAGCGATGCGGACCCTTACGTTGACAAAATGATTTCGGATATGCTTGAAAAGGGAGTGGCACACGAAAGCCAGGGCGCGCTTGTTGTCGACATTGCGGAGCCGGGTGACAAAAAGGAATATCCTCCGTGCATAGTAAGAAAATCCGACGGATCGGCAATCTATGAGACGACCGATCTTGCCACGCTTGTGGAACGTGAAGAAGATTATAAGCCGGATTTGGTTGTTTATGTTGTTGACAAGCGTCAGGAACTGCATTTTTTGCAAGTGTTCAGAACGGCAAGGAAGGCGGGGATAGTAAGACCCGAAACCGAGCTTAAATTTATCGGAAACGGTACGGTAAACGGTAAAGACAACAAGCCTTTTAAAACACGTGACGGCGGAACGCTTCGTCTTGCGGCTCTCATTGAAAACGTAAACAATGCGGTTTACGAAAGAATCATGAGTTCAAAGGCTCAGGACGAAACAGAAGCACGCGAAAACGCAAAGATAATAGGTCTTGCGGCATTAAAATACGGCGACCTTTCAAATCAGGCAACGAAAGATTATATTTTTGATATCGACAAATTCTGCTCATTTGAAGGAAATACGGGTCCGTACATCCTTTATACGATTGTGAGAATTAAGTCGATACTCGCAAAATATAAAGAAAAATTCGGGGAAACAAACAAAAATGCCTCGGTTTTGAAGCCCGAGCGCGATTCCGAAAAAAAGCTTATGCTTAAAATATCCGCATTTGCGGAAAATGTTGATGCGGCAATGCGCGATACGGCGCCTCATATAATATGCAGATATGTATATGAACTTTGCGACGCGTTCAACGGATTTTATCATGACACGAAGATTTTGACGGAGGAGTCAAAAGAAAAACGTGAAAGCTGGATAAAGCTTTTGGGTCTCACAAAAGGTGTGCTTGAAGCGGGAATTTATATGCTCGGTTTTTCGGCACCGGAAAAAATGTAACAAAAATGATGGGGATACGGTGTTTTTATGCTTGTCGGAAGAGATAAAGAATTAAAGATTCTTAGGGAAAGTTATAAAAGTGACGCAAATTCGTTTGCGATCGTTTACGGAAGGGAAGGAATCGGAAAAACTTCCCTTGCGTTTGAATTTGTGCGTGAACTTCCCTTTATATATTATGCCGTACAGGACCTTTCCGAAAGCGAGCAGGTGCAAAGTTTTGCGGAAGAACAAAACAAAAACGCCGACATAAAAAATATCGCGGAATCATATTATACATGCATTAAGAGTGTTTTGGATTCTTACGAAAACAAAAAGGTCGTGTTTATATTTGACCGGTTTGAATATCTTTTTGAAGAAGGCGTCGGATTCAAGGCGGCATTTAAAAAAA
This sequence comes from uncultured Lachnospiraceae bacterium, assembly GCA_964653855.1. Classification (GTDB taxonomy): domain Bacteria; phylum Bacillota; class Clostridia; order Lachnospirales; family Lachnospiraceae; genus RGIG3528. The sequence continues at coordinate 24,544 of CAZZFV010000001.1, forward strand.
TATATTCGGAAAAAGAATATGACGGACGATTAATGTTTTTGTTCTTAACCGATTCCGTAAATTTTGCGGAACATAAGATGGCCGATCTTTTTTATGACATCTCAAAGTTAACGGACAAGACGATTAAACTTAAGGAATTTAATTTCTTAGAGCTTATGGATATGATGCCGGGTGAAAGCCCCGAAAAAATAATATACAAAAGCGCGATGCTCGGCGGTGTTCCGGGACTCCTTGAAATGTGGGAAGGGAACAAAAGCACAAAAGAAAACATAAAGAAGCTTTTTCTCACAAAAAACGGACCCTTGAGACTTTCCGCGGAAAACACGCTTAAAAAAGATTTAAGGGAACTTCCCGCTTACAATGCCATTTTAAAGACGCTCGCAAAAGGAAATTGGAAGTTAAACGATATATACCGAAGAACGGGATTTTCGAGGGCAAAGATAAGTGTTTACCTTAAAAACCTTATGGAACTTGACATCGTTTGCAAGGTGAATTCCGTTGAGGCGGGACCGAAAAACGACGTAAAAAAAGGCATATATTGCATAAAGGACAGATTTATCGCGTTTTGGTACAGATATGTGTTCCCAAATATGTCTCTTTTAAATGCGGGGAAAATTGACCTCGTCTATGACAAATATATAGAGCCCGATCTCAATGATTTTATAAAAGAAAAGTATGCGGACGTATGCTTTGAATATATGCAGCTTATGGGAGAGCTCGGACGCTTAAAAGGCAATTATTCCGAATGGGGAAGATGGTTCGGAAAAGCCGGAAACATAGACGTTTTCGGACAGGACAAATGGGGACATAACGTTATTGCTTTTTGTTCCTTTGCCAAAAGAAAAATCGATATGTCCGATTACAATAAATATATTGAAATTTTGAAAGCCGCGTGCATAAAATGCGATGAACTTTTTATATTTGCGGCATCGGGATTCTCGGAAGATTTAAAAAGAATCAAAGAACGGGAAAACATTAATTTGATAAATATCGATGAGCTTTAAAGACGAGTATCGCTTTTTTGGGATGAATTATGAAAGACGGAATCGGAAAGATTTTAAAAAATAATAAGGTTTTGGGCTTTTTGGTTGCGGGAATATTGATTTTTTCGGTGTTTTCACAATCGAACGCGGTATATGCAATAACGGATCCCACATATAAACTTACGGCGGAAACCGAAGGCATAAAAGGCTTTGTCGTAAAATCCCTGACATCGCTTAACGTTCGTTCGGGTCCGGGACGTACATACAGTAAAATCAGGCATCCTGAGACGGATAAGACCGTTTCGTTAAGTACCGGAGATCTTGTTGCCGTAATGGACGAAATCGATGTTACGTATGATGACGGAACCACTGCGCTTTGGTATGAAATAAGATGGGTATCGGAAGACAATATAGAATTTCACGGATATATAAATTCGGCATATACGGAAAAAACGGGAGATCCGGCAATTCCGCTTCCGACGCCGACTCCCGACCCGGAAAGTCTTCCGACGTCGACACCCACACCTACACCTGTAGAAGTGACAGGTGCGGTTACGCAGGCGGTTACGCCGACCGTAGCACCCGAAAAGCCGGGAATCGGAAGTTATGCGGATGCGGAATCGGGACTTTACGGCGTGGCTATTGTTGTGGCGGTTCTTCTTCTTTTGTTTTTCATATACGGAGTTTATTACAATCTTTCGTTAAAGTTTAACAAAAACAAAAAGAATCCGATAAATGCGCAGCTCAGGTATTACGAAAGACGCATAAATTCCCAAAACGAGCAAAAAGAGAAGTTGCAAAAAGAACGTGCGGAACGCGAGGAAAGTGAACGCATAAAACAGGAAACCGTAAAAATAAGAAAAGATCTCGATATGTTAAAAACCGGCGACAGGGTGATTCACAAGTTTTTCGGTAAAGGAGAGGTTGTGGATAACTCGGATCCCGACATCTTAAGCGTGAAATTTGAAACGGGCATACGCTGCATAGACAAAGAAAGTGCGGCTTTAAAAAGAGTTTTAACAAAAATATAAAAAGAAAGCGGGAACAAAAATGAAAAACATTTTGGATGCGCCTTTTGTGCGCGAAATGGAAGAAACGACGGCAAACATGTACAGACTCGGCTGGGACGAGCGAAACGGCGGAAACATAAGCTATTTGCTTAACGAAAACGAAGTTCACGAGTATCTTGATCTTTCAAAGACGATAAGAACGATTCCGATAGGATTTGATGCGAAGGCACTTGCGGGCAAAATTTTTATTGTGACGGGAACGGGAAAATATTTTAAGAATGTGATTAACGACCCCGAAACAAATCTCGGTATATTTAAGATTTCTGCGGACGGTGAGAACGCGGAACTTTTGTGGGGATATAAGGACGGAGGACGCTTTACGAGCGAACTTCCCGCACATCTTATGACACATATGACGAGGCTTAAGAAAGATCCCGAGCACAGAGTCGTTATGCACAGTCATCCCACATACACTCTTGCAATGAACGGGGTGATTGAGCTTGACGATAAGATTTTTACGAGAGCCCTTTGGAAAACATGTACCGAATGCATTGTTGTTTTCCCCGACGGAATAGGAGTGCTTCCCTGGATGGTATGCGGAAACAACGAAATAGGTGAGGCAACCGCCAAAAAGATGGAAGACTATCGCCTCGTTATTTGGGGAATGCACGGAATTTACGGAACGGGAAAGACGATGGACGAAACGTTCGGACTCATAGAAACCGTCGAAAAAGCGGCAGAGCTTTATATGATTGCGGCGGGACTTCCGCATGTTAACACGATCCGTGACGAAGAACTTAAGGCTGTTGCGGAATTCTTTAAGGTAAATTACAGAAAAGATTTTTTGGAAATATAAAAAAGCAATATGCGGAAATATATGAGCGATTTATGTAAAGGCGGAGATTTTTTCTCCGCCTTAAATTTTATAAGAGGTTTATTGTTAAGGAAAAAGTAAGATGATATAATTCATTTTATGTATGCATATAAAGCACATGAGGGGAGAGGTTTAAGGGAAAAGCGATGAAAAAGAAAAATTACTTTCTCGGAATTTTGTTTATAATTTTGCCCATATTTGCGTATCTTATGATATCGACGATTGTGAGCACGTGCGTTCAGGTGATTTATATCGCAAAAATATACATGAACGGCATTCCGTCTTATATCACGGACGGAACCGAGCTTACGGTATATTTGACGGAAGAACTTTTAAAAACCGATTATACGGGATGTGCCACGTTTTTTGCGGATCTGGTGGGTGCGATCGTTGCGTTTTTCTGGATGCGGTCGCTAAAAAATTACGACCTGCCTTGTAAAAACGTTTTTAACATAAAGAGAGTGATCGGGCTCATTTCATTCGGAATCTTTATTCAGATCGCTTCGGGATTACTCATAAATTTTGTGTTTATGCTGCTTCCGACGGAAGTTTCCGAAAGCTATACACTTCTTGCGGAGACGCTGACAGGTGACGAAACATCGGTGTTCATGATTCTTGCGGTTGTGATTATGGCGCCTGTGTGCGAAGAATTTTTCTTACGCGGACTTGCCTTGCAATACGGAAGAAAATACATGAGCGACACGCTTTCCGTGATACTTACGTCCGTTGCGTTCGGACTTATTCATTTGTCGAATGTTTCGATTGCCGGAATTTCGGGAACGCTTGTTCAGGTTGTTTACGCATGTGTTTACGGTGTTTTGCTTGCTGTGGTCAGAATCAAATTTAAAACCGTTTGGGCATCTGTTCTTGTCCATTTTTCGATAAACGGATTCGGAGAAATTATTTCTTTATTTTTAAACGATACGGATTACGGAATGCTTGTTATGGTTATTGTGATGATTTTTTCTGCCGTGCTTTCGGTGCTTTTATACAAAAAGGCAGGGGTGCCGACCGAAAAAACGGTTGCGGAAATATACAATGCACACGATATCGACACGAATATGGTTTATGATAACGATACGGACGGAGTCGTTTGAACCGCTCGCAAATCTTGATGAATAAGTATATAAGAGGCATATATGGGCAGATTTTTGTTAAAAATGGAGAGAAAATTCGGAAAGTATTCGATAAAGAATCTTTCTCTTATAATGATAATATGTTATGCGATCGGATACGTGATCGAGTATGTGTATCCGCAAGCGATATTGTGGCTTACGCTTAATCCTTATCTTGTTTTGCACGGACAGGTGTGGCGTCTTATTTCGTGGATTTTGATACCGCCGGACAGCGGAATAAATATTTTTACGGTTATCATGCTGTATTTTTATTATTCCATAGGCAAGACGCTTGAAGAAATGTGGGGCGATTTCAGGTATAACGTATATATATTGTCGGGAATTTTGTTTACGATTATCGGCGCATTCATAATATACGGCTTTGCATATGTTCAATTTGCGGACGAGCTTTCGAAGGGCACGTTTACGGCGGAGCAGCTTTTTACGACGCTTGCGTATGTTCAGGGAAGCGGAACGACGGTGTTACCGTATTATTGGTTTACGGAAATCTCGACTTATTACGTATGCATGTCGATTTTCCTCGCATTTGCGACAATGTTCCCGGAAACGCGTGTGTTTGTTATGTTTGTGATTCCGATAAGAATAAAGATACTCGGAATCATAGAAGCCGTGTTTGTTGTTGCCGAAATAGTTACGTCGCTTATGAACGGCAAATGGTATAAGGCGATAATAATTTTGCTTTCTTTGTTGAACTTTGCGATATTCTTCTTTATGAACAGGAGTATCGTAAATCATATTAAATACAACAATATGCGAAGACGTTCGGATTATATGGGAAAGATACGTAATGCACGCACAAATATGGGACATGAGGCGGTGCATGACGGCAAAAAGGTAATTACGCGTCATAAGTGCGCAATATGCGGAAGAACAGAGCTTGACGGAGATTTGGAATTCAGATTTTGTTCGAAGTGTGACGGAAATTACGAATATTGCAAGGACCATATCAACAATCACGAACACGTAAAGAGAATATAATTTGACATGAGGGGACAATAATGGCTGACATTAAGGATATTGAAAACGAAATACGAAAAGGCAAAAATCTTGAACAAAACATACCCGTGTATATAAGCGAAATGGCATCGCTTTACGGTGAGAGCGCAAGCTTTGATCTCGCGATGTCGCTTGTGATACAGATCGAAAAGGTAAGAGTTGACAGTTACGAGTATGACGAAAACAACAAAAAGATTTTTGAGGATCTGTTTGATGAGATTAAGGCGCTTTGTAGCGGAAAGATGACTCCCGAAGACACGGACAAGGCAATTTTACGTGTTATGAAATTACGCGATTTGATTTCGGGGCGCATGGAAAACGTTACGGCAAAAGTCGATAAGCTTATGATGCACGAATACATTGTAAAAAGACTTGAGCCGAAGTTCGGATATGTTCCCGTAAACGGATTCGATGACGAAGAAAACGCAAAAGACATCTTAAGGTGGATATTTAAAGACGATGACAACATGCAAATAAACGAGCGCATAAAAACCGCCGTTTCGTGTCTTCCGATAAGATATACAAGATCGAAAATCATTGACATGGTTGACAACACGTTTTCATTTTATGCAAAATCCGACAAAAAGGCGATAGACGGATTTGACTATATGTTAAGAACCGCTTGCGGGCTTTTGAAAGACGACAATGAGTTTGACGTATACAAAAATTTAAATGAAATGCTTACGGAGCTTGAAAATGCCGATTATGTAAATTTGGAATCGCAGCATTATTTTGAGCTTAAGGATGATTTGAGGCTTTCGTCGGGGATGGTTGAAGATCTTGCGGATGAGCTTACCGACTTAATGGATCTTTCGAATCAATTGCTGTCTGTTCTTCTTACAAAAAATTATTTTACGGTTGCGGGTGAAAAAAACGTAAACGGCGTTTTGGAACTCATGAACAAAATGATAAACGATGAAGCGGATTACGATACATGCTTTGCGGGAACGGAAAAGCATATAGAGGAGCTTCACGAAAGAATCGAGGACGAGGAGTCGGTTTTGCTTGTAATTAAAGAAAACTATCGGAAAAAGGTTGACGAATTGATGCTTTCCGCTCCTTTTGAAAGATTATTGACCGTATGCCGTTTAAACGGTTCGAGCACATTTGCGACCTTGATCGAAGACAATACGGAAATCGACGACACTTATTTAAATAAAGTCAGAGAGGACTTTAAGAACGACCTTTCGGAGCTTTGGGAAATGAGCTCAAGACTTAAGAGGCGTGCGATTTCCGCGCAAATTATAAAAGAGCTTCCCGTAATGCTTTCGTCGCACAAAGAAGTCATGGATTATGTATGCGGTGCGCTTAAATCCTGCGCCGATGTTGACGAAAAACAGGTAAGCATCAATCTTATAAAAGAAAATTATGATTAAATTTGCAAATCCTTTATATGTGGGAGACAGCGTCAAAAGGAAAAAAAATCGCATAATAAGAAAAATTTTAAATACGGGGCTTTGTGACGATGTTTACCTTATAACGAATCCCGCTAATACGGAAAATCTTTTTGACATAATAGAAGAGCAGCTTTTGCTTCTTCCGTGCTACGAAAAAAGAGAAATTATCGTTTATGCGATTGCGGGAAGCATGTCGGAGGCACAGGATCTCTTACTTAAAATCATAGAAGACAAAATATGCTGATATTGAAAATTATAGGAATTACGCTTTTAAGTATTGTCGGAACGCTTGTTTTTTTGATTCTTACGGTGCTTTTTATACCGGTAAGATACGGGGTAACCGTTAAAAAAGATAAAGATGTTTTTTTTATCGATGCCGATACAACGTGGTTTTTGTCATTTTTCGGATTTAAAATAAGATTTAAAGACAAAAAGCTCACAAAAATAATAAGAATCGGCTTTTTAAAGTGGTATAATGACGGAAGCACGGCGAAAAAAAGCGGGCAAGAGGAAAAAGAAAAATTAAAAGACAAAAGTAACAAAAAGGGAAAAGTCGAATCGGAGGAAAAATCCGGTATTTCGTTATTTAAGAGATTAAAAAATCTTTTTAAGAACAGAGTGTATTGCAAACGTGTTTTTTATAAGGAAAAGGACGTTATTTTAAAAGCCTTGTATAAAACAAAAAAGCTTATAATACATATTTTGCCGCATGACATGAAGGGAAAATTGTATTTCGGATTTGACGATCCGTCGCTTACCGGCAAGATACTCGGGTTTATAGCGATTATCTATTCAAGATTCGGTGAAGTGCTTGAAATAAAGCCGGATTTTGAAAACAAAGTATTTGAATGTGACCTTAAAATAAAAGGTAAAGTGTTTATATGTGAAATTGTTGCTCTTTTCCTTTTCTTATGGTTTAATAAAGAACTAAAAAGAACATTTAAGGCATTAAAAAAGCTTTCGGCAGGGCACGTGGAGGAAAAATAAAATGGCAGAAAATAAATTCAGTGAAACAATCAGCACACTTTTTAACGGAGTGGACAGTCTTATCACAACAAAGACCGTTGTGGGCGAGGCAATGCATTTTGATGACGGAACGGTGATTCTTCCGCTTGTGGAAGTCTCGTTCGGAATGGGCGCGGGAGCATGGTCAAAGGAAGCGGGAAAAGATACCGCGGGCGGCGGACTCGGCGGAAAAATGGTTCCGAGTGCCGTTGTTGTCATAAAGGACGGGCAGACAAGGCTTGTAAACATCAAAAATCAGGATATCGCAACCAAAATCATAGATATGGTTCCGAATATAATCGATTCGGTGAAGACGGGAGTTAAAGGGAAAAAGGATTTAAAAGACAAAATCGACGAGACGATAAAGAATGAAGGAAGCAACGATAAAAAAGACACGGAAGAAGAGCAAAATTAAGGAAGAACAGAATTAAAAAAGAGTAAAAAAGTCTGCCCGGGTACGGCAGACTTTTTATGTTTAATCGATTTTTTTTGAAGAACGGAATTTGTTAATCAAATTTGATTGAAGGCAGGAATTTAATGCTTAAAGCTCTGTTCGCAATAAATGCATCTGTATTTTCCGGATTTTCCGGAAAGTTTGAATTTTTGAACTATTCCCTGTTCGACTGTCGTTATGCAGCGGGGATTTTTGCATTTTATTATGCCTTCGACAAATTCCGGCATTGCGGGCTTTCTTTTTTCGACAATTTTTCCGTCTTTGATTACGTCTATTGTTATGTTGGGGTCCATGACACCGAGCATATCAAAATTGATATCGTAATTTCCTTCGATTTTGATTATGTCTTTTTTGCCCATTTTCTTTGATTTGACGTTTTTTATCAGTGCAACCTCGGTTTCGAGTTTGTCAAGACCGAGCCACATGTATATTTCCATGCATTCGCCGGGTTTTATGTGATCGAGAACATAGCCTTCGCTTAATCCGCTTATATTTAACATAATTAACCTTCTTTCTTTTCGGCTTCCGTGAGGAGCGTAAGTATGAGCGCCATTCTTATGTAAACACCGAGCTCTGCCTGTTTAAAATAAACGGCGCGGGGGTCTGTGTCCACTTCAACGGAAATTTCGTTTACTCTCGGGAGCGGGTGCATTACGAGCATATCGGGTTTTGCAAGCTTCATTTTTTCGGAATCCAAGATGAAACTGTCCTTTAATCTTATATAATCTTCCTCGTTGAAGAAGCGCTCACGCTGAACTCTTGTCATATAAAGAATGTCAAGTGTGGGAAGTACATCTTCAAGTGACGTCACTTCTTCAAATTCGATATTGTTTTCGATTAATGTTTCAGTGCGCAGGTAGTTGGGAATCTTAAGCTCTTCCGGGGAAATAAGAACAAATTTAATGCCGGTGTACTTTGACAAGGCATTTATGAGAGAGTGAACCGTGCGTCCGAATTTTAAATCTCCGCAGCAACCGATTGTGAGATTGTTAAGTCTTCCCTTTAATTTGCTTATCGTAAAAAGGTCGGTGAGAGTTTGGGTCGGATGGTTGTGACCGCCGTCGCCCGCATTTATTACGGGAATCCTTGAGTGCATTGCGGCAACCGACGGAGCGCCTTCTTTCGGATGACGCATTGCGCATATGTCTGCGTAAGATGAAATTACTCTTATTGTGTCAGCAACACTTTCACCCTTTGCCGCCGACGAGGAATCGGCAGAAGAAAAACCAAGAACACTGCCCCCTAAATTAAGCATTGCGGCTTCAAAGCTTAAACGGGTGCGGGTACTTGGTTCATAAAATAAAGTGGCTAATTTTTTTCCTTTGCACTTGGATGAATAATTTGACGGATTGGAATACATATCGTTTGCGAGTTCGATGAGAGATGAGATATCCGAAACCGAAAGGTCGCTCGGACTTATGATGTGTCTTAACATGGTACCTCCCTTAAGGTGAGATTTTGGGTGTTTTTAAGTCAAAACGGACATACGGCGGTATTTTTGACACCGCTCACATACAAAAGCCGTCTCGACTTTCGGACATTTTAATATATGTGCGTTATAAAAACAAGACCGAAATTAAACTCATAAGATTTTTTTATTATTGTATTTGATACAAGGGTCAAAAGGTTTTAAATTTTGATGCAAAGTTATTTGCGACAAAAATGTATATGAAGAGGAATTTTAACAATGCTTTTTGGAAAAGTTGCGGAATTCTGTGCATTTCTTGCCATTTTCGGCATTGTAATGTATCATATAACTTATCGGCGGTTAGGAAGTAATCGACGATAAAAGAACCACGAAAAACATAAAGGAAAGGTATTTTAAATGGATCTTTTTGTAAAGTATATTGATGAGCTGCTTTTAAAAAGCACTCCGGAGGCACCTCTTTGGAATATCGAAAAGATAAGGGAAGGCAAGAAGTGCACATGGAACTATATTGACGGCTGCATGATAAAAGCCGTTCTTCAAATGTATTATTTGACGGGCGACAAGAAATATCTTGATTTTGCCGACGGATTTACGGATTTCAGAGTGCATGACGACGGATCGATTGACGGATATAATCCCGCAAATTTAAATCTTGACGATTTGAACGCCGGAAAAACGCTTTTTGAACTGTATGATCTCACAAAAAAGGAAAAATACAAAAAGGCGCTCGACAACGTTTATTCTCAAATCGCAATGATGCCGAGAACCGTAGAGGGAAGCTTCTGGCATAAACAAATTTATCCGAATCAGGTTTGGCTTGACGGACTTTATATGTGCATGCCTTTTTATCTTCTTTATGAGATAAGATTTAATTCGTCAAAAAACCTTGACGATATCAAAAATCAATTTGACCTTGTGCAAAAAAACATGCTGGACCGGCGTTCGGGATTATTGTATCACGCATATGACTGTTCAAGAGAGGCTTTTTGGTGTGACCGCGTTACCGGTCTTTCAAACAACTTCTGGCTCAGAGCACTCGGATGGTATTCGATGGCATTACTCGATTCTGCCGACATTTTGATGCAAAACGGTATTGGGGATGAGTTTTTTGCAAGTCTCAAAGACGCTTTTGTAAGACTTATAGATGCGATGCTTAAGTACCAGGACGAATCCGGAATGTGGTATCAGGTCGTAAATATGGGCGGCATGACCGAAAAGGGAAATTATCTTGAGACAAGCGGAAGCGCGATTTTTGCATATGCGATATATAAGGGAGTTCGTCTCGGAATTCTTGATAAATCGTATAAAATCTATGCGGATAAGGCTTTTAACGGAATTTGCGATAAATATTTGTCTGCGGAAAACGATGAGCTTCACCTCGGCGGAATTTGCCTTGTTGCGGGACTCGGCGGAAAAACGATGCGTGACGGAACCTTCGCATATTATATGTCGGAGCCTATCGTAAACGATGACGCCAAAGGCGTTGCACCGTTACTTCTCGCGTATACCGAAAAAATGTGGTTTGAGAAAAATTAAGTGAGATTTAAAAAGGAAGGAAACATAAATCCTTCCTTTTTTTGTGCAATGTGCACAAAAAGCAATGCCTATTTTCTACATTTGAAAAGGCGATTTGGACTTGTTGGGATTACTTTTAAGTGCTATCATTGTTTATGGGTATTGAAAAACAATGCTCATGGGGATTTATGAAAAAATATACTTTATGAAAGCGGTCTTTGGGGGCATTGACCGCTTTTGTAAAGGACACTTTTGTTACGAATAAATAAGTAAGGGGATTACTATGAAAAATAAATATCGAAAATACGGAAAAATTTCCGTTCTTCTTGCTGTCTGCATGATGCTTACCGGATGCGATTATACTTGGAAAGACGATCTTTTGAACTTTTTGTTCGGTAAAATAATTCCCGCATCTTTTGTTTCTTATGATGAATATGATTCTGCTTCAGATTCTGAAATTTCATATGATTTGACTTACACTTTGACACCTGAGCCGAGTTCTGTGCGCGTGTCCGCATTTACACCGACACCTACGTTCACGCTCGCGCCAACATTTACGCCTACATCTATGTTTACGCCTACACCTACGTTTACTCCTACACCTACTTTTACTCCTACATCTACGTTCACGCCGACACCTACATTTACGCCTACACCGTCATTTACGCCTACGCCGACGTTCACACCCACGCCGACATTCACGCCTACACCGACATTCACACCCACACCTACATTCACACCGACTCCGAATCCCATAAAAGAGATGAACGATTATGTGTGGACTTTAAAAAGTTCAAATTTGCGCGCTGAACCCGACAAAAATTCAAAATCGCTCGGGACTGTGCCGCAGGATACCGTATTAAAGAGAATAGGACTTCATGAAAACGGATGGTCGATGGTCGAATATAACGATATGATTTGTTTTATTTCCTTTAACTGTGTTACGGCAAATCCGACCGCTACGCCCACCGTAACACCGACATTTACACCGCTACCCACAAAAACACCTACGCCGACGCTTATTCCCGTACCCACAAAGGTTGTTATTCCGGAGATTACGGGGGATGTTGTGGAAACGACGGTGGAATATGTTGATGACGGAAAAGTTACTCCCTATACGGATACAACCACAATTTATTCAAGCGGGCAAAAACTTCTTGTAAGAGAATATGAAACCGGATACAGGCAAACATACCAAACTGAGCCCGACGGTACGCTGATCAGCGACGAACAGGGCGGTCAATTCATTTTTTTTGATTATCCTGACGGCACACAGAAAATAATTAACAATGTAACGAACGAAACAAGGTATTACGGCTCCAACGGAAAATTTTTGTATGGCGTATATCGCTATGACGGGTGGAGCGAATTTATGACCTTTTATTTTAGGTTTACGAACGGAAAGGATAAAGAAGGATATGTATGCAATTCGGACGGATCTTTGAATGAATGGTCGGGCACAAAATATGCTTATGAAGTGGCTTTTGTGTGTGAAGGTGCCGTTTGGTTTAAGAGTCTTGAAACAAGGCTTCCGTCACCTTTTTATATTAAGGACGGTCCTTATTATGACTACTAAAAACAGATGCATCTTGTGTTTGGCATTCGGGATAGTTTTTGTATTTGGTTTACTTTTTTTAAACTTTAACAAAGCGTATGCGGATGTGATATATTCGGAAAACGGTGAAATAAAAGAAGTGGACACATCGTTTTCGGGAGTGGGGAGCGAATATATCACATTCCGAACATATATGGTTTTTAATGTTTATAATGAATATACGGGAAAATTGATAAAGCAAATACCTTTTGAAAACTCCGTACCCGATTCCGATAAAATTCAAGGGACATATTTTCTTAATTTAAACGGGACAAAAATTGCAACATATATAAATACGGGGGATAACAGCAAGCTTTATTTTGAAGAAAATTACGATTCGAAAATCAAAAATTATCTTGAAAGCGATCCCGACACAAACTATATAAGAAATGTATCGGTAAAATTTATTCCTCTTGTTAAAATATATTCGAGAAAAAATTTTGTTGGACCTTATAATTACGATTCCGACGGAAATAATTATTGGGACGGTTTATCGGATTGCACGGACTCGGGATGGGCAGTGTATGTGGACACGGGAAAGGGAAAAGATGCATACGGAACCCCACTTTCGGGATTTTATTCTCTTAATCAAACGCAAATAAATAATATAACGGAAATCTTTGAACACGGTAAATATCTTAAATTTACATATGCGCTTGATGTGAATTTAAGCGTTATATATGAATGTAACGGCGGAAAAATCACTGTTTCCGACGTTGACGGTATAAATTTAACTGTTTCAAATTGTACATTTACTCAAAAATCGTCACTCGGAGACATGTATGTAATAAATGAAATTCCGGAACGCAACAATCATTTCTTTTGGTATTGGTCGACAGAGGAATTTTCGGTAAATGAAGCTCCGATTGATACGGGACAATATATAAGTAATATTTCTTCTGATGTTTTTTTCTATGAAGCCGGCGATACGGTTGAATTCTTTAACGAAAATCAAATTACTCTTTTTGCCTGTTGGGGTACAAGCCCGATAGACGATCTTGATAAGGATTCTTCACATATTCACAAATATAAAAAAAATAAACAAAAATACGGAAAATGTGAAATTTGTAAAGGCACAATTTATTGTTATGTATATTTGTGCTCCGTTTGTAATGAATACATGGAAGGGGATCCCGAAATTATCGATCATACATGCATAGAAAGCACTCTCGGAATTTTAAACGGAAGCTGTACGGTGTGTGATGAAAAATCGGAAGACTATATCGGAATTTGGATTAAGGGACAGGAAATTGTTTTGGCGGAGCCCGCAGATTACGAGGTAAAAAGAGAAGGTCACAAATTTTTGTATTATGCGGAAAATTATGACGGAAGCGGAGAAAGATTTTATCCGGGCGATGTATACAAATTTGATAATTTCGGTGAAGTTGAGACGATTTATGCGATATATGAGCCGTTAGAGCTTACTTTGACATTTGATTTCAATAAGGAAAGTGCGCTTTATGCCGTGATTACAGGTGAGAATATAACAGTAACCGTTTCTTATGATGATTTTTGTGATGATATGCCGACACCGGAAATTGATAAGGGGTACGTTTTTGAAGGGTGGTATTCGGAAAGCAAAGGCGAGATGCTCACTTTAGGCGACAGATACGGGATTTCTCAAAATGAAATATTAAAAGCTCAATATACACCGTGTGAGTACACGGTATATCTTGATATAAATGCGCCCGAAAACGCAAAAAATCTCGTCAATACGGGGATTGATTCGGAAAATGCGGGACTATATAACGCAAAATACGGAACCAAATTTGAAAACATAATTCCTTTTTTTGCGGTCCCGGTTGCGGATAACTATGAATTAAAAGGTTGGTATGTAAGCGGGGAAAAGGATTATTTAAATTCCGACGACATATTTTTGTATACGGATGACATTATTGTAAAAGGCGAATGGAAAATTAAAACGTGTTCGGTTACGCTTGATCCGGGAGAAGAAGCTTATATTTATAATTTAAATTCCGGAGAGGATGCTTATATTTTTGACTTAAATCCCGGAGAAAAATATACATTAACGATTCCTTACGGGACGATTTTGTCGGGAGAATATTTGCTTCCTGAGGCATCAAGAAAAGGCTTTGATTTTTTAAATTGGAATACGCGTGAAAACGGCTATGGGGAAGATGTACAAAACGGAACGAAATTCTTGATTACCGAAGATGTTACGCTTTACCCAAAGTGGCAGGGAAAAAAGTATAAGATTACCTTTGATTATTCCGAAAAATGGAAATATGATGCGGAAGAACTTAAAAATGCGGATATGAAGTATTTGTGTGTCACGTACGGTGAGCGTGTTACGGGACTTCCGACACCGAAAAGAAAAGGATATACGTTTCTTGGGTGGTCTATAAAAAATGTAGTTTATGATAATAAATCAAACGGAGACAAAGACGCACCGTATGTTACGGAAACCATGAAATATGAATTTTTGTCCGATATCACGCTTTACGCAGTATGGGAAGCGCTTACAGTGTATGTGAACTACGATTTTAATTATGATTATACGATTGAAATCCCTTTAAAGGATTCGGAATGAAAGCATCCGCAAAATACCTTTTACGGGAAAGCGGGATACTTTTTTACAGAAGAACAGAATGTTTTTTATAGAAAAGCGGAATAATTTTTTAAGAGCGGGAAGAATATTTTTTATGAGAGAGTGGGAAACTTTAATATATTAAATTATGGAAAAGACGGGGATAAACAAACATCATGAAATCATAATATATAAAGCGGCCTTCCGACTTTGGCTTTTTATATTTTTTGTTTTTGTCTTTAGCGGATATGATAAAGCAGGTGATGTTTTTGCGGGTACACATACTCACATAAATTCCGTATGTTATGATGTTGATCCGCATGTTCACGGGAGTACGTGCTACAAAGAGGTTACGGAAGTCTGCGGCGGAACTTGGGTAAAAAGCGAGTCTAAAGCTTATGTCGCAAAATACTGGTATGGTGCGACTTGTTCTTCATGTGGGAGTAGTGTGGAAGGAACCGGAACCACAAAAAAGTGTTCGTGCGGAACAAAAGTAAAACTTTCTTTTGTCGGATGCGATATCAAGGGATACGTTATATGGAAATGTAATTCCTGCGGAGAAACAAAAAAAGGAACAGAATATGAGTGCTATGCCGCTTGCGAGAGGAAAGAAGTATCACGGACAGTTAAAGATGTGAAGGCGGATGTGGATTATGAATACGGAGACGAATACGAGAACGAAAGACATGTAAGTAACGTCAAAAAAAATATTCTCACGTGTAAAAAACAAGTTGGAGAATATTATGACGCATCGGGTAAGAAAGCGTCTCCCGTATGCGGTAAAATTGTCACAAAAATAATTCCGAATGCTGAAATTCAAAGTATAAAGCAAGGGGAAGAACTTAATACGCTTGTTACGCTGTATATGTATAACGGAGACATTGTTACGGGATATGAGTGTGAGGCGGTCGGACTTGATACAAAGAACGTAAGTAACGAATATCAAAATGTAACTTTAAAGGTGAGTTCGGATGACTATAAGTATAAATATGATGTGACGGAAAACAAGAGAATTGAAACGGAAATTTATACAAATATAAAGGTGCTTTTGATAAACAATTTTAAATTAAGTGCAGAAGCGGGCGCGGGCGGAGAGATTTTTTATACGGTTAACGAAAGTAAGGAAAGCGGCAAAATAAATGCAGCCGATAAAATTGTTGTTACCGTAAAACCGGATACCGGATATTTTGTTAAAAATTTTGTTTTAAAGAAAGGCACGGAAGAAATAAAAATAATATCGGACGGAGAGGTGACCGGAGATACGGACGGAAATACCGAAAGAAATACGGATGGGAATACGGACGAAAATGCAGATGCGAATACGGATGGGAATTCGGATTCGCTTACGGTAAATTCCGATAAAAGTATTACATACGAATTTGTCATGCCGGAATCGGATGTTAACCTTTATGCGGATTTTGCCTTGAATTCCGTTAAGGTCGTGTTCGATCCGTGCGGAGGAGATATTGACGGATCTTCCGATAATATCGTGAAAATTACAAATTACGGAAAAAAGCTTGGGGAATCTTTTGATTTTCCGGAAACTCCCGATTTACCCGGATACTTATTTCTCGGATGGTATGATGAGACGGGAACGGCATACGGTGAAAACAGCGTTTGGATGTACGAAGACACATTGTTTCTTTATGCGGGATGGGGAGCAAAGGCTAAAAATACAATTATCGTAAAATATGATGACGAAATTCCGACACCGGAACACAAAAATATTTTGGGATTTGAAGAAAGTGCGACGGATTTTTGGAGATACTCGGAATATAAAGGAAACGGTGCGGGAGAGGTGCTTACAGAGGGCACAATTTTAAAAACACTAAAGGACATGGATTTTTATGGGCATTGGGATGCAAAAGAGTATAAAATCCATTTTGACGCGGGAGAAGGGGAGATTTCCGATAACGAAAAAACGAAAACCGTACGATATCATACAAAAATAGGAGATTTGCCGTATCCGGTTCTTGATGGGTATATATTTTGCGGTTGGAAAATAAGCGACAAAAATGATTTTATAAATCCGGAAGACATATATTTGTATACGTCGGATATCACTCTTTATGCCGTGTGGCAAGGTGAAGGTGACGAAAAGACGGCCGTAATCGATGCGGGGATTTATGCGATAAACAATATTCCGGGAGATTACGGTGCAAAAAAAGAAACCGAGGAACAGGATACCAAAGAACAGGATACCAAAGAACAGGATACCGACGGAATTTTTGTAAATACGGCAGCGGGCGACAGGATAAGCTTTTATATAAGAGGGCAGTTGTCGAACAGTGTAAAATTACCCGTAAAAATCAAAGTTACACCGATATATGAAATAAAAAACGAAGAAAACGAATATGAATCGGTGCATATATTTTCGACCGGTTTTTTAAGAGAAAACGGGGATGTGAATGAAAACGGTAAAATTTGGATGTTTTATGAGCGCGGACCGGGATCAAAAGATTTCTTTAGTGTTGAAACACAAGAAAAATATATAAACGTAAATTTAAATTATGTTTTGAATCATTTGTCTTATGCGGTAAGAGAAGAAAACTACGAAAGCATGATTGCATACTCGGAGGTAAACACATTGTCGGGATATGAATGGTTTTTCGAAAAAAAAGCAGCAATACGTATTTCGTTTGACTTGGAAATTGTTGACAGCGAAAACGATGTGATTTATGACAATATTGTTTTTAGGGCTAATTCAAAGTTAAGGTAAAAAGTGGTGAAAAAATACGGTTACCGTAGCAACTGTAAAGCAAAATAAATTATGGCTGCCATGGGGCATTTATAAAGCAAAATAAAATGAGGCTGCCGCATGGGCAGCCTCAAAGTGAAAAAGAATTATGAATGTATCAGAAACCGAAGTAACGTTTGCAATTGTTGTAGGAAATATCCTGAACCGTTTTTGTGAGAAATTCCATGTCACAAGGATATTCGCCGTTTTCAACCCATGTTCCGATTAAGTCGCAAAGAATACGTCTGAAGTATTCGTGACGTGTGTAGGAAAGGAAGCTTCTCGAATCGGTGAGCATTCCGACAAAGTTGGAAAGGAGACCGAGGTTTGCGAGGGTTGTCATCTGATCCTGCATTCCCTTTTTGTTGTCGTTGAACCACCAAGCGGAACCGTGCTGAAGCTTGCCTACGGCATCGGAATTCTGGAAGCTTCCGATGATTGTGCAAAGTGCGGCATTGTCCGAAGGATTAAGCGAATAAAGAATTGTTTTCGGAAGCAATCCTGCATTATTTAAGCAATCCAAATATGCAACAAGTTCGGATGTGCCAGTTGTGATATTTATGCAATCATAGCCCGTGTCGGGACCGAGTTTGTCAAACATGATGCTGTTGTTGTTGCGGAGTGCACCGTAATGGAGCTGAAGTATCCAATTGCGGCGAGCGTATTCTTTTCCGACAAATACCATGAATGCTGTCTTAAATTTGAGAATATCGTACGAATCGATTGCCTTTCCGCTGAGGCGTGCGGAGAAGATCTTCTCAACCTCTTCCTCGGTATAAGGCTTAAACATAACATAATCGATTCCGTGATCGGATACACGGCAACCGTTTTCGGCAAAATAATCCATACGGAGAGAAAGAGCGTCGCACAAATCCTTGAAAGACGAAATTTTGTGATTTGCGGCGGCTTCAAGCTTTGCGATATACTCCGGATAATCCGGCTTTTCAAGGTTCATTGCCTTGTCGGGACGCCATGCGGGATAAACCTTTGTGGTAAATGTGGTGTCGGCCTTTATTTTTTTGTGCCATTCGAGCGAATCTATCGGATCGTCCGTTGTGCAAATCGTGTCTACGTTTGACATCTTGATGATGTTGCGAACGGACATGGAGGGATCATTTAATTTTTTATTGCAAACTTCCCATGCCTCATCGCATGTTGCGGGAGAGAGAGGCTTGTTGAAACCGAAATATCTTTGAAGCTCAAGATGACTCCAATGATAAAGAGGATTTCCGATTGCCTTTTGAAGAGTCTCGGACCATTTAACGAATTTGTCGTAATCGGATGCGTCGCCGGTTATGTACTTTTCGTCAATGCCGTTTGAACGCATTTGACGCCATTTGTAATGATCGCCGCCGAGCCAAACCTCGGTGATGTTTTTGAACTGTCTGTCTTCGGCAATTTCCTTCGGGTTGATATGGCAGTGATAGTCGATGATGGGCATCTTGTTCGCTGCTTCAAAAAGTTTTTTTGCGGTATCGTTCGATAACAAGAAATCTTCTTTGTTCATGAAATCTTTCATGGCATTTTTCCTTTCATTATCTAAAAGTGACGATGCTTTTTTTGAACACCGTTCATAACGGATTATAAAACAGATTATATTTCAAAACAAGTGGCTGAACTTATCAATAATTGCTGTTTATCATAAATTTTTAACAAACATTATAAGATGACATGATATTTAGATTGCGATTGTTGCGATAAAGATTTAAAAGATTGTTGAATATGTTTGATGGGCTTTTATTGGGTTGACTAAAAATTTAAAACAGATTAAAATCACCTTTAAAAGTATTGTTTTTAAGGAAGTGCCGCTATGGATTATATTCTTATCAACGAAAAGGACAATGTTTGTGTCGCTCTTAACGACATCAAAAAAGGTACGGTGATCAACGTTTCGGGAAAAAACCTGACGGTTACCGAAGATATCGTGCGCGGACATAAGATTGCGATTTCCGATATAAAGGCAAATTGCGATATCATAAAGTACGGAAATCCGATAGGTCATGCGACAACGGACATAAGTGCGGGAAGTCATGTGCATACGCACAATATGAAGACTAATCTCAAGGATCTTCTTTCATATACATATAATCCCGTTTTGTGCGATACAAAACCCGTTACGGATATTCCGAAGACATTTATGGGATATAAGAGAGCTGACGGAGTCGGCGTCAGAAACGAAATATGGATTATTCCTACCGTCGGATGTGTAAATTCGATTGCGGCAAAGATTGAAAAGGATAATGCCGATAAGGCACACGGATCCGTCGAAAAGATTCTTGCGTTTTCACATCCCTACGGATGCTCACAGATGGGCGAAGATCAGGAAAGTACAAGAAAGATTCTTGCCGATTTAATCAACCATCCGAATGCGGGCGGAGTGCTTGTGCTCGGACTCGGATGCGAAAACTCAAACATTTCCGTTCTTAAAAATTATATAGGCGACTATGACGAAAACAGAGTCAAGTTTTTGCAATGTCAGGATTCGGAAGACGAATTTGAGGATGCCGCACATCTTATAGATGAACTTGTGGAATATGCGGGAAGTTTTAAGAGAGAAGAATGCGACGTATCCGAACTTGTGATAGGTCTTAAATGCGGAGGTTCGGACGGACTTTCGGGCATTACGGCAAATCCGACCGTGGGACTTTTCTCGGATATGCTTTGCTCCTTAAACGGAACGACAATCCTTACGGAAGTTCCGGAAATGTTCGGCGCGGAAACAATTTTGATGAACAGATGCAAGACACCGGAATTATTTGACAAGACGGTTTGTTTGATAAACAACTTTAAGGAATATTTCATCAAAAACGATCAGGAAATATACGAAAATCCGTCACCCGGAAACAAGGCGGGCGGAATATCGACATTGGAAGACAAATCCTTCGGCTGCACCCAAAAATCCGGCAGCACATATGTAAAAGGTGTGCTTGAATATGCCGACAGGGTAAAGGAAAAGGGACTTAACCTTCTTTCCGCACCCGGCAACGACCTTGTTGCGGCAACGGCGCTTGCGGCAAGCGGAGCGCAAATCGTGCTCTTTACGACGGGACGCGGAACACCGTTTGCGTCACCCGTTCCGACGGTCAAGATTTCGACAAACAGCGCTCTTGCGGAGAAAAAAGACAAGTGGATAGATTTTAATTGCGGCGTTCTTACGGAAGGAAAAGATAGGATGACGCTCGCAAAGGAATTCTATTCGTATGTTTTGAGCGTAGCATCAGGAAAAGAAGTAAAGAGCGAAATCGCGGGATTCCACGATCTTGCGATATTTAAGCGAGGAGTTACGTTGTAACATGATAATCATTTTATTGCCGACTTATTTCAAGGTGGCAAAACGTTATTTTATGGTATATAATACCTACGGTATTCATATATAAATAAGGTGCCGTGAACCGGCATCCAATCTTATACATTACACAAAAAGGAGAAAACCAATGGCAAAAGTTATTACAATGGGTGAGATTATGCTCAGACTTTCCACACCCGGAAACGAAAAAATCCTTCAGGCCGATGAATTCGACATCAACTACGGCGGCGGTGAGGCAAATGTTGCCGTATCGCTTGCAAACTACGGACATGATGCGGAATTCGTCACAAAGGTTCCGAAGAACCCTATCGGTGAGGCTGCCGTTGCCGCACTTCGCAAGATGAACGTCGGCACAAAGAATATCGCAAGAGGCGGAGACAGACTCGGAATTTATTTCCTTGAGACAGGCTCTGCAATGAGAGCTTCAAATGTTATTTACGACCGCGCTCATTCGGCAATTGCGGAGGCTGATCCCGCAGATTTTGATTTCGACAAGATTTTTGAAGGTGCCGATTGGTTCCACTTTACGGGAATTACACCCGCAATTTCGGATAAGGCGGCAGTTCTCACAGAGGAAGCATGTAAGGCTGCAAAGAAGGCGGGCGTAAAGGTTTCGTGCGATCTTAATTTCCGTAAAAAGCTTTGGTCTTCGGAAAAGGCTCAGGCCGTTATGTCAAATCTTATGCAATATGTTGACGTTTGCATCGGAAACGAAGAGGATGCGGAAAAAGTTCTCGGATTCAAGCCCGGTGAAACGGACGTTACAAGCGGAGACCTGAAGCTTGACGGATATAAGTCGATTTTTGAACAGATGGTTAAGAAGTTCAATTTCGAATATGTAATCAGCTCACTTCGTGTAAGCCATTCCGCATCGGACAACGGTTGGAGTGCATGCATTTATTCACGTGACACAAAGGAATTCTATCATTCGAGAGAATACAGAATCAGCCCCATCGTTGACAGAGTCGGCGGCGGAGATTCGTTTGCCGGCGGCGTAATTTGCGGTTTCCTTGACAAGAAGGATTTCAAGAGCGCACTTGAATACGGTGTTGCAGCATCCGCACTTAAGCATACGATTCCGGGTGACTTTAACTTGGTTTCCCGTTCGGATGTTGACAACCTTGTAGGCGGAGACGGCTCGGGAAGAGTTCAGAGATAATATATTTGGGCTAAAAAAGGAGATACTTATGGAATTACGTACAGCGGCATCCCCCAAGGATGTTAAATTTTATACAACGGAAAGACTCAGAGAGGAGTTTTTGATCGACGACCTTTTTAAGGCAGACGACATCAAGCTTGTTTACAGCCATATCGACAGAATCATCACGGGTTCAGCCGTTCCCGTGGAAAAGAAGCTTGTCCTTACCGCAGGCGATGAACTCAGAGCCGATTATTTCCTTGAGAGACGCGAAATGGGCGTTATCAATATCGGCGGTGACGGAATTATCACAATCGACGGAAAAGAATACAAGCTCGCTTACAAAGAGGGCATGTATATCGGAATGGGATCGCGTGACATTTCTTTTGCTTCGGTCAACAAGAACACACCCGCAAAGTTCTATTTGAACAGTGCACCCGCACACAAGACTTATCCGACAGTTCTTATTCGTCCGAACGGCACACCCGAACCCGGCGTTGTTATCGTAAAGGATTGCAACAAGGTAGAGTGCGGAAGCTTAAAGGATGCAAACCACAGAACGATTTGCAAATACATCCTTCCCGGTCAGGTTGAATCCTGCCAGCTTGTAATGGGTATGACACACCTTGAAGAAGGTTCCGTATGGAACACAATGCCTTGCCATACGCATGACAGAAGAATGGAAGTATATCTTTACTTTGAAATGGGTGCCGATGACATTGTATTCCATTATATGGGCGAGCCCACGGAAACACGTCATATCGTAATGCATAACGAGCAGGCGGTTATTTCGCCCAGCTGGTCGATACATTCGGGCTGCGGCACAAGAAATTATACGTTCATTTGGGGAATGGTCGGTGAAAACCAGGCATTTGACGATATGGACGGAGTCGCAATGCAGGATATCAGATAGTCAAAATAAAACAAATATCGGTATTGTCGCCGAGAGTAATGTTTTAGGGAATATAACATAAAAGCCGCGGAAATTATCTCCGCGGCTTTTTACATGGAAAATTTTATCTTACTTTTCGTTCATTTTGTCAAGGAAGTTCTTTAAACGCTCGCTTTTTGTGTTGTTTAAGATTTCATCGGGTGCGCCTTCTTCAACTATTACACCGTCGGCCATAAAAACGATTCTGTCGGAAACGTTTTTCGCAAAGTTTATTTCGTGTGTAACGATTACCATTGTCATGTGTTCTGCGGCAAGCTGTTTTATGACTTTTAATATTTCGAGCGTGAGCTCGGGATCAAGTGCGGATGTGGGTTCGTCAAAGAAAAGCATCTCGGGCTTCATTGCAAGCGCACGCGCAATTGAAATACGCTGCTGCTGACCGCCGGAAAGCTGAGAGGGATATGCATTTGCCTTATCGGAAAGCCCCATTTTATTAAGAAGCGCATAAGCCTCTTCGGTTACTTCTGCAGGATCTCTTTTTAACACATTTATGGGTGCGTCGGTAATGTTTTTTAATACGGTAAAATGCGGAAAAAGATTGAAGTTTTGAAACACGAGCCCGAATTTTTTTCGTATCTCTTTTAAGACGCTTTGGGGTTCATAAACGGCTTTCCCGTTTACGTCATTTTTTGCCGCATAAATTCCGTCGTAAATCAGTTCTCCCGAATCCATTTTTTCAAGCATTGTCGCGCATCTGAGGAGAGTCGATTTTCCCGAACCCGACGGTCCGATTATCGAAACAACTTCGCCTTTTTTTACGCTAAAAGAGATGTCATTTAAAACACCTTCTCCGTCGAAGCCTTTTTTTACATGATTGATTTCAAATATATTCATGACGCCTCCTTACGAATAAAAGGAAAATTTCTTTTCGATCTTCGCCATTATAAATGCGACGACGGAGTTGAATATGTAATAGAAGAGCCCTGCGACGACAAGCGGAATGACGGTTCCCTTTGCGGCAACGATCTGTTTTGCTATTGTAAACATTTCGGCAACGGATAAAACAAAGGCGAGCGACGTGTCTTTTACAAGCGTTATGACTTCGTTTGTGATTGAAGGAATTATGCGCTTTACGACCTGCGGGAAAATGATTCTTGTAAACGTTTGGCCGTGAGTGTATCCGAGAACGGCGGCCGCCTCATATTGACCTTTCGGAATCGATTCGATACCGCCTCTGTAAATTTCCGCAAAATAAGCCGCATAATTAAGTCCGAATCCGAGTATTACGGCAATTATTCTGTAAGAGGACGAAAGCGATACATGAAAGATAAACGAAGGACCGAAAAATATAAACATTAATTGCAGCATAAGAGGTGTACCTCTCATTATCGAGATGTACACCCTTATTATTGTCTTTAATATTATGTTTTTTGACATTCGTCCGAATGCGATCAAAAGTCCGAGCGGCAGTGAAATGACAAGTGTTAAGACGAATATCCCGACAGATACCGAAAGACCTTCGATAAGCCTGAGTACAATGTTCAAAAAGGCACTGAAATCCATTAATCAAACTCCCGTTATCATTTAACTATAATCGAATCGGAAAGTCCCCATTTTTCGGCGATTGTTTGGAATGTTCCGTCCGACATCATTTCATCGAGTGCTTTTTGTACTTCGTCACGCAACTTAGTGTTTCCGAGCTTGAAGCCTATTGCGTATTTTTCGGAAACGAGAACTTCGGACAAGATTTCGTAAGCGCCGGCGGTTCTTTCCGCAATTTGATAATTTGCGACACCGATATCCATGGCGATTGCGTCGGCTGTGCCCGATTCAAGATACATGAATGCCGAATTGTAGTCGGGAACCTGAATGAGCTCTTTGAAAGATGCCGTGAGAGCGGCACAATCTTCCGATTCGAGTGCGTCAAGTGCGGAGGAGGCAGCCTGTACGACAACCGTTTTTCCGCTTAAATCTGCCTGCGATTTAATTCCGGAAGAAGAGGAAACCACAAATACCTGGCTGTTGTCGACGTAAGGATCTGACCATGTGTAAGAGTCGATTCTGTCGTCGCTCATTGTGAAGCCGTTCCAAATGCAGCTGATTGTGCCGGATGAAAGTTCAAGGTCTTTTGATGACCAGTCGATTGCTCGGTATTCGACCGTCCAATTGTTGCGCTTACATACTTCTGCCGCAAGGTCGAGATCGAAGCCGACATATTCGCCGTTATCGTCAACATATCCGTAAGGCGGGAATTCGGCATCGAAGCCGACGATGAATTTTTCTTCGCTTCCGCATGCTGTGAGTGACATACACATGATTACGGATAAAATGAGTGCGATTACTTTTTTGATTTTCATAAGTTCCTCCGAAAAGTTTATTTTTGTCAAACAATGATTTTGTGATATGCTACCACGTTACCAAACTAAAGTCAATAATCAATTTTATAAAGTCAATATTTTCGAAACTTTTCGAAAATAATTGTGGAAAATATTGTTTCTTTTTGGTAAAATAGGTCTTAAGCTTAAAGCTTTTTATAAAAGGAGGAGAACATGAAGAGAGTAAAAGGAATATTTGCCCGCATTACGGCATTTTTGATGATGTTTACAATGCTTATGGGCATGATGCCGGCAAACACCGCGAAAGCCGCGGATCTTACGCTCAAATTCCACTATCACAGGGCCGACGGAAATTATGACGGTTGGGACGTATGGCTTTGGGAATACGGCTTTGACGGTTCGGGATATGCGTTTAACAATGAAGACGGAGAAATGGTTGCGACAAAAACGATTACACCCGGAACCACTCAGGTAGGATTTATTGTGAGAACAACAAGCTGGGCAAAGGACATAAGCGAAGACCAATATATAGATATTTCCGAAATGATTTCGGGTACGGTTCATATATATGTAGAGTCGGGCGTAAAGGGTTACACAAAAGCTTACGGTGCGGACAGCGTGACGGGTGTCAAGGTGTCACAGGTAAAATACGAAAGTGCCGATAAGCTTTCGGTTGTAATGACGGGAACGCCCGAAGACATCACGGCGGATTCGTTTACGGTAACAGGTCCCGACGGTGAACTCAAAGTTTCAAAGGTATCAAACATCGGAGAAAATTCTTATCTTATAATACTTGAAACGGAAATGGACAGAGTGAAAAATTATACGCTTACTTTTGACGATACAAATTATAAAATAACGATTCCGAACATTTATTCGACCGCGGAATTTGAAGAAGCTTACACATATACGGGAGACGATCTGGGAGCTGTGTGGTCGAAAGACAAAACAACGTTTAAGGTTTGGGCTCCCACCGCAAATGAGCTTTATGTGAATCTCTATGAGACGGGTACCGAGGGAACCGATGATCTGATAGAGCAAATCAAGATGGAAAAAAGTGACGCCGGCACATGGGTAGCCGTTAAAAACGGTGACTTAAACGGTACGTATTACACTTATTCCGTTTCTTTCGGCGACGGATTTACCGAAGTTTGCGATCCTTATGCAAGAACGACGGGAGTTAACGGAAAAAGAGCGATGGTAATTGATCTTGATTCGACGGATCCCGAAGGGTGGGACACGGATAAGGACCCCAATTACGATATGCCCGTAAACGATGCGATAATTTATGAGCTTCACATAAGGGATCTTTCGAGCAGCAAGAGCTCCGGAATCACAAATAAGAGAAAATATTTGGGACTCACGGAAACCGGAACAACAACATCCGACGGTACGGTTTCTACGGGACTTGATCATATAAAGGAACTAGGGATCACACATCTTCATATACTTCCTTTTTATGATTTCGGATCGATTGACGAATCAAAATCATCGCTTGCATCGTATAACTGGGGTTACGATCCCGTAAACTACAATGTTCCGGAAGGCTCGTACTCATCCGATCCTTATAACGGCGAAGTTCGTGTGAGCGAAGTAAAGCAAATGGTGAAAGCGCTTCACGACAACGGAATAAGCGTTGTCATGGACGTTGTCTACAACCACGTATACAGTGCGGCGGATTTTTGCGTAAACAGGCTTGTTCCGGGATATTTTTCGAGAACGGACGAAAACGGCAAATATTCAAACGGTTCGGGATGCGGCAACGATACGGCAACCGAGCGCTCGATGGTTAAAAAGTATATTGTGGATTCGGTAAATTATTGGGCAGACGAATATCACATCGACGGTTTCAGATTTGACCTTGTCGGACTTATCGATACGGAAACGATGAATGAAATAATCGAGACCGTACACGAAAAGCATCCGAATGTAATCTTTTACGGCGAAGGCTGGACAATGAGCACAACGCTTACAAAAGACGACTATACGCTCACAACACAGGTGAATTCGAAGAAAGTGCCCGATATGGCATTCTTCAGCGATGACATGAGAGACACGTTAAAGGGAAATGTTTTTTCGACAACGTCGCGCGGATACGTGTCGGGGCTTACGGGAGTCACGGATAAGATTGCATCGTGCTTTAAGGCTCAGACAACATGGTCAAAGAATCCTTTGCAAATGATTCAATATGCGTCATGTCACGACAATAATACGCTTATAGACAGGATCACGAGCTCAGCGCCCAATGAGACAAGAGAGAATCAAATAAGGATGAATAACCTTGCGGCGGCAATTTATCTTACTTCCCAGGGAATTCCTTTTATGCAGGCGGGAGAAGAAATGCTGCGTTCCAAAACCAATTCCGACGGAACGTTTAATTCTAACAGCTACAACGCGCTCGACAACGTAAACCAGTTAAAGTGGGATAATCTCCTTTCCGAGGAGTACATGAACGTATTCAACTATTATAAGGGACTTATTGCGTTCAGAAAGGCTCATGCGGCGTTAAGAATGAGCGACAGTGCGGAAATAGCGGAAAAAATCACGCGTATAACGGATACGGATGACAATGTTGTCGCAATGCAAATTTCGGGTGACGTTGAAAACGAAATTTCTGACGGAATTATCGCGATATTCAATCCTAATAAGGAAAGCACCAAGGTTACCCTTCCCGAAGGCAAATGGAACATTTGCATAAACGACGAAACTGCGGGCACAAAGAGCCTTAAGAAAGTATCGGGAAGCGTTACGGTGGCTCCGATTTCCGCGATGGTGCTTGTAAAGGGAGATTGCGGAGATACCGAGTCAAACGGAAATTCGACACTTTATGCCGTACTCGGAGTAGCGGGAATCGCTGTTTTGTTCCTTGCTGCGGGATTCATTGTTTCACGTTGCAATAAAAAGAAAAAAGAAAATTAAATTGAATTTACGGCATCGGAGAGAATGACTCTCCGGTGCTTTTGTTATGTTTTCGGTTTAAGCATTTTTTTTGATGAGATTTATTTATATAATTTATTTGCATAATCAATCCGGATAAGATAAAATTATTTAGTTATGATGTTAAGATGAGGTTTATTTCGGAGTAATCACATGAGCAATTTTTTTAATCCCGACAACGCTTTTTTCTCGATCATGGGAAAGGTGTTCGACTTAATTGTTTTGAATTTTTTGTGGCTTTTATTGTATGTGCCTTTTTTCGTGTTTGCGAGTCTTTATGCGACAACGGAAATCATGATATTTGAAATACTTATGCTTGTTTCACTCATTGTAATTGTTCCGTCGCTTTCGGCAATGTATTATGCGGTCGTTAAATCGGTGAGAAGGCAGCGAGGCTACGCAATCAAAGAATTCATAAGAGCTTTTAAGGCAAATTTAAGGCAAGGCGCAATAGGCTCAGTGATTACGGTAGCTTTCATATGGATTTTGACAATCGATTTTAAATGGGTATTTGAGCTTATCGCGGCAGAAACCGAAAGCGGAACAGATACCTCGCAAAGCCTCATATATCTCGCGATTTTTGTTGTAATTGCTTTTTTTGTGACGGGGTGGCTCATATATTATTTCCCCGTCATATCGAGATTTACGATGAAAACTTTCGGGGCAATCAGGTTTTCTTTCGGAATTTCCGCAAAGCACTTCGGAGTCACGTGCTTAAACGTTTTCATATGGCTTGCGGCGGCAATACTTGTATATATCACAAACTTTTTTGCGATTATATTTATTGTGTCGTTAACGGTACTTCTTGAATCGCTTTCGATGGAAAAAATTTTGAAAAAATATACGCTCAAAATTCTTGAGGGAAACAAGGAAAACGCGCATAACGGGGACACGGAAGGCGTTGAAAAAGAAAACGCGGGAAGCGATGAACCGGAAAGCACAGGAAACGCGGAAAATA
>CAZZFV010000001.1:53889-208428 GCA_964653855.1 uncultured Lachnospiraceae bacterium
CGGAAAATAACAATCATTCGGAACAAAAGGCAGACGAATGGTATTTGGAATAAGGGGGATAAAGATGAATTTGACAAAAGAAATCAATGATATTTTGTATGGTATAAGTACCGATCCTTTTAAGGTGCTCGGGGCGAGAAGCGCGGAAAACGGAACTTTGATTCGTGCGTTTTATCCCGATGCCGTACAGGCAAAAGTCAAAATCAAGAAGAAAAAAGCGGAATATGACATGGAATGCATCGACGGGGCGGGGATTTTTGAAGTCACGGTGCCGGATGTGCTTCCTTTTAAATATGAATTGGAACTTACATATCCCGACGGTAATACTTTTGTTACGTATGACGCATATGCTTTTTATCCCGAAATCGATGAAGAAGCGCTCACAAAATTCCAAAACGGGATAAATTATGAAATATATGACTATCTGGGCGCAAGACCGGAAAAGAAAGACTCTGTTCCGGGAACAAGATTTGACGTCTGGGCTCCGAACGCAAAAAGCGTGAGCGTTGTGGGCGATTTTAACCTTTGGGACAAAAGACGCCACATAATGAAAAAGAACGAAAAGTACGGCGTCTTTTCGCTTTTTGTGCCGGGAGTGGGAACGGGATCCTTATACAAATTTGCGATCACATCGTCAAACGGAGAAACGATATTTAAGGCGGACCCTTATGCGCGGGCATCGGAAAAACGTCCAAACAATGCGTCCGTTGTTTATGACATAAGCAAATTTAAATGGGCCGACAAAATGTGGCTCAACAAGCGTGAAAAGACGGATACGTTTAATGTGCCCGTAAATATTTACGAGGTTCATTTGGGAAGCTTTTTGAAGCCGTCGGAAGAAGACGGAAGCTTCTTCGATTACAAAACGCTTGCGGAAAAAATAGCCGCTTACGTAAAAGACATGGGATATACTCATGTGGAACTTCTTCCCGTTATGGAGCATCCTTTTGACGGATCGTGGGGGTATCAGGTTACGGGATATTATGCGCCGACGGCAAGATTCGGAGATCCCGCAGGCTTTATGTATTTTGTGAATTACATGCACAAAAACGGAATCGGTGTCATTTTGGACTGGGTTCCCGCACATTTTCCGAAGGATGATTTCGGTCTTGCGCGTTTTGACGGAACACCGCTTTATGAGCATCCGGATAAACGTCGCGGTGAACATCCCGACTGGGGAACACTGATATTTGATTACGGAAGAAAAGAAGTATCTGACTTCTTAATCGCAAACGCCTTGTTCTGGGTAGAAAAGTATCACGTCGACGGCATAAGAATGGACGCCGTCGCATCGATGCTTTATCTCGATTACGGAAGAAAACAGGGTGAGTGGGTTCCGAACATTTACGGCGGTCATGAAAATCTTGAGAGCGTGGAATTCCTTAAACACCTTAACTCAATCATGAAAAAGAGAAACAAGAGCGTTTACATGATTGCGGAAGAATCGACGGCGTGGCCGTGTGTCACGGGTGTTGTCGAAGAAAACAACAGCCTGGGATTTACATACAAGTGGAACATGGGATGGATGAACGACTTCCTCAAATATATGAAGGAAGATCCTCTTTTTAAAAAAGGCGTTCACGGCTGTCTTACGTTTTCAATGATGTATGCCTACAGCGAAAAATTTATTCTTGTTTTGTCTCATGACGAAGTTGTTCACGGGAAGGGTTCGTTGGTAAACAAAATGCCGGGAGATTACAAAGAAAAGTTTTCGAATCTTCGAACGGCATACGGATTTATGACGGGTCATCCCGGCAAAAAGCTTCTCTTTATGGGACAGGATTTTGCGCAATTTGCCGAGTGGAACGAGAATAAGAGCTTAGAGTGGAATCTTATCGATCAATATGAAATGCATAAAAAAATTCATGATTATTGCCGCGACCTGTTTAATTTATATAAAAACAAGCATGCGCTTTATGACATGGATTTTGATCCCAAGGGCTTCACATGGATGAGCTGCATGGATATCGACCACAGCATTGTTTCGTTCATAAGACGCGGAAATAAGGGCGAAACGCTGTTATTCGTATGCAACTTTACGCCGGTTGTTTATGAGAACTTCAGGCAGGCGGTTCCGGAAAAGGGAATATATACGGAAATATTGAATTCCGATGACATAAAGTACGGCGGAACGGGACTTATGAACGGATTACCGCTTGAATCGGAAAGCACGCCGCATGACGGACAGGAAAATTCGATTGTTATGAACCTTCCGGGGCTCAGCACGGTAATCTTTGAAAAATCGGATAAATAAACTTTGAAAGGATAAAGACATGTCAGATTTTATTGAGGACATTTTCGGAATCGACGTATTTAACGAAACCGTTATGCGTGAAAATCTTCCCGAGGATGTGTTTGTGTCATTAAAAAAGACGATGGAGGACGGCACGGAGCTCGACCCGGAAATTGCCGACAAGGTTGCCGGTGCGATGAAAGACTGGGCCATGAAAAAGGGTGCAACGCATTATACGCACTGGTTTCAGCCGATGACGGGAATTACGGCGGAAAAGCACGATTCGTTTCTTGAGCCCGCTCCGAACGGAAAAGCGATAACCGCTTTTTCTGGAAAAGAACTCATAAAAGGTGAATCCGACGCGTCAAGCTTCCCGTCGGGCGGACTTCGCGCAACATTCGAGGCAAGAGGATATACGGCATGGGATTGCACATCGCCGGCTTTTGTTAAGGAAGATGCGGCCGGCGTGACGCTTTGCATTCCGACGGCTTTTTGTTCATACACGGGTGAGGCTCTCGATAAAAAGACACCGCTCCTCAGGTCAATGGACGCTTTAAGCCGTGAAGCGGTTAAAATCTTAAGAATTTTCGGCGACAACGAAACAACGAGAGTAACATGCTCGGTGGGCCCCGAACAGGAGTATTTCCTTGTCGACAGAAAAAAGTATCTTCGCCGTGAAGATCTGATTTTTACGGGAAGAACGTTGTTCGGTGCATCGGCTCCCAAGGGCCAGGAAATGGACGACCATTATTACGGAACGATAAGGGAACGTATTGCCGCATACATGAAGGAACTTAACACCGAGCTTTGGAAACTCGGCGTTTACGCAAAAACGCAGCATAACGAGGCGGCTCCCGCACAGCACGAGCTTGCGACGGTTTATACGACGGCAAACATTGCGTGCGATCACAATCAAATCGTTATGGACACGATGAAAAAGATCGCGAGACGTCACGGACTCGAATGTATTTTGAGCGAAAAGCCTTTTAACGGCGTAAACGGCTCGGGTAAGCACAATAACTGGTCTATTGCGACAAATACGGGAGAAAATCTTTTAAATCCGGGAAAAGAGCCGAATAAAAACACGAGGTTTTTGCTTTTCCTTACGGCAGTGATTGCGGCCGTTGACGAGCATGCGCTGTTACTTCGTGCTTCCGCGTCGACACCCGGAAACGATAACCGTCTCGGAGGAAACGAAGCACCGCCGTCGATTATATCGATTTTCCTCGGTGAACAATTAAACGATATTGCGGAACAGATAATTAAGACGGGAAGTGCCGCGGATTGCAAGAAAAAGACGATGATGAACATGGGTGTTTCATCACTTCCCGAACTTAAAAAAGACGTTACCGACCGTAACCGTACTTCGCCTTTTGCGTTTACGGGAAACAAGTTTGAATTCCGTATGGTTTCGAGTGCGCAGTCGATCGCAACGCCGAATACCGTGCTCAATACTATTGTTGCGGATAAGCTTAGAGAATTTGCGGACGCGCTTTCCGGTGTTACAAAAGACAATCTCGAAAAAAGCGCGATGGAGCTGATACGAAAGAATCTCATAGAGCATCAAAGAATTCTTTTTGACGGCGACGGATATTCGGACGGCTGGCATCAGGAAGCAAAGAAGCGCGGACTCGAAAGCGCAAGGACGATGGTCGAAGCATGTGCGGCATTGAGTCGCGAAAAGACAATCGAAGTTTTTGAAAGAGAGCATGTCCTTTCAAAAACGGAGCTTACGGCGCGCGAAGAAATAAATTATGAAATATATTCAAAGACACTGAATATCGAGGCAAAGACGATGATCGAGATGGCCGCAAGACTTTATATACCTGCGGTTATCCGTTACACAAAACGTATCGCGGATTCGATTGTTACGATAAATCAAACGGGACTCGGACTTACGACACGCGTTCAGGCGGATATTTTAAAGCGTCTCACGGAACTCTTAAACGAAGCTTCGGATGCTCTTTATGAGCTTAAAAATGCGTCGGAAAAAGCAAGAGAAATTAAAAACGAAAAGGAAAAGGCGAGCTTCTACAGCACTCACGTAAAAGAATGCATGAATAATTTGAGAAAGCCGATAGACGAGCTTGAAATTGTTGTCGACAAGCGCTTTTGGCCGGTTCCGACATACGAAGATTTAATGTTTGAGGTATAATAAATATCTTTTGACCCCGACATCATTATATTTATACTTGAAAGGAAATATTTTTTAAATGATACAGGCAGTTAACGTTACACTCCGTCTCGGAAAGAGAGCGCTTTTTGAAGACGTAAACATCAAATTCACGGAAGGCAACTGTTACGGCATTATAGGTGCAAACGGAGCCGGAAAGTCCACATTTCTTAAGATTTTGAACGGACAGCTTGAGCCGAGCAAGGGTGAAGTCATAATAACTCCCGGACAGCGTCTTTCGTTTTTGCAACAGGACCACTTCAAATACGATATGTATAATGTCCTTGACACCGTAATAATGGGCAATAAGCGCCTTTATGACATAATGAAGGAAAAGGAAGCGATATATGCCAAGGAAGATTTTACGGAAGAAGACGGAATAAAGAGTGCCGAGCTTGAAACCGAATTTGCGGAAATGAACGGCTGGGAAGCGGAAAGCGATGCGGCGACTCTTTTAAACGGACTGGGTGTTGACACGTCGTACCATTACGCACAAATGAAGGACTTAACCGGTCCCATAAAGGTGAAGGTGCTTCTCGCACAGGCTCTTTTCGGAAATCCGGATATTTTGCTTCTCGACGAGCCCACAAACCACCTGGATCTTGATGCAATCAACTGGCTTGAGGAATTTTTGATAAATTTTGACAATACGGTTATCGTTGTATCGCATGACAGATACTTTTTAAATAAGGTTTGCACACATATCGCCGATATCGATTATGCAAAAATTCAGCTTTATGCAGGTAACTATGACTTCTGGTACGAATCAAGTCAGCTCATGGTTCGTCAAATGAAGGAAGCAAACAAGAAGAAGGAAGAGCAAATAAAGGAACTTCAGGAATTCATTCAAAGATTCTCGGCAAACGCTTCAAAGTCGAAGCAGGCAACATCGCGTAAGAGAGCTCTCGAAAAGATTGAATTAAACGACATCAGACCGTCGTCGAGAAAGTATCCTTATATCGATTTCAGACCTAACCGTGAAATCGGAAACGAGGTTCTTGAAATCAAAAATCTTTCAAAGTCGATCAACGGCGTAAAAATCCTTGACAATATAAATCTTGTGGTTAATAAAACCGATAAGATTGCTTTTGTCGGCGGAAATACGATTGCGGCAACAACGCTCTTTAAGATTTTGACGGGTGAAACAGAGCCCGATTCCGGATCCTTTAAATGGGGAATCACAACATCCGAAAGCTATTTCCCTAAGGACAATACGGAAGAATTTAAGGGAAGTGAGACGATTGTGGAACACTTGATGCCTTATTCTACCGTTGACGACGTGACGTATGTAAGAGGCTTCCTCGGACGTATGCTTTTTGCGGGCGAAGAAGGAGTAAAGAAGGTGAACGTTCTTTCGGGCGGTGAAAAGGTGAGAGTCATGCTTTCAAAGATGATGCTTATCGGCGCAAATGTCCTTATCATGGACGAGCCCACAAACCACCTTGACATGGAATCGATTACGTCACTCAACAATGCGCTTATAAAATTCCCGTCGGTTGTGCTCTTTACGGCACTCGACCATCAATTTATTCAAACGGTCGCAAACAGAATTATAGAAATTGTTCCCGGCGGAAGCATGATAGACAAGGTTACTACATATGACGAATACCTCGAAAGCGATGAGCTTGCGAGAAAACGTCAGATACTTACATCTGTGGTTGAAGAGGAAGACTGATTTGAAAAAATATTCGCATCCCGAAAACGGAATAAATGTTTATGATATGCCTCTCGGAGTGACAAAAATCGACGAAGATGTTTATTGCTTTCTGGTAAGCGCTCCCGATGAAAAAAAATGCACGCTTTCCCTTTTTGACAAGACGGGAAAGTGTGTCTTAAAAACGGATATGGATGCGCATGCGAACGGTATTTTTTCGTGTCTCACATACGGAGATTTTTATAGTTACGCATATCGGGGGGATTCAGGTGAAATTCGGGATCCGTACGCAAAAAGTATTTTGAACCGTGAATGCTTCGGTAAAAGAACGGGTAAAAATGTGGAATTTAAAAAGCCTCTTGAGCATTCTCATAAGGAAGAAATTTTACCGGAAATGTCTTTCGGGGAAGAAATCTTTTATAAGCTTCATGTGCGCGGATTTACTCGGGATGAATCGGCATGCGTAAAGCATCCCGGCACTTTCCTCGGCGTTACCGAAAAAATAAGACATATGAAGAAGCTCGGGGCTACAAGTGTAGTATTGATGCCTGTGTATGATTTTGATGAGTGTTCGGGAGAAAACAATATCAATTTTTGGGGGTATGGCGCGCGTGACACGTATTACATGGCACCGAAAGCCTCGTATGCTTTCGATAAAGAAAATCCCGAAAAAGAATTTGAGTTTTTGGTATCGGAGCTTCATAAAAACAACATCAAGGTTTTCCTTGAATTTCTTTTTGACGAAACCGCAGGTTATTCTTTTATACAAGATACGTTAAGATATTGGGTATCGGCATACGGAATCGACGGATTTAAACTTGATTCGGGAAATGTGCCGGTAAAGGAAATTTTGTCGGACATAAAGCTCTTTAACACAAAATTCATAATTTCAAATTATAATGTAACGGATGCAGAAAATTATAAAACAAGAGTTTTTTCTTTCAATCGGGATTTTGAAACCGATATGAGGCGTTTCATAAAGGGCGACGAAGGAATGATACCGGCACTTTTTGAATACATGAAGAAGCGTGACATTCGGTCCGGAATCAAATACATCACGGACAATAACGGGTTTACGTTATATGATCTTTATTCTTACGACATAAAGCATAACGAAGAAAACAAGGAATATTCGGACTCCGGGGAAGATTTTAATTACAGCTGGAATTGCGGCGCGGAAGGCGAAACAAAAAATGCGCGCATAAATGCGTTAAGGCTCAAAATGAAAAAAAATCTGCTTTTGACGCTTTTCTTATCGGGCGGCGCACAACTTATCTATGCGGGCGACGAAACGGGAAATTCCCAAAAAGGAAACAACAATTCCTGGTGCCTTGACGGTGAAACGGGCTGGGTAAATTGGAATAAGCCCGAAAGCAACGAGATTTTTAAATTTATAAAAGAGCTTATTTCGTTAAAAAGAGAGAACAAAATCTTTTCAGAAAGCAAAAATTTATCGGAGACCGATTTTAAGGGAGCGGGCTTGCCGCAAATTTCTTTTCACGGCATGACACCTTGGAAACTCGATTTAAAGCCTTATGTAAGGACTTGCGGAATTTATTTTTGCGCGGACGACATGAGTAAAATTTATGTCATATTCAATATGCATTGGGAAAATCATACTTTTAAGCTTCCTTTAAAATCGGGCGAAACTTTTAAAATAATTCTTTCGACGGACAAGGGAGTCGTTTTAAAAGGCGATGAAATCGATGTGACCGGAAGAACGGTTGTTGTCTTAAAAAACGGTGGAAACGATGAATAAAACAAGTCATATAAGCATAACTTCGTTTGAACTTAAAATTTTTTCGCTTCTCTTTTATACAATCGGAAAAATTTTGATACAGATTGCGCTTTTGTATTACGACGAAAGCACGGGCGGATTCGTCAGTAATACTTTTAAAACTCTTTACGGAGCGGGCTATGTGCTTACGTATATCGCAATTCCGGTAATTTGTTATTTGACTACAGTCGGCGCATTAAAAACAAAAAACATAAAGAAGTATTTGATTAGACTTTTTGCTGCCGCGATTGTTACGGAAGGGTTATTTGATATATGCATATTCGGTAAAGAAATTTTTTCGGATTCGGGAACAATGAAAAGTGCGCTTACGTCCGGTTCAAATCTTTTCTTTACGCTTTTCCTCGGTGCATCTTTGATTACTGTGACAGAAAAGCTGATTAAAACGCATTTTAAAGAGGGAAGTGTGAATTTCGTGTTCTTAACCGTTTTTGTGACGATCCTGTTTTGCGCGCTTGCGGTAACGTTAAAGAGCGAACAGCATGTGCTTGGAGTTCTTACGATATTCGCGTTTTATCTGTTTTACGGAAATATGATGTTTACTTTTTTTGCGGTCATACTCCTGCAAATTTTTGCGCTCGGACTTTCTTATACGTCCGCGATCATGTATGCGCCGATTATCGGAACGATCGCGATTATTTTTCATGACGGACAAATGGGTTACAACAAAAAGTGGGTCAGAATATTCATGTACACTTTTTATCCCGTATGTTATGCTTTAATTGTTTTACTTATAAAAAATGGGGCTTTTAGGTGAAAAAGTTAAAAATTACGGATTTAAAAAGGCTTATGACAAAGCTTTTATCTGAAACGACATTTGACGATTTCTTTTTAAAAGACGGGAAAATAAGCACTTATATCGATTTTTTGTATGAAGGAAGAATCAATAAGGACTTTTTTGACACGGACGACGAAGAAAAAGATCAAACGTATGTGAAATGGGCACGCATACGCGAAAATGCGTACAATGTG
This sequence comes from uncultured Lachnospiraceae bacterium, assembly GCA_964653855.1. Lineage (GTDB taxonomy): Bacteria > Bacillota > Clostridia > Lachnospirales > Lachnospiraceae > RGIG3528. The sequence continues at coordinate 62,717 of CAZZFV010000001.1, forward strand.
ATAAAAGGAAAAAGATTGCCGGGATTTTTACAATTTAATTTCCTTGCAAACGACGATTTGAAATTAAAAATCGGAACACACGAGAGTGCGGAATTTTCTTTAAACATGGGGATTGTTTTTAAAGATAAGGAAGCGTTTGTCATGACGGGGGTTTACAAAAGTGAGTTTTCTCTCGATAAAACCTTGGACGAAGATTGGGATAATTTCGTTTGCGGTTTCTTAAGAGAAAACGAAATAAGCTATGAAATACTTTAGGAGTGGGTTATTGTAATGGAGATTCAGCTTTGGAGAGAAATACTTGAGCCATATTCTTTGGCTGTGGATGAGTTGGTTGTCAAATTTGAACACATGATACGGGCGAAAAGGCAAAACGGCCAATATTCGCCGATTGAGAGGGTTGACGGAAGAGTAAAAACGATATACAGCATTCTCGAAAAATGCCAAAAGAAGGGCATACCTTACGAAAAATTTGAGGAACAGATAGAGGATATTGCGGGTATAAGAATCATTTGTCAATTTGTTGACGACATTTATGAGGTTGTGAGACTTATACGTATGCGTTCGGACATGCGTGTAAAGAAAGAAAAGGATTATATCAAAAATACGAAGGAATCCGGATACAGAAGCTATCATATGATAGTTTATTATACAGTTGAAACCGAAAAAGGACCGCGTGAAATACCCGTCGAAATTCAGATAAGGACGCTCGCCATGAACTTTTGGGCGACGGTGGAGCATTCGCTCCGGTATAAATATAAAGAAAAACTGCCGGAAACAATAGCGACAAGACTTCAAAATGCGGCTGCGGCAATCGTAACACTCGATACGGAAATGTCTTCGATAAGAGAGGATATTTTGGATTCGCAGGTTTCGTTCAGCGTAAAAGCGGAAATTGTTGCGGATATTTTGAACAATATCCAAAATCTTTACAAGGTTGCAAACAAAAAAGAAGTAATCCAGATTCAGGAAGAATTTTTTAAGATTTATTCGACGGACGACCTTACCGCACTCAGCAAGTTCAACCATGAGCTTGATACGATTGCGGAAGGCTACAGGGCGCAAAGCGTAAATGTTTAACTTTAAGTCGGAGATTATAGGAGCTTAAGTTAAACGTTCCCAAGCGGATAAAAAAAAGGGAAAGAATTTAATATGAACAGACTGCCTGAAAAATTTGAAAACAAAATGCATGAACTTTTGGGCGATGAATTCGACGCCTTCATTAACGGCTTTAAGGAGAGCCGTTTTGGAGGCGTTCGCTTTAACCGCATGAAAACGGACAAAGCGGAATTTGAAAAGATCGCGCCTTTTAACATAAAACCGGTTCCGTGGACGGACAACGGTTATTATTATGATTTGTCGGACACTCCCGCAAAACATCCTTATTATTATGCGGGATTATATTACATACAGGAGCCGTCCGCGATGATTCCGGCGGCGACTATTCCCATTAACCCCGGCGACCGTGTGCTTGACGTGTGTGCCGCACCGGGCGGCAAAAGCACCGAACTTGCGGCAAGGTTAAACGGACGGGGAGTCCTTGTTTCAAATGACATAAGCAATTCGCGCGCAAAGGCGTTACTTAAAAATCTGGAGCTTTTCGGGACAAAGAATGCGATTGTGATTTCCGAAGCGCCGTATAAGCTTTCAAAGGTATTTGAGGGATATTTTAACAAAATCCTGATCGATGCGCCTTGCAGCGGTGAAGGAATGTTCAGAAAAAGTCCGCAAATAATCAAAAACTGGGAACAATACGGAACGGAATATTATCATAAGCTTCAGGTAGACATTATCGATAACGTTATTCCGATGCTTGCGCCGGGCGGCTGTCTTGTTTATTCGACATGTACGTTTGACCCGTCGGAAGACGAAGGAACGCTTGACTATATACTTAAAAAATTTCCCGATATGCATGTGATTGAAATCCCGGGTAAATATGAAAAGTTTGACAACGCAAATCCGGATTTTGTTATGTCACCTTACCCCGAAATCAAAAACGCAATAAGGCTCTGGCCGCATCATATTGACGGAGAAGGACATTTTTGCGCGCTTTTAAAGCGTGACGGGGAAGACAGGTATGTTGAAAGCGATTATCCCGTAAAGGCATCAAAGATTCCGGATTCGGCGAAGGAATTTCTGGAGCATATTAATTTTGAAATTCCGGAAGACAGGGTAGTTATAAAAAATGACAGGCTTTATCTTGTGCCCGCGGGTGTTCCCGATTTAAAGGGACTCAGGGTTATGAGAGAGGGGCTGCTCCTCGGAGAAATCGTTAAAAACCGTTTTGAGCCTGCAGAGGCACTTGCGTGCGCCATTAAGCCCGAGGAATTTGATAATGTCTATATGATGAGTGCTGGAGACCCCGACACCATAAAATATTTAAAGTGCGAAACGCTTTATGCAAAAACTCCGGTAAAAGACGGATACGTGCTTATGTGCGTTGACGGATTTCCGCTCGGATTTGCAAAGGCAAACGGAAATACACTTAAAAACAAATATCTTCCCGGATGGAGAATGATGTGATGACTAAACGCCTTGACAAATTTTTGTGCGATAATTTGGGACTTACGAGAAACGACGCAAAAAAAGAAATAAGTGCGGGCTCGGTAAAAGTAAACGGTGAAACAATAAAAAAACCGGAAACCAAAATCACGGAAAACGACGAAGTGACATATAAGTCTCAAATCATTAAAAAAATCGGCTTTGTGTATATTGCTTTAAATAAGCCCGCGGGCGTGATTTCGGCAACAGAAGACGGAAAGTGTAAAACCGTTATCGACCTTGTATATGAAAACGAGGAATTTAAAGGCATGTTACCGAAAAACGGACTTTTCCCCATCGGGCGCCTCGATAAAGACACGGAAGGGCTTATCGTAATCACAAACGACGGAATGCTTTCGCATAATTTACTTAGTCCCAAAAAGCATGTGGAAAAGGAATATATCGCAAAATGCGAAGGACACATTGTAAGTGATGCGTGTGCCCGATTTGCCATAGGAATCCAAGTCGGAACCGAATATAAAGCAATGCCCGCAAAACTCACCGTTTTATCCGAAAAAGAAAATGAAAACGGAAATGAATATGAATATGATTTGGATATTGTTCTTACCGAGGGAAAATTTCATGAGGTAAAAAGAATGTGCCATGAAGTGGGCGTCGAAGTAACGTATTTAAAGAGAGTGAGATTCGGAAAATTACTCATTTCCGACTTAAAGCCCGGAGAAATGAAATTTATAAGGAAGGAAGACATATGAAAAAGCTTGAACGCGGTGAAAAGGGATATTTAAAACAAAGAAAGACGGGACTTTATTTGCATCTTGCGATACTTATCGTTATCGCAATTTTGATATTCATAGTAGGGCTTCTTTTAAACAAAGGCGACAAAGCAAATATTTTTACCGTTGCGGCTGTGCTTATGGTATTACCTGCGGCAAAGACATTTGTTTTGCTTGTGGTTTATTTTCCTTACCATGAAATGAACGCAGACGACAGAAATTTTGTGGAAGGACTCATAAAGCCCGGAGACACGGTATTTTATGACGCCGTGTTTACGTCTTCCGAAACAAAAATGCATCTTGATGCGATAATCGTGACGGGGCATCAGGTTATCGGATACACGGGCAGAAAAAAGGACGACATATCAAAAATCGACCGTTATTTCAAAAATGAATTCTTAAAAAGGCAATTGAGCTATGTGTGCTATATTACGGATTCAAAAAAGAGCCTTGAAAACAGGATCAAAATGAGAAGCGTTTCGGAAGAGCTTTCCGAAAAACAGGCGGCCGAAAAAGAAGAAGTAATAAGCCTTATAAGGACACAGATTGTATAATGATAAGCATAAACATAAAACAAAACGAATCGGGGCAAAGACTTGATAAGCTTCTTATGAAAACGCTTAAAAACGCGCCCGCTTCGTTTGTGTATAAGATGCTCCGAAAAAAGAATATAACGTTAAACGGTAAAAAGGCTGCGGGCGACGAAAAAGTCGCGGTCGGTGACAATATTTCCTTCTTTTTTTCGGACGAAACATTTAAGAAGTTTTCGGGCGCGGAAGAGAAAAAAGAAAATTTGGGCGATTCGGAAATTAAAGATGTAAATATTCCGGGGCTTCACAAAGATGAAATTGTTTATGAGGACTCGGATATTTTAATCGTAAACAAAAGCGCGGGTGAGCTTTCGCAAAAAGCCGAGAAAAACGACATTTCGATAAACGAGCGTATTGTTTCGTATTTAAAAAGCGAGAATATCGGCGTGAACGAATATTTTACGCCGGGAATATGTAATCGCCTTGACCGCAATACATCGGGGCTCATTATTGCGGGAAAAAGCTTAAAGGGACTTCAGGCAGCATCAAAAGCGATAAAAGGGCATGACTTAAAAAAATATTATCTTTGTGTAGCAAAGGGCAAAATCACGGGAAACATAAAGATTTCCGCATGGCTTAAAAAAGACGAAAAGACAAACAAGGTGGACGTTAAGGATAAGGAAATGCCGGGATACGACGAAATAAAGGCGGAGTATTTTGGCCTCGTTACGGGGAAAGGCTACACGCTTGTCGCGATTCGCCTAATAACCGGTAAAACGCACCAGATAAGGGCGCATCTGTCGTATATGGGGCATCCCGTTATCGGTGATACAAAATACGGCGGGAGAGATACAGAATTCGGATACTTAAAGCACCAGCTTCTTCATGCTTTTATGCTTAAATTTAACGAAATCAAAGAACTGCCGGAGATTTCCGGTAAGACCGTATATTCTATGCCGCCGCGCGAATTTGAAGAAATATCCGTTTCATTATTCGGAAGAGAGGAATACATAAATGCCGTTATGGAGTTCAAGAGGCTTAAGGGGCTCGAATCTTGAAGAAGTGATAAATCTTACAAACGAAAAATACAGAGACCACAACCTTGCACTTATCCAAAAGGTTCCGACACCGATTACGCCGGTGGAGATCGATGAATCGACAAGGCATATTACTCTTGCTTATTTTGAAAAAAAGAGTACCGTCGATTATATCGGGGCGGTTCAGGGAATACCTGTCTGCTTTGACGCCAAGGAATCGAAAACGGATACGTTTTCTTTGCAAAACGTTCACGAGCACCAAATGGAATTTATGCGTGATTTTGAAGTGCAAAAGGGTGTGGCTTTTTTTCTTATAAATTTTACGAACAAAAACATATTTTATTATATGAGATATCGTGAAATGGCGGGCTTTTGGGAAAGAATGGAAAAAGGCGGCAGAAAAAGCATTGCGCATACGGAATTACATGCGGAATGGTTTTTTAAGGAAAACGGCGGAGTCTTTGTCCCTTATCTTCCCATGATCGAAAAGGATTTGATTGAAAGAGAAACAGATGTTGACAATCAAAAAAAACAAGTGTAGAATTAGGCAATGTTTTAATTTGCTAATTTGGTAGCAAATTAGCACTTTACAACACGAAAGCGACATGAGCACGAAAGGAGATAAACTTGAAGGACAATTTGTTGCATACACCGGAAGGCGTGAGGGATATATACGGTGAAGAGTGTATCATAAAAGAACGTACGGAAAACGCAATCAAAAATTGCATAAAGAAATACGGTTATGAGCAAATAAAGACACCGACGTTCGAATACTTTGACATTTTTAATTCCGAACGCGGAACGGTTTCGTCAAGGGATATGTATAAGTTTATCGACAGAGACGGGGAAACGCTTGTGTTGCGTCCGGATATCACTCCTGAAGTCGCAAGGTGCATCGCAAAATATTTTTGTGACGAAACGCTTCCCGTAAGGCTTTTTTACGAAGGAAACATTTTTATAAACAATTCCGGATATATGGGAAAGCTCAAGGAATTTACGCAAATCGGAGTGGAAAATGTGAATTCCTGCGGTGCGGATGCGGACTCAGAAGTCATAGCTCTTATGATAGATTCGCTTAATGCTGCGGGGTTAAATGAGTTTCAGGTGGAAATCGGAAATGCGGATTTTTTCAGGGGGATTTGTGCGGAAGCGGGATTTTCGGATTCGGAAACAGCGGAAATGCGAGATCTTATCGAAACAAAGAACATATTCGGCGTTCATGAGCTTCTTGAAGAAAAAAATATAGACCCCGAACTTAAAAACATTCTTTCCGATTTGCCTCTCGAGTTCGGAACGATAGATTTTGTGAAAGACATAAAGTCAAAAATCAAAAACGAAACCGCAATTTCTGCGCTCGACAGGATTCTTGACGTATACGAAAAGCTTTCGGCATACGGATTTGAATCGCATGTGACGGTCGATCTCGGAATGCTTACGCATTACGATTATTACACGGGAATAGTTTTTAAAGCTTACACTCACAAAATGGGAGAAGCTATTGCGGGAGGCGGAAGATACGATAAATTGCTGTCGCAATTCGGAAAACCGGCACCGGCCATAGGTTTTGCCATAAATACGGATTATACGATACTTGCGCTTACACGTCAGAATGCCGTTCCCGATGTCATGAAAAATCTGACTCTCATTCTTTATTCGAAGGAATTTGAAAACAAGGCGATCAAGGTTGCAAAGCAGTTGCGGGCGGACGGCTTGCCGGCGGCAACGCTCCTTATTGACGAAAATGTTTCGGAAGAAAAATACGAGGATTACGCAAAAAAAATAATGGCGGGCGGAATACTTTATGTGGATTCCGCGGACAAAATTCGTTTAAAGGACCTTTATACAAAAGAAATTCACGAAAAAGACATTTGACGGGGGTTAAAAAACAATGGAATATTTGACATTTGCTCTCGCAAAGGGCAGGCTTGCTTTTAAAACACTCGAAATACTTGAAAACATAGGAATCACGTGCGAAGAAATAAAAGACAAGGATTCGAGGAAGCTTATTTTTGTAAATGAGGAACAGAAAATCAAATTCTTTCTCGCAAAGGCATCCGATGTCCCAACATATGTCGAATACGGTGCCGCGGATATCGGAGTTGTGGGGAAAGACACGATTTTGGAAGAAAACCGTGACCTCTATGAGGTGATGGATTTGAGGACGGGAAAGTGCCGCATGTGTGTTTGCGGGCCGGAAAGCGCGAGAAGCCTCTTGAATTCCGGCGAAATAATAAGGGTTGCGACAAAATATCCGAGAATAGCGAAAGCCTATTTTCAAAACAAAAAGCACAAAACGGTTGAAATAATAAAGCTTAACGGTTCGATTGAACTTGCGCCGATTGTGGGACTTTCGGAAGTGATTGTGGATATCGTTGAAACGGGAACGACATTAAAAGAAAACGGTCTTACGGTGCTTGAAGAAGTGATGCCGTTATCCGCAAGGATGGTTGTAAACCGTGTTTCCATGAAAATGCAGCATGACAGAATAGCGGATATTATAGAAAAGCTTAAAAAGGAGCTCTTATGAAAAAAATAAAGTTGAATGAGGAAAACAAAAAGAAATTACAGGATGTGCTCATAAAGAGAAAGCCGGGAAATTACGGGGAGCAGGAAAAAGCGGTTAAAGAAATTCTCGAAAACGTAAAACAGAACGGCGATGCGGCGGTATTTTCGTATACCGAAAAGTTTGACGGCGCAAAAATAAACGAAAACAATATAAGAGTCACAAAGGAAGAAATCGACGAGGCTTTATGGGCAATAGATCCCGAAGTTTTAAGCGTAATCAAAAAAGCCGCCGAAAACATAAAAACTTATCACATGAAGCAAAAGCAATACAGCTGGTTTGACAGTGACGAATCGGGAATAATTGTCGGGCAAAAAGTGACGGCGCTTGACAGAGTGGGGGTTTATGTGCCGGGCGGAAAGGCGGCATATCCGTCGTCCGTGCTTATGAACGTGATTCCGGCAAGTGTTGCGGGCGTTAAAAATATTGTAATGGTGACACCTCCGGGACGTGACGGTAAAGTAAATCCGGGGACCCTTTGTGCGGCGTATGTCGCGGGCGTCACCGAAATATACAAGGCGGGCGGAGCACAGGCGATTGCGGCTCTTGCTTACGGGACGGATACAATTAAGAAAGTTGATAAGATTGTGGGCCCCGGAAATATATTTGTCGCACTCGCAAAAAAAGCTGTTTACGGAGAAGTTGCGATAGATTCGATTGCGGGACCGTCGGAAGTAATGGTTCTTGCGGACGAAAGCGCAAATCCCAAGTATGTTGCGGCAGATCTCTTGTCACAGGCGGAGCATGACGAACTCGCAAGTGCGATACTTGTGACGACAAGCGAGAATTTCGCCGACAGGGTGCTTACGGAAATCGAATATTTTGCGAATAATCTGACCAGAAAAGATATTATAAAAAAGTCACTCGATAATTTCGGATTCGTGCTTATTGCGGAAAATATCGGGGATGCGATCGACGCGGTAAACGAAATTGCAAGCGAACACCTTGAAATATTGACTCGCGATCCGTTCCTCACAATGACGAAAATCAAAAATGCGGGTGCAATTTTCCTCGGCGAATATTCGAGCGAGCCGCTCGGAGATTATTTTGCGGGACCGAATCATGTGCTTCCGACAAACGGAACGGCAAAATTTTTCTCTGCTTTGTCTGTTGACGACTTTATAAAAAAGAGCAGCATCATATCGTATTCAAAGGAAGCTTTGTATCCGATACACGATGACATAATCACGTTTGCGCGTGCGGAAGGACTTACGGCGCATGCGAATTCGATCGCCGTGAGATTCGATAAAGAGGTGAAGTGATGAGAAAAGGAATAATCGAAAGGAAAACTGCGGAAACATGCATTACGTGCGAAATCGATCTTGACGGTACGGGAGTGTCGGAAGTGGATACGGGGATCGGATTTTTTGACCACATGCTCACGGCATTTTCGCGTCACGGATTTTTTGACTTAAAGCTTAAATGCACGGGCGACTTAAACGTTGATTCGCATCATACGACAGAAGACGTGGGGATTGTTCTCGGGAGCGCAATAGATATGGCACTCGGCAAAAAAGAAAAAATTACGCGCTACGGAGATTCTTTGCTTCCCATGGATGAAACGCTTGTGTTATGCGCAATAGATTTATGCGGACGCCCGTATTTAAATTTTGACGTAAATTTTACCGTTCCTAAAATCGGTGAATTCGATACGGAAATGGCGCGGGAATTCTTCTATGCCGTTTCTTATTCCGCAAAAATGAACCTTCATTTAAAGGAAATGGCGGGAATCAACAACCATCATAAGGCGGAAGCGTGCTTTAAGGCTTTTGCGAAGGCTTTGTCCAAAGCCGTTACAATTAACGAAAGGATAAGCGGAACTCTTTCCACAAAGGGGACGCTTTAAATGATATGAGACTTTATCCCGCAATCGATATAAAAGACAAAAAATGCGTGCGCTTATGTCAGGGCGTATACGAAAACAAAAAGATTTATTCCGATTCACCGTGGGATGTGGCACGTGATTTTGAAAAAAAGAATGCGAAGGCGATTCACATAGTGGATCTTGACGGCGCACGGGGTGACACACACGTAAACGAAGACACGATCAAAAGAATTACGGAAAGCGTCTCCGTTATGACCGAAATAGGCGGCGGAATAAGGAGCCTTTTCGATATCGAAAAGAAACTGAAACTCGGTATTTCGCGTGTGATAATAGGGACAAAGGCGCTTGAAAGTCCCGAATTTGTGCGTGACGCCATTAAAAATTTCGGCGAAGAAAGAATTGTTGTCGGAATAGACGCGAAAAACGGCCTTGTGGCGGTAAACGGCTGGGAAAAGGTAACAAAAAAAGAGGCAGTTTCCTTCGGAATCGTTATGCGTGAAATGGGCGTAAAAACGATTATTTATACGGATATTTCAAAAGACGGAATGATGACGGGACCGAATGTAATTGAAACCGAAAACATGATAACAAAAACAGGGCTTAACATAGTTGCGTCCGGCGGAGTGTCAAGCATATGCGATTTGAGGCACCTTCATAAAATCGGCGCCTCGGGAGTCATACTCGGTAAATCCCTTTACGAAAACAAAATTGATTTGGAAGAGGCAATAAAGGAGTTTGAAAATGAGTAAAAAGATAATTGCGTCCGTCGATGCGGAAAACGAAACGGAAGAAAGAATACTTTCTCTTGTGTCGGAATACGAAAATTCCGGTGCAGACATGTTATATATTTACAATTTTTCAAAGTCTTTCGAAAAACGTGAAAAATTTATAAGTTTACTCAGGCGTGTGCGTGATCTGACGGATTTGCCGTACCTTGCGGGTGTATATACGGAAAAGCTTGAAGACGTAAAAAAAGCATATTATTCGGGTGCGGAAGCGGTTGTACTTGACCCCGAAAAAATGTCTGACGAAAGTTTAATCGCCGAAAGCGTCACAAAAATAGGAAAAGATAAGGTCTGGGTGCTCGTAAACTTCGGGTCCGATTACAAGGAAGAAAAAATCAACGATATCGGCGCCGCATGCGAAAAATACATGTCGTACGGCGTACACGGGATTATGGGAAAACATGTTATGATCGGGCCCACGACGCTTGAATTCCTAAAAAATTCCGCGTTTCCGATCATTGTCCGTGATTCTTTGGAACGAAATTCGATAACGGCATTTATGGAAGCGGAAAGTGTCATAGGCGTCGCAACCGGCTTTTATGCGGGAAGAAACATATTTACGGTTAAAAGTTCGCTCAAAGAACAGGGATATGACGTCGGGACAATAGGAAACAACCTTGGATTTTCCGATTTTAAGATAAACGAAAAAGGGCTTATTCCCGTCGTTGTGCAGGATTATAAGACAAGCGAAGTCCTTATGCTCGCATACATGAATGCGGAAGCATACGAAAAAACGCTTTCGACGGGAAAAATGACATATTGGTCGAGAAGCAGGAACGAGTTATGGGTAAAGGGCGAAACATCGGGGCACTTTCAATATGTCAAGGATTTGTATATAGACTGCGACAGCGACACCCTTCTCGCAAAGGTAAAGCAAGTTGGGGCGGCATGTCATACGGGAAATTATTCGTGCTTCTTTACGGAAATTTTTAAGGGAGAGTATGAAGACAAGAATATAAAGAACGTGCTTGAAGACGTTTTTAACGTGATTCTTGACAGAAAAGCAAATCCCAAGCCCGGCAGCTATACAAATTATCTTTTTGACAAGGGAATCGACAAAATCCTCAAAAAATGCGGTGAAGAGGCAACGGAAATCGTTATTGCCGCAAAAAATCCCGACCATGAGGAACTGCGTTACGAAATCGCCGACTTCCTTTATCACATGATGGTATTGATGGCGGATACGGGACTTACGTGGGAAGATATCATGAGAGAATTAAAATCAAGAGAATGATTATTGATGTTTTTTTAAACAAGTGATTAAATTGTATTGTCGGAAATGACGTTACGGGATTTTTTGACGATACAATTTTTTTGTTGTACGGGATGCGGTTTGTAATGCCGTATGGGGTTAACGCCACCGTATTTTATGTAATGTTTCTTTGGGGGATCAAATGGATATCGTATCGGTTAAGGGTTTAAACAAAAAATTTAAGATTGCGGACGGAGAATTGCATGTCTTAAAAAATATCGATTTGACGATACCGGACAAAGCGCTCGCGATTTTAAAAGGGCGTTCGGGATCGGGCAAAACAACGCTTATCAATATACTTGGTGCACTTGACGCACCGACGTCGGGAGAGGTGACGGTTAACGGGAAAAATATTACCTGTATGTCGGATTACCAAAAAGAAAATTTAAGACGTACCGAAATCGGATATGTTTTCCAGTCCGTTTCGCTTATTCCCATGATGAGTGCTTTTGAAAACGTCGAATTTGCACTAAGACTTGCGGGAATCGAAGAGCAAAGAAAAAAGCGCGCGGAGGAATGCCTGAAAATGGTCGGGCTCGGCGGCAGAATGCACCACATGCCGCAGGAAATGTCGGGCGGTGAGCAACAGCGTGTTGCGATTGCGCGTGCGATTGCGCATAAGCCGAAAATCCTTTTCGCCGACGAACCGACCGCTGAACTCGATTCGCAAACGGCGGCGTCCGTTGTGAAGCTTTTTAAGGAACTTGTCGAGCACGAAAATCTTTCGATTGTCATGACAACGCACGATATGGGACTTATGGATGCGGGAAATGTGATATTTGAACTGGAAGACGGGGAGATTGTGAATGGAAAACAATGACATAATGATAAAGGCCGACAACCTTGTAAAAATATACAAAACAAAAGACATTGAAGTTATGGCATTGCAAGGACTGGATCTCACCGTGAAAAAAAGCGAACTCCTTGCGATTATAGGAAATTCGGGCTCGGGTAAATCGACATTTTTAAACATGCTCGGCGGACTCGATAAGCCGACCGCGGGAAAATTGTGGGTTGCGGGGCACGATCTGTTTAAAATGACCGAGCGCGAAAAGGTAAAATATAAGCGGGATGCGGTAGGATTTGTGTGGCAAAATAACGCGAGAAACTTAATTCCCTATCTTACGGCTCTCGAAAACATAATGCTTCCGATGGAAATAAAAAACGAAGGAAAAATGAAGGAACGCGCCTTGCAGCTCCTAGACACGGTGGGGCTTTCCGCAAAGAAACACTCAAAGCTCAATATGCTTTCGGGTGGTGAACAGCAGCGTATAGCAATCGCGATTGCGCTTGCGAATGCGCCGGAACTCTTGCTTGCGGACGAGCCGACGGGCTCGGTTGACAGAAAAACCGCCGATTATATTTTTGACATTTTTAAGCGTCTGAATTCAGAAACGGGGCAGACGATATTAATTGTCACGCACGACGTAACACTTTCAAAAAAGGTAAGAAGAGTGGTTGCGATTAGGGACGGAAAAATTTCGAGCGAAAGAATATTAAAGGAACAATATGCGGACTGCTTAAGCGACGCGGTTGACTGGATGAGTCTCGACACGCAGGAAGAATATTCTGTTGTCGATAAGGTGGGGCGTGTGCAACTTCCTCACGATCTCTTGGAAAAACTTGACTTAAATTCAAATAAGGTCAAGGTAACAATGAACGACAAAAAAATAATCATAGAAAATCCCGGGTGAAATTAACCACGGGATTTTTTTACGGAAAAAATTAAAGTATGTGTGATTCTGTTTTATTTCTCAAAAATTTATGGCATAAAGTGTGAAGATGTTGTATAATGCGTTACAAAGTGTTTTTTTGAAAGGAGTTTATTTATGTGGATGGATTTGGTAAACGATTTATTTAACTCCGTACTTCAATATGTAATCACGGGTGTTTTTGCTTTTACATGTGCTTTTGTGGGTGTTAAATTACGCCAAAAGCATGACAATAAGGAACAAAATATTTGATATAAGGGGAAATTGATATGCCTACAGAAAATTTTAATCTTTTGGAAGAGGAAAGAGGCGACGCATCCGTTAAGATTTCGACGGATGTCATTGCGACGGTTGCCGCACTTGCCGCCGCTGAGACTGAGGGAGTGGATTCGCTTTACGGCGGGCTCACTTACGACGCAATTAAAAAATACGGAATCAAAAACGGACAAAAGGCCGTAAACGTAATATTTAACGCCGACGAGAGAAAAGTAAATTGTATGCTCAACATTTCGATAAAGTACGGTTATTCGATTCCGAAAACCTGTGAAAATGTTCAGGAAAAGGTAAAATCCGCGCTTGAGTCGATGGTCGGAGTCGAGGTCCTTGACGTTAAGATTACGATAAGCGACGTTAACGTAAAATAGGACTTTTACAATAACGAATACAATGCACCTTGGAAATTATATATGAAAGGTAACGATATGAACAAACGCGAGGAACGTGAAAAACTTTTTCAATTGATTTTTGACTGTGACTTTTATGAAAAGGCGGATTTGGAAGAACAATTCGACTTGTTCAGACGTCTTCAAATGGCATCAGAAAAAGAAGCATTTGAGGGAATAAAGAAAAAGGCGGAAGAAATTATCGCTAAAACCGGCGAAATCGACATGATGCTTACAAAGGCATCGACCGGCTGGCCGCTCAACCGCATGGGAAAATGTGAGCTTTCGATAATGCGTCTTGCGGCATACGAGATTTTGTATGACGAGGAAGTTCCGACAAGCGTTGCGATAAACGAAGCCGTTGAACTCGGGAAAACGTACGGAAGCGATTCGGCACCGAGTTTTATAAACGGAGTGCTCGGGAAACTCGCACGCGGAGTATAGTCTTTTTTACAGAGGTAAATGTATGGCTTATTCCGAATTCAAACAAACAACTTATTCCGTTTCAAGCTTATCCGCATACATAAAAGGAATGTTTAACAGGGACGATATTTTAAGTCATGTTTATGTAAAGGGAGAGGTCTCAAATTGCAAATATCATCAAACCGGACATATATATTTTACTTTAAAGGATAATAATGCGCAGATATCGTGCGTAATGTTTGCCGGTTCGAGAAGGACCGGCATTTCTTTTGAGTTAAAAGACGGACAGAGCGTGATTGTGTACGGATATGTGTCCGTTTACGAAAAATCGGGGACGTATCAGATCTATGCGCAAAATGTTGCTTTGGACGGGGCGGGACGCCTCTATGAGGAGCTTGAAATATTAAAAAAGAAGCTTTCCTCGGAAGGTCTTTTTGATGCGTCAAAAAAAAAGCAAATCCCAAAATATGCGATGACGATCGGAATTGTGACCGCAAGTACGGGAGCGGCGATTCATGACATATGTACGGTTGCGGGAAGAAGGAATCCGTATGTTCGCCTTATTTTGTATCCTGCACAGGTGCAGGGCGCGGGTGCGGCGGAAACAATCGTAAAGGGAATAAAGTGTTTGGACGGTAAAGTCGACACGATTATCATAGGGCGCGGCGGCGGATCGATAGAAGATCTTTGGCCGTTTAACGAGGAAATCGTAGTACGTGCGGTTTACGAATGCAACACGCCGATTATTTCCGCGGTTGGACACGAAACGGATTTTTTGCTTTCGGATCCGGCAGCCGATTTGCGCGCGGCAACACCTTCCGCAGCCGCAGAACTTGCGGTATTTAAGCTCAGCGACTTTGAAGAAAACATGGCGCTCATGCATGAAAGACTTTATGATGCTTTTTACGCTCAAATCGATTCATTAAAATTAAGGCTTTCAAACGCCGAATTGAAACTCAAAAAAAACAGCCCGGCATCAAAGCTTGAATTAAAAAAGCAAATGCTCGCGGAAAGAGAAAAGCGTCTTAAAGCCGCAATGAAGGGATATGTTTCCGATAAAAAAAATGCGGCACTCAGAACTAAGGAAAGATTTAAAAACGCATTTTATAATTTGTTTGAAGCAAAGAAAAACGACATAAAAATCCGTGCATCGAGGCTTGTTCTTTTAAATCCCGCGGCAAGATTAAAAAGCGGATTTTCTTATGTTGCGGATGAGTCTGGAAAAAACGTGACAAGCATAAAACAGGTAAATTCGGGCGATTTACTTACGATTTATGTGACGGACGGAAATATTTCGGCTACGGTTACGGAGGCAAAGAAAAAATAATGGCAAAGAGTAAAGCAAACGAAAACATAAATATCGAAGAAAATCTTAAAAAGCTTGACGAAGTGATAGGAATGCTTGAATCCGGTGAATTGCCGCTTGAAGACGCATTTCAAAAGTATAAAGACGGAATGGATTTGCTGCTTAAATGCAATTCCCAAATAGACAGGGTTGAAAAAGAACTCGAAGTTCTTGAAACGGAAGGTGTCTGATGGATTTTGAAAAGGAATTCGGGGCAAGAAAAGATTATATAAACGAGTGCCTTATGCGTTTTTTGCCGGAAGAAGAAGGATATCAAAAGACGGTTCTTTCGGCGATGAATTATAGTGTCCGAGTCGGCGGAAAAAGAATCCGTCCGATACTTATGCGTGAATTTTACGGGATATATTCAAAGAAAACGAATCCCAAAGCGGAAATAAATTCGGAAAGAGCGGAACCTTTTTTTTGCGCGATCGAAATGATTCATACATATTCGCTTGTGCATGACGATTTGCCCGCAATGGATAACGATTTGTTGCGCAGGGGAAAGCCGACGACGCATGCGGCATACGGGCATGCGATGGGAATTTTGGCGGGTGACGCACTTCTTAATTATTCCGTTGAAACGATAACAAAAGCCTTTGCCGAAAAGGATATTTCGGGTGAGGAAATGTATGATGACATAACGAACGAAGAATGGAACAGACGCGTGCGTTATGCGCTCAAATTTCTCTACACAAGAAGCGGAATATACGGAATGATCGGCGGACAGACGGTTGACGTTGAAAAAACGGGAAAGACGCTTACAAAAGACGAACTTGAATTTATATATTCGCTTAAGACGTGCGCGCTTATTTCCGTTTCGATTTTGTGCGGAGCGGTGCTCGGGGGTGCCGATTTAAATGACCTTGTGACACTCGAAAAACTCGGAAACGATATCGGTATGGCATTTCAGATACAGGATGACATACTTGATGTCATATCCGACGAAGAAACGCTCGGGAAGCCGATCGGAAGCGACGAAAAAAACAACAAGGTGACTTTTGTTACGCTTTACGGGCTTGATACGGCAAAAGAAAAGGTTGAAGCGTATACTTCGGATGCGATTAAAATCCTCGGGGATCTTCCCGAAACCGAATTTTTGACGGAACTCGTAAACCGTCTTGCGGACAGAAAATATTGATTTTTAAAAGGCAATACAAATGGCAGATTATTGTATTTTGGATCAAATAAATAAGCCTAACGACATAAAAAAAATACCCGATAAGGATATAGATGCGCTTTGCTTTGAAATAAGACAATTTTTGATTGAAAACATATCGAAAACGGGAGGACATTTGTCTTCCAATTTGGGCGTTGTGGAGCTTACAATCGCACTTCACAAATTCCTTGATTTTCCGAAGGATAAACTTATATTTGACGTGGGACATCAATCGTATGTTCATAAAATTTTGACCGGAAGAAAAAATTTTGAGGACTTGAGAAAATATAACGGACTTTCGGGCTTTCCGAAAATTACGGAAAGCGAATGCGACGCATTTAACACGGGGCACAGTTCGACGGCAATTTCGGTTGCTGCGGGATTTGTTGCGGCAAGAGACTTAAAAAAAGAAAATTATAAGGTAGTTGCTCTCGTCGGAGACGGTGCAATGGGCGGCGGACTTACGATGGAAGCCTTAAACAACATCGGTAAATTTAAGTCGAACATGATTATTGTTTTAAACGACAACGAGATGTCGATAGACAAAAACGAGGGCGGACTTGCGGTGTATCTCGGTCACCTTCGCACAAAAAAGTCTTACATGAAACTTAAGGAAGATCTTGAAAAAAGTCTCGGTAAATCGGTCACAATGCGTCTTAAACACATAAAGGATTCGTTTAAGTCGTTTTTTGTCGACGGAATGTTTTTTGAAAATCTCGGAATTACCTATATCGGGCCGATCGACGGGCATAACGTAAATCAAATTCTTGCGGCGTTAAAAAATGCTTCAAACGTAAACAAGCCGGTTCTCATTCATGTTGTCACGAAAAAAGGAAAAGGCTATCTTCCCGCCGAAAAGAATCCGGGCAAGTTTCACGGGGTCGGCAGGTTTAATATAGAAACCGGAAAGCTGATTAAATCGGGAAATTCAAAAACATTTACGGATACTTTTTCGGACACGATAACGGAAATAGGTGAAAAAGACACGCGCGTTGTTGCGATAAGCGCTTCGATGGAGTTCGGTACCGGGCTCAGAAAATTTAAGGAAAATTTCCCCGAAAGATTTTTTGACGTCGGAATTGCTGAACAGCACGCCGTTACGTTTGCGGCCGCGCTTGCGGCAAACGGCTTAAGACCCGTTTGTGCCATTTATTCGACATTTTTGCAACGTGCTTACGACGAAATCGTGCATGATGTATGTCTGACCGCGGAACCCGTCGTGTTTGCGATCGACCGCGCGGGAATTACGGGCGAGGACGGAGAAACGCACCAGGGAATATTTGATTTGTCATATTTGTCGCATATTCCGAATCTTACCGTTATGGCACCCGTAAACACGGCGGAACTTAAAAAAATGCTTGAATTTGCGTTTACTTTAAATAAGCCCGTCGCAATAAGATACCAAAAAGGTGCGGAAGGGGAACTCGTCGCAAAAGTCCCGGTATCGGATGTGGTTTACGGTAAAGCCGCGCAAATTTCAACGGGTACAGACGTTGCCATATTTTCGGTCGGTGCGACGATGGAACAGGCACTTTCGATAAAAGAAAAACTTGAAAACGACAAAATAAGCGTATCGCTTTACAATGCGAGATTTGTGTCGCCCATTGACCGTGAAGCGGTAATTAAAGCCTCCGAAAGACACAAAGTTCTTGTTACGATCGAAGACAACGTTAAGCGCGGCGGTTACGGAGAAGCTGTTTCGGAAATTCTTTATGAAAACAATTGCAATGTCAGATTTATAAGTGCGGCGCTTAACGACACATTTATCGAACAGGGAAAAAGAAGCGAACTTTTGAAGCTTTACGGACTCGATCCCGAAAAAATATATGGAAAGATTAGACGTAATTTTGGTTAAAAAGAATATTGTGTCGTCAAGGGAGCGTGCAAAAGAGCTTATAAAAAACGGTCTGGTCACGGTTAACGGGCGTGTTGCGGTAAAGCCTGCGGAAAGCGTTGCGGAAGATTCCCGGATCACCGTTACCGGTGAAACACTCAAATACGTGAGCCGTGGCGGGTTGAAGCTTGAAAAGGCGATCGAATTTTTTGATATCGATATCAAAGATGCAACATGTGCGGATATCGGAGCTTCAACGGGCGGATTTACGGATTGTATGCTCATGTATGGGGCAAAGCGTGTTTACGCGATCGATGTGGGAACGGAGCAATTATCGGAAAAATTGCGTACAGACCCGCGCGTAATCTCGATTGAACAAACAAACATACGCTATGTTACGCTTGATTCTTTAAATTGCACGCCTTTTGATTTTATATCGTGCGATGTTTCGTTCATATCGCTCACAAAGGTTTTACCGGTGATTTTTAATCTTTTAAGCGAGAACGGCCGCTCAGTATGCCTTATAAAGCCGCAATTTGAAGCGGGAAAAAAGTTTCTTTCGAAAAAAGGCGTCGTAAACGACGAAAAGGTAAGAAAAAAAGTTTTGGACGACGTGAGTGAGTTTGCTCTTCTGTTGGGATTTAAAATATACGGGATAACGGATTCTCCCATTAAAGGACCGAACGGCAACATCGAATATCTTATGTATATCGGAAAGGTACCGGAAAATGAATAAGAAATATTTGATAGTATCAAACGAAAATAAAGATCCGGGCGGAAATATCCTAAAAAACGTGACAGGTGAGCTTATTGCGCACAATGCGTCGTATGAGGTGTTCGATGAAAAAGCGGAAAATGCCGAAAGCACCGAAAACGGGGATTTTGACGCGATAATCGTTCTCGGCGGTGACGGAACGATTATGAGAACGGTTTCCAAAATAAAAAGTAAATGCGTCAGGATATTCGGAATAAATACGGGAACAACGGGGTTCTTGACGGGTGCGGAAATAAGTGACATAAAAAATGCGATTAAGTGCCTTTTAAACAACGAATACATTACCGAAAAAAGAATGATGCTTGACGTATTTTTAAACGATTTGCCGCTTTCGACAGTATTTAACGATGTCGTTGTCACGAGAAACGGGTATTCGAGAATCATAAGACTTGAAGTAAAAATTAACGACATAAGCGTGCTTTCCGTGTCGGGTGACGGAATAATTCTTGCGACACCCACGGGATCTACGGGATACAGTTTATCGGCAGGCGGAAGCATTTGCGCACCCGAATCAAAAATGATTCTTATTACGCCCATTTGTTCGCATTCCCTTAACGGAAGACCGATAATAGCATCGGATACGGATGTTGTTTCCGTGGAACTTTTACCCGAAAGAAATACCGAAAACGTGGACCTCGGTGTGACACTCGACGGACAATCGTTTATAAAACTCGCAAAAGGTGATAAAATAACTGTCAAGAGGTCCGAAAGATACGTTGAACTCATAAAAACGGACAAAAAAACATTTTTTGAAACATTGACACACAAGCTGTCTTAAAGGAGATCAAAATGCCCGAAAAAAAATCAAGCAGACATGCAAAGATCAAAAGAATAATCGAAAACGAAAATATAGGCACTCAGGAAGAGCTTGTGAAAAGGCTGAATGAGGAAGGCTTTCTTGTGACGCAGGCGACGGCATCCCGTGACATAAAAGAACTAAGGCTCACCAAGATGGCCGACGAGAACGGTGACATAAGATATGTTGTGACGGGAAACGAAAACCTGAGTTCGAACAACAAAAAGCTTGTTCGTGTTTTGTCGGAAGCCTTTGTTTCGATGGACAAGGCGGAAAACATTCTTGTGATAAAAACCGTTCCCGGAATGGCAATGGCTGCGGCTGCGGCACTCGATGCCTTAAAAATCCCCGCCGTTATAGGATGCATTGCGGGTGATGACACGATAATGTGTGCGATACGCACAAAAGAAGACGTTGACTCTGTTATGAAGGAAATTGAGAAACTTGTAAGGTAAATCGATATGGAGATTGTTTGGTTAATTTAATATACCTTTTGATCCTTGTATCATATGAAGAATCGTAAAGTTTCTATTGACTAAAAAGTATCGGTTGTAATAAAATCTACGGGATAAATTTAAAGATCGAAAGGAAAATTTATGTCAGGACATTCAAAATTTGCAAACATCAAGCACAAAAAGGAAAAGAACGATGCCGCAAAGGGCAAGGTATTTACGAAACTCGGCCGTGAAATAGCCGTTGCCGTAAAGGAAGGCGGCGGACCGGATCCCGCAAACAACAGTAAATTAAAGGATGTTATCGCAAAAGCAAAAGCAAACAATATGTCAAACGACACGATCGAGCGCAGCATCAAGAAGGCTGCGGGCGACGGACAAAACGTCAATTATGAGCATGTAAGATACGAAGGCTACGGCCCCGGCGGAATCGCAATCATCGTTGACGCTCTTACGGACAACAAAAACAGAACGGCCGCAAACGTAAGAAGCGCATTCACAAAGGGCAAGGGAAGCATCGGAAACATGGGATGCGTATCCTTTATGTTTGACGAAAAGGGTCAAATCATTATAGACAAGGAAGAATGCGACCTCGATGCGGACGACCTTTTTATGACCGTTGCGGATGCGGGTGCGGAAGACCTTGAAGAAACGGAAGACAGCTTTGAAATTCTTACGGCTCCGGAGGATTTCAGCCGCGTTGTTCTTGCGCTTGAAGACGCGAAAATTAAGACGGAATCCGCAGAAATCACGCTCATTCCCCAAAACTACGGAACACTCGACGATGAGGAAGACATAAAGTGCTTAAACCGTATTCTTGATTTGCTTGATGACGATGACGACGTTCAGGACGTTTATACAAGCTATGACGGAGAATAAAAATATTTTGGATTGTTAATACATAACAAAAAAATGCCGATAAAATAAGTGGATTATAATTTTTACATTCATTTTATTTATCGGCTTTTGTTTTATAGTGTACCGGGGCAAAGTACGGTTACAAAAGCCGAAGGAGGAAATGACTCATGAAAAAATACATAACGAATTTTTTATGTTTTATGATAGCATCGGCGATTGTTGCGTCGACGTCCTTTTTTGATATGTCGTCCGCTTATTCGGTTAACACAATAACAAAAATCGAGAGCGTTAGCGGAAATTTAAGTGACACCGGTGCGGAATCTGAAGAATACGCAAAAACCGATTCATTGAAGGTTTTCGACGAAACTTTTAACATAAAAGGCTTCGACAAAGAAATATTTAAGAGCAACAGTAAATATTTTGCGGGAAAAGCGGCATATGCGGCAGACGAAGACATGAAAATCGTGTTTTTCGACAACTCCTCTTCGGGTAACGCTTATGTGGATCAGGGTTCGGTGCTCGACCTTGATACATCAAAGTTTACGCTTGCCGTTTCGCGTGTATATAAGGCGGACAGCATGGATGCGCCTTTTGCGGACGGAACGACAATGGAATTTTCGGTTGTCGGCGCGGGAAACAATGTAGTCGAATTTGAAACGGACACAAATATAAACGATAACTCCGCGGTACTTAAGCGTGTGGGCCCCGGACGTGCGACGGTAAGCGTCACCATTAAGGAAAACGGAACGGTAAGATATGCGACAATCACGATTCACGTCGCATTTGAAATTATCCAAACGGATCCCGAATGGGAAGATACGGGACTTTCGGGATACAGTGACAAGGTATTGTTCCTTGACCAAAGAAATTATCCGTCGGATACAGATTATTACCAGCTTGACATTTTGTATATGGACAGCACGGCGGTTACAACCGATACGATTGTTGCCGTGGACGACAAAGACTACAATGACTCGGTTGTCGCTTATTCAAACGGAAAGCTTTATGTTAAGGGTGCGGGGTATACGCGCGTAACACTCAGCACCACGGGTCAGAATGCGGATACGGCATCGTTTTATGTGCTTGTGGCACCTGTCGGAAGCGCAAAACCTGAGAACAATGATAATACAAGCACCGATTACAATCCTTTAACGGCTTTCACACAGACCGTTGATCTCGGAACGATTTATTCAAGCAATTTTACGATTTATTCGAATGCCAAAAAGGCAACGAACCTTACATGGACCGTTTATGTTGTCGACAAAAACGGCGGTCTCAAAGAAATAGGAAAAAATGACACATCCCGTCTTACTTACAGCATAAGCGAAAATTCCGGCGTGCTTAATTTTACGGGCGTGACGGCCGGAACATATAAAATCATAGGTGAAGCAAACACGAGCTTTAACGAAAAGGAATCGAGAAACAGGGTCGTTTACGATGTTTCCGTCATGTTGTCGCTTGAGAATACGACAATTTACATGAACGTCGGAGACACTTACGATGTGCTCGGAAATTCAAATATTCCCGCAGATGCTTGGACAAAGCTTTTCAGTTTCTCCTATGACGGAAATTCCACGCTTTATGCGGAAATCGACAAGACGACCGGTATAATTACCGCAAAATCGGTCGGTACTTCAAAAATCACGATAAAATATACGGGCGGCAGCAACAATTCACTTTATCCGCCCTCGATAAGCTCAACGATTTCGGACGTTGTGTATACGGTGCATGTTATAGACTATCTTTCGATAAACAATTCGCTTCTCGCATCGGACGGTTCTTCGGAATTTACGATGTATGCGGGCGGTGAATATCCGATTTATGCGGCATGCACAAACAGAGACTACGACATTTATTGGGAAAGTCTTGACACATCGATTGCGGAAGTCAGTGACAACGGCTACGGCTCCGTTATCGTAAAGGCAAAAAAACGCGGTGTCGTTACGATAAGGGCATACCAAATCATCGACGGCGTCGAAAAGAACGCTTACGCAAAGGTTACGGTTAAAAATACGGCAACGGCAATCACATTGTCGCCCACAAAGGCGGAAATAGAGATAGGGGATTATAAGACAATAATCGCCCAGTTTACGGGAGATTCGACGGAGCTTACATGGGTATCGTCGGATCCCACAATATTCTCGTTTGTAGATGACATAAATACGGGCACGTCCGCAACGATTTGCGCATTGAAGCCGGGAACCGCAATACTTACGGCAATAAATCCGAACAACATAGTATGCGGATATTGTGAGGTTACGGTATTCCAGGAAGTTACGGGAATCACGCTTTCGGAATATACGCTCACACTTCCCGAAAGCACGGGCACATATCAGCTTTATGCTTACCTTAGCCCCAACAACGCATCGGATTCGAGCGTGCTTTGGTCAACGTCAAAGCCTACCGTTGTAACCGTTGACGAAAACGGTAAACTTACGATTGTCGGCGACGGCGAAGCAACGATTATTGCGCAATCCGTTCTTAACCCCGAATATTATGCCGTATGTACGGTTACCGTATTGCAAGGCGTTACGGGAATAACGCTTGACTCAAACGAACTCGAACTTTATAACGGTGAAGTTTACAGACTTCCCTATGTAATAGAACCGAAGAACGCAAGTGACGATGTGATTTCGATCTCCGTTTTTGATACGTCCGTAATTTCGGTTACGCAAGGTACCGACCACACACTTCTTGTTACCGCAAGAAATACGGGATCCACCACGTTTATGGTAATGACGGAAGACGGAAAATATTGGGATTTGTGTACGGTTACGGTAAAACAGGTTGCGACGGGCGTAACGCTTAATTATACGGCGGTTACGATGAATGTGGGAGAATATTTTGACCTCGGCGTCACGTTAATCCCCGCAAACGCAACCGAAGCGTCGCTTACGTGGCAAAGCCTCGATTCAAAAATCGTATCCGTTTCTTCTACGGGAAGATTGCTCGGTGTGGCACCGGGTTCCACAACCGTAATGGTATCGACCCAGAGCGGCAAAAATTCGTTCTGTACGGTTACGGTGCTTTCGGGTGCAAGCGGAATTGAGCTTGACGACGATTCTATCGTGATAGATGTCGGTGAAAAATATACTCTCGATGTCGTATTTACGCCCGCGGACACGTCGAATACGGAAGTTCGGTGGGAATCTCTTGATTCTTCCGTTGCGACGGTAAATGAAGCGGGAACGGTTACCGGTATAAAGGGCGGATATACGGTGATTTCGTGTACTTCCGTCGACGGCGGATACAGTGCCTTTTGTATGGTAAAGGTTGAAGAACTTATTCAAATAATTACCGTTGAACCCACATCCTACATTTTGGGACTCGGGAAAACGGTTAAGATAGAAGCAACGATTTCAAACCGGGATACGGTTTCCGATACGGAACTTGACTGGTATTCGGACGACGAGAGTGTTGCGACTGTCGACAAGTACGGCGTCGTTACCGGTGTGGGCTACGGAGAAACCGTTATAACCGTAGAAGCGGCAACGGGTGACGCATCCGCAACCGTAAAAATCGAAGTCGTAAAGGAAGTATCGGGAATTCGTCTCAGTTCAAGCTATGAGACAGTTGTAGTAGGTGAAAAAATAAGCGTTACGGGAACCGTTGTGCCGAGTGACGCAACATATACCGAAATCAAGTATACGATTGTAAACAGCGAGCGTGTCGAAGACACATCGTATGCGATAATCGATTCAAACGGTGTTGTTACCGGTATCAAAAAAGGTACGGCGTGGGTAATGGCGAGCGCGCTTGACAATTCGGGACAATATGCTCTTTGCTACCTTAACGTAATCGATCCCGTG
Source organism: uncultured Lachnospiraceae bacterium (assembly GCA_964653855.1). Taxonomy (GTDB): domain Bacteria; phylum Bacillota; class Clostridia; order Lachnospirales; family Lachnospiraceae; genus RGIG3528. The sequence continues at coordinate 87,806 of CAZZFV010000001.1, forward strand.
AGTGCGACCGGAATCAGTGTTTCGGATTCCGAAATTTCGCTTCTTCCCGGTGAATCAAAAACAATCACCACGGCAATAAAGCCTGTTTCTTCAACGGATGAATTGACGTGGACAACCAATAATGATACTATTGCATCTGTGGATGAAAACGGTACAATCAAGGCTAACACAATCGGACAAACCACAATTCAGGTCATGACCACATCCGGTAAAACGGCAACGATTTCGGTTACGGTTTTGGGACTCAGCCGTACATATATCGAAATGCCCGTTTATTCGACCTATAACAGGATTTACCTTGACGGTGTTACGGGAACGGTAAGATGGGAAGTTGACGATCCTACGATTTGTGAGGTTTCAAACGGTACGATTACATCCAGAAAAGTTGGAATGACGGTTGTTACGGCAAAGGTAAACGGGCGTACCTTGGAGTGCATCGTAAAAGTTACAAAATAGTGCTTTTGGAGGACTTCAATTGTTAAGCAGATTATTTGTTAAAAATTTTGCGATTATCGATGAGACAGATGTAGAATTCAAAGAAAAATTAAATATCCTGACCGGTGAAACCGGTGCGGGAAAATCGATTTTAATCGGCTCCGTAAATGCGGCCCTCGGTGAAAAAACATCGAAGGACATAATCAGGTACGGGGCTGATTATGCTCTTGTGGAACTGGATTTTACGGGGATAACCGACGAAGTAAAAGCAATGCTTTCCGAAAACGATATTTACCCCGACGAGGACGAAATTCATATTTCCCGTAAAATTACAAAAGAGGGAAAGAGCATATGCCGCATAAACGGCGAAACGGTGAGCATAAGCGAGCTAAAAAAATGTTCCGCGCTTTTAATTGACATTCATGGTCAAAACGAGCATCAATCGCTTTTAAAAGCTTCCGCTCATGTGGGAGTTATCGATAAATACGCGGGCGACGAATTAAAGCCTTACCTTGAAGAATTAAAAACGGAATACGAAAACTGGAATAAAGTAAAAAAAGAGATCGCATACGAAAAGGAATCGGCGGGCAAAGAAGACAATGACGCAGGCTATCTTGAATTTGCGATAAACGAAATAAAAAGTGCGGCATTAAAGCAAGGTGAAGACGAAGAGCTTTCTGCGGAATTTAAGATGCTTTCAAATTCCAAGCAGATAATCGACTCGCTCTCAAAAAGCCTTGCCGCCGTGTCTTACGACAATGACGGAAATGCGGAAGACTATATAAATGTAGCGCTTCATTCGCTTTCACGGGTTACGGAATACGATAACCGGCTTTTTGAAATGTACAATACTTTAAAAAGCGCGTCGGATTTACTTTCCGATTTTAAGCGTGATGCGGATTCGTACCTCGGTGACCTTGAAAACTTTGAGTCGCGTTTTAACGAGGTCGAAGAGCGTCTTAACAGGATCAACAATTTAAAAAACAAATATGCGAAAATAAACGGCTCGATATCGGATGTTCTTTTGTATATGGAAAATGCGGAAGCACGTTTAAATAAGCTTAACCGCTATGACGAGTACATAAAGGATCTGGAAGCAAATGAGATTCGTTTGCGTAAAAAGTGCCTTTCTGTTTGCGAGCGGATTTCCGATATCCGTGTGAAATACGGGAAAGATTTTTGCGGCAAAATTACAGACGAATTAAAGGACTTAAATTTTGCAAGCCCAGTATTTTCGCTTAAGGCGGAAAGAAGTGAATATTTTACCGCAAACGGATTTGACAATATGGAATTTATGATATCGTTAAATCCCGGAGAGCCTCTAAAGCCGCTCATTCGTGTTGCGTCGGGCGGCGAACTTTCAAGAGTATGTCTTGCGATAAAAACGGTTCTTGCGGACAAAGACGAAATTCCGACACTCATTTTCGACGAAATAGATACGGGAATTTCGGGGAGAACGGCACAGCGCGTTGCGGAAAAAATGGCGCTTCTCGCACGTTCCCACCAAATTATATGCATAACGCATCTCGCGCAAATTGCGTCGATGGCGGACACGCATTTTCTTATAGACAAAAAATTAAACGAAAATTTTGTTAAGACGGAAATAAGAGAGCTTGACGAAAAAGAACGCATCACGGAAATTGCGAGAATCCTCGGCGGTGCGACGATTACGGATACGGTTCTTGACAGCGCCAAGGAAATGATTTCCTTGGCATCAAAAATAAAGACGGGAGATTGACATGAAAAACATATTGCTTGCGGCATCGGAATGTGTGCCTTTTATTAAAACCGGCGGACTTGCGGACGTTGTGGGAGAACTTCCGAAATATATCGACAAAGAACAATTTGATATGAGGGTAATTATACCGAAATACAGAGGTATTCCCGAAAAATATAAGTCCGAGATGAAATTCCTCACAAATTTCCAAATGGATCTCGGCTGGCGTAAGCAATACGTGGGCGTTTTTGAACTCAAATTAAACGGCGTTACGTTTTATTTTATCGACAACGAGTTTTATTTTAACGGAGAAAGACCCTACGGCGAAATCCATGAAGACATAGAAAAGTTTGCCTTTTTTGACAGGGCTGTTTTGTCGTGCCTTCCGGTTATCGGTTTCAGACCCGACATCATTCATTGCAACGATTGGCAAACGGGACTTATTCCCGTGTTCCTTCACGATTCGTTTTATGCGGGCGATTTTTATCGCGGAATAAAGAGCATTATGACGATTCACAATCTTAAGTTCCAGGGCGTATATGACAAAAAGACGGTTATGGATACGGCGGGACTTTCACCTTATTACTTTACGAGCGACAAGCTTGAAGCATACGGCGACGCAAATTATTTAAAGGGCGGAATCGTTTATTCGGATATTGTAACAACGGTGTCCGAGCAATATGCAAAGGAAATTCAAATGCCTTATTACGGCGAAGGACTCGACGGCCTTATGCGTGCGCGTTCGAATTCGCTTTACGGAATAGTAAACGGAATCGATACGGATGTATATAATCCCGAAACCGACAAGGCGATAAAGTATCATTTCGGTACGGAAAACTTTAGGGTAAACAAAAAGAAAAACAAGGTCCTTTTGCAAGAGGAACTGGGACTCGAAAAGAATGACAAAAAGATGATGATAGGCCTTGTGTCGAGACTTACCGACCAAAAGGGACTTGACCTTGTGGAATGTGTCATCGAACAGCTTTGTGCGGAAAATATCGAGCTTGTGATACTCGGTACCGGCGAAGCAAAATACGAAAATCTTTTCAGACATTATGAATGGAAATATAAGGACAGGGTTTCGTCAAGCATCTATTACAACGAGGAAAGAGCGCATAAGATTTATGCGTCGGCGGATGCACTTTTGATGCCGTCCTTGTTTGAGCCCTGCGGTTTAAGCCAGCTTATGGCAATGCGTTACGGCACGCTTCCGATCGTAAGGGAAACGGGCGGACTTAAAGACACCGTACAACCTTTTAACGAATATGAAAATACCGGTACGGGATTTTCGTTTATGAATTACAATGCCCACGAAATGTTGAATACGGTTAAATATGCCGTAAATACGTTTTATGAAAAGAAGCGATTGTGGAACAAGATGGTGGAGCGCGCAATGAAAGCGGATTTTTCGTGGAACGCTTCGGCAAAAAAGTATGAGCGGCTTTATACGGATCTTACAAAATGATTTATGCGGACGTAATTGTCGATATTTCGGTCGAAAGCATCGATAAGACATTTCAATACGGTATACCGGAAGACTTACAACATGCGGTCAATGTAGGAACACGCGTTCTGATTCCCTTTGGGAACAGACGCGAGATGACCGGCTACGTTGTGGGTCTTTCTTTGATACCTAAAATTGAGCCGGAAAAGATTAAACTTATTTTGGGTGTTGCGGAAAAAAGCATATCGATCGAAGGAAAGATGATTACGCTTGCCGCGTGGATTAAAGAAAATTACGGCGGAACGATGAACGATTCGTTAAAGACCGTTTTGCCCGTAAAGCGCGAGGTGCGTATTCCGGTAAAAAAAGAAATAAAGCTTGTTGTGAGCGAAACTGACGCGAAAAACTATTTGATCGAATGCGAAAAAAAGCATTTTGCGGCGCAGGCAAGGCTTTTAAACGAATTGATCAAATACAATACGCTTTCCTGTGAGCTTGTTTCGGAAAAATTGAACATAAGCCCCGCTTCTTTAAATGCGCTTCAAAAAAAGGGAATGGTTGAAGTAAGAGCGTGTGACAACGTTTACTTAAATCCCGGCGGGGGTGCGGAACATGTTGCTTTAAACGACGAGCAGGAAGAGGCAAAAAACAAAATAATCGGAGACATAAAGGCGGGTAAAGCAAACACGTATCTTCTCCACGGAATTACGGGAAGCGGAAAAACGGAAGTCTATATGGAAGTGATTTCCTATGTTGTTTCTTTGGGAAAAAAGGTTATTGTGCTTATTCCCGAAATTTCGCTTACCTTCCAGACCGTTTTACGTTTTACGAAAAGATTCGGAAATAAAGTTGCATTTTTCAATTCGAGACTTTCCGCGGGCGAAAAATATGACAGGCTGATGAAGGCAAAAAACGGGGAAATCGATATAATGATAGGACCGCGTTCGGCGCTTTTTACGCCTTTTAACAATATCGGTCTCATCGTGATCGACGAAGAACATTCGGGAACATATAAAAGCGAAAATGTGCCTAAATATCATGCGCGCGAAGTGGCAAAGAAAATTTGCGAAATGAACAATGCTCCGCTTATTTTGGGCTCAGCGACTCCGAGCGTCGAATCGTACAAAAAAGCGACAGATAACGAATATGTCCTTTTGAATCTAAAAAAACGCGCTAAAAACGCAAGCGTTCCGGAAGTAAAAATCGTAGATTTGAGGGAAGAATTAAAAAACAACAACAGATCGATGTTTTCCGTTGAGCTTGTAAACGATATATCTGAAAGATTATATAAACACGAACAGATTATTTTATTTTTAAACAGACGCGGCTATTCGGGATTCGTGTCATGCAGAAAATGCGGTGAGGTGATTATGTGCCCGCATTGCGCCGTGTCGCTTAATCTCCATTACGGAAACATATTAAAGTGCCATTATTGCGGATACGAAACGCGTTTTACGCATATTTGTCCGTCGTGCGGATCAAAATACATAAAGTCATTCGGGACGGGTACGGAAAAGGTTGAAGAACTCACAAAAAAGCTTTTTCCGACCGCACGGGTCTTGAGAATGGATGCCGATACGACACGCACAAAGGAAGCACACGAAAAAATATTGTCTTCTTTTGCGGACGGAGAGGCGGATATCCTTGTCGGAACGCAAATGATCGTAAAGGGGCATGATTTTCCGCGCGTTACGCTTGTGGGAATTTTGGCCGCCGATTTGTCTTTGTATGCCGAAGACTACAGATCCGCGGAAAGAACATATGAACTTCTTGCGCAAGCGGCGGGGAGAGCGGGACGCGATTCGCTTCCCGGAAAAGTGATTATTCAGACCTATCGCCCCGATCACTATGCCGTAACTTGTGCCGCAAATAACGATTACGCGGGATTTTTTAAAACGGAATCGGCATTTCGTAAACTTATGCTTTATCCCCCTTATGCGCATCTTATGGCTGTACTTTTTGTATCGAAAGACGAAAAAAAGTCACAAAATGCGAGTATAATGTTTGCGGATGCGGTTGTAAAAAAGTATTCCGATTTGATCAAAGCGCACGAACTCATGAAAATCGGCCCGTCGGCTGCGGGAATTTCAAAGATAAATGATTTTTACAGAAACACGGTCTATTTTAAATCGGAAAAATATGATATATTATGTAAGATATGCGCCGATTTGGAAAACATGCGGGAAAAATTCAAATCAGAGGGAATTAGCTTCCAAACGGATTTTGATCCCGTCGGCGGATATTAAAACGGAGGTAATTGTAATGGCAATAAGAAATATAAGAAAATACCCGGATGCGGTGTTAAATAAAGAATGCAGACCCGTTGACAAAATGACCGAACGCATACGTATTCTTATCGATGACATGTTTGACACGATGTATGAAGCGGAAGGCGTAGGACTTGCGGGGCCGCAGGTGGGAGTGTTAAAGCAGATTTGCGTTGTCGATGTATCGGAAGATTGCACGGAGCCTTACGTTCTCATTAATCCCGAAATCATAGAAGCGGACGGAGAGCAGACGGGAAACGAGGGATGCCTTTCGATTCCCGGAAAACAGGGTGAGGTTACACGTCCGAATCATGTTATCGTAAGAGCCCTAAATGAAAACATGGAAGAAGTGGAAATCGAGGCGACAGAGCTTCTTGCACGTGCTTTTTGCCATGAAATAGATCATCTTCACGGACATCTTTATACGGAAAAGGTTATCGAAGGGACACTTAAAACCGGTAATCAGTAGTCGAATAAAAAAATCATGCGGATTACGATTGGTTTTGTGATCATTATGGAGGCAACATGAGACTTATATTTATGGGAACGCCGGATATCGCGGCGATTATTTTAAACAAAATTATCGAGTCCGGAAAACACGATGTGTTGTGTGCCGTAACACAGCCCGATAAGCCGTCGGGACGCGGTCAGGAAATGCATATGTCTCCCGTAAAAGAGGTTGCGTTAAAAAATAACATATCCGTGCTTCAACCCGAAAAAGCAAGCAATCCCGAATTTATAAGCGAAATTGCCGAAATGAAGCCCGATATCATTGTTGTTGCGGCTTACGGAAAGATTTTAAAGAAAGCGCTTCTTGATATTCCCGAATACGGATGCATCAATGTGCATGCGTCGTTACTCCCGAAATACAGGGGAGCGTCTCCCATACAATATGCGATAATAAACGACGAAAAGGTGACGGGAGTCACGATTATGCATATGGCGGAAGGCCTTGACACAGGAGACATCATATCAAGTGTCGAAGTTCCTCTTTCCGATAAGGAAACTTTTGGGACACTTCATGACAAAATGGCATATAAGGGAGCGGATTTGCTTATCGAAACGCTCGATGAAATTGCGGCGGGTACGGCAAAAAGGATTCCGCAGGATGAGAAAGACGCAAGCTATGTTTCCGTAATTACAAAGCAATTCGGTAAGATTGATTTTGATACGGAAGCAAAAAAAATCGAATGTCTTGTGCGCGCGCTTGATCCATGGCCGACGGCATATACGTATATCAACGGGAAAATGCTTAAAATTTGGGATGCGGATACGGTTTCCGATTTTAATTTGAAATCCGTAAAAAAAGGCACATTGCCCGGAACAATACTCAAAATTGACGGAAAAAACATATATGTGCTTTGCAAGAACTCTGTTCTCAAATTAAACGAAGTGCAGCTTGAAGGAAAAAAACGCATGAATACGGCGGACTTTTTACGCGGATATAAGATTGCGGAAGGTGCGGTATTCGGAAATTAAAAGATATGCTAACCGAAACGTAAACGAAATTTTTACGATAATTATTATGATTGATATAAAATCTTTGGATGAAAACGAAATAAAAAAAGAAATTACGGAAATGGGCATTAAACCGTTCCATGCTGGACAGATTTTTTCGTGGCTTCACCTAAAAAAGGTGAATTCGTTTGACTTAATGACCGACCTTTCCAAAGCGGAAAGAGAGAAGCTCGCGGAAAAATTTAAAATTACGACTCTTACCTGCCTTAAGGAACTAAAGTCTGCGGACGGAACATGCAAATTTCTTTTTATGCTTCCCGACAAAGAAATAATCGAAAGTGTTTTGATGAGCTACAGGCACGGATTTTCCGTATGTATTTCGTCGCAGGTGGGATGCAGAATGGGATGCAAATTTTGCGCATCGACGATAGACGGAATGAGAAGAAATTTAACCGCATCGGAAATGCTTGAACAGGTGTACGAGATCGAAAGAATTCATGAAATATCCGTTTCAAACATTGTCATAATGGGAAGCGGCGAGCCTATGGACAATTACGATAACGTTGTAAAATTCATGAGGCTTGTGTCCGATGAAAAAGGGAAAAATTTAAGCGCAAGAAACATTACCGTGTCAACGTGCGGAATAGTTCCGAACATCATTAAATTTGCGGACGAAAAAATCCCGGCAACACTTGCGATTTCGCTTCATGCGCCGAACGATGATTTACGTAAAACAATAATGCCGATCGCAAATGCGTATAAAATAAGCGATATACTTTCGGCATGCGAAATTTTCTTTAAAAAGACGGGCAGACGCGTAACTTTTGAGTATAGCTTAATAGACGGAGTAAACGATAGTATAGCAGACGCGAGGGAGCTCGCAACTCTCTTAAAAAACAGGAATTGTCATGTAAATTTAATTCCCGTAAACAAAATAAAGGAACGTGATTTTTACAAATCGAAAGACGACAAAATAAGGGATTTTAAAAATACGCTTGAAAAATACCGAATAAATGTTACTATTAGAAGGAGTATGGGTTCTGATATAGATGCCGCATGCGGTCAGTTGCGGCGAAGCTATATGGAGGGGCAGATTTGAAAACGATTGCCGTATCGGATATCGGGAAACACAGGGAACTGAACGAAGACAGTGTTTTTAAGTGCGATGAAAGCTTGGGAATTCTTCCGAATTTTTATATGGTTGCCGACGGAATCGGCGGTCACAAGGCGGGAGACTATGCATCGCAATTTTGTGTTTCAAAACTTGTTGAGGAATTAAAAAATGACAAATCAAAGACGATAATCGGAAGTTTGTTTTCGTCCATTCTCACAATGAACGAAAAAATGTACCGGGAATCGGAAAAGAGCCCAGAATTTCACGGCATGGGTACAACACTTTGCTGTGTGACCGTTTCGGAAAAAACGGCTTTATGCGCAAATGTCGGTGACAGCAGAATGTATGTTTATTCGTGTGACGGAAGTTTTAAACAGATTTCTGTCGATCATTCTCTTGTAAACAATCTCATAATGACGGGCAAGCTTACAAAAAAGGAAGCGGCAATGAGTCCCAAAAAAAATGCGATTACGCGTGCAATCGGAGTGGAACCGAGTGTTTCGCCGGATTTTTACGAGGTTGATATCGAGAAAGGCGACATAATACTTTTGTGCTCCGACGGACTCACAGGTATGGTGAGTGACGCACAAATCGGAGATTGCCTCGGAAACAGGATAAGGACTCTTGAAGATAAGGCTTTTTGGCTTATCGAAAGGGCCAATATGAACGGCGGCAAAGATAACATTTCAGTTGTTCTCATAGAAATATAAAGGTATTACCGGAGGAAATATGCTCGAAAAAGGCAAAATAATCGGCGAAAGATACGAAATAGAAGAAAAAATCGGAACGGGCGGAATGGCGGATGTTTACAAGGCATCCGACAAACGTCTTAACCGCAAGGTTGCGATTAAGGTCCTGAAGCAGGAATTTTCTGAAGACAAGAGCTTTATAACGCGCTTCAAGAACGAGGCACAGGCTGCGGCCGGACTTTCGCATCCCAACATTGTAAGTGTTTATGATGTCGGAGAGGACAAGGGCTCTTATTATATCGTAATGGAACTTGTAAACGGAGTCACATTAAAGAAGTTTATCGAGAAAAAGGGCAGACTTGACGTGCGTGAGGCAGTTGCGGTTGCGATTCAAATCGCGCAAGGCATGGAAGCGGCTCACAAAAACAAGATAATTCACCGCGATATCAAGCCTCAAAACATAATGATTTCGAGAGACGGTAAAGTTAAGGTTTCCGATTTCGGTATCGCAAAAATAGTGTCGACCGACACGTTTGTCCAAAATGCCGTAGGCTCCGCTCATTATCTTTCTCCCGAGCAGGCGCGCGGCGGATATTCGGACGCAAGAAGCGATATATATTCACTCGGTGTCACTTTATACGAAATGCTCACGGGAAGACCGCCTTTTTCGGGGGATTCGGACGTGAACGTTGCGATAAAGCATATCCAGACGGAAGCACGCCCCGTGAGGGAGCTTGTGCCCGAAATCCCTTATTCGCTCGACATGATAGTTCAAAAATGCATGCAAAAGCATCCCGAAAAGCGTTATTCGTCGGCAACGGAACTCATAGAGGATTTGAAGCTTTCGATCAAGAATCCGGACGGCGAATTCGTAAATATCAAAAATGAATCGGACGGCGGCACAAGAAATTACACGAACGAAGAAGCGGAAGAAATTAAAACGAGAGTTTCCGCGCAAAAAAACGATTACCCTGAAGCACCCAAGGTAATTAAGCCAAAGAATAACTACAATTCAAGACGTCTTTCAAAGGAAGACTATGAAGAAATAGACACGATCGATTCGAAATTTGAAAAGGTTGTGATTGTGATTGCGATATTTGCCGCACTCCTTGTGATTGCAGGAGCGGTATTCTTGTTTGTTAAGCTCTTCGGTGGGCTTGATTTAAACAAAAACAATGTGAATGCTACGCCCACACCCATTGTATCCGTTACGGCAACTCCCGTGCCTACGGGGGCATCAGTTTCCACACTTTCCATGCCCAATCTTTACGGATACAAAAAAGAAGACGCTGAAGCGCTTCTTTCCGCAAAGTCACCCGATTTTGTGATTATTTACGAGGACAGTGAGTATTCTTCCCAGGACGAAGGAACGGTTATAAAGCAATATCCGCTTTCGGGCACGGACGTTCTCACAAACGGAACGATAAGACTTACTCTTTCCGCGGGCGGAAAACCGATCACGGTTCCGAAGGTTGTGGGACTTACGGAAGCAAACGCAAAGAGCCAGCTTGAAACGATAGGTTTTAATGTTCAAATCACATATGAATCGAGCGAACAGGTGGGCACGGGACTTGTTACGAGAACCAATCCTTCAAACGGCATTGTGGCGCACGACGGCGACACGATTATCGTATACGTGAGCACCGGTGTTCCCGTTGTATATGTCGAAATGCCGGATGTTACCGGTAAGTCATCCGCCGTTGCAAAGGAAATGCTCGAAAAAGTGGGACTTAAGTGTTCGGAAGTAATAAAGTCCGATTACAGCGATACCGTTGAATACGGACTTGTTATGGCGCAGTCCGTGAGCCCGAAGACTGTTGTTTCGTCGGAAACACTTATCGAACTCACAATAAGTCTCGGACCGTATCCCGAAGATACCACGTTTAAGCCTTATTTCACGTTTTCGATCGATACGACCGAATTCCTTGACAAATATGCGGGAGTTGCGGGCGGATTGCCCCAAGCCGCGCTCAGCTTTACGATTTATCAATCGGATTCGTATGAAAGAGTTGTATTTGTAGATTACGACAATGAGGATGTGACGGAGCAATATTATATTGTTACTTATGACACATTCGCGGGCGTATATGAATTTAAGCTTTATAAGGATTTTTATTATAACGAAGGATTGTATGCCGGAAATGCCGAGATCATGGTTTATTTAAACGGCGAAGAAATCGGATATAAAGTGGTTGAACTTAGGGAAGTTACGGAGAGTGAAGGGAACAATAATTAAAGGTGTGGGCGGAAGTTATTCCGTTTATGCCGACGAAAAAATAATTGAATGTAAGCCCAAAGGGATTTTCAGGAACAAAGGGATCAAGCCGATAGTCGGAGACAATGCGGAAATCGAACTCTTAACCGAAAACACCGGGCTTATTTCAAAAATTTATGAAAGACAAAGCGTTCTTATAAGGCCTGAGATTGCAAATGCAACTCAGGCTATGCTTGTTTTTGCCGCGGCACACCCCGATCCTTCGTTTTGTATGCTTGACAGATTTCTTATAAACATGGAAATGGCGCATATAAAGACGATAATCGTGTTTAATAAGGACGATATTTGCACTAAAGAAAAAAAAGAAGAAATTCTTGAAGTTTTTAAGAATACGGATTATCCTGTATATTTTATTTCGGCAAAGAACGACGAAAACATCGATGAAATAAAGAATGTCTTAAATAATAACGTAACCGTGCTTGCCGGTCCGTCGGGTGTCGGAAAATCAACGCTCGTAAACCGCCTTCAATCGGAAAAACATGCTGAAACGGGCGAACTTTCCTTAAAAATAATGCGCGGTAAAAATACGACAAGGCACTCGGAAATGCTGAAAGCGTCCGAAAATTCCCGGATAATCGATACACCGGGATTTACTTCGTTTGACGTAAACGGAATAGAGGCAATTGATTTACAATTATATTATCCGGAAATCAAAAAGCATGCGGGGAAGTGCTATTTTACAAAGTGCGCGCATATAACGGAACCCGGCTGTGTTGTTAAAGCGGAAGTCGAAAAAGGCAATATTTCACGCACGAGATACGAGAATTATTGCATGATTTACAACGATATAAAATCAAGAAGAAAATATTGACGGAAAAGAGATAAATATGATACTGTCACCATCCATACTTGCGGCGGATTTCGGGCATCTAAAAGAACAACTTGACATTTTGGCGGAAAATGGGATTAATTGGGTCCATATAGACGTTATGGACGGAATGTTTGTTCCGAGCATTTCTTTCGGAATGCCCGTTATCAAATCGATACGTAAGGAATCGAATCTGTTTTTTGATACGCACCTTATGATAGAAGAACCTGTGCGCTATGTTGAAGATTTTAAGAAAAGCGGTGCGGATTTGCTTACCGTGCATGTTGAAGCTTGCAAAGATATACCCGGTACAATAAAGAAGATAAGGGAATCCGGCATGAAGGTGGGACTCGCAATAAATCCGGAGACGGACGGGGACAAAGTATTCCCTTATATAAAGGATGTCGACATGATACTTGTGATGAGTGTGCATCCCGGGTTCGGCGGACAAAAATTTATAAGCGATGTCCTCACAAAAGTCGAAATTATCAGAAAAGAAATCGATAAAACAAATCCCGCATGCCGCCTTCAAATTGACGGAGGAATAAATGCGGACAACATAAAAACGGTTGTTAAAGCGGGATGTGACACTGTTGTATGCGGAACCGCCGTTTTCATGGGCAATATAAAAGAAAATATCGAAAAAATAATCAGAAACGCATGTGAAGCGTAAAAGCAATTCGAAACGCAAATGAAACATAAAAAATAATTCGAAATGCGAATGAAACATAAAGGAGAAACATAACAAAATGAAACTTGGTATCGTAGGACTTCCGAATGTCGGAAAAAGCACATTGTTCAATTCACTCACAAAAGCGGGCGCAGAGAGCGCGAATTACCCCTTTTGCACAATAGATCCGAACGTCGGCGTGGTTGCCGTTCCGGATGTAAGGCTTGACAATCTCACAAAGCTTTACAATTCCGAAAAGACAACTCCCGCAATAGTTGAATTTGTGGATATCGCGGGACTTGTCAAGGGAGCGTCGAAGGGTGAAGGTCTCGGAAACCAATTCCTTGCGAACATCAGGGAAGTCGATGCGATTGTGCATGTGGTGAGATGTTTTGAAGATCCGAATATCATTCACGTTGAAGGAACCGTCGATCCCGCGCGTGACATAGAAGTAATAAATCTTGAACTTATTTTTTCCGATCTCGAAGTTCTTGAAAGACGCTATTCGAAGGTTGCGAGAATGGCAAAAATGGATAAGGCGGCCGGAAAAGAAACGGATATGCTGGAAAGGCTGAAAGATCACCTTGAAAAGGGTGAAAGCGCAAGAACCTTTACCTTAAACGATGAGGACGAAGAAAAGTTTTTTGCGGAATACAATCTTCTTACCGCAAAGCCGGTTATTTATGCGGCAAATGTGAAGGACACGGATTTAAAAGATGACGGCGAATCCAACAAATATGTGAAAACCGTGCGTGAAATCGCCGATAAAGAAGGCTCAAAGGTGTTTGTGATAAGCGCTCAAATCGAGCAGGAAATGAGTGAACTTTCGGATGAAGACAAGGAAATGTTTTTTGAGGATTTGGGAATCAAGGAAAGCGGACTCGATAAGCTTATTCGCGCAAGTTACGATACTCTCGGGCTTATGAGCTATTTGACGGCCGGCCCCAAGGAAACGAGAGCATGGACGATAGTGAAGGGTACAAAAGCACCTCAGGCTGCCGGAAAAATCCATTCGGATTTTGAAAGAGGATTTATAAGAGCCGAGATCGTGTCTTACGATGATCTTATGGAATGCGGAAGCATGAATGCCGCAAAAGAAAAGGGACTTGTGCGTTCCGAAGGAAAGGATTACGTTATTCAGGACGGAGACGTTGTTCTTTTCAGATTTAATGTTTGATAAATAAAATATTCTTATTTACCCGACCGGGTGACCGGCCGGGTCTTTTTTTTTACCGGAAAATCAGTCGTTTCTTTACAAAAAATATATAAAAAAGGCCCAAAAAGTGCTTGAAAATACGGCATTGGTGGTGTAAAATGGTGTAAAAGGGTTATTAAGTGGTACAAAGTGGAGAATTAACCGGAAAGGAGAGCGCGCACTATGTTCATGGGTGAATATGAACACGGAATAGACGAAAAGGGCAGAATGATCGTGCCCACAAAGTTTCGCGATGCTCTCGGAGAACACTTTGTGCTTACAAAAGGAATCGACGGATGCCTTTTTATATATCCGAGCGACGAATGGGAAAAATTTGTTGAAAAATTGCAAGCGTTACCCGGAACAAAAGAAGCAAGAAACTTGCAACGCTTCTTTATGGCGGGAGCCGTGGATTCGGAATGCGACAAGCAGGGACGTGTGATGATTCCCGCAAAACTCAGGGAACACGCGGGGATACAAAAAGATGTTGTTTCGGTCGGACTCATGAACAAGATAGAAATATGGAGCAAAGACCGTTGGGATAAAAACGATACTTACGATTCCGTTGATGCGGCAGTCGACCATATGGCGGAATTCGGACTTACTTTTTAGGAGAACCGGATGCACGAATTTAAACATTATTCTGTGATGCTTACAGAAACAATAGAAGGACTTAACGTCCGGGAAAACGGAATATATGTTGACGGTACGCTCGGCGGTGCGGGACATGCCACAGAAGTATGCAAACTCTTAAACGGAACGGGACGATTTATAGGAATCGATCAGGATAAAGACGCGATTTCAGCCGCAAGTGAGAGACTTAAGAATTTTAACAATGTCACAATCGTAAGAGACAATTACGAAAACATGCCGGAGATTGTAAAAGGCCTCGGCATAGAAAAGGTTTCGGGGATTTTACTCGATCTCGGAGTTTCGTCGTATCAGCTGGATACTGCGGAAAGAGGATTCAGTTATAACATGGACGCTCCGCTCGATATGAGAATGGACGACAGAAATCCCGTCACGGCACGCGATATAGTAAACAATTATTCGGAGAGTGAGCTCTACAGAATCATAAAAGATTACGGAGAAGACAATTTCGCAAAAAATATCGCGAAAAACATTGTCGCCGCAAGAAGCAAAAAAGAAATAGAAACAACGCTTGAGCTTGTTGAAGTAATAAAAAAAGCCGTACCCGCAAAATTCCAAATCGCATACGGGCATCCGGCAAAAAGAACGTTTCAGGCGATAAGGATAGAGTTAAACAGGGAACTCTACGTATTGCAAAATTCGATCGACAGGATGACGGATTTATTGGAGCCCCACGGCAGGCTTTGCATAATAACGTTTCATTCGCTTGAAGACAGAATAGTAAAATCGATTTTCAAAAAAAACGAAAATCCGTGCACATGCCCGCCAAATTTTCCGGTATGCGTGTGCAACAAAAAAAGCAAGGGGAAAGTAATCACACATAAGCCGATTTTACCGAGTGACGAGGAACTTAAGGTAAATTCACGTTCAAAGAGCGCAAAGCTCAGGATTTTTGAAAAGGGAGAGTTATGAAAAACGACGATTTGAGAGAAAACAAACAAAATACCGCTACGGTAAAAAAGTATTTTGAAGACGGAAACACGATCAGAGTGTACGAAGAAGAAGTCCGCGGAAACGCAGTCAAAGCGGAGCCCAACGTCGTTCCTTATGAAGTGACGGGAGATATTGTCACAAAAGCACGTCCCGAAATCGGAACAATCGTCGATTTCTTTTCGGCGGCCGTTCTTGCGATTGCGATCCTTGTGACACTTTACATG
This sequence comes from uncultured Lachnospiraceae bacterium, assembly GCA_964653855.1. Classification (GTDB taxonomy): domain Bacteria; phylum Bacillota; class Clostridia; order Lachnospirales; family Lachnospiraceae; genus RGIG3528. Next base: position 103,686 of record CAZZFV010000001.1, read on the forward strand.
TGCATTAATTATTTACAAATAAGAGCCGATATTGTACAATTGGAAAAAGAAATTTCGACGCTTGAAAGCGATATTTCGGAAATCAACAAAGAAAACAATGCCATGGAAAGCGCACTTCTTTCTGCAGCTGTCGATTACGACTATGTTTTCGAAACGGCGACAAAAGAACTCGGCATGGTATTTCCGACCGACAACGAAGTCGTTTTTTATGTATCCGAAGGAGGCTCCTATTACAGAGATTATGCTTCGGTAAAATGATAAAGTTTTATGAATGACAATTCTTCAAAAAATGTAAAATCATATAAACGTATCACAAAAAAAATGCAAGCAAAGTTTTTGCTTGTTTTTTGTATTATAATATTTATTCTTCTTTTTCTTATCGGAAAAATTATTTATATCTTAAACAAAGACACATACAAAAAATCCGCCCTGTCGTTACAAAGCTATGTAAGCAGCGTTGTCCCCTATAAAAGAGGGGATATCTTGGACCGCAACGGACAGATACTTGCGACGAGCATAAAAAAATATAATCTTATCTTAGACCCCAAAGTAATACTTTATTCCGAAAAATATATTGACCCGACCGTTGAGGCGCTTGTGAACGTTTACGGCTTTGATGCGGATTATGTCAGGAAAACGATTAACGAAAATCCCGAAAGCTCTTATGTCGTATTCAAAAAGGATTTGACATACGAAGAAAAAAACATGCTCTCCGAGTATATCGAAAGCATGGGGAAAAACGGAAATTATGTAAAGGGATTGTGGTTTGAAGAAAAATATGAACGTACTTATCCGTATAACGAACTTGCGTCCCATATAATCGGATTTACGTTGTCGGACGGGACGGGAACGTACGGAATCGAACAATATTATAACGACGAGCTTACGGGGACAAACGGGCAGACATACGGATATTACGACAACGAATTGAATATCGTGGAGACCGTAAAGGAAGCGACAGACGGAAACAATATCGTGCTTACGATTGATGTAAATGTTGAACGTACGATTCAAAAATATGCCGAAGAATTTTTGGACGAGTTCGGTGCAAAAAACATCGGAATTGTCGTAATGGACGCCGATAACGGAGAAGTGCTTGGTTTACAGTCAAATTACAGCTATAATCTTAATTCGCCGAGAGATTTAAGTTACATTTATACGGAAGAAGAAATCGCTGTAATGACGAATGAGGAAAAGGTAAACAGTTTATATTCCATGTGGCGTAATTTTTGCATAAGCGACGCATATGAACCGGGTTCGGTATATAAAATTTTTACGGTTGCGACGGCTCTCGAAGAAGCAAAAATCGATACGGGGAGCATTTGGACATGCGACGGCGGTGAGGAATTTGAGGGAGATTTGAAAATAAAATGTTCGAACCTCTTCGGACACGGCAACATAACGCTCACAAAAAGCATAATGGTGTCCTGTAACGATGCACTCATGCAAATTGCGGCATTGTGCGGAAGAAGCGATTTTTATAAGTATCAAAAGCTTTTCGGAATGGGAAGGATTACGGGAATAGATTTGCCTGGAGAAGCTACGGGGCAGATTTTTACCGAATCCGAACTTAATGCGACGGAACTTGCGACCAGTTCGTTCGGACAGGGATTTACCGCCACCATGATTCAGCTTACGTCGGCTTTTTGCTCCGTTGTGAACGGAGGCACTTATTATGTGCCGCATACCGTTAAAAAAATTACGTCCGAGGACGCGGTGACGATTTCGGAAACAGGCTCCGAAATCGTTTCAAAAACCGTTTCCGAAGAAACGAGTGAATATTTAAAAGAAGCGCTCATTATGACCGTACGCGAAGGCACGGGTCAAAAGGCGAAAATGACGGGGTATTTGGTCGGCGGAAAAACGGGTACGAGCCAAAAACTTCCGAGAGACTCGGAAAAATACGTTGTGTCTTTTATGGGAAACATTGAAACCGATGACAGAAATATTGTGATGTATGTCGTAATCGACGAGTGCCAAAACCCGGAATACGCAACGAAATGTGCAACCGCAATGAAGATTTTTGCGGGGGCGGCATCCGAGTTTTTACCTTATCTCGGAATTTATCCGGACGAAAACACAGAATATGATTTTAAGTATATAGATCCCGAAAATGTCGGCGGAACGATTTACGATCCCGAGAACGCAGGCGAAGTATATAATGTCTTAACGCGTTAGAGGTAAAACAATTGGACACGATAAACAAGATCCCGGAAAATATTCCGGTTACCGAAAACAAAAGACAGAGTACATACGATTACGGGCTTTTGATACTCGCCCTTTTATTTGTTGCGCTCGGACTTATATTTATTTATTCGACAAGCGCCTACACCGCCGCAAAAAAGTTTTCGAATCCCGCATTTTATTTTAAGCGTCAAAGCGTATACGCCGTGCTCGGTGTTGTTGCGATGATCGTTGTTTCGATGGTGGATTATAAAATTTATTACGAGAAACTTAAAATTCTGTTTGTGAAAGTCCGCCTTGTGTACCTTCTCTATGCTTTAAGTTTGTTTTTGCTTGTGCTTGTTTTATTGGTCGGAGATGAAATATACGGTGCAAAAAGATGGCTTGAAATCCCCAAAATCGGTTCGTTTCAGCCGTCCGAGCTCGCAAAAATATGCGTCATAGTTTTTACTGCGTTTATCGCTTACGCAAAGCCAAAAAGACTTAATTCCTTTAAAGGCTTTTTGATCGCGTTTCTCTATATCGGTCCGTTGATTTTACTTACGGGAATTGAAGACTTAAGTACGGCTCTCGTAATGGCGGGCATTTTTTTCATCGTTTGCTTTGTGACAAGCAAAAAAACTTTGTATTTTGTTTTAACGGGCGCGGGAGCGGCGGGTGCCGTTATCTTATACATATTGTTTGGTGAAAGCTTTAGAAGCACTCGTGTTACGGCATGGCTAAACGTCGATACGGATCCGAACGCATATCAGATAAGACGGGGACTTTACGCGATTTCGTCGGGCGGAATTTTCGGAAAAGGACTCGGCGAAAGCGATTTGAAACTCGGGTATGTTCCCGAAGCGCACAACGATATGATTTTTACGATAATCTGCGAGGAACTCGGGCTTTTTGGGGCATGCGCGATAATTATGCTTTATGTGCTTATGATTTACAGGATTTACAAAATCGCAAAAAACGCGCGCGATTTGTACGGAAGCCTCTTGGCAGTGGGAGTAATGGCACATATTTCTTTGCAGGTTATAATAAATATTGCGGTTGTCACAAACGTTATCCCGGCAACCGGACTTGCGCTTCCCTTTATCAGCTACGGCGGCACATCGCTTGTGCTTCTCTTATGCGAAATAGGAATGGTTCTTGCGGTTTCAAAGTACAGTAAAGATGTCAAATAAGATTGTCGAAAAATATAATACGAGGATAATTCGCATAAGCATAATTTTGTTTATGCTTATTGTTGTTTTGTCGTTCGGTATTATAAAATTTACGAATCTTAAGAATATCAGGGTTGTGGGGCTCACAAGATACGATACGGAGAGCTTCCTCAAAATACTCGGAGACGACGGATTAAACAACAACACGCTTTTCTTTTTTCTTAAAAATACCTTTAAAAAGAATGACGACATACCGTTTGTGGATAATTACAAGGTTACGCTCATAAACGGTAATTCCGTGCGCATAGACGTTTACGAAAGCGATATTGTTGCATGTGTAAGCGTTATGGAAAGCTATTTCTTTTTTGACAAAAACGGAAACGTGGTTGCGAGTGCGGCGGAGAGACCCGAAAACGTCCCTTGTGTTACGGGATTTGAGTTTGACGAAATAAGAATATTTGAAAAATTAAAAATCCAAAAGAATTCGCTTTTTGAAACGGTTTCGGATATCGTAAAATTGTTAAACAAATACGGGCTTAAGATAAACGAAATAAATTTTGACGAGTTTTATTCGGTCACGCTTTATTCGGATAACCTTACAATTTTGATCGGTAAAAGAGAAGAATACGACACCGTGATTTCGGGACTTTACAGTGTTTTCGAAAAGGCTTCCGAGATCGGCGGAACGCTTGATATGCGCTATTATTCCGATGAAAATTCGACCGTGATACTTAAGTAGCGCAAATGATATTTTCTTTTCGGATTTTTTAAAAAAGGCTTGATTTATTGACTGTTTAATTTTATTATATCACGTAGGTTTATTTTTGTGTAAGGAGGGAATTCTCTTGCTGGAAATTACAAATGACAACGAAAAAATTTTACCCAAAATTGTGGTTATAGGTGTCGGCGGCGCCGGAAACAACGCCGTCAACGGAATGATAGAGGATAACGTTGCGGGCGGTACGTTTGTTTGTGTGAATACGGACAAACAGCAGCTTGCAAAATGCAAGGCCGAAAAGTGCGTTCAAATCGGTGAAAAGCTTACAAAAGGACTCGGCTGCGGTGCCGATCCCGAAAAAGGCGAAAAGAGTGCCGAGGAAAGCAGAGAAGAGATAACCGAAGTCGTACGCGGTGCGGATATGGTATTCGTTACATGCGGAATGGGCGGAGGTACGGGTACGGGAGCGGCTCCCGTTATTGCTCAAATAGCAAAGGATATGGGAATACTTACGGTCGGAATCGTCACAAAGCCGTTCAGCTTTGAAGCGGGTGTCCGCACACGTAACGCATTAAACGGAATAGAAAAGCTTCGTCACAATGTCGATACGATTATCGTTATTCCGAACGACAAGATTATGGAAATCGTCGATAAGAGAGCATCGTTCAGCGAAGCGCTCAAAAAAGCGGATCAGGTTTTGAAGCAATCCGTAAACGCAATCACGGATCTTATCAACAATACTGGTGTAATCAACCTTGACTTTGCCGATATAGCAAAGGTTATGCGCGATAAGGGAACGGCCCATATAGGATTCGGTGAAGCGGAAGGTGAAGACAGATGTAAGGCTGCGGTTCAGAATGCTTTGTCGTCGCCGCTTCTCGAAACATCGATCAACGGCGCAAGGGATATAATCATTAACTTCTGCGGAGACGTTGTTTTCTTTGACGCAAAAGAAGCTGCGGATTCCATACATGAATATGTAGATAATGATGTAAACGCAATATTCGGTGTTATCGAAGATCCGAATATGAAAGACAAGGTTACGGCAACGATTATCGCAACCGGAATGGATTCGGAACCGAGTCCCGCATCTATGGGTATTCCTTCGTTTGAAGAAATATTGAGAAAAGGCGCGATGAACAAAACAATCCGTCCTTCAAGCTCCGACATGCGTGAAAAAGCATTTCCTAAGGGTGTTCCTTCATTTATGGGACAAAAGCCTTTTGTTGCAAATCAAGGAATGCAAAATCAGGTTAAGACAAGCGTAAATCAGGTAAATCCGGGTAATCAGGGAAGTGCGTCCGCCATGGGAAATGCGGGAACGGTAAAGCAGCCCGCTCAAAACGCTTTTTCGACAACACAGAAACCTCAAAGTAATTTTTCTGCGTCGCAGCAAAGTGACAAATTCAGGTTTACGGAGCCCGTTACGACTAAGACGAACGTAAGTCAAAGCTTTACAAAGCCTTCAAATATTTCCGATTCTTCGAGTCGTGAAGGTATCAAGATTCCGGACTTTTTTAAGGAACAGAACAAAACAAACAAAAAATAATTTAAAAGTGCACCGGCGTTTTCGTTCGGTGCATTTTTGAGAATAGGGAGAGACCAAAGATGTACGAGATTATCGACGGAAAAAAGATATCCTTGGCCGTAAAGGATGAAGTAAAAGAGGAAACCGAAAAACTTATAAAAAAGGGAATTAAACCCTGTCTTGCGGTTATACTTGTGGGAAACGACCCCGCAAGTACGGTTTATGTTTCGAATAAAAAGAAGGCATGCGAGTATGTGGGATTTGAATCGGTTTCGGTTGAAATGCCCGATACGGTGACGGAGAGTGAACTTCTTAACAAAATCGATGAACTGAATCGCGATCCGCATGTAAACGGAATACTTGTTCAATTGCCTTTGCCCGCGCATATTGACGAAGATAAGGTGATTTCCGCAATTTTGCCCGAAAAGGATGTCGACGGATTCAATCCCGTAAACGTAGGAAATCTTCTTATCGGGAAAAAGGGATTTGTGTCATGCACACCCGCGGGAATAATTGAACTCTTGAAACACTCGGGGATTTCGATATGCGGAAAAGAATGCGTTGTTGTGGGACGAAGCAACATCGTGGGTAAACCGATGGCGGTGCTTATGCTTCGCGAAAATGCGACGGTAACCGTGTGTCACAGCAAAACCGAAAATTTAAAAGAAATTTGCAAAAGAGCGGATATATTGATTGTCGCAATCGGAAAACCTAAGATGATTACGAAAGAATACATTAAAGAAGGCGCCGTTGTGATCGATGTGGGAATTCATAGACTCGCCGACAAAAAGCTTTGCGGAGACGTTGATTTTGACGATGCGGCATGTGTTACGTCTTATATTACGCCCGTGCCCGGCGGTGTCGGACCCATGACAATCGCAATGCTTATGAAGAATTGCCTTATTGCCGCAAAAAATCAAAACGGAGTTAAAGATGAGTAATATAATGTTTGTTTCGCTCGGATGCGACAAAAACAGCGTTGATTCCGAGTTTATGCTCGGAGAACTTTGCGCACACGGATACAATATCGTAAATGATTTTTGTGACGCGGATATTGCCGTAATAAACACGTGCAGCTTTATATCGGACGCGAAAAGGGAAAGCATAAATACAATCCTTGAAGCCGCCGAATACAAAAAGACGGGAAAATTAAAAAAGCTTGTTGTGACCGGCTGTCTTGCGCAAAGATATTATAAAGAAATTAAGGAGCAGATTCCTGAAGCCGATATCATAATCGGTACTACAGCGATAGACAAAATTGTTGACGCGATAGAACAAGAGACGGACTTTGTGGAAGACATAAATCGTCTTCCGCTTCCCAAAACGCAGAGAATATCGACAACAGGCGGATTCTACTCCTATCTTAAGATTGCGGAAGGGTGCGACAAGCGTTGCACTTATTGTGTAATTCCGTATGTAAGGGGACGTTACAGAAGCATTCCGCTTGAAAGGCTTGTTGAGGAAGCAAAATATCTTGCTTCACTCGGAACAAAAGAGCTTATAATCGTTGCACAGGAAACGACTCTTTACGGAACCGATTTATACGGAAAGAAAATGCTTCCGGAGCTCATAAGAAGTCTCGAACAGATCGACGGGATAAAGTGGATAAGATTAATGTATTGCTATCCGGAGGAAATTGATGACGAATTTGTAAATATGTTTGTCACATCAAAGAAATTGTGTCACTATATAGATTTACCGATTCAATCCGCTTCCGACGAAATCTTAAGAAGAATGGGACGAAGGACAAACAGTTCCGAAATCCGAAATATCATCGATAAGCTTAAAAAAGCTATTCCTGATATAGTAATCAGAACGTCGCTTATTGCGGGATTTCCGGGAGAGACGGACGAGGATTTTGAAGATACGGTTAATTTTGTAAAAGACGTAAAATTTCAAAGGCTCGGATGTTTTACTTATTCGAAAGAAGAAAACACGCCTGCCGCAAAATTCAAAAATCAGATTCCGGAGCGCATCAAGAAAAAAAGACGGAACGAAATTATGAAATTGCAACAGGAAATTTCCGCAGAGCATAACAGACAATTGATAGGAAAAGACATGGATGTTATGATCGAAGGCAGGCTTCCCGAAGACAGCATATGGATCGGAAGATCTTATATGGATGCGCCCGGCGTTGACGGATATGTGTTTGTAAATTCCGATCGGGAATACATATCGGGTGACATAATCCGGGTCAAAATAACGGATGCGAAAGAATATGACCTTGTCGGAACGGCATTATGAGGCGGAACGGCGTTATGAAAGGAACAAAAAATATGAATCTTCCGAATAAACTTACTATGTTACGGGTTTTTATGATACCCTTTTTTGTGTTTTTCGTTTATGCGAATTTTATCCCCTATAACGATTACATAGCGCTTTTTATATATGTTGCTGCGTGTCTTACGGATTTGGCCGACGGAAAAATCGCAAGAAAATATAATCTTGTCACAACATTCGGCAAATTTATGGATCCGCTTGCGGATAAGATTCTTGTTATAACGGCGCTCATATTGTTTGTGGAACAGGGCAGGATGAATGCGATAGCGCTCATTATAATCGTCGCAAGAGAATTTATAGTGTCCGGCTTCAGACTCATTGCGTCCGACAAAGGAATCGTGATTGCCGCGGGCATCTGGGGAAAAATCAAAACAACCGTCCAGATGATAATGGCGATAGCGCTTCTTATTCACCTTGATTATCAATGGTTTTACGTTACCGAGCAGGTGCTTATATGGGCATCCGTTTTGCTTACGGTAATATCGCTTGTCGATTATATAAAAAATAACATAAATGTCTTAAAAGACTGAAATGCCAAAGGTTTGACAAAAATTTGCCTTATTTCTGACAAAAATGCCGATTATGATAAATACAGGTGTGGTATGTACGGAGGCAAAACGATGGAAAAGCGCAGGTGTATTTTGGCACTCATAATGGGAATATTGTTTACGGTGGTTCTTGCGGGCTGTCTTTCGACGGCGGGAAACAATCAACCGGAAAATAATACACCGACAAAAAAAATACAGGCAGAAACAACGTTTACACCGCTTCCCACATTGACGCCGGATCCCACAAACCGGGACACACCCGAAATAAAAAACGAAATCATAATATACACTTTAAATCCGAGCACATTGGAAAAGGTTGCGGTTACCGTAAATACGGACACTTCGGACTTTTCGCTTGAGGACCTCGTAAAGAAAATCACGGATGCTTTGGAAGACGAATCATTCCTTGTTTCCGTTAAATCCGCATATTTCGAAAAAACGGTTGCGATTGTCGATTTTTCGAAAAACGGCGCTCCGGGAAACGGCGCTTCAGCTTATGAGACAACGGTTCTCGATTGCATTTCGCAAAGCATAATGGAAAATTACGATGAGTGTACGGCAGTCATATTCAGGATTGACGGAGGTGCATACAAGACTCCGAATTTAAGTCTTAACGAAGACGAGGCATATATGGTAAAATAAGTCAGGAATTTTTATTCCTGCTTTTTTTTGGTAAGGAAAGTATTTATGAAAAATGTTTTGATAATAGGCGGAGGCCCGGCAGGCATGATGGCTGCTATTGCGGCAAGAGAGAACGGGGCGCAGGTCACGATATTCGAAAAAAACGAAAAGCTCGGTAAAAAGCTTTATATAACGGGTAAGGGCAGATGCAATTTGACAAACGCATGCGATAAAGACGAACTTTTTAAAAACGTCAATTCAAACAAAAAGTTTCTTTACAGCGCGTTTAACGAATTTGACAACGTATCCGTAATGGATTTTTTTGAGTCGCACGGACTTAAACTAAAAACGGAACGCGGAAAAAGAGTTTTTCCGGAGTCCGACAAATCGTCCGATGTGATAAAGACGCTTAAAGCGGTGCTTGAAAAGCTTAACGTAAATGTATCTTTAAATGCGGAAGTTACGGATATAAAAAAAGACAAAGAAAAATTTATCGTTACCGTAAAAAAAGACGGACACGCATTATGTGAAACAGGTGACGCACTCATAATCGCGACCGGCGGAGTTTCGTATCCGCTAACCGGTTCGACGGGTGACGGATACAAATTCGCAAAAAAATTTAATCATAATATCGTTTTGCCGCTTCCGTCGCTTGTGCCGATAGAAACAAACGAAGATGTGCATGGGCTTGCCGGTCTTTCTCTTAAAAATGTCAAGCTTTCGCTTGTAAACGAAAAAGGAAAATCTTTGTATTCGGAAATCGGCGAAATGCTTTTTACGCATACGGGGATTTCCGGGCCGCTTGTGCTTTCTGCGAGTGCGTATATTTCGGATTTAAAGCAAAAAAATAAAAATATTCCGGATGTTATAATAGACTTAAAGCCCGGAATGACCGACACTGAACTTGATTCACGGATTTTGAAGGATTTTTCCGCAGAATTAAACAGGAATTTTTCAAATTCCCTAAATATGCTTTTGCCGCAAAGTCTGATTCCGTATGTTGTCGCGCTTTCAAAAATCGATCCCGAAAAAAAGGTGAATGCCGTAACGAAAGAAGAACGAGAAAGTTTGCGGACACTCATAAAAAATTTGTGTTTTACGGTTAAGGATCTCGGAAAACAGGAAGAAGCGATAATCACAAAGGGCGGAGTCGGCGTAAAAGAAATAAATCCGTCCACGATGGAATCGAAAAATGAAAAAGGACTTTATTTTGCGGGAGAAGTGCTTGATGTGGATGCGATGACGGGAGGCTTTAACCTTCAAATCGCATGGTCGACCGGACGGCTTGCGGGTGAGGCGGCAAGCGAGTCTGTATAATCGGTTGCGGCAAACAAATACGCATAACAATTTGCGGCGACAGGTAAAGCCGCGCAATAATGCATATAAAACTTAAATACCTATAATTTGGAGGACAACATGTTAAAATCAATAGCGATTGACGGACCTGCGGGTGCGGGAAAAAGCACGATTGCAAAAAAAATTGCGGGTATCAAAGGAATTGTCTATGTGGATACGGGCGCGATGTACAGGGCGATGGCGCTCTATTGCATGAGAAACTGTTTGAGTGCGGACGAACCCGAAAAAATAGAACAAAGCCTCGATAAAATCGATATAACGATTGAATATGAAAACAATGAGCAAATAGTTAAACTTAACGGAGAAAACGTAAACGGTCTTATAAGAACTCAGGAAGTGGGAGATAAAGCGTCATCGATTTCCACTCTCGGCTCCGTCAGAAAAAAGATGGTTGCGCTCCAGCAAAATCTTGCCGCTGTAAAACCCGTGATTATGGACGGAAGAGACATAGGAACGGTTGTACTCCCCGAGGCGCGCGTAAAAATTTTTCTTACCGCCTCCGTAGAAAAAAGGGCTGAAAGAAGATTTAAGGAACTCACGGAAAAAGGCATTGAGTGCGATTTAAAACAAATCGAAAAGGAAATAGAAGAAAGAGATTACCGTGACACTCACCGCGAAAATTCGCCGCTTAAGTGTGCGGATGATGCGATTACGGTCGACACGACCGATATGTCGATAGACGAGGTTGTCGAAAAAATACTTGAAATCGCACGTGACAGAGGAATATAAAACATGAAAATCGATGTTGCAAAAACGGCGGGCTTTTGCTTCGGCGTAAAGCGTGCGGTTGACACTGTTTTAAAAAATGCCGCCGAAGGTAAAAAAGTATATACATTCGGACCGATAATTCACAACGAAACTGTTGTAAACGAGTTTGAGCAAAAAGGAATCACGGTAATAGAAACCGTTGAAGATGCGTACTCGGCACCGAAAGGCACGATAATAATAAGGTCTCACGGAATTTCGAAGGCGGACAACGACTTACTTAATTCTTCAGGTCATGAAATAATCGACGCAACCTGCCCGTTTGTGAAAAAAATTCATAACATAGTTTACGAAGAATCGAAGAAAAACAAAAGAATAATCATAATCGGCGACAAAAATCATCCGGAAGTCATGGCAATTTCGGGATGGTGTGAAGGAAAGGCCACAGTTATCCAAAATCCCGAAGAGGCTCTTAAATTTGTTCCCGAAAAGGATCAAGAGTATGTTGTGGTGTCCCAAACAACATTTAATCAAAAGATTTTTAAAGAAACAGTTGAAATTTTAAAAAAGAACATTTATTATATATCTGTTATGAATACAATTTGTTCCGCTACCGAGGAACGTCAAAGGGAAGCGTTTGAAATGGCCCAAACGCACGATGCGATGATAGTTATCGGAAGCACAAAAAGTTCTAACACACGTAAGCTGTTTGAAATATGCAAACGGCAATGCGCTAGTACTTACTTTATACAGAAACTTGTTGACCTGGATTTAAATCAATTTAAATCTTTCTGCTGCGTAGGTATTACTGCCGGGGCATCGACCCCAAAAAATTTAATCACGGAGGTTCTTACTGTTATGGAAGAAAGTTTTGAACAATTAATGGAGGAGTCTTTTAAGACAGTACATACCGGTCAGGTTGTTGAAGGTACGGTTATCGGTGTAAAAGAAGACGAAATCATCTTAAACATCGGCTACAAGTCCGACGCAACCGTTTCACGCGGCGAGTACACAAACACTCCTAACGTTGACTTAACAAAGTGTGTTAATGTCGGCGATGTTATGACCGTCAAGATCTTAAAGGTTGACGATCGCGAGGGACAGGTTCTCGCATCGTACAAGAGACTTGCGGCAGAGCGTACAAGCAAGGTTCTCGAGGAAGCATTTAACAACAAGACCGTACTTAAGGGTAAAGTATCCGAAGTTTTAAACGGTGGCCTTATTGTTGTTATTGACGAAACAAGAATCTTTATTCCCGCATCACTTGTTTCGGATGTATATGAAAAGGATCTTTCAAAGTACAAGGATCAGGAAATCGAATTTGTTTTGACCGAGTTCAATCCCAAGAAGAGAAGAATTATCGGCGACAGAAAGCAAATCGTTGCAGCCGAGAAGGCAGCAAAGAAGCAGGAGCTTTTTGCGAGAATCAAAGTCGGCGATACCGTTGAAGGCGTTGTAAAGAACGTTACGGATTTCGGCGCATTTGTTGATATAGGCGGAGTTGACGGACTTCTTCACATTTCCGAGATGTCATGGGGCAGAATCGAAAATCCGAAGAAGATTTTCAAGCCCGGCGACAACGTAAGAGCATTCATCAAGGAAATTTCCGGTGACAAGATTGCTCTTTCGATGAAGTTCCCCGATCAGAATCCTTGGGCAAATGCCGATGAGGATTTCGCAATCGGAAACGTTATTGTCGGAAAAGTTGCAAGAATGACAGACTTCGGCGCATTCATTGAAATCGTACCCGGTGTTGACGCACTCCTTCATGTTTCTCAGATTTCCAAGAAGAGAATCGAGAAGCCTCAGGACGTACTTAAGGTAGGTCAGGAAGTTACCGCAAAGATCGTTGACTTCAATTACGACGAGAAGAAGATTTCACTCAGCATCAGAGAACTCGAAGAGGATGCCGAGAACGAAGAAGCTGAAAATGCGGAAGAGACTCCCGCAGATGCCGAATAATTAAAACTCGATTAGATTCGGAGGTGCTATTCCGACTTTAGGCCCCGACAAGCGGTCATCGGAGCGCACCTCCGTTTGTTTTATGTTTATCACAATCCCAAGAAGGAGAGCGGATAAGTTTCGCGCTGTGGATATGGACGATTATGAATCATTTAAAAAGGAAATATTTATCCTTACCCAGATAGATCTTAATGCCTACAAAGAAAAACAGATGCGCAGACGTATCGATTCTCTTATCATGAAAAACGGCATTACGACCTATAAGGATTATGTTGCGGCGATAAAGAAGGACAGAAATTTGTTCGAAGAGTTTGTGAATTACTTAACGATCAATGTTTCCGAGTTTTTCCGCAATCCCGAACAGTGGGATATTTTGGAGCACGAGCTTCTTCCCGAAATTCTTGCGAAGACAAAGAGCCCCAAAATTTGGAGTGCCGCATGTTCCACGGGTGACGAGCCTTATACGATTGTCATGATGTTGTCGAAATATCTTCCTCTTTCCCAGATAAAGGTTCTTGCGACCGATATCGACAAACAGGTTATAGAAAAAGCAAAAGCGGGATTGTATATCGACAAAAGCTTAAGATGTGTACCGCCCGAATTTTTCAAAAAATATTTTACGCAGGTCAATGAGTACACATATAAAATTTCCGACGAAATCAAAAGATGCGTCGAATTTAAAAACGCAAATCTTTTACAGGATCCTTATCCGAAAGATTGCGACCTGATAGTTTGCAGAAATGTGCTTATTTATTTTACCGAAGAAGCAAAAATCGATATTTACAAAAAATTCAACGAAGCGTTAAAGAAAGACGGATTGCTTTTTGTGGGTTCGACGGAACAGATAATTCAGTCTTATACACTTAATTATTCCACGGCCAAGTCGTTCTTCTACAGAAAGAAATAAACTTAAATTCGGAGGCGTGATGAGTGACAAAATAATTGTTGCGGTTGACGGTATGGGCGGTGACAATGCGCCTGCAGAAATCGTTAAAGGTTGTGTTGATGCCGTAAACTCGGGATTAAACATAAAAATCAAGCTTGTCGGACTTAAAGACGAGCTTTTGACGGAATTATCAAAGTATGAATACGAAAATGACGGCATTGAAGTCGTAAATGCCGCTGAAATAATAACATGCGAAGAGTCGCCCGTTAATGCGATCAGAAGGAAAAAAGATTCCTCGATTGTTGTGGGGCTTAAGCTTGTAAAAGAAAAGAACGCCGATGCTTTTTTGTCGGCGGGAAGTACGGGCGCGGTGCTTGTCGGAGCGCTCGCAATAGTTGGCAGAATAAAGGGCGTCGAACGTCCGCCTATAGCGACATTCTTTCCGACCGTAAAGGGAAATTCGCTTCTTGTCGATTCCGGTGCGAATGCGGAAGCAAGACCCGACCATCTTGTTCAATTTGCGAAAATGGGATCCGTTTATTTTGAAAATACTACGGGCATAAAAAATCCGCGTGTCGCAATCGTGAATATCGGACTTGAGGAAGAAAAAGGAAACCAGCTCGTAAAAGAAACATACAAGCTCTTGAAAGAATGTAAAGATATAAATTTTATAGGCAATATCGAGGCGCGCGAAATTCCGAACGGATATGCGGACGTAATTGTATGTGACGGATTTGTCGGAAATGTTATTCTAAAGCTTTATGAGGGTACGTCAAAGGCACTCATGAAGATGATAAAGGAAAGTTTTTATACGAATTTGAGATCAAAAATCGGAGCTTTGCTTGTAAAGCCCTCGTTAAAAAAGACGCTCAAAAAACTTAAATCGGATGAATACGGAAGCGCACCGTTACTCGGACTTAACGGACTTGTTTTAAAGACACACGGCAACGCAACCGCAAAAGAAATTAAAAATTCTCTCGCTCAGGCCGTTACATTCAGCGAGCAAAAAATAAACGAGAAGATTAAAGAAAGCATTATTACAAATTCACAGGAGGAAATTTAGTATGGAATTTGAAAAGATCAGAAAAATAATCAGCGAGGTACTCAGTATCGATGAGAGCGAAATAACCCTCGAGTCTACATTTGTTGAGGATCTTGGAGCTGATTCGCTTGATGTATTTCAAATTATCATGGGTATCGAGGATGAATTTGACATTGAAATTCCGAACGATGCTGCGGAAAAGATTGTTACCGTAAACGATGCCGTGGAAGAAATCAAAAAAGTCGTTAAGAACGAAGACTGATTGAGAATTATATCGAACTTTATGCAAACGGACACTTTTGTCTTATGAATTTAAGTCGTAAGACTTAAGTGTCGTTTTTTTAAGGCCGGAGAATTGTAAAAGACATGAACAAAAACAACGATCTGAATTCTTTTGAACAGAATATAGGATATGAATTTAAGGATATAAATTATTTGAAGCTTGCGCTTACGCACAGCTCGTGCGCAAACGAGAGAACGGTCAACAAAACCGAATCGAACGAAAGAATCGAGTTCCTCGGAGATGCCGTTTTGGAGCTTGTTTCAAGTGAATACCTGTATAAAAACTTTCCGGATTATCCGGAAGGAAAAATGTCAACGCTCAGGTCGAGCCTTGTGTGCGAAATGTCACTCGCTCATGACGCAAAGGAAATCTCGCTTTCCGAATTTTTGGATCTCGGTGTCGGCGAAGAAAAAAACGGCGGAAGATACAGGGATTCAATCGTGTCGGACGCGTTTGAAGCGGTAATAGGCGCAATATATCTGGACGGTGGACTGGAGAATGCAAAGAAGTTTATCGATCGTTTTGTTTTAAACGATATAGAAAAAAAGGCTTTGTTCCACGACAGTAAGACAATACTTCAGGAATTTGTTCAAAATAATTTAAAGTCCGCGGTTAAATACGAAATCATATCGGAATCCGGTCCCGATCACGACAAAACATTCGTTTCGAAGGCTTTTATCGGTCAAAAGGAAGCGGAAACCGGAACCGGTCACTCCAAAAAAGCGGCCGAACAGGATGCGGCATACAAAACGCTTTTGAAATTAAAATTAAGTTAAGTCAAGGATAACCACCAAATGTATCTTAAATCCATAGAAATCAACGGTTTTAAATCGTTTGCAAATAAAATTGTTTTTAAATTCAATAACGGAATAACGGCGATTGTCGGACCGAACGGTTCGGGCAAAAGCAACGTTGCGGATGCCGTAAGATGGGTTCTCGGAGAACAGAGCGCAAAGCAGCTTCGGGGAACGAAAATGGAAGACGTAATTTTTGCGGGAACCCAGATGCGAAAGCCGATGGGATACGCATATGTTGCGATAACGTTTGATAACTCCGACAGAGCACTTAACCTTGATTATTCGGAAGTAACGGTTGCGAGACGTGTTTACAGGTCCGGTGAAAGCGAATATTTAATCAACGGAAACAATTGCAGACTTCGTGACGTGCAGGAACTCTTTTTTGATACGGGAATAGGAAAAGAAGGATATTCGATAATAGGTCAGGGTCAAATCGAAAAGATATTGTCGGGAAGACCTGAAGAAAGACGCGAACTCTTTGACGAAGCCGCGGGAATAGTAAAATATAAAAAGAGAAAAGCTGCGGCCGAGAAGGAGCTCGAAGAAGAACACTTAAATCTTTCCAGAATCACCGACATACTTTCGGAAATAGAAAAACAGGTCGGACCTCTTGAAAAGCAGTCGGAGACGGCAAAAGAATATTTGCGTCTTAAGGAAAACTTAAAGAACTACGAGATTAATCTTTTCCTTTTTGATTATTATAAAAATACCGACCAGAAAAACGAGGCGGTAAAAAATAAAGACATTATTTTAAACGATATTTCGAATGTTCAAACGGAATACGAAAATTCGAAAAACGAATACGAAAGACTTGAAAACGAGATTTCGGAATACACAAAAAAACTTGACGAGACACGTGAGCAAAAGAACCAAATTCTTGTTATGGCGGAAAAATGCGACGGTGAAATCCGTCTCATGGAAGAAAAGAAGAATTCCGTTCTTAAAAATAACATAGAGTATGAGCACAGAAAAGAAGTGCTCTCGTTCGACAAAGAAAACAAAAAAGCGGAAATTGAAAAGCAAAACGGTATACGTGCGGAGAAAAACGAAGAGCTTACGAAATTAAAGAGCGATCATCAAAATTCGTATGACGAAATAGACGATATTCATAAGAAAATAGACGAATACAATTCGGAAATCGAAAAGCTGAATATAGAAATTGCCGACATAAACGAAGACGATACAAAGATTAAAACAGAAAAGCAAAAATATGAAACATTAAATGAGCAAATTTCGATCAGGAAAGCGGAGCTCACAAAGAAGGTTTTAAATCAAAAGAACTTTGAAACGGAATACGAAACGGCGGTTGAAACATATAACCGCGAGCTTTCTGAAATCGATGAGAGAACCGAGGAATTAAAGAACGGAATCTCGTCAAGAGAATCGGAAAGTGCCTCTTTAAAAGAAAAACTTGACGAAACAAATGTTTTCCTTGAAAGATTTCAAAAGGAAAAAATAGAACTTGAGTCAAGGGTAGGAGCATTAAAAGATTTTTCCGAGCGCTACGAAGGATACGGAATAAGTGTCAAAAAGATAATGGAACAAAAGCCGAAGTATCCGGGTATAGTTGGCGTTGTAGCGGACATTATCGAAGTACAGGAAAAATATGAGACAGCTGTAGAAACGGCACTCGGCGGCAGTATACAAAATGTCGTAACACGTGACGAAGCAACCGCAAAAAGGATGATCGAATTCCTTAAAACTAACAAATTCGGACGTGCGACTTTTTTGCCTCTTAATTCGATTACCGTAAAGGAGACTCCTGAAGACAACAATATTCTTTCGTCGGAAGGCGTTATAGGATACGCAAACAAGCTCGTAAAAACATCAAAGGAATATCTCGATGTTATTAAGTACCTGATCGGACGTATTATCGTTGTAGACAATATCGACAATGCGCTTAAGCTCGCAAAACGAAACAACTACTCGCTTAGAATAGTTACGCTTGAGGGGGAGCAGCTTAATCCCGGCGGTTCGCTTTCGGGAGGTGCTTACAAAAACAATTCGAATCTCCTCGGACGTAAGCGTGAAATGGATGAAGCAGCCAAAAAGGTAAGCGTGCTTGTGGGAAGAGTAAATGCACTCACACGCGAAAAGGACGGCTTTAAGGAAAAGCGCGACAAATTAAAATCCGAAATCGCGGAAATGCAAAACGAGCTCCAAAAGCTTACGATCAAGCAAAATACGGTTATGCTGAACCTTGAAAAGGAAAAAGAGCGTTTAAAGGAAAGCAAGGAATCTTTCTCCGTAACGGAGCTTGAAATTAAGGATTTGGACAAAAAAATCTCCGAAAACAACGATAGCAAGGATTTACTTGACACAAAGTTATCGGAGAACAAGGATAAAAAAACGAAGATAAACGATGAAATCGACAAGTTTAACCATAAGCTCGAAGAAGAACGGGTTCTCGAAAGATATTCAAACGAAAAGAACGCATCGTTGCGTGTGGAGCAGGCGGGAATCATGCAGTCGATATCGTTTATCGATGAAACCGTCGAAAGACTTAAGGGTGAAATCGAAAAAATAGATTCGGATACGGAAGAGCTTTCCCAAAACATGGAAGAAGCCGCAAAAACGCTTAAAGAAATCGAAAACGACATTTTGACCGCACATCAAAATATCGCAAAGTGGAAAAACGATATTTCGGACTTTGACGCGCTTATTTCCGAAACGGAAGACAAAAAAGCCTCTGTTTCAAAGGGACACAAGGACATTTTTGCTCTTCACGAGGAATTATCCAAAAAACTTGCCGCACTCGAAAAGGATTCGTTCCGTATCGACCAGCAGATATCGAGAGTTTCGGAAGCCATCGACGAACAATGCTCTTATATGTGGAGCGAGTATGAGATAACGGTTGATGCGGCTCTCGAAAAGAAGGACGAAAGTCTCGGAAATTACAATGCCGTGAAGCGCGGTGTTTCCGAAATAAAATCGGGAATCAAGGCGCTCGGTGACGTAAACGTTAACGCAATCGAGCAATATAAGGAAATTTCGGAGAGATATACACTTTATTCAACACAAAAAGAGGATATCGTCGCTGCGGAAGAAAAGCTTAAGAATATTATCGTCGATCTCGAAAATGAAATGAGAAAGCAGTTCGAAGAAAAGTTTTCGCTTATCAAGGAGGGCTTTGACAGGGTATTTAAGGAAATGTTCGGGGGCGGACAAGGTACGCTCGAACTTTCGCCCGATGAGGATGTGCTTACGACGGGAATTATCATAAATGCGCAGCCGCCGGGGAAAAAGCTTCAAAACATGATGATGCTTTCGGGCGGAGAAAAGGCGCTTACGGCAATTGCGCTTTTGTTTGCGATACAGTCCTTAAAGCCTTCGCCTTTCTGTCTTCTTGACGAAATAGAGGCGGCGCTTGACGACAGCAACGTCGGAAGATTCGCAAAGTATCTTCATAAGCTTACCGCCAATACGCAATTTATTGTCATTACGCACAGAAGAGGCACAATGGCGCAGGCGGATGCGCTTTACGGAATTACAATGCAGGAAAAGGGAGTTTCCGCGCTTGTTTCCGTG
Source organism: uncultured Lachnospiraceae bacterium (assembly GCA_964653855.1). Classification (GTDB taxonomy): domain Bacteria; phylum Bacillota; class Clostridia; order Lachnospirales; family Lachnospiraceae; genus RGIG3528. The sequence continues at coordinate 123,275 of CAZZFV010000001.1, forward strand.
AGCCTTATCGAAAATTCACTTTCAAACTAGGAGCAACATGGGAATATTCAGAAGACTTGCCGCTTTTTTTACGGGAGCGGAAATAATAGACGACAATTTTTACGAAGAGATAGAGGAAACGCTTGTTATGGCGGATGTGGGCGTAAATACGACAGAAAAAATCGTTGAAGCGCTCAAGAAAAAGGTAAAGGAAAAAAAGATTTATAAGCCGGCCGAATGCAAGCAATTGCTCATCGATTCGATAAAAGAACAAATGCATGTGCCGGCCGACGCATACGATTTTGAAAACGGTCCTACGGTCATAATGATGATCGGAGTGAACGGTGTCGGAAAAACGTCCGCCGTCGGAAAGCTTGCCTATATGCTTAAAAAATCAGGGAAAAATGTTCTTATTTGCGCCGCGGACACATTCCGTGCGGCAGCAATCGAACAGCTTTCGGAGTGGGGAAGACGCGCCGACGTTCCCGTAATAAAAGAACACGAAAATGCGGATCCCGCTGCTGTTGTGTTTGATGCTTTAAATGCGGCAAAGGCAAGAAATACGGATATTTTGATTGTGGATACCGCGGGACGTTTGCAAAATAAAAAGAATTTGATGGACGAACTCGGAAAAATCGACAGAATAATAAAACGTGAATATCCTGAGGCAAAAAGAGAAACATTTGTCGTTCTTGACGGTACGACGGGGCAAAACGCGCTTGTCCAGGCGCGTGAGTTTAACGAGGTTGCGCCCGTTACCGGTATTATAATCACGAAGCTTGAAGGTACGGCAAAAGGCGGAATCGCGATTGCCGTCCAGTCGGAATTGTCGGTGCCGATAAAGTATATCGGTGTGGGTGAAGACATTAAGAGTCTCATAAAATTTGATCCGGAAAGCTACGTCGACGGATTGTTTTCGTAAAAGAACAAAGAATCGGAATTTTTTTGACGATTCACATATTTGTGCATAATGCACAAAATACATGCCCGTTTTTTTACACATCGAAAGTGTTATTGTTCTTGTAATCGTGAAAGTGATTTGATAAAATTTATTCACCAAAATCACAAAAAACGAAACAATATTATAAATGAAGGAGACAAAATATTATGGCAGATGCCGAAAGATTAAAAGCACTTGATGCCGCACTTGCTCAAATAGAAAAAGCATACGGCAAGGGATCGGTTATGAAGCTCGGCGATTCGGGAGCAATGAATGTGGAAGCTGTTCCGACGGGCTCTCTTTCGCTTGACATAGCACTCGGTGTGGGAGGCGTTCCGAAGGGAAGAATAGTTGAAATATACGGTCCCGAGTCGTCCGGTAAAACGACCGTTGCTCTTCATATGGTTGCGGAGGTACAAAAGCGCGGAGGTATTGCGGGATTTATCGATGCCGAGCATGCGCTTGACCCCGTATATGCAAAGAACATAGGCGTAGATATCGACAATCTTTATATTTCTCAGCCCGACAACGGAGAACAGGCACTTGAAATTACGGAAACAATGGTTCGCTCGGGAGCTGTTGACATCATAATCGTCGACTCGGTTGCGGCACTTGTTCCGAAGGCAGAAATCGAAGGAGACATGGGTGATTCCCATATGGGACTTCAGGCGAGACTTATGTCTCAGGCTCTCCGTAAGCTTACGGCTGCAATCAGCCGTTCGAATTGCATTGTAATATTTATAAATCAGCTTCGCGAAAAGCTCGGCGTTATGTTCGGAAATCCCGAAACAACCACGGGCGGCAGAGCGTTAAAGTTTTATGCTTCGGTAAGAATGGACGTAAGACGCACCGAGTCGATCAAATCGGGCGGAGACGTAATCGGAAACAGGACAAAAATCAAGATTGTAAAGAACAAGGTTGCGCCGCCGTTTAAGGAAGCCGAGTTTGATATCATGTTCGGCAAGGGAATCTCAAAGTCGGGTGACATCTTGGATCTTGCCGTACAGGAAAACATTATCGTTAAAAGCGGTGCATGGTTCTCGTATAACGACGAAAAGATAGGTCAGGGCAGGGAAAACGTAAAAGCATTCCTTGAACAAAATCCGGAAATCATGGCAGAAGTCGAAAAACGCGTACGCGAAAAATACGGATTTGCGGACGATTCCGCAAAGGACGCGGACAATAAGTAACCGGGGAATTCATGCATAATATAATAAGTGTAACGGAATTTTCAAAATCCAAAATAAAAATTGAATTTGACGACGGCGATTTTATTGTTGTTTATAAAGGCATGATAAATACCGAATCAAAGGAAACAGAAGATCGGGAATATGATATCCTTTATAAGGAAATGCTGAAATACGGAAAAAAGCGTGCAATGAATCTTCTCGTAAAAAAAGACTACGGGCGGGAAGAATTAAGACAGAAGCTTTCGGACGACGGATTTAACAATAATCTGGTTAACGATATTATCGCATATCTTGACGGATTTCATTATCTTGACGATATGAGAATTGCGGAAAACGTAATAAAATCGCTGAAAAAATCCAAAAGCCGTATGCAAATCGTGTTTGCGTTAAAAAAGAAAATGTTTTCCGATGAACTTATAACCGAAGCGATGGATGAGTTTTATAAAGAAGATTGTGAAGATATTGCGGATGAAAATGAAAAACAGAATCCGGAGGTCACGGCGATACTTAATTTCTTAAAAAAATCGGGCATGACGGGCGAAAAATTCGATTCGTATTCGTATTCGGAAAAACAAAAATTTCTCGCAAAGCTTTACAGGAAGGGATTCAATACGCAAAATATAAACGCGGCGATTACGATTTTGGGCCCGGATTAAGATTTAATTTTTATTTTATAACGAAGTGCAAAACAAGTATTTAAGCACTTCGTTATTTTTTTATTTATTGCTTGTGTTTTTTTTGTCAAGGTGCTACAATTATAATTGCGAGAAAATTGGTTTTGACGGTAAAAATGCATTAAAAAATTCCTAAAAAACCATAAAATTTATACAAATAGGAGGCAAACAACATGACAAGCACAATTGTTGCTGCAACGTGGTGGGAATCCGTAAAGGGACCGCTTGCGGAAGTCGGTGTGAATTCGATAGTCGGACTTGTTGTTGTATTTGCGGCACTTATTTTCATAAGCTTTGTGATTTCCTTACTCAAATATGTGGGAAAGCTTGAAAAGAAGCCGGAAAACAACGATGACACGGTTACATCCGCACCCGCATCCAATGAGCTTTCCGTCGACAACTACGAGCTTACGGCAATTATTACCGCAGCAATAAGCGAGTACGAGGAAGCACGCGGCAATTCCTTTAAAAACGGAATGGTAGTGCGTTCCGTAAGAAAAATTTCTTAAAAAAATTTATTTTAAATTTTGGAGGACAAAATGAAAAACTACACAATCACAATTAACGGAAATGTTTATGCTGTAACTGTTGAAGAAGGAAACGGTGAGGGCGTGGCTACAGCCTCCGCTCCCAAGGCAGCCGCTCCTGCAGCTGCACCCGCAGCCGCAGCCGCTCCCGCAGGTAATCAGGGCGCAGTTCAGCTTAAGGCTCCCATGGGCGGAAAGGTTCTTGCAATCAAGGCTCCCGTCGGCACAGCCGTAAAGAAGGGTCAGCCCGTTATCACATTTGAAGCAATGAAGATGGAAAACGATCTTGTTGCAATGCAGGACGGTGTTGTTGCATCAATAAACGTATCTGTAAACGATAAATTTGAAACAGGTACGGTTCTTGCCACACTTAAGTAAGAAAAGGAGCATCTAAATGAACATAAGTGAAACCTTAATAAACTTATGGAATCAGACAGCCTTTGCGAATCTTTATTGGGGCAACTACGTTATGATTCTTGTGGCTCTTTTGTTTCTTTATCTCGGAATAAAGCACGGATTTGAGCCTTTACTTCTTATACCGATCGCGTTCGGTATGCTTCTTGTAAATATTTATCCGGACATTATGGCAGCGCCTTCCGTAGATCCGGAAACGGGCGTTGAGAGTGCCGGCGGACTTTTGTATTATTTCTTTAAACTTGACGAATGGGCAATTTTCCCGTCACTTATATTCCTTGGTGTCGGTGCCGGTACGGACTTCGGTCCCCTGATCGCAAATCCCAAGAGCTTTTTGCTCGGTGCAGCCGCTCAGCTCGGTATATTTGTCGCATATTTCCTTGCGGTTCTTATGGGATTCAGCGGCCCCGCTGCGGCAGCCATTTCGATCATCGGCGGTGCAGACGGCCCCACATCGATTTTCCTTGCGGGAAAATTAAAGCAGACCGAACTCATGGGACCCATTGCGGTAGCGGCATATTCATACATGTCACTTGTGCCGATCATTCAGCCTCCCATCATGAAGCTTCTTACGACAAAGGAAGAACGTTTGATCAGAATGGATCAGCTCCGTGAAGTTTCAAAGCTTGAGAAGATTTTGTTCCCTATCGTTGTTACCGTTGTTGTAAGCCTTCTTCTTCCTTCGACGGCTCCTCTTATCGGTATGCTCATGCTCGGTAACCTTTTCAAGGAATGCGGAGTTGTAAAGCAGCTTGCCGAGACAGCCGAAAACGCACTCATGTATATCGTTGTTATCATGCTCGGTACATCCGTAGGTGCTTCGACAAGTGCGGAAAACTTCCTTCAGATGACAACAATCAAGATCGTTATCCTTGGACTTGTTGCTTTTGCATTCGGTACGGCGGGCGGTGTATTGCTCGGTAAGCTTATGTGCAAGCTCACACACGGCAAGATAAATCCTCTTATCGGTTCGGCAGGTGTATCTGCGGTTCCCATGGCGGCGCGTGTATCTCAGAAAGTCGGCGCAAAAGAGGATCCCACAAACTTCCTTCTCATGCATGCAATGGGACCGAACGTTGCCGGTGTTATCGGTACAGCCGTTGTTGCGGGTGTATTCATGGCAATATTCGGCGTCTAATCGAAAGGAACGGTAAAGAATTATGGCTGACATAAAGAAAAAACCTGTAGGTATTACGGAGACAATTCTCCGTGATGCCCATCAGTCGCTTATTGCAACAAGAATGCCTTTGTCCGAAATGCTTCCCATTCTCGACAAGATGGACAAGGTAGGATATCACTCGATCGAGTGCTGGGGCGGTGCAACGTTTGATGCTTGCCTCAGATTCTTAAAAGAAGATCCTTGGGACAGACTTCGTGCTCTTCGCAAAGGTCTTCCGAACACAAAGCTTCAAATGCTTTTCAGAGGTCAAAATATCCTCGGTTACAATCACTATGCGGACGATGTTGTTGAATACTTTGTTCAAAAATCGATTGCAAACGGTATTGACATAATAAGAATTTTTGACTGCTTCAACGATCTCCGTAACCTTGAAACTGCCGTAAAGGCAGCCAAAAAGGAAGGCGGTCACGCACAGATTGCGCTTTCTTATACTCTCGGCGACGCTTATACGCTTGAGTATTGGGAAAAGATTGCTCACGATGTTGAGGAACTCGGCGCGGATTCCATCTGCATAAAGGATATGGCGGGACTTCTTGTTCCTTACAAGGCAACGGAGCTTGTTTCCGCAATCAAGTCGGGATCGAAAATCCCTCTTCAGATTCATACGCATTACACTTCGGGTGTCGCTTCGATGACATATTTAAAGGCTGTTGAAGCCGGTGCCGACGTTATCGACTGCGCAATGAGCCCGCTTTCCATGGGTACTTCACAGCCCGCTACGGAAGTAATGGTTGAAACATTTAAGGGAACACCTTACGACACAGGTCTCGATTCGAATCTCCTCGAAGAGATTGCAGCATATTTCAGACCTTACCGTGAAGAAGTTTTAAAGAACGGACTTCTGAATCCTAAGGTTCTCGGTGTAAATATCCAGACGCTTCTTTATCAGGTTCCGGGCGGAATGCTTTCAAACCTTGTATCGCAGCTTAAGGAAGCAAATGCCGAAGACAAGTACGAAGAAGTTTTGAAGGAAATCCCGAACGTTCGTAAGGATTTCGGTGAGCCGCCTCTTGTTACTCCTTCATCACAGATCGTCGGAACACAGGCAGTGCTTAACGTACTTTCCGGTGAACGCTACAAGATGATAACAAAGGAATCAAAGAAGATTTTGTCGGGTGAATTCGGAAAGACGGTTAAGCCGTTCAACCCCGAGGTTCAAAAGAAAGCAATCGGCGACAAGGTGCCGATTACATGCCGTCCGGCAGATTTGATTCCGCCTCAGCTTGACAAGTTCCGCGAAGAATGTAAAGACTACATCGAACAGGAAGAAGATGTGCTTTCGTATGCACTTTTCCCGCAGGTTGCAATGGAATTCTTTAAGGAACGTAAGGCAAAGAAGGAAAACAAGAATATAAATGCCGAGAATACGGGCAACGAGAGAACTTTAAACGTAACTCTTGCCGCAGACGCATTTAATTAAATTGTGATTTATATCCGCATGTTTTTGAAAAAAATACATGCGGATTTTTTTATGTTTTGCTTACTTTTTGTTTTCAAAAAAACGATTATGTGTTATATTTATAAAAAATAAAAAAACGGAGGGTTACCATGGGCTTGTTCAGTGATGCTAAGAATCAGCTTAGCAACGATAATGCCGAAAACGGCGCAAACGATCTTTTTGATATTCAGGATGAGGAAATAGACGCATCCGAGATTGATACAGAACTTTTGGAAAGTATTCTTGAAGATTCCGAAGAAAAGGTATCCGATAATAAAGAAGAAAGAAAAGAAGAACCTGTTATCGCAAAAACGATGCCCGATATTGCGGAAAAGCGCGCAAAGGATTTTAAGGATGCATCAGCTACGGATTCCACACAGGTTACGGTTATCACAAAGGGTACGACAATCAACGGTTCCATTATTTCCGATTGTTCGCTTGACGTAATGGGAACAATCAACGGAGATATTGAGTGTCTCGGAAAGCTTTCGATTTCCGGTCATGTTGTGGGAAATTCGATTGCTTCGGAAGTTTTTGTAAACACCGATCGTCTTGAAGGAACAATCACATGCGAGGGATGCGTTAAAATCAGCCAAGGAACGATTGTGATCGGCGACGTTACAGCTACATCCGCCGTTTTTGCGGGCGCGGTTAAGGGGGAAATCGATGTAAACGGACCCGTTGTGCTTGATTCAACGGCAATCATTAAGGGCAACATAAAGGCAAAATCCGTGCAAATGAACAACGGAGCAATTCTTGACGGTTTCTGCTCGCTTACATATGCCGATCTTAATGTCGATTCTATTTTCGAATAGTTGCGGGAATGCAAAATGCGCATCGATCCGTGCATTATTAAGATTAAAATACGATAAAGGAAAATTGTAATGGCAAAATATAAAAGAGTTCTTTTAAAGCTCAGCGGTGAAGCACTTGCCGGTGACAAAAAAACAGGCTTTGACGAAGAAACATGCATAAAAGTGGGTAAACAGGTACAGAAGCTTGTAAAAAGCGGTGTTCAGGTTGCGATTGTAATCGGCGGAGGCAATTTTTGGCGCGGACGCACAAGCGAAACGATTGACAGATATAAGGCAGACCAGATCGGAATGCTTGCAACGATCATGAATTGCATTTATGTGGGTGACATTTTCCGTTATCTCGGTTTGTCAACCGCAATTTACACTCCTTTCGAGTGTGGCGGAATAACAAAGATTTTTAACAAAGACGATTGCGTTTCGGATTTAAATCAAAACAAAGTCGTTTTCCTTGCGGGAGGCACGGGACATCCGTTCTTTTCGACGGATTCCGCAACATCGCTTCGTGCAATAGAGCTTGAATGTGATATTATCCTGATGGCAAAGGCGATTGACGGTGTTTATGACAGCGATCCGCACAAAAATCCGAATGCCAAAAAGTATGATATCATGCCGATTGACGAGATTATCGACAAAAAGCTCGGAGTTATCGATATGACTTCGGCGGTGCTTTGCAAAGAAAACAAGATGCCGATTCTTATTTTCTCGTTGCTTGCGGAAAACGGAATCGTGAATGCGGCAAGCGGAATAAATTCGGGAACGATTATTACAGCATAAAAGGAGAAAATCATGGACGACAGAATTAAAGCTTACGATGAAAAAATGGAAAAGACGATTGCGGTGCTCAAGGAAGATTTTGCATCCATCAGAGCCGGACGCGCAAATCCGCATCTTCTTGACAAGATAAGGGTTGACTATTACGGAACTCCGACGGCACTTCAGGGTGTTGCAAACATTTCCGTACCGGAAGCCAGAATTATCCAGATTCAGCCTTGGGAATCAAAGCTTATAAAGGATATCGAAAAGGCTATTTTAGCATCCGATCTCGGAATTACACCGGGTAACGACGGAAAAGTTATAAGACTTGTTTTCCCGGAGCTTACCGAGGAAAGAAGAAAGGCGCTTGCGAAGGACATCAAGAAGAATGCCGAAAACGCAAAGGTTGCCATAAGAAATATTCGCCGTGATGCAATGGATGTCATCAAAAAGCTCAACAAGAGCTCGGAAATTTCCGACGACGAAGCAAAAACAATAGAAGACGAAATTCAAAAAGCCACAGACAAGCGTGTTGTGGAAATTGACAAGCTTGCCGAAGCAAAAGAAAAAGAAATTATGACTGTTTAATTTGACTTTAAACAGGTTGTAAATATAGCCGCCTGTCGTATAATGCACAGGTGGCTTTCTTTGAATATGGGTAAAAAACGGTTGCTTTTACGTGTGGAACGGCAATCGGTACAATGGCTTTGTAATATTTTAAAACAGAAAATGTAAGGTTTATATGGAAAAAAATACGGATAATTTAATAATACCGCGTCATGTCGCGATAATTCTTGACGGAAACGGCAGATGGGCGAAAAAACGTGGCTTACCGCGTACCGCGGGGCACAAAATGGGCGCAAAAGCGGTCGAAAAAATATGTGAAACGGCTTACAATGCGGGTGTCGAATACCTCACCGTTTATGCGTTTTCCACGGAAAACTGGTCAAGACCGAAGGAAGAAGTGGATATGCTGATGGATTTGTTGCGCACATATCTTTCGGACAGTCTGAACAATGCCAAAAAGAACAATATGAAAATAAGGGTTATCGGTGACAGAACGGGATTGTCGCCCGATATCGTTAAAAAAATAGAAGAAACGGAAAAAGCTTCCGAAAACTATACGGGACTTAAATTTCAAATTGCAATAAATTACGGCGGACAAGATGAAATATTACGTACATTTAAAAAGCTTTTAAAAAAAGTAAAAGAAGGCATACTTGATCCCGACGAAATAACAAAAAAAACGATAGAAGATAACCTTGATACGGCGGGAATTCCGGCACCGGATCTGTTGATCCGTACAAGCAAAGAGCAAAGAATTTCAAATTTCATGCTTTGGCAGCTCGCGTATACGGAGCTTTATTTTCCGGATGTTTTGTGGCCGGATTTTGACAAAAATGATTTTATGGACGCAATAAAATATTACAATACGCGTGACAGACGCTTTGGAGGAGTTAAATGAGCGAGAATGTAAATAACGACAAGAAAAACAAGAATCTTCTCATAAGAGTAAGAAGCGCCGCAATACTTACGCTCATTGCGTTTGCGACAATCATCCCCGGCGGATATCCGTGCCTCTTCATATGCATCTTTATTTCAGCATTCGGAATGATGGAATTTATGAGAGTTGTGGGAGTTCATAAGTCAACGGTTGCGATTGTTTCTTATATTGCGCTTGCGGGCGTTTATGCGGCCGTGTTTTTTGACAAAAAGGAATTGCTTGTGCCGCTTATTATGCTGCACTTATTACTTTTGTTCGCGATTATGGTAATCAAATTCCCAAAGTATACCGTAATTCAGGTGCTTATGGCATTTTCGGGGCTTATTTACATAGGTCTCGGGCTTTCTTACCTTTATCAAATAAGGGCGCAGCTTACAAACGGGGCATTTATTATATGGCTTGTTTTCATATGCTCATGGATATCGGATTCCGGAGCTTATCTTGTGGGAATTTCATGCGGGAAACATAAGGCTTTTCCGGTACTTTCCCCGAAAAAATCCGTGGAAGGCTGTGTGGGCGGCGTTCTTGCAAGCGTTCTTATGGGACTTTTATATAAGACGGTGCTCGGTTTCTTCAGTATAGAGCTTGTCGACTACCTTGAGCTCATAATAATATGCGCTTGCGGCTCCGTTATATCTCAGGCGGGCGACCTTGCGGCATCGGCAATAAAAAGAAATTTTGAAATAAAAGACTATGGGCATTTGATACCGGGACACGGCGGAATCATGGACAGGTTTGACAGTATTATATTTGTGGCGCCGCTTGTTTATTATCTCGGAATGATTTTTGTATAAGAGGTTTTTGTTTTATGAAAAATATTTCTTTGCTCGGGTCGACGGGATCGATCGGAACACAGACTCTCGATGTTGTAAGAAAGTATAAGGATATAAGAGTCGTGGGGCTTTCCGCAAACACGAATATCGCTCTTTTGTATGAACAGATTTTGGAGTTTACTCCGGAGCTTGTTTGTGTTTTTAATGAGGAAAAGGCAAAAGAGCTCCAAAAAAAATTAAAGGAAAAACATATAAATTGTGAGGTCGTGACGGGTATTTCCGGCCTCATTTCTTGTGCGTGCATAAGTTCCGCCGATATCGTTCTTACGGCATTTGTGGGAATGATAGGAATCCGCCCGACGATTGAAGCGATAAAATGCGGCAAGGACATTGCTCTCGCAAACAAGGAAACACTTGTTACGGCGGGACATATTATCATGCCGCTTGCAAAAGAAAAGAGCGTTAAAATTCTCCCCGTCGATTCGGAACACTCGGCAATTTTTCAATGCCTTAACGGTGAAAGAGAAAACAAAATAAAAAAGATTTTGTTAACCGCATCCGGCGGACCTTTTCGCGGAAAAACGCTTGAAGAATTAAAACTCGTTACGCCCGAAGACGCACTTAAGCATCCCAATTGGTCGATGGGTAAAAAAATAACCATAGATTCGTCTACAATGGTTAACAAGGGACTTGAAGTGATGGAAGCAAAGTGGCTTTTTGATGTAAACCCCGACCAAATCGAGGTTGTGATTCAGCCGCAAAGCATAATTCATTCGATGGTTGAATTTACGGACGGAGCGGTCATGGCGGAGCTCGGTGCTCCGGATATGCGGCTTCCGATTCAATATGCGCTTTATTATCCGGAAAGACGTCTTGAAACCGGCAAAACGCTTGATTTTAGGACGATTTCGGAAATTAAATTTTATAATCCCGATAACAAGAATTTCCCGGCGCTTCCGCTTGCGTATGATGCAATAAATGCGGGCGGTTCGATGCCGACCGTTTATAATGCTGCAAACGAGATTGCGGTTAAAAAGTTTTTGAATAAAGAAATCCGTTATACGGATATTTATGAAATCATAAAGCGGGCGATGGATTCGCACGAAGTTATCAAAAATCCCGACCTTGATGAAATAATCGGTATTCAGGATACAATAAACAAAAGGTTTGAAAATTTTGTAACGCTTTAAGAAAGGTTTTTTGATGAGTATTATTATTTCTTTACTTATATTTTCGGTTATTGTTATTTTCCACGAATTCGGACACATGCTTCTTGCCAAAAAAAACGGAATCAAGGTTGTGGAATTTTCGGTTGGACTCGGCCCTTCGATCGTGAGCAAGGAATTTCACGGGACAAAATATTCGATTAAAATATTGCCTTTCGGCGGAGCGTGTCAGATGCTTGGTGAAGACACGGTTTCCGATGAGGACGGTGAAAGAAATCTCGAAGGCTCGTATTATTCGAAATCCGTTTGGCAAAGAATGAGCGTCATTCTTGCGGGACCGTTTTTTAACTTTATTCTTGCCTTTATTTTGTCGTTGTTCATTATCGGAATTGCGGGATATGACCCTGCGACGGTGACGTCTGTCAGCATAAACTCACCCGCAGAAACGGCAGGGCTTGAAGCGGGCGACAAAATATTAAAGATAAACAATTCGAAAATTTCGATAGGACGTCAGGTTGACGCATTTTTTACATACAACGGGATTTCGGAAGAACCGGTAAGCATTACTTACGAGCGCGACGGGGAAAAGTATGAAACTGTGATTTATCCCGCAAAAACAAAGAAGTATTTGCTCGGATTTACGTATAATTCCGGTGAACAAAGCGCCGTAATAAACGAATTGCAAAGCGATTACCCGATGATTCTTGCGGGCGCTGCGGTCGGTGACACAATAATATCCGTAAACGGTACGGAAATTTCATCGGGCAGTGAACTTAAAAATTATTTTGATTTAAATCCGCTTACAGATGCGGACATAAAAATCGTCTTGAGCCGTGGCGGCGAGACGGTGGAAATCGTTGCGACGCCTAAGCTTGTTTCGGATACCTGGTCGTTGGGATTTAATTATAACCTCTACAGATATAAGGGAAATGCTCTTGAAGTCGTAAAATACAGTTTTGTCGAAGTCAAATACTGGATTCAGATAACGATCAAGAATCTCGGAATGCTCTTTACGGGACAGCTCACAAAAGACGACGTGGGCGGTGTTGTTGCGATTGTTGATATGATAGGAGATTCCTATACCGAAACAAAAAAGAGCGGAACGGCGCTTGATGTTGTTCTTCAAATGATGTATATTTCGGTGCTTCTTTCGGCAAATCTGGGCGTCATGAACCTTTTACCGATACCTGCGCTTGACGGCGGAAAATTTTTGTTCCTTTTGGTGGAACTCATAATAAGAAAGCCGTTAAACAGAAATTTAGAAGGAATCGTAAACCTTATCGGATTTGTGCTTTTGATGCTTTTGATGGTGTTTGTCTTCTTTAACGACATAAGAAGATTGTTTATTTGATAAAGTAAGGCACGCGGTAATCCGTGTATCGATGAGGCTATCTTAATATTTTTTGTGCGCTTATAACGGGAGGACATATGCTTACACATGAAGTGAAAATAGGAAACGTAAAGATAGGAAACAAAAATCCCATTGCGATTCAGTCGATGACAAACACAAAGACCGAAGACGTGAACGCAACCGTCGGACAAATATTGAAGCTTGAAAAGGCGGGATGCGATATTATCAGAGTTGCGGTTCCGAATCGAGACGCCGCAATCGCGATCAAGGAAATAAAAAAGCAAATTCATATTCCGCTTGTTGCGGACATTCATTTTGATTACCGTCTTGCGATAGAGGCGATTAAATCGGGGGCGGACAAAATAAGAATAAATCCCGGAAACATAGGATCGCTTGACAAGGTGCGGATGGTCGTGGATGCGGCAAAAGAATACGGTATTCCGATCAGGGTTGGCGTAAATTCGGGCTCGCTTGAAAAGGAACTTCTAAAAAAATACAACGGCGTTACGGCGGAAGCGCTTGTGGAGAGCGCCCTAAAAGAAGCAAAAACTATCGAAGACATGGGATACGATAATCTCGTAATAAGCATCAAATCGTCCGATGTAATGATGTGCGTTAAAGCGCATAAATTGATTGCGGAGAAAACAAATCACCCTCTTCATGTGGGAATCACGGAAGCGGGAACTTTAAGCCGCGGACTTATAAAATCGTCTGCGGGACTCGCGCTTATTTTAAACGAAGGAATAGGTGACACGATAAGAATTTCGCTGACAGCCGATCCGATAAACGAAGTTTATGCTGCGCATGAGCTCTTAAAGGTTCTGGGGCTCAGAAAAGGCGGTATCGAAGTTGTGTCGTGTCCGACATGCGGGCGCACAAACATTGATTTGATCGGCCTCGCCGAAAAGGTAAACGAGGCTGTAAAAGATTATCCGCTTGACTTAAAAATTGCGGTTATGGGATGCGTCGTAAACGGCCCCGGAGAGTCAAGAGAAGCCGATTACGGAATTGCGGGCGCAAACGGAGAAGGAATAATATTTAAAAAGGGCGAAATTTTTAAGCGTGTGCCTGAAACGGAACTTTTGCCCGAATTACTGGGGATATTGAATGAGCTTATTTGATGTATTTACGGATTTGCATGTAAAACAGAACATTGAACGGATGTTTTCGGATGTGGATGTGGAAAAAGTTGTCGCAAACAAACACGATAACACCGTAAAGCTTGTACTTTTATCAAAGCATCTTATTTCCTACAGAGACATAAACGGAATTAAGGAAGCTCTTTCGGAACAGTATTTTAAGAAAATGGGTAAAGAACTTACGGTTGACATAAAATATTCGCTTTCCGATATGTATAATCCGGAAACGATATGGAATATGAATAAACAGGGGATCCTGGAAGAGCTTAAATCCATATCGAGGCTTAATAATATTTTTCTCGACAATTCCGAAATTTCGTTTTGCGAGGACAACGGCTCATATGCAATGGTAATCGGCTCAGAGGATTGTTCTTTGAACCGCGAAATCGCAAAAAGCATAACAAAGTTTTTGCGTGAAGTTTTTACCGAAAGATTTTCGTATGAACTTGATATCCGTTTTGACTGGAAGGAAGCAAAGAAAAAAAAGGAAGCACCCGAAGAAGAAATTTTTTATGAGAGAGCCCATAAGGAAAAGAAGGAAGAAGATAATGCTTTGTCCGGAAACAGGGAACATAAGAAATCGGGAACTGATAATCAACACAGAAAATCTGAAAATGAAGAAACAAGCGATAAGAATATAAAGAATACAACAGAACAAAAGAGCCGGGAAGAGCAAAATAAAGCGCCGGGTAAAGACGTTAACAAAGAAAACAATAACGACAATACTTTAAGAGAAAATCATAAAGAGATAACTAAATCCGATTCGGGATTTACAAAGAAACAGGGTGCTTATGCACCGAAATCAAAGTTTGTGAGAACAAAATACGAGGACGATCCGAGTATCTTTTACGGAAAGCCTTTTGATTCCAAAGACACGGTTGTCACAAAGCTTGCGGATTTGGAAGAAAGCTTTTCGGAATACGTTGTTTACGGAAAGATTTTGAGAGTCGAAGAACCGAAGCTCACAAGAAAAGGCGACAGATATATTTTGAGTTTCTCGTTTACGGATTTTACGGATTCCGTTTATGCGAAGCTTTTTCCGCTTGTGGAAGACTTAAATGAACTTTTAAAGTATATCGCACCCGGAAAATGCATCAAGATGAAGGCTGTTCCGAGAACGGATAAGTTTGACAATGAGCTTGAAATGTCGGACATATACGGCATAAAGCAAATTCCTGATATCGCCGCACAAAGACAGGACAAGAGCACAGAAAAGCGAATCGAACTTCATGCGCATACGACTTACAGCGACATGGATGCGGTGATAGACCCCGGTGTCCTCGTGCAAACGGCATTCGATTTTGGGCATAAGGGTGTCGCAATAACGGATCACGGCGTTGTGCAGGGATTTACGGTCGCATATCACTATTTGAGAGACAAACTCGAAAAAAACAAGGATCCGGAAATCGCGGAAAGAGGAAAAAACTTTAAGATTCTTTACGGATGCGAAATTTATCTTGTAAATGACATAAAAGAAACGGTAACTGATCCGAACGACAAAACAATCGATTCGGAAACTGTCGTGTTTGACATAGAAACAACGGGCGTAAACAAGAATTCCGACATGATTATCGAAATCGGTGCCGTAAAATTAAAGGACAACAAAATCGTTGACAGATTTTCCCGTTTTGTGAATCCGGGAATTCCGATTCCCGCGGAAATAAGCACGCTTACTCATATAAACGACGACATGGTGCGTGATGCCGACAAAATCGAGGTCGTGCTCAAAGACTTTTTGGATTTTGCGGGAGATTCCGTAATCGTTGCCCACAACGCACCTTTTGATACGGGATTTGTGAAGAGATTTGCGCGTGAACTTGGGCTTAAATTTACTCCCACGATTGTGGATACGGTGGGGCTTGCGCAAAGTCTGCTCGGAAATCTCAAAAATTATAAGCTTGATACGGTTGCGGATGAGCTTAAGGTTTCACTCGAAAATCACCACAGGGCGGTTGACGATGCCGAATGCACGGCGCTTATTTATCAAAAGCTTTGCGAAATATTACGGAACAAGGGCTTAATTACTTTATACGATGTCAAAGAAAATCTCCGTCCGACCGTCGATGCGATAAGAAGAATGCATCCTTATCATTGCATTGTCTTAATAAAGAACGAGACGGGCAGAGTAAACCTTTATAAGATGATTTCAAAGAGCCATTTGGAATATTTTCAGCGTCAGCCGAAAATTCCGAAGAGCATGTTAAAAGAGCACAGAGAGGGACTTATAATAGGCTCCGCATGCGAAGCGGGAGAATTGTTCAGGGGAATACTTAATAACGCTCCGCAGGACGAAATAGCGGATCTTTGCGATTTTTACGATTACTATGAAATTCAGCCGATAGGAAACAACAGGTTTTTGATTGAGGATGAAAAATATCCCGAAATTCAAAACGAGGACGATTTGAGGGAACTTAACGAAAAAATAGTCGAGCTCGGCGTCAAATACAACAAACCCGTTTGCGCAACGTGCGACAGCCACTTTTTAAATCCCGAGGACGAAGTTTACAGGCGTGTAATCATGCATTCAAAAGGCTTTAAGGATGCGGATAACCAGGCACCGTTATATTTTAGGACAACGGAAGAAATGCTTGCGGAGTTTGAGTATCTCGGGTCCAAAAAGTGTAAAGAGGTTGTAATCGAAAATCCCAACAGGATTTTTGACATGATCGAAAAAATATCTCCCGTGCGCCCCGATAAGTGTCCGCCGGTAATCGAGAATTCCGAAGAGATGCTCACAAAAATATGTCATGACAAGGCGCATTCGATGTACGGGGATGAATTGCCTTTACCCGTTTCAACAAGACTTGAAAAGGAGCTTTCGTCGATTATCAAAAACGGTTATTCCGTTATGTATATCATCGCGCAAAAGCTCGTATGGAAGTCAAACGAAGACGGATATCTTGTGGGGTCAAGAGGCTCCGTCGGTTCGTCGTTTGTTGCGACGATGGCGGGAATAAGCGAAATAAATCCGCTCCCGGCGCATTATTATTGTAAGAAGTGTCATTATTCGGATTTTGATTCGGATATCGTAAAGGAATACCAAAAGAATGCCGTTTGCGGATTCGATTTACCGGACGCGGTTTGCCCCGTGTGCGGCGAAAAACTTGTAAAAGACGGATGCGACATACCTTTTGAAACGTTCCTCGGATTCAATTGCGACAAGGAGCCCGATATTGACCTTAACTTTTCGGGTGAATATCAATCGAAAGCTCACGATTATACGGAAGTTATTTTCGGAAAAGGTCAGACTTTTAAGGCGGGAACCGTAGGCGCCGTTCAGGATAAGACTGCATACGGCTTTGCGATGAAATATGACGAAGACCACGGTGTGGTTCACAGAAGAGCGGAGCGCGAAAGAATGTCGATGGGATGTGTGGGAGTGAGACGCTCGACGGGCCAGCATCCGGGCGGAATCGTGGTTTTGCCCGTAGGTGAAGACATAGACACGTTTACGCCTGTTCAGCATCCCGCAAACGATATGACATCAAATATCATAACGACGCACTTCGATTATCACTCGATTGATCACAATTTGCTGAAGCTTGATATCCTCGGTCACGATGATCCCACGATGATAAAAAGGCTTGAAGAGCTCACGGGAATTGACGCAAAAACAATTCCGATGGACGACAAAAAGGTTATTTCGCTTTTCCATTCGACGGAAGCGATGGGGATAAAACCGGAAGACTTAAACGGAATAGATCTCGGTTCCCTCGGACTTCCCGAGCTCGGAACCGACAATGCCATGAACATGCTTCGTGAAACAAAGCCCGACTGCTTTTCCGACATGGTAAGAATCTCGGGACTTTCTCACGGAACGGACGTTTATGCAAACAACGCCCAGGATCTCATAAAGAGCGGAACATGCAATCTCAAACAGGCAATATGCACGCGTGACGATATCATGCTTTACCTTATCAACAAAAACGTTGAGGCGGGACACGCTTTCAAAATAATGGAAAGCGTGCGTAAGGGAAAGGGACTCACCGAAGAACAGGAAGCGGAAATGCGTGAACACGATGTCCCCGACTGGTATATAGGATCATGCAAAAAGATTAAGTACATGTTCCCTAAAGCCCATGCCGCGGCTTATATCATGATGGCGTTCAGGGTGGCTTGGTTTAAGGTTTATTATCCGCTTGCCTATTATGCGGCTTACTTCGGAATAAGAGCGGCGGCTTTCGATTATGAGCTTATGTGTCTCGGAAAAGAGACGCTCCTTAAGAACATGAACGAAATTAAGCATGCGATCGACAATCATACCGCAAAGGCCAAGGATGAGACAACATACATGAACATGAAGAGTGTGCTTGAAATGTATGCGAGAGGATACGAGTTTGCGAAAATCGATATCTTTAAGGCAAAGGCTCACGCGTTTCAGATTGTTGACGGCAAAGTAATGCCGTCGTTCGACTCGATCCAGGGACTCGGTGAAACCGCATCCGACCTTATGTATGAAGGATGTAAGGGCGGACCCTTTACGTCAAAGGAAAACTTTAAGGCTCGCACAAAGGCACCTCAAAAGGCTGTCGATACGATGGCAAGACTTGGGATGCTCGGGGATATTCCCGAAACCGACCAGATCTCACTCACGGATTTGTTTGGGATTTAGAGAATATTCTGAAAACTTTTTTAAAATAAATTTAAATTCTAACTTGCTTTTTTGGAACTTATGCTGTATATTCTAAAACAGTTCATGGCTCGTTGGTCAAGAGGCTAAGACGTCGCCCTCTCACGGCGAAATCACCGGTTCGATTCCGATACGGGCTATTTACTGTTTTTATATAACAGCCCAACCCTATTTCGAAACAGCAATGTTTCGATTTTTTTTGTTGTATGATTGCGAGAGTGCAACGCTACGCAAGCAATCCGTGTATCGTTGAGGTCAAATCAACATCATTATATCTTTTAAATCGGGAGAATTGTTATGAAGATGTATTTTTATTACGGCGCAATGGGCTCGAGTAAAACGGCGAATGCGCTTATGACAAGATTCAGTTGGGAAAGTAAGGGAAAGAAGGTTGCGCTTATAAAGCCGCAAACGGACACGAGAGACGGGCTCACAACCGTAAAATCGAGAGCGGGACTTTTTGCAACCGCAATTGTTCTCGGAACTAATCAAAAAATCAGCGACGTTCTTTCCGATATCCCCGAATACGACAATATAATAGTTGACGAGGTGCAATTTTTGACACCCGCGCAAATAGATGAGTTAAGGGATATCGCCGACAACGAAAAAGCTTTTATCATGTGCTACGGTTTAAAGACGGATTTTAAGAGTGAACTTTTTGCGGGATCGAAAAGACTTTTGGAGGTTGCCGACAAAATTTCCGAAATCGTTTCGATGTGTCCGTGCGGAAAAAAGGCGACAATGAACGCAAGATATACGGGCAACAAAATAATTTATTCCGGCGAACAGATTGCGATAGGCGGAAACGAGAGCTATATTGCGCTTTGCCACAAGTGCTATATGAAGGGCACGATTGATTTAAAGACGGCGGAAGCATTTATGGTTGAAAAGGATTAAAAAATATTGAAAAATAAATGCAATTGGAATATAATCCAAAAAGTTTAAATTTTTCGGGAGAAATACATATGAAAAAGTTTACTTCAAACGAACTCAGAAATGCGTGGAAAGAATTTTACATTAAGCGCGGTCATGCCGATTGCGGCGCCGTATCGCTTGTTTCGGACGGGTCGACGGGTGCAATGTTCAACGTTGCCGGAATGCAGCCGATCATGCCTTATTTGCTCGGCAAAAAGCATCCGCTCGGCACAAGACTTTGCAATGTCCAGGGATGCGTGCGCACAAACGATATCGAAAGCATCGGAGACAAGAGCCATTTGACATTTTTCGAAATGATGGGCTCATGGAGTCTCGGCGATTATTTTAAGAAGGAAAGATGCGAATACAGTTTCGAGCTTTTGACGGAAGTGTTCAAGTTTGACAGAGATCATCTTGCCGCAACCGTTTTTGCGGGCGACGAAAACGCACCCCGCGACGAAGAAGGAGCAAAGTACAGAATCGCATCGGGATTTAAGCCGGAAAACGTTTTTTATCTTCCCGCCGAAGACAACTGGTGGGGGCTTGAGTACGGTCCCTGCGGTCCGGATTCCGAAATGTTTTATGTAAAGGATGTTGCGCCCTGCGGTCCTGATTGCCGCCCCGGATGTCATTGCGGCAAATATACCGAAATCGGAAACGACGTGTTTATGCAATACGAAAAGCATGAAGACGGAACACTTACGCCTCTTGCAAAGAAGAATGTAGACACGGGCTGGGGACTCGAAAGAAACCTTGCCTTTTTGAATAACGTTGACGACGTTTATCTTACCGATCTTTTTACGTCGGCGATCGCTGCGATGGAAAAGGCATCCGGAATCAAATACGGTGCAAACGAAAACACGACAAAGTCAATGAGAATCGTTGCGGATCACCTTCGCACAAGCGTTATGCTTATAGGCGATCCCGCAAAGCTTCTTCCTTCGAATATGGGTGCGGGATATGTTCTTCGCCGTCTTATCCGTCGTGCGGTAAGACACGGACGTGTGCTTTCTCTTAAGAAAGAAGACTTAATTAATATCGCTTCCGTATTTATCGATGAGGTTTATGCCGAGAGTTATCCGGATCTCAAAAAGAACAAAAAGTTTATTCTTGACGAGCTTTCGAAGGAAATCGAGCGTTTCCTTTTGACACTCGAAAACGGAATGAGGGAATTTAAGAAAATTTCCGACGAAAAGAAGAACGCAAACAAAAAGGAAATAGAAGGAAATCTTGCTTTTTATCTTTACGATACGTTTGGCTTCCCGCTTGAGCTCACAATCGAGATGGCGGAAGAAGAAGGTCTTTTAGTCGACGAAGAAGGATTTAAGGAGTCGATGGAATTGCAAAAGAAAAAGGCAAGAGAAAATTCCAATTTTTCTCAAAAAAATGCCGAAAAGGATATATTTGAATCTGTACCGGAAAGTGTAAAGAGCGAGTTTGTGGGATATGACACACTTGAAATTACGGATGAAGTAATTGCTCTTTCCGATTCCGAAAAGCTTACGGATGAGATTCAGGTCGGCGCAAACGGAGTAATCGTGACAAAACGCACGCCTTTTTATGCTACGATGGGCGGACAAAAGGGCGATATGGGTACGATATCCGTAGGTGACGCGACATTTGATGTGACCGAAACAATTAAGCTTTCGCACGGAATGATAGGTCATGTGGGAAAAGTGACTGCGGGTTCAATAAAGAAGGGCGATAAGTGTTTGCTCTCCGTTAATAAAGTAACACATGCGGCAACATGCAAAAACCATACGGCAACGCACCTTCTTCAAAAAGCATTGCAAATTGTGCTTGGGAATTCGGTTGCGCAAGCGGGTTCCTATCAGGATGCGGAGCGCACAAGATTCGATTTTACGTACGGTAAGGCACTCACAAAGGAAGAACTTGAGCGTGTCGAAGAAATCGTAAACGAAGAAATCGTAAAAGCACTTCCCGTAACAACCGACATCATGTCGATAGAAGACGCCAAGAAGACCGGCGCAATGGCACTTTTCAGCGAAAAATACGGTGAAACGGTAAGAGTTGTTTCGATCGGTGATTTTTCGAAGGAACTTTGCGGCGGAACGCATGTTTCAAACACAAGCGAAATTAAGGCATTCAAGATCCTTTCCGAAAGCGGTATCGCAGCGGGAACACGCCGTATAGAAGCGATTACCGACGAAAATGTCATGGCTCTTTACAGAAACGAAGAGAAGGAGCTTTTTGCGATCGCGCATGCAGCAAAGTGCGACGTAAAGGATATTTCAAAGAAAATCGATTCGATGCTTGAAGAAATAAAGGCGCTTAAGTCCGAAAACGAAAAGTTAAAGTCGAAGCTTGCATCAAATTCCGCATCGGATATTTATAACGATGTTACAGTTAAAAACGGCGTACATATTTTGGCCGCCGAAATAAAGGATGTCGATCAAAATTCGTTAAAGAGCCTCGGAGACGAAATAAAGTCGAAGCTTTCATGTGCGTTTATCTTGCTTATAGGCACGAAAGACGGAAAGATTTCCGTTGTATCCATGGCAACGGATGACGCAATCCAACACGGTTGCACCGCGGGAGCGGTTATCAAGGAGGTTTGTGCGGTTCTCGGCGGAGGCGGCGGCGGAAGGCCGAACATGGCTCAGGGCTCGGGATTTGATTCGTCAAAAATTCCGGAGGCGCTTTCAAAAGCAAAAGCCGTTATGGAAAACATGATCGCGTAAACATGATTTTTTGCGACAAATATGCCGGTATGCGGCTTAAAAAGCTTGACAAAGCTTAAAAAAAATGTTAAAAGACAATAGATAATAGTTGACTAGTTGAGAGTGGATGCGAATCCACTCTTTACTTTTGCAAAGAAAACGGAGCAAGAAATGACAAAAAACAAATTATACGAAGAAAAAACGACCGCTATAGCGGAGCCGATATGCAATGAACTCGGGTTTTCGCTTTATGACGTCGAATTTGTGAACGAGGCGGGCACAAATTATCTGAGAGTCTATATCGATAAGCCGGACGGAATATCGGTTGACGAGTGCGAAATCGTATCACGCCGCATGAACGATATTTTGGACGAACAGGACTTTGTCGAAGAATCATATATTTTTGAAGTGAGCTCACCGGGACTTACAAGAACACTCAAAAAAGACAGACATTTTGAGCAGAGTCTGGGCTCGGAAGTCGAAGTAAAGCTTTTTAAACCCGTTGGCAAGAAAAAGGAATATACGGGATATTTGGACGACTTTGACGAAAACACGGTCACGATAGGTTTTGACAATGATACGGAAATCGTAATTGAAAGATCGAACATAGCAAAAATAAATCTTGCGATACACTTTTAAAAAAAGGCAAACATAAGGAGGAACATAAAAATGGCAGCAAAGAAAAAAACGGTATCGAAGGCAAAAGCAGAACCGAAGGTAAAGGTAAATGAGGATTTTATCCTTGCCTTAAACGGACTTGAAAAAGAAAAAGGCATTCCCAAGGCAACAATGATCAAAGCCGTGGAAACCGCACTTATAACGGCTTGCAAAAGCGAATACGGAAAGGCTGACAACATTAAGGTAAACATTGACCCGAATACGGGTATTTTTAAGGTATTGGCAGAAAAAACGGTTGTGGCGGAGGTAACTGATCCGGTGCTTCAGATATCGATCGACGAAGCAAACATACGTTTTAACAATCAATATAACGAAGGAGACATCGTAAACATTGAAGTTCCCGTAAAGGATTTTAAGCGTACGGTGGCAAGCACGGCAAAGAGCGTTATCGTTCAGCAAATACGCAATGCCGAAAAGGAAGCTTTGTTTGAGAGCTATTCGATGAAGGAGCATGAGCTTGTTACGGGTGTAATTCAATGCTTCCAGGATCCCGACCACGGAAATTACAATATTATCGTAAATCTCGGAAAGATTGAAACCATTCTTCCGGTAACCGAGCAGGTTAAGGGCGAGGAATTTTATAAAAACGAAAGAGTAAAACTTTATGTAACAAGAGTCGAAAATACTCCCAAGGGATTCAGAGTAATGGTTTCGAGAACGATTCCGGAGCTTGTAAAGAGACTTTTTGAAGAGGAAGTTACGGAAATCGTTGACGGAATAGTCGAAATAAAGAGCATTTCGAGAGAAGCCGGTCAGCGTACAAAGATTGCCGTTTATTCACATGATCCGAATGTCGATCCCGTGGGTGCGTGCGTAGGTGTTAACGGTGCAAGAGTAAATGCGATTGTTGACGAGCTTCACGGTGAAAAGATAGATATTATCGTTTGGAACGAAGATCCCGCAATATTTATCGAAAATGCATTAAGCCCCGCAAAGGTTGTGTCCGTTACCATAGAGAGTACCGAGAAGGAAAAGAAGGCGAGAGTCGTTGTTCCCGATTATCAATTGTCTCTTGCGATCGGACGCGAAGGACAAAATGCGAGACTTGCGGCAAAGCTTACGGGATATAAGATCGACATAAAATCCGAATCCCAGGATGCCGGAATCGAAGAAAAGTATGAAGAAAACGAAGAAGCATACGATGAGGGAGAGGAAGAATTTTCCGAAGAATCTTATGAAGATGCGGATGCTTCTTATGACGGAGAGTCGGAAACAGAGGAGTAATCGATGGCAGACAAAAAAATTCCTATGAGAAAATGCACGGGGTGCGGAAGCGTAAAACCGAAAAAAGAACTTATAAGGATTTTAAAAACGCCCGAAGGTGAGATAACAATCGACAAAACGGGCAAAAAAAACGGACGGGGCGCATATATATGCGATTCGGTTGAATGCTTTGAAAAGGCAAAAAAATCAAAAGGAATTGAAAGATCGCTGGAAATGCAAATTCCTTCCGAAATATATGAAAGCCTTCTTAAGGAGATGATGTAGTGGCGGGTGATATTTCAAACAAAAACCTATTGTCGTTTTTATCACTTATGAAAAAAGCGGGAAAATTGGTATCCGGTGAATTCGGTACGGAGAGCGCCGTAAAAGAAGGAAAAGCACATATTGTGGTTGTGCCTGTGGACGCATCCGACAATACCAAAAAGCTTTTTTCGGACAAATGTAAATTTTATGATATACCGATTGTATTTTTTGGAACAAAGGAGGAACTCGGTCACGCGATAGGTAAAGGAGAACGTTCATCTCTCGCAATCACAGACGAAGGCGGTGCAAAAAGCTTTCACAACAAATACATAAACCTTGAGAAGATAATGAAGGAGTCCGATTAATGGCAGAGAAGAAGATTACAGAAACAAATACAGAAAATAAAGAGGCAAGTGCGGCAAAAAAGCCGCAGAGAGAAAAAACGGCAAGTGCGGACGGCGCAGCGTTAAAGCGTCCCGCAGCAAAGAAGGAAACTGTAAGCGCTCCCCGCCGCATGTTTGAAAGTGCGGAAGACAGAAATAAAGCGATGGCTGCGGCTCCCCGCCGTATGTTTGAAAGCGCCGAGGACAGAAACAGAAGTAAGCAGCAGCCGGTGCAACGCCGTATGCTTGACGGTCCGGAAGACAGAATGAGAAGACAGACCGTACAAAAAGACGGCGCACAGATGAGACAGGGACAAAGACCCGGTACGGCACAAAAAACAGGCACACGTATGATTAACGGTGTCAAGATTTCAAGTGCCGACGGAGATAATCGTTTAATTCACGGCTCTTATGCAAACGAAGCTGATCTCGAAGCGTTAAAAGCAGAAAAGCGTAAGGAAAACCTTGCAAAAAATGCGGCACTTAAGCTTGAAGAAGAGAAAAAGACGATAGAAGAAAATAAGAAAGCGGAAGAGCTCGCAAAGAAGGTTAAGGAAGAAAGCGCCGAAATAGAAAAGAATATTGCGGAGCAAAAGAAGAGAACGGCCGAAAAGAAAGCGGCGGAAGAAGCCGTAGAAGCCGCAAAAGAAGCCGCAAAAGAAGCGTCTAAAGAAATTACAAAAACAAAGAAGGCATCGGAAACCGCAAAAGAAAGTGTGAAAGAAGAAAAGGATGGCGTGAAAGACACAAAGTCCGAGAAGGCTGCGGAAAAGGTCGCGGAAGCTTACGAAAAGCAAGCGGAAAGCGGAAATAATGATAACCGGGCAGCCGATAAGGCGCCGGAAGAACAAAAGCCCGAAAAGGTATTTAAGACCGTTAACGCATATGTACGTCCGACTATTATAAGAAGAGCGGATGACGGTGCAAAGCACAGTCAGATTTCGGGTGCGGGCGCCGTAAAGCCGAGAACGGGAGACACACGTACCGCGGGAAAACAAGACGCACGCGGAGACTTAAGAAGACAGAGTTCTGTAAGACCCGGCGACAACAGAAACTTTAACCGTAACGTATCCGACAAGAATCATTTCCAGACTGTTGAAAGCAGATACGACGGAAACAATCACGGACACAGCAATCTCTTTGAAAACAGAAGCCAGAGAAACGGAACGGCGGGACCTAGTACATCACGTGATGCGGGCTTTAAGACGAGAAGCTCGGGATTCAGCACGAGACCCAAGGATTTTAATGCGGGCAATAAGGACGAAGACGAGAAAAAGCCTGTTTCACGCGCAAGAGATCCCAGAAAGAAGCAGTCCGCACCCGAAATTGCCGAATCGATGAAGCAGCAGAATACGCGCAGAAACGATAAGAGCAAAGACAGGGAAAAGCAAAACAAGAAGTTCGGTGACTTTGAAGACGGCATGGAACTTAAAAAAGGTTCAAAGTCGAAGGATCCGAACCGCGCGGGAGCTTTCCGTAAGCCGGAAGCCGTAAAAGCACCGGAAACGGAAGAGGTAATTAAGACGATTACGATTCCCGATGTGCTCACAATTCAGGAACTCGCCGACAAGATGAAGATAAAGGGCGGCGACATCGTAAAGAAGTTGTTCCTTGCGGGAAAAATTTGTTCGCTTAACTCAGACATTACCTTTGAGGAAGCGGAAAACATCGCACTTGAATACGAAATAATCGCAGAGCACGAGGAAAAGGTCGACAGAGTTGCCGAACTCATAAAAGAAGACGAAGAAGACGAATCGCAAATGGTTAAGCGTCCTCCCGTTGTATGCGTAATGGGACACGTAGATCACGGTAAAACGTCTCTTCTTGACGCGATCAGAACAACGAATGTAACATCACGAGAAGCGGGCGGAATTACGCAGCATATCGGTGCTTACATGGTTGAAATAAACGGACAGAAGATTACGTTCCTTGATACACCGGGACATGAAGCATTCACGGCAATGCGTATGAGAGGCGCGAATTCGACGGATATCGCGGTGCTCGTCGTTGCTGCGGATGACGGCGTAATGCCCCAGACGATAGAAGCAATCAACCATGCAAAAGCCGCGGGCGTTGAAGTTATAGTTGCCGTAAACAAGATAGATAAGCCTACGGCAAACGTTGACAGAGTAAAGCAGGAGCTTACGGAATACGGACTTTTGTCGGAGGACTGGGGCGGAAGCACTGTATTTGTGCCTGTGTCAGCTCATACTCATGAGGGTATCGAAAAGCTTCTCGAAATGATAATTTTAACGTCGGATGTGCTTGAACTTAAAGCCAATCCCAACCGTATGGCAAGAGGAATCGTTGTCGAGGCACAGCTTGATAAGGGACGCGGCCCCGTTGCCACAGTTCTCGTTCAAAAGGGAACGCTTCACGTGGGCGACAATGTCGTTATCGGTTCTTCGATGGGTAAGGTAAGAGCACTTGTAAACGACAGACACGAAAAAGTAAAATGTGCGACACCGTCAATGCCCGTTGAGGTACTCGGACTCAATTCCGTGCCGGAAGCCGGTGAAGTCGTTGTTGCAACATCGAGCGAAAAAGAGGCAAGAGCGATTGCCGAAGCATATATCGCACAAAACAAGGAAAAACTTATTGCGGAAACAAAGTCCAAGCTTTCGCTTGACGGACTTTATTCACAAATCCAGGCAGGCAACATCAAGGAACTCAACATTATCGTTAAGGCGGACGTTCAGGGCTCGGTTGAGGCAATTAAGCAAAGTCTCTTAAAGCTTTCGAACGAGGAAGTAGCCGTCAGAATAATTCACGGCGGTGTAGGTGCAATCAACGAATCAGACGCTACGCTCGCAAGTGCGTCAAATGCCATAATCATCGGATTTAACGTAAAGCCCGACAATACGGCAAAAGACATATGCGAGCGCGAAAAGGTTGACTTAAGACTTTACAATGTCATTTACAATGCGATAGACGACGTTGAAGCAGCAATGAAGGGATTACTTGATCCCATATTCGAGGAACAGGTAATCGCACATGCCGAAGTAAGACAGACATTCAAGGCTTCGGGTGTAGGTACGATTGCGGGTGCTTATGTGCTTGACGGTAAGATAGTAAGAGGATGCAAGGCACGTATAACACGCGACAATAAGCAGATATTTGACGGAAATCTTGCTTCCTTAAAGCGCTTCAAGGACGACGTAAAGGAAGTAAATGCGGGATATGAATGCGGACTTGTATTTGAAAAGTTCTCCGATATTATTGTGGGTGACCAGGTTGAACTTTATCAAATGGTAGAGGTACCGAGAAAATGAGAAAAAACAGTATTAAAAATATGCGTATAAACGAGGAAGTTTTAAAAGAACTTTCCGTTATAATACGGGATGAGGTGCACGATCCGAGAATCGATCCGTTTACGAGCGTTTCGGAAGTATATGTTGCGCCCGATTTAAAAACATGCAAGGTTTATGTGAGCGTGCTCGGTGACAAGGAATCACAGGAAAACACGTTAAAGGGACTTAATTCCGCGGCCGGTTTTATACGCTCAAAGCTTGCGCACTCAATGAACATGAGAAATACGCCGGAGCTTAAGTTTGTTGTGGACCAGACGATAGAATACGGCGTAAATATGTCAAAGAAGATTGATGAAGTGATTGCATCAATGCCCAAAAGAGAAGATGATTAACGGAATAATCAATATTTACAAAGAGCCCGGATACACTTCGCACGATGTTGTTGCAAAGCTCAGAAGAATACTTAGTTTCAAGCATATCGGACACACGGGGACGCTTGACCCCATGGCAAGCGGCGTTTTGCCCGTGTGTATCGGTTCCGCAACTAAGTTATGCGATTTGGAAACCGAAAAAACAAAAGTTTATGAGGCGGTTATCCTGTTCGGAACCGCAACCGATACGGAAGACGTTACGGGAAACGTGATTTTAACAATGCCCGTAAATTGCAATAAGGATGACCTTGTAAGTAAATTTCCTTTATTTATCGGCGATATCATGCAAAAGCCGCCCATGTATTCGGCAATCAAGGTTTCGGGAAAGAAGCTTTATGAGATTGCGAGAAGCGGAAAAACGATAGATGTGCCTCTTCGCCCCGTTACAATCAAGAATTTGGAACTTATGGATTATGTTTCAAACGAAGACGGTACATTAAGGGAAGCACGCATAAGAATAACATGCGGAAAAGGCACATATATAAGAAGCTTGTGCAGGGATTTGGGTGAAACCTTGGGGACTTGCGCCTGCATGAAAGAACTTGTCCGCACAAAAACGGGAAGATTCGAGATTTCTGATGCCGTGACTCTGAAGCAAATACAGGAAGCTTTTGACAATAATAAGCTTCACGAGTATATTTTGCCGATTGACGGGTATTTTTCGGATTATCCTGAGTTTATAACGGCTCCCGAATGTGATTATCTTCTTCATAACGGAAACGAACTGGGAGACTCGGATATAACGCTTAAATCAAAAGGCGAATGTTACAGAGCCTACGATTCGTTAAAGAAGTTTTACGGAATATATTACTTTGACAATCGTAAGCAAAAGTACAAACCACAAAAAATGTTTATTGAAATGTAAAAGAGAGGCTTTTTCTTTGGAAGAAATCGATGATATTTTTAAAGCGGAATCAAAAAAAAGCGCCGTTACGATAGGAAAATTCGACGGTGTGCATATCGGTCACATGAAGCTTTTAAATACGTTAATGAAAGAAAAGAAAGATCTTGAGAGCGTTGTTATAGTGACGGGCTTTGACTTTAACGACGAAGGAAACACGGATCAAATAATGTCAAAAACCGAACGCATTAAGATTTTTAAAAATATCGGAATCGATAAGACGGTTCTTTTCCCGTTAACGAAGGAAAATGCCGAAATCCCTGCGGAAACTTTCGTAAAAAATATTTTGGTCGAAAAGCTTAATTGTAAGCTTCTCGTGGTCGGTGACAATTTCAGATTCGGGAGAGATCGCATGGGCGACATACCGTTTCTTTCGGAAATGTCACGTAAATATGACTTTAAGCTTATGGTCATCGAACGTGAAAAATATGAAAACGAGCCCGTATCAAGCACAAGAATAAGATCGGAATTAAAACAGGGACATCTTGAAAAAGCGCATAAAATGCTCGGAAGAAATTAAAAAAAATAAAAGCGGCGGTGTAAAGAAAAATGCTTGACACTGCCTTTTTTATATGGTAGAATACGCCTCGTGCTTATGTAAAGGAAATTTCTTTACACGGGAGTTTATATGGAAGAGCTTGAAAAAAAAGTTGAGCTGTCATTACTTTATGATTTTTACGGCGGACTTTTGAGTGAACACAAAAAGCAAATATTCGAAGATTATTTTTTGAACGATTTGTCATTGTCGGAAATCGCGGAAAATGCGTGTATAACAAGGCAAGGCGTGCATGACAGCATAAAGAACACCGAAAAAACGCTTCTTAAATACGAAGAAACGTTGAAGCTTTTAGAAAAATACAAATTTACAAAAAAAAGATGCGAAGAAATTAAGGGTATATTAAAAGACAATTCCGATGAAAAATCAAAACACATATCGGAACTTATAGAAGAGATAGAAACAAATGGCATTTGAATCACTTACGGAAAAACTTCAAAATGTGTTTAAAAACCTTCGCGGCAAAGGACGTCTTACCGAAAAGGACGTAGAAAGCGCCATGAAGGAAATCAAGATGGCTTTTCTTGAAGCGGACGTTAACTATAAAGTCGTAAAAAGCTTTGTGAAGACCGTAACCGACCGAGCAATCGGAGAAGACGTGTTAAACTCTTTAACGCCCGGCCAGATGGTTGTAAAAATCGTAAACGAAGAGCTGATCGCGCTTCTCGGATCCGAAAACACCGAGCTTAAATTTTTGCCCGCAAACGAGATTACGTACATTATGATGTGCGGTTTGCAAGGTGCCGGTAAAACGACTACGGCCGCAAAAATTGCGGGAATATACAAAAACAAGGGCAAAAAGCCTTTGCTTGTTGCATGCGACATATACAGACCCGCGGCAATCGAACAATTAAAAATCAACGGCGAAAAGGTCGGTGTTCCGGTATTTAAAATGGGAACCGATCATAAGCCTCTTGAGATAGTTAAAGAAGCGGTAAAATATGCTATAGCAAATAAGCTTAATCTTCTTATTCTCGATACTGCGGGACGCTTGCAGGTAGACGAAAAGATGATGAACGAGCTTGTTGAAATCGAGAACGCTTTCCCCATCACCAATACCGTTCTTACCGTTGACGCAATGACCGGTCAGGACGCCGTAAACGTTGCCGAAACGTTTAACGAAAAACTTCCTCTCACCGGCGTCATTTTGACAAAGCTTGACGGTGACACGAGAGGCGGCTGCGCACTTTCGATCAAGCAGGTTACGGGACTTCCGATACTTTATGCGGGCATGGGAGAACGCCTTGAAGATTTGGAGCCGTTTTACCCTGACAGAATGGCGAACAGAATTCTCGGAATGGGTGACATACTGTCACTCATCGAAAAAGCCGAAAATTCCATCGACGAAGAAAAAGCGAAGGAAATGGCAAGGAAGCTTAAAAAAGCCGAATTCGATTATAATGATTTCCTTGAGCAAATAAGTCAGATGAAGAAAATGGGCGGAATCAAAAACATTCTCGGTATGCTTCCCGGAATGGGCGCTTTAAAGGGTGTCGAAGTCGACGATGATATGTTTAAGCCGATTGTTGCGATTATAAATTCGATGACACCTGCGGAGCGTGAAAACCCGAAACTCATGAATCCGTCAAGAAAACGCAGAATCGCAAAAGGCGCGGGCGTTGACATTTCGGAAGTAAACAAGCTTGTAAAGCAGGTTGAGAGTCAAAAGCAGATGATGAAGCAGTTAAAAGGCGTTATGGGTAACAAACACGGCAAGATGCCTATGATGCCGGGCTTCGGAAAAAAGGGCGGCTTCCCCTTTAAATAATGTGGTATGAAATATTCATAACAAGGATATTCATAAATAAATTTTAATATATTAACGGAGGAAATTTAAAATGGTTAAGATCAGACTTAAGAGACAGGGCGAAAAGAAGAACCCTTTCTACAGAATCGTTGTTGCGGATGAAAGAGCACCTCGTGACGGACGTTTCATCGCAGAAATCGGAACATACAATCCGACAACCGATCCCGCAGAATTCAACGTTGACGCTGAGGCAGCAAAGAACTGGATCGCAAACGGCGCACAGCCCACACAGACTGTTGCTAATCTTTTTAAGAAAGCCGGAATCAAATAGTTTTACCGGAGGTTTTTGACATGATGAAGGAACTTGTTGCCACAATCGCAAAGGCACTTGTGGATAATCCGGATGAGGTAACGGTAACCGAAGAAGAATCCGAAAAGGGTCTCATTGTTACGTTAAAGGTTGCCGAATCCGATATGGGCAAAGTCATCGGTAAGCAGGGACGTATCGCAAAGTCGATAAGAACCGTTGTTAAGGCTGCATCGGCAAAAGATGACAAAAGGGTAATCGTAGAGATTCAATAGTGATTTTTGTTTGATTATCTTACGGAAGTTTGGGCGCATGTTTTTTACATGCGCCTTTTATGCATAAGCTTAAAGATTTTAGGCTTATCTTTTAAGGAGATTTGTTTGGAAAATAAGGACGAAATGTTGAGAGTCGGCGTAATTTCAAATACGCACGGGGTTCACGGCGAGGTGAAAGTTTATCCGACCACGGATGACATAGAGAGATTCGATTATTTAAAAGAAGTTTATCTTGATTTGGGGCATGAACTTAAAAAACTTGAAGTAACGAACGTAAAATATTTTAAAAACCTTGTTATACTTAAGTTTAAGGGAATCGACACCCTAAACGACGTTGAAAAATGGAAACAAAAAGATTTGCTCATAACGCGTGAAAATGCGGTTTCGTTAAATGAAGGCGAATACTTTATAAGCGATATAATCGGAATACATGTGTTTAAAGACGATGACGAAAATAACGAAATCGGAATTTTGACGGACGTTATGAAAATGTATTCAAACGATGTCTATGTTGTGGAAACTAAGGACAAAAAGGAAATTTTGATTCCCGCGATAAAGGATTGCGATATAAAAATTTCACTTGAGGAAAAGAAAATGAGAGTGCATCTGCTTCCGGGGTTATTGGACTTAAATTAAGAGGTAAATCATGAATTTTTACGTAATGACGCTTTTTCCCGATATGATAAACATGTGTATGAACGAAAGCATTACGGGCAGGGCAATAGAAAAAGGCATAATTTCCGTAAACGCGATAAATATTCGTGATTTTACACTCGACCGTCACAAAAAGGTTGACGATTATCCTTACGGCGGCGGAGCGGGAATGCTTATGATGTGTGAGCCTGTCGTAAGAACCTGGGAACACATAAAAGAACTCACCGGTCGTGAAAACTTAAGGACAATTTATCTTACTCCGTGGGGAAAAAGGTTTGACGAGAATGACGCGCGTGAGTTTGCGAAAGAAGAAAATCTGGTATTTTTGTGCGGGCATTATGAAGGCATTGACGAAAGAGCGCTCGACATGGTTGCGACGGATTTTTATTCGATAGGCGATTATGTGCTCACGGGCGGTGAACTTCCCGCAATGGTGATGATCGATGCGATTTCGCGTCTTGTGCCCGGAGTCTTAAATAACGACGATTCTGCCGTTTATGAGAGTTTTTCGGAAAATCTTCTTGAGCATCCGCAATACACAAGACCCGAAGAATTCAGGGGAGTAAAGGTGCCGGAAATTCTGCTTTCCGGACATCACCAAAACATCGAAAAGTGGAAAAAAGAAGAATCGTTAAAACGCACACAAAAATTCAGACCGGATCTCTTATAAAAAACACTTGCATTTAAGAATAAAAAGTGATATATTATTTCGGCATGAGCAAAAGTCGGTCCGCTGTCATCATAAATATGAGTAAGAACGGCTTATTATATAAGGAGGTCGTAAAATGAACGACATTATCAAAAACATCGAGGCAGGCCAGGTTAAGGCAGAGAAGCCCGAGTTCAACGTAGGCGATACCGTAAGAGTATCGGCAAAGATTAAGGAAGGTAACCGCGAAAGAGTTCAGATCTTCGAGGGAACCGTATTAAAGAAACAGCATGCGGGCGCAAGAGAAACATTTACCGTAAGAAAGTCTTCAAACGGTATCGGCGTAGAAAAGACATGGCCGCTTAATTCCCCTAACGTTGAAAAGGTTGAGGTTATCAGAACAGGTAAGGTTAGACGTGCGAAGCTTAACTATCTCCGTGAGAGAACAGGTAAGAGCGCAAAGGTTAAGGAAATCATCAGATAATCAAAATTCGGAACAGGCTTTAAACAACCTGTTCTTTTTTTGTCCGATTGTCATTTTTTATTCGACAAAGAGCGTTTTATCAAAAAGAATGATTGAAAAAAAATGCCGATTAAATTAAAATTAAGGTTTGAGATTATTATTTACGATACGGAGATTTTTATGGAATATCAATGGTACCCCGGACATATGTCAAAAGCAAAAAAGGAGATTGAGGCGAGTGTTCGCCTTGTTGACGTCATAATAGAACTTATCGACGCACGCATCCCTTATTCTTCAAAAAACCCCGATATAGACAAAATCGTAAACAATAAGCCGAGAGTGCTTTTGATGAACAAATCGGATCTTGCGGATGACAGGGTGACAAACGAGTTTAAGGCCTATTATACGGAAAAAGGCTTTTATGTGTTAAATATTTGCGCGAAGAATCAAAATCTGAAGGCGGTTACGGATATTGTTAAGGAATCCGCAAAAGAAAAAATTGAACGTGACAAGCGTAAAGGTATGATAAATAGGCCGCTCCGCGCCATGATACTCGGCATTCCGAACGTCGGAAAATCAACATTCATAAATTCTTACGCAAAACGTGCATGCGCAAAAACGGGCGACCGCCCGGGAGTCACAACGGGAAAACAATGGATAAGGCTTTCGAATGAACTTGAGCTTCTCGACACGCCGGGAATTTTGTGGCCTAAGTTTGAAGAAAAACAAGTAGGAATGAATATCGCGTTAATCGGTTCGATAAATCTTGATCTGTTGGATAACGGGGAACTTGCGATAAATCTTATAGAGTATTTAAAAAATAACTACGCGGGAACGATTTCCGCGCGTTACAACGTTTCGGAAGAAAACGAGCCGGTTAAGATACTTGAAGACATATGCATAAAGCGTGCGGCACTTAAAAAAGGCGGTGAACCGGATTACGACCGCGGATCGTATATGGTTGTGGATGATTTTAGGAGCGGAAAACTCGGTAAAATCAGTCTCGAAAGAGTAAAAAGGGCTTGACGTTAAAGAAAAATTAACAATAAAGAAGGCTTAATATGGAAAGTATTTCGGAAATCAAAAATATTTTAAACAACCTTTCACCGGACGCTTTAAACGATTTTGCGGCAAAGTATTCGTCCGACCCGAGGGCAGGCGTTAAAAAAATTGTTGAAACCGCCCTTAAAAGAAAGGCGGATTTTGATAAGGAACTTAAAAGACTCGACGAAATGCTTTATTTTGAAAACAAGTATTCGGACTACGAATTTATTTGCGGAATAGACGAGGCGGGGCGGGGACCTCTTGCGGGACCCGTTGTTGCGGCGGCGGTTATTTTGCCCAAAAACGAAAAGATTCTTTATGTAAACGATTCAAAGAAATTAAGCCCCGAGATGCGTGAGCGCCTTTATGACGAAATAACGAAAAAAGCCCTAAGCTACGGCGTCGGAATCGTTTCACATACGGAAATCGATAAAATCAATATTTTGCAAGCAACATACGAGGCAATGAAAAAGGCAGTGTCTAAATTAAAGCCCGAGCCTACGCTTCTTTTAAACGATGCCGTCAGAATTCCGGGGATCGATATACGCCAGGTCAATATAATAAAAGGCGACGCAAAATCGCTTTCGATAGCCGCAGCAAGCATAATCGCGAAAGTTACGAGAGACAGGATAATGATTGATCTCGCAGACAAATATCCCGAATATAATTTTAAATCAAACAAAGGATACGGTTCGAAGGAACATATTGACGCAATAAAGAAATACGGCCCCTGTGAAATACACAGAAGAAGCTTTATACAAGGTTTTATTTAACTTAAATTGTGTTAAAAAACGGCTAAGTCGTATTAAAAAACGGAGCTTTTGATGGAAGAAGACGTAAAGAAAAAAACGGCAGTCGCACTTGAATATGAAAAAGGTGACAAGGCACCCCGCATTACGGCGTCGGGGCACGGATATGTTGCCGAAAAAATAATAGAAACCGCAAAGCGTGAAAACGTGCCTTTACATAAGGACGAAAGACTTGCGGAGACTTTGTCGGGGCTTACGCTCGGCGAAAGCATTCCGGAGGAGCTTTATTCGGTTGTTGCGGAAGTGCTTGTCATGGTTGACAGGGCGGAAAGTAAAATTTAAAGGGGATTCGATGGATACAAGGTGTTTGGGAAGAAAAGGGGAAGATGCGGCCGCAAACTATATTGTTTCACAAGGCGGAATAATTCTTACCCGTAATTTTTTCTTTAAGGGCGGAGAAATAGATATTGTTGCAAAAGACAGATTTTTTAACGAGGATTATATTTGTTTTATAGAAGTAAAGGCGAGAAATTCGGACAAAAACGGATATCCGGAAGAAGCGGTTACACTCTCAAAACAAAAGAAAATAATAAGAGGCGCGTTATTTTATTTAAATTACAAAAAGATCGGAACGAATGTGCCGATAAGATTTGATGTCATAAGTATTTTGGATAATGAGGTAAAGTGGATTAAAAATGCATTCACAATGTAGAAAACAGGTTATAAAAAGTATAGTTAAGGGATCGATTGCCGAGGAAATGGAAATCGAAGCGGGAGACGAGCTTATAAGCATAAACGGAACACAAATAAACGATATTTTCGACTATGAATTTTTGTGCGCCGACAGTAACCTTACCGTTGTCATAAGAAAGCCCGACGGCGAAGAATGGGAGCTTGATATCGAAAAGGAAGAATCGGAAAGCCTCGGTCTTGTTTTTGAAGAAGGGATAATGGACGAGTATTCGTCTTGCAGAAACAAGTGCATTTTTTGCTTTATCGACCAGAATCCCAAAGGGATGAGGTCACCGATTTATTTTAAGGACGACGATTCGAGACTTTCGTTTTTGTCGGGATATTATTGCACGCTTACAAATATGAAGGATAAGGATCTGGACCGCCTCATAAATTACGGCATGTCACCGATCAACATTTCCGTTCATACGACAAATCCGGAACTCAGATGCAAGATGTTAAACAACCGTTTTGCGGGAAGAATTTTGGATCAAATGACAAAGCTTTACAAGGCGGGCGTTCAAATGAACGGGCAAATCGTGCTTTGTAAGGGCTATAACGATAAAGAGGAGCTTGACAGAACCATAAACGATCTTTCGATGTATATAGGTCAGATGAAGAGCGTTTCGATCGTGCCCGTGGGACTCACAAAATACAGGGAAGGATTGTGTCCGCTTACACCTTTTACAAAGGAAGATTCGATTTATCTCGTACAGCAGGTTGAAAGATTTCAAAAGAAGTTTCTTGCCGCATTCGGGACAAGATTTGTTTATGCGAGCGACGAGTGGTATTTAAAGGCGGAACTTCCGATCCCCGAGGCTCACGAATACGAAAACTATCCTCAAATCGGAAACGGTGTGGGAATGATCAGACTTTTAAATTACGAGGTTGACGAGTGTCTTGAGAAATTAAAGGGGGACGACAGAAGCACTGAAATCTCTCTTGCGACAGGCACGCTTGCGTATCCCACAATATGTGAACAGGTTAACAAAATCAACAAAAAGTTTCCGAATATCAAGGTGCATATTTATCCCGTCATAAATAATTTTTACGGAGAAAACATTACGGTTGCGGGATTACTCACGGGATGTGATATAATTGAACAGTTAAAGGGGAAGGTTCTCGGAAAAAAGCTTCTTTTGCCCTGTGCGCTTTTAAAAGACAAGGAAACGGTTTTACTTGATGACGTGAGCATCGCGGATATTGAAAAATCTTTACAAATAAAAATCACTATAGTAAAATCCGAAGGTAGCTTTTTAGTGGAGGAAATAATAAATGGCTAAACCCATAATTGCAATAATAGGACGTCCGAATGTAGGAAAATCAACGCTTTTTAATGCGCTTGCGGGCGAAAGAATATCGATAGTAAAAGATACGCCGGGCGTAACAAGAGACAGGATTTACGCGGACATAACATGGCTTGACAGACAATTTACCGTTATAGATACGGGCGGAATAGAGGAAGACACAAGCGACAACATGCTCAAATACATGCGCGAACAGGCCATGGTGGCAATTTCTGCGGCCGATGCGATTGTGTTTGTCGTTGACGTAAAAACGGGACTTGTCGATGCGGATTTTTATGTTGCGGATCTTCTTCGCAAATCAAAAAAGCCCGTAGTATTATGCGTAAACAAGGTGGACGACTTCAAAAAATTTGTGAATGATACATATGAATTTTATAATCTCGGAATCGGTGAACCGATGCCGGTTTCGTCCGTAAACAGGCTGGGGTTCGGTGAACTTCTCGACAAAGTAACGGAAATCGTCGGTGAAGGTGCGGGGATAGCGGAAGAAGACTCACGTCCCAAGGTTGCGATAGTCGGAAAACCGAATGTGGGTAAAAGCTCGATTATCAATAAGCTCCTCGGCGAAAACCGCGTAATTGTGTCGGATGTTGCGGGAACAACGCGTGACGCGATCGATACGGTAGTAAAATACAACGATAACGAATATGTTTTTATCGATACGGCGGGACTTAGGAAACACTCCAAAATAAAAGAAGACATAGAGCACTTCATGATGGTCAGAACCGTTGCGGCGGTTGAAAGAGCGGACGTTGTTGTTGTTGTGATAAGTGCAACGGAAGGTGTTACCGAGCAGGACGCAAAAATCGCCGGAATCGCGCATGACGCGGGAAAAGGCATCATAGTTTGCGTGAACAAGTGGGACGCACTCACCGACAAAGACGACAAAACAATTTACAAAATGACCGAAAAAATAAAGCAGGTGCTGTCATTTATACCTTATGCCGACATTCTTTTTGTTTCGGCGATGACGGGGCAACGCTTAAACAAGCTTTTTGAGCGAATCGAAGTCGTTATTCAAAATCAGAATCTTCGTGTGGGAACGGGTGTCTTAAACGAGGTGCTCACACAGGCCGTCGCACTCCAGCAGCCGCCGTCCGACAAGGGAAGACGTCTCAAAATCTATTACATTACGCAGGTTTCGGTTAAACCGCCCACGTTTGTAATATTCGTAAACGACAAAAAACTCATGCATTTTTCGTATACAAGGTATATCGAAAACAAGGTTCGTGAGGCGTTCGGATTTTCGGGAACGTCGCTTAAGTTTATAATAAGAGAACGTAACGAAAACGAAGTATCGTAAAAGAGGCATAGGGATGTTTAAAGATTATTTCGTATTGCAAATTATTTTTTGCGTTGTTATAGGATATTTTTTCGGTATATTTTCATCAGGCTACTTTATCGGAAAAATATATCATGTTGACGTTAAATCAAAGGGAAGCGGAAACCTCGGGACAACAAATGTTTTGCGTGTTGTCGGCCTTAAGGCGGGACTTATTACGCTCTTTATCGATCTCGGCAAAACAATTATTCCGATGATGCTTGTGAGATACGTGTTTTTTACACAATATGCGCCTATGTCCGACATGAGCCAGCTTCTTGTGCTTTATACGGCTCTCGGATGCGTGTGCGGACACCTTTATCCTTTTTATCTTAAATTCAGGGGCGGAAAGGGAATCGCGTGCATGGGAGCATGCATGCTGATATATGACTGGAAGCTTGCGGTTATAGGACTCGCAATTTTTCTTTCCGTGCTTTTTATTACAAGATATATGTCGCTTGCGTCTCTTACGGCGTCGGTGCTTTTCCCGATATACGTGGGGATTACGTCACACGGAAACATACACATGATTATAGTTACCGTTTTGTTTACGATTTCCGCTTTCTACAATCATAGACAAAACATCGTGAGACTCATTCATCATAATGAAAACAAGCTTACGATTAAGAAAAAGGAAAAGTAGCGGAGAAAATAAGAAAAAGTAACGGAGAAAAGAATGAAGATAACCGTAATCGGTGCCGGCACATGGGGGACGGCACTTGCAATTTTACTTTCGTCAAACGGTCATAACGTAAGTCTTGTGGGCTTTGACGAAGAAAAAATGAATGCCTATATTCGTGACAGAAAGACGATAAAAAATCTTCCGGGTGCGGTAATTCCGGATTCTGTTTTTTTGACCGCTGACTTACAGAAAGCTTTGGCCGAAGGAAATGACATGATTGTCATTGCCACGGCCTCGATTTATGTAAGGGAAACGGCAAGAGCAATTTCGCCATACATGACACAAGGGCAAATAATTGTTGACGTTGCGAAAGGAATCGAAGAAAACACGCTTTTTACGATGTCGGAAGTTATAAGATCGGAAATTCCCTGTGCTCAAATTGCGATCATGTCGGGACCGACCCATGCGGAAGAAGTATCCGTGCATATACCGTCTACGATTGTAGTTGGAGCGAAAAACAGAGAAACTGCGGAAACCGTCCGCGATGCGTTTATGAACGATTATTTCAGAGTTTACACGAGCCCCGATGTGCCGGGAATCGAACTCGGAGGTTCTCTAAAAAATGTTATTGCGCTTGCCGCCGGTGTTACGGACGGGCTTGGATTCGGTGACAACACGAAGGCCGCGCTTATTACGAGAGGAATTGCGGAAATCACAAGGCTCGGGATCGCAATCGGCGGACGCCCGGAGACATTTGCGGGACTTTCGGGAATCGGCGACTTAATCGTTACGTGCACGAGCACACACTCCAGAAACAGAAATGCGGGATTCCTTATGGGACAGGGAAAAAGCGTAAAAGATGCAATGAAAGAAGTGGGTCAGGTTGTTGAAGGCGTATACAGCGCGAAAGCTGCTTATGCGCTTTCTCAAAAATACAATGTGAATATGCCGATAGTTGAACAGGTAAATCTTGTGCTTTTTTCCGACAAATCGCCTAAAGAAGCCGTTTTTGACCTCTTTACGAGGGACAAAAAAACGGAAAACGAAAATCTGGTTTGGGAAAACTAATCGTTGAAGTCAAAATACCTTTTGACATCAACATCATAAATATCGGAAATAAATAAGCAAATCAAAAGTTGGGGCTTAAATTTCTTGGAGGAAATAATTACGGAGAAGACATTTATGAAGAAGAGTTTAAAAAAATCAAGAAAAAAGATGAATAAATCTCATCCTTTGAAAATATTGTTGAAAGTCGTTTTGTCACTTCTTATTCTCGTTGTTGTTTTGGCTGCGGGTTATATGGGATATGTTGTTTTGAAGTTTAAGAGAATTCCGGATAACGTTGCGCTTACGGCGGAAGTTAATTCGGAGTTTGATTCGGAAGCGACGGTTAAAACCGGTACGGAATATTCAGTTCTTACAAATAACCTGGGATTCGGCGCCTATTCGTACGATTTTGACTTCTTTATGGACGGCGGAACGAGATCTTGGGCAATGTCCGAGGACGATGTCTACGAAAACTTAAACGGTGAATTGAATAAGCTTACGAGTCTCGATCCGGATTTTATGCTCTTGCAGGAAATAGATATTGATTCCACAAGGTCTTATCACATAAACGAGCTTGAATTCATAAATTTATTGCTTCCCGAATACACTTACACATTTGCGTACAATTATTACGATTCGCCGTTCTTTATTGTGCCGATATCCGAGCCTCACGGAACAATGAATGCGGGACTTGCGACATATTCAAAATATACGATCAAAGAGGGCTTAAGAAGAAGCCTTCCGATAATGAATACGTTTTCAAAATTTTTCGATCTCGACAGATGCTATTCGATTACGAGAATTCCCACGGAAAACGGAAACGAACTTGTGATTTATAATGTTCATTTGTCCGCATACGGCTCCGATGACAGTGTCAGAGAAGGGCAAACGACAATGCTTTTTAATGACATGCTTGCGGAATACAATAATGGAAATTATGTGATTTGCGGCGGTGATTTTAACCATAACTTATTGCTTTCGGAAGACACGGATGCGGAATTTTTTTCATGGGCATATCCTTTCCCGAGAAGCGCCGTTCCCGAGCATTTTGCGCTTGCAATGGATTTGTTCGGCGAGGATTTTAAGAACAATTTATCGATGTCATGCCGCGATTGCGATGAGCCATACGAAAAAGGTCACACGACGGAATATATCGTTGACGGATTCATTGTTTCCGATAACATTACGGTTACATCATACGACATTTTAAACACGGGCTATCTTTATTCCGACCACGAGCCCGTGTATATGACGTTTCTTCTTA
This sequence comes from uncultured Lachnospiraceae bacterium, assembly GCA_964653855.1. Taxonomy (GTDB): domain Bacteria; phylum Bacillota; class Clostridia; order Lachnospirales; family Lachnospiraceae; genus RGIG3528. The sequence goes on from CAZZFV010000001.1 coordinate 165,192, forward strand.
ATTGATTTCGGAAATTAAAGGTTAAAGCATGGAATGGGTGTTTTTCTTAAGCCTGTTACTTGCCTTTCTTATAGGAAAAGGCATATACGACAGGCGTAGTTTAAACTATAAAACATTAAATAAAATAAGAAGAGAATACGGAACGCTTCATCATTTAAGTGACGAAGATTATGTTCCCGTGTTTTTGACGGATTATTTTAAAAGTAAACAAGATACGTTTGTGATTGACGATATTACCGCAAACGATTTGTCCTTTGACGATATTTTTTTGATACTCGATAAAACAATGTCGGGACCGGGAAGCGAATATCTTTATTCGATGATAAGAACTCCCGTTTTTGATTCGGAAGCGCTTAAAAAACGCGAAAACTTAATCGAATTTTTTTCGCATAACAAAGATGCGCGCGAAAAGACGCTTCTTGCGCTTGTCATGTCCAAAAAGACAAAAAAGATATCTTATTTTTCGTGTACGGGACTTTTTAAAAATGCCGATATAGGAAACGGATTTAAGCATTACTTATGCATAGTGTGCCTTATTTTAAGCGTTGTTTCGGCGTGCGTATTTAAAAGCGCGTTGTTTATAGCGCTTCCCGTAATTTCCGTATGTGTCAACATGGTCACGTATTTTGCGGATAAGTCCAAAATGTCAAATTACATTTACGGGATGAAGTGCGCTCTTGCAATGATAAAATCGGGTGAAAAAATCGCTTTTTGTGATTTTCCCAAATTAAAAGACGAAATCGATATATTAAAAGAATGCAACAAAAAATTAAGCCCGCTTAAACACGCCGCATGGGCGATAAACACGAATGTGTCGGGAGATTTGCTTTCGATTTTTATGGATTACGTCAATATGATTTTTCATTTTGACCTGATTTCCGTATCCCGTGCGATAAAATGTGCAAGCGAAAACGAAGAAACACTTCTTAAAATGTTTGAAACGCTCGGAATGCTTGACTCAGTGATTTCCGTATGCAATTTGAGAGCATCTTCTTATAAAACATGCGTTCCCGAAATCGGTAACGGCAATAATTTTGAGTTTACGGGCGCATACCATGTTTTGCTTAAAAATCCCGTTCCCGTATCGTTATCCGAAAGCAAAAATATACTTTTGACGGGCTCAAACGCGTCCGGCAAATCGACGTTTTTAAAGACGGTTGCGACAAATGCGATATTTGCCGAAACGATTCACACGTGCTTTGCGGATGAATTTAAAATGCCTTATTATAAGGTGATTTCAAGCATGGCGTTAAATGACAGCATCATTCTCGGTGAAAGCTATTATGTTACGGAAATCAAGGCTTTAAAGCGTATAATTGACGCATCTACGGATATTCCCGTGCTTTGCTTTGTGGATGAGGTTTTGCGCGGGACGAACACCACTGAAAGAATTGCGGCGCAGGTTGCGGCGCTTAAGTTCCTCGCAAAAGGGAACCGTAAAGTCTTTGCGGCGACTCACGATACGGAGCTTACGGGGCTTTTAAAGGAATACTACGAAAATTATCATTTTGAGGAAAGCATAAACGACGACAACGAGATTACGTTTGATTATATGTTAAAGCCCGGCCCTTCAACCACGAAAAATGCGATTTTGATGCTTAAAGCATACGGATATGATCAAAAAATAATAGATGATTCCGTGTATATGTCCGATTATTTTGCGAAAAACATGACATGGAATACACCGGAGGATTAACTCATAATGGAAGTAAACATAAAAGATGTTTCGCCAATGATGGCAAAATATCTTGAAACAAAGGAACAATATAAAGACTGTATTTTGTTTTACAGACTCGGTGACTTTTACGAAATGTTTTTTGATGACGCACTCACCGCGTCAAGAGAACTGGAACTCACGCTTACGCAAAAAGCATGCGGGCTTTCGGAAAAAGCGCCCATGTGCGGAATTCCTTATCATGCCGTTGAAAATTATCTCGACTTAATGGTTCAAAAGGGATATAAGGTCGCGATTTGCGAACAGGTTGAAGATCCACGTCAGGCAAAGGGGCTTGTGAAGCGTGAAGTCACAAGAATAGTTACGCCGGGCACAAATTTAAATCAGAATTTGGGAGACGCATCGCATAATTATCTTATGTGCATTGCGTACGTGGACGGAGAATTCGGACTTTCTTCGGTTGATGTTTCGACGGGAGAATTTTTGGTTACGGAAGTAAACGAGCTTTCGGACGCACTCGACGAAATAACCCGTATTTCTCCGTCAGAAATAATATGCAATTCTTCATGCATACTTTCGGGGCTTGATCTTGAAAAATTAAAAGAAAAGTCAAACATATTTATTACGATTCTCGAAGACAATTATTTTGACGAAGAAGAATGCGAAAAACTGCTTTGCAATCATTTTAATAAAGACAACATAAATGATCAGATTGAGGGAATTACGACAGGAAAACTCGCAAGCGGAGCGCTTTTTAAGTACTTATGCGAAACACAGAAAAATTCGCTGCTTCATATTACGAGGCTCGAAAAATATATTGTCGGAAGATACATGATAATCGACAATTCCACACGTCGCAATCTTGAGCTTACGGAAACGATGCGTGATAAGGAAAAGAAAGGGTCGCTTTTCGGAATACTCGATAAAACCAAGACTGCGATGGGTGCGAGACTCTTAAAGAATTTTATCGAACAGCCGTTAATAAAAAAGAATGACATTAACTTCCGTCTTGACGCGATAAGCGCACTAAACGAAAATGCGTTAAACCGCGAGGAACTCATTGAATATCTTGATGCGATTTACGATCTTGAGCGCTTAATGAGCAAGCTTTCATATAAAACCGCAAATCCGCGCGATATGATTGCGCTTATGACGTCGTTAAAGGTGCTTCCTTTTATTAAAGAAAACATCAAAGAGTACAAATCCGCTTTTTTCACGCAAATGTATTCGGAAATTGATGAATTAAAGGACGTTGCGGCGCTTATTGAAGCGGCGGTTGCGGACGACCCTCCCATAAACATAAGAGAAGGCGGCATAATAAAACCCGGATACAATGCGGAAGTGGATAGATTAAGACACGCCAAAACCGACGGCAAATCATGGCTTATGGAGCTTGAGGTAAAGGAAAAGGAAGCCACGGGCATAAAGAATCTGAAGGTTAAATATAACCGTGTTTTCGGATATTATTTCGAAGTGACGAATTCCTATCTTGACCTGGTGCCGAAGGAATGGATAAGAAAGCAGACGTTAACCGGCGGCGAAAGATACACAAACGAAGAACTTAAACGCGTTGAAGAGGATATCTTGGGAGCGGAAGACAGGCTCACGTCGCTTGAATATAATCTTTTTGACGAGCTTCGCGATAACGTCGCAGGAGAAGTGCTTCGTATCCAAAAGACGGCAAGGATAATCGCTTATATTGACGTTATGTGTTCGCTTTCGGTTGTCGCATGCAGAAATAATTATGTGAGACCCGAAATTACGGATGACGGAATGATAGACATAAAATGCGGAAGACATCCGGTTGTCGAAAGCGTTTTGAAAAACGATCTCTTTATCGAAAACGATGCGTTCCTCGATAACGACGAACACAGAGTCGCGATAATAACGGGCCCCAACATGGCGGGTAAGTCGACATATATGAGGCAAAACGCTCTTATTGTGCTCATGGCGCAAATGGGATCTTTTGTGCCGGCGGAATCCGCAAAAATCGGAATATGCGACAGAATATTCACGAGAGTGGGTGCGTCAGACGATCTTGCAAGCGGTCAGTCGACGTTTATGGTCGAAATGAACGAAGTCGCAAATATCTTAAAGAACGCCACAAAGAAAAGCCTTTTGATACTTGACGAAATCGGACGCGGAACAAGCACGTATGACGGACTCAGTATTGCATGGGCGGTTGTTGAATATATTGCGGACGTTAAGCGTCTCGGCGCGAAAGCGTTGTTTGCGACTCATTACCATGAGCTTACGGAACTTGAGGGAAGACTTAAAGGTGTAAAAAACTATTGCATAGCGGTAAAAGAACAGGGTGACGGAATTATTTTCTTAAGGAAAATAATTCGTGGCGGCGCCGACAAGAGCTACGGAATACAGGTTGCGCGTCTTGCGGGGTTACCGGACGAAGTACTTAACAGGGCCGAGGAAATTTCGGAAGAACTCGTCAAAAACGACATAATAACGGAAGATATTTTTGATACCGCATTACATACGGAAAAGAAGCAAAAGAAAAAAGAGACAAGCGTCGATTTTGTCGGTCAAATGTCGCTTTTTGAAGAGCCGAAAGAGGAAGAAACAACAAAAACTCCCGAATTGAGCTTTGAAAAATGTAAAGAGGTGATCGAAGATCTTAAGTTACTCGATATTCAGACAATGACACCGCTTGATGCAATGAATGCACTGTATCGTCTTAAGGAAAAATGTAAATGATCAATATTCTTGACAAAAATACGATAAACCAAATAGCCGCGGGAGAAGTTATCGAACGCCCGGCGTCCGTTGTGAAGGAACTTGTGGAAAATTCGCTTGATGCGGGTGCGAAAAGCATTACCGTCGAAATAAAAAACGGCGGGCTCACGCTCATAAGAATCACCGATAACGGAAGCGGAATTTTGAGGGATGACATCAGAAAAGCTTTTTTAAGTCATGCCACAAGTAAGATAAAGTCGGCGGAAGACTTATCAAGTGTCAAAAGCCTCGGTTTCAGAGGAGAAGCGCTTCCAAGCATCATGAGTATCGCACGTGTCGAGGTGCTTACAAAAACAAGCGGCGAGTTTCTCGGCACCCGGTATCAAATAGAGGGCGGAGAAGAAAAGGCTTTTGAAGAGGCGGGATGTCCCGCGGGCACAACGATGCTCGTAAAGGATATATTTTTTAATACGCCTGTCAGACGGAAATTTTTAAAGAGCCCCGCCACGGAAGCCGGATATATTACGGAAATCGTCGAAAAACTTGCGCTCAGTCACACCGATATTTCGTTTAAGCTTATAAGCAACAATAAGGTTGTGCTTCATACCACGGGAAGCGGTAAATTATCGAATCTTTTTCTTGAAATTTACGGACTTGACATAGCAAAGGCTCTTATCGATATAAATAAGACGGACACGGAAAACGGGATAATTGTTACCGGAGCCGTTGCAAAGCCATATATTTCAAGAAGCACAAGAGATTACGAGGCATTTTTTGTAAACGGAAGAAGCGTTAAGTGCAAAGTTCTCCAAAATGCGCTTGAAGACGCTTTTAAGGGATATATGATGGGACACAGTTTTCCGGTTGGGGCAATTTATCTTGAGATGCCGCTGGATTCGGTTGATGTAAACGTTCATCCGTCAAAACTTGAACTCAGATTTTCCGATAACGATCTTGTTTATAAAACGATATACGATGCCGTGCGTGACGCTTTGACCGGTAAAAACATGATTGTCACGGGTGTCTTAAAGGACAGCGAAGACATTAAAAAGGAAAAGGAAGAAAAGACGGAAATGTTAAATTCCGTTCATATTCCCGAGCCTTTTGAACGGGAAGTGTTAAGGGATGTTATGCCGATTATCGCGGGCGGTTCAAAATTTAATGAGAACAAATGCGAAAACACGGTGTCAAAAACGACGGCGGAAATATATTTAAACGGAAATAAGGAAGAATATAAAGAAGAGTATAAAAAAGAGTATAAAGAAGAGTATAAAGAAGAGCCCAAAGAGGAATTTAAAGAAAAACTCAGAAATGAACATAATCCGGAAATTTTGAATGAAGGCTATAATGCGGGTAAAAACGAAATTGAACCGGAAATCAAAACGGAAATTAACGGGGAAAACGAGACAGAAACTTTTACGCTTCAGTCTCCCGTGCAGGAAGAGTTACAGCTTGATTTATATAAGGCAAATACCGATGAACCCGCCGTAAAAGACAATTTTAAGCTTATCGGTCAGGTGTTTAAGACATATTGGATCATAGAAATGGAAAATACCATGTTTATGATCGATCAGCATGCTGCTCACGAGAAAGTTCTTTTTGAAAAAACGATGAAGAGATTTCGTGAAAAAAAAGAAACTCTTACGCAAAGCATAATGCCGCAAATAATTTCCGTTTCCGAGCGGGCGGCTGAAGTTTTGAAAAAAAACATTTCCGAATTTGTAAAGTTCGGTTTTGAAATAGAAGAGTTCGGACCGAAAGAATTTAAAATAAGCGGTGTGCCGGCAGACCTTGTAAACGTTAACCCCGAAGAGGTCTTTAATGAAATTTTGGCTAATCTGATGGCGGAAAGAAGTACCTTGTCTTCTGAAACAATTTTAGACAGAATAGCCACAATATCCTGTAAAGCCGCCGTAAAAGGAAACAACACGTTATCGTATGCTGAAGCCGAAAAATTGATTGCGGAAATGCTTACACTCGAAAATCCTTATCATTGTCCGCACGGAAGACCGACAACGATATCGATGACAAAGGACGAGCTTGAAAAAAAATTTAAGAGAGTACTTTAATGAACAACAAACTTGTTATTATTTCCGGGCCGACGGCGGTCGGAAAAACAAAAATATCTGTGGAACTCGCAAAAAGGATAAACGGTGAAATAATTTCTGCGGATTCGATGCAGGTATATAAACACATGGATATAGGAACGGCAAAAATAACGTCAGAAGAAATGCAAGGCGTTCCGCATTATTTGATCGATATTCTGGAGCCGAGTGAGGATTTTAATGTCGTAACGTTTAAAAATCTCGCAAGCGAAAAGGTAAAAGAAATTGAGTCACGCGACAAGATTCCTATAGTTGTCGGCGGAACGGGATTTTATATACAGGCGCTTCTTTACGATATCGATTTTACGGATAACGACAATGACATGTCTTACCGCACGGAACTTGAAGCAATCGCAAAAGAAAAAGGAAATTCGGTGTTATACGACATGTTAAAGTCGCTTGACGGGGAGGCTGCGGCGGAGATTCACCCAAACAACGTAAAACGTGTCATACGTGCTCTTGAATTTTACAAAAAAAGCAATCAGAAGATTTCGGAACACAATAAGACCGAAAGACAAAAAAAGTCTCCTTATGACGCAAAATATTTTGCTTTGACGGATGAACGAGAAAAAATATATGAAAACATAGAAAAAAGAATTGATAAAATGCTTGAAATGGGGCTTGTGACGGAAGTAAAGGCTCTCATTGAAACCGGAATTTCGCGCACGGGAACCGCAATGCAAGGGCTCGGATACAAAGAAATCGCGGCATACCTAAACGGTGAAATGAGTTTTGAAGAGGCAATTTATGTGTTAAAACGCGACACAAGGCATTTTGCGAAAAGACAGCTTACGTGGCTGAGGCGCGAAAAAGACGTAATTTGGTTTGATAAATCGGAAATTTCGGAAGATCAAATTTTAAATGATATGATAACAGAAATAACAAAGGAAAAAGGTGATACAAATGATTAAAGAAATTTATAAGTCTCTCGGGATAAGCGCGGAAGTGCTTGATTTTTCGGATAAGGTAATCGATTCCTTAAAGGAAAGATTTGAGGAAATCGACAGGACTGCGGAATATAACCAAATGAAGGTTATAAGCGCGATGCAAAAAAACAGGCTTTCCGAAATGCATTTTGCCGCATCTTCGGGATACGGTTACAACGATGCGGGAAGAGAAACGCTTGAACAGGTTTATGCGGATGTTTTTCACACGGAAGCAGCACTTGTTCGTCCTCAAATCACATGCGGCACACATGCGCTTACGATTGCGCTTTCCGCAAACGTTCGTCCGGGTGACGAAATATTTTCCCCCGTCGGAAAACCCTACGATACGCTTGAAGGCGTTATCGGAATAAAGGAGCAAAAGGGAAGCCTAAAGGAATACGGCGTAACTTATGCGGAAGCCGCGTTGCTTCCGAACGGCGATTTTGATTACGAAACAATCAAAAACAAAATAAACGACAGAACAAAGCTTGTCACGATTCAGCGTTCAAAAGGCTATGAACCGAGAAAAACTCTCTCCGTAAAGAGAATCGGCGAACTTATTTCCTTTATAAAATCGATTAAGCCGGATGTAATTTGCATGGTTGACAATTGCTACGGTGAATTTGTCGAAAAAATTGAGCCTACGGACGTGGGAGCCGATATGTGCGTGGGCTCGCTTATCAAAAATCCGGGCGGCGGACTTGCGCCCATCGGCGGATATATTGCGGGAAGAGAAGATTTGATCGAAAATTGCGCATACAGGCTTACGGCACCGGGACTCGGAAAAGAAGTGGGCGCAACGCTCGGACTCAACAAAGACTTTTTTCAAGGGTTGTTCCTTGCACCGACCGTAACCGCGGGCGCGTTAAAGGGTGCGATTTTTGCCGCAAACTTATTTGAAAGAAAAGGCTTTGAATGTGTTCCTGACGCTACGGAATCGCGTCATGACATAATTCAGGCGATTCGCCTTAAATCCCCCGAAGGCATGATAGCGTTTTGCAAGGGAATACAGGGCGCTGCTCCCGTTGACAGTTACGTTGTCCCCGAGCCCTGGGCAATGCCCGGATACCATTCCGATGTCATTATGGCCGCCGGAGCGTTTGTGCAAGGTTCTTCGATCGAGCTTTCCGCGGACGGACCGCTCGACCCGCCGTATGAAATTTATTTCCAGGGCGGACTTACATGGTATCACGCAAAACTCGGCATTATGAAGGCAATGCAGGAAATGATAAATGCGGGACTTGTAAGAATTTAATATGTCTTCAAAAAGTAATTTATTTTGTTTATTATTTTAAAGATTTGTGATATGATATTTAATCAAGGAAAGCATTGCTCAACTGATACAAAGGTCAAAATACTTTTTGGCTTCAACATTATCAAATTTGAAAGTAATGATTTTTTATGATTTTATGACTTTTAAAACCTTTTTGACAAAAGGTTTTAAGTGTTTCGGAGGATAAAATGGCGGATATTGTTTCTCTCAAGGGAAATAAATACGGGCTTTCGGTATGCGTTTCGGAAAATGCCTCCTTTGAAGAAATAAAAAAAGAAACGGCGGTTTGTTTTAAAAACGCTTCGGGAATGTTTAAAAACGAAAAAATCGCCATAGCCTTTGAAGGACGTGTTCTTTCCGATGACGAAAAAGATGAACTTATCGGTATTATAAAAGACAATTGTTCGCTTGATATCGTGTGCATTATGGATTTTAACCGCAAGACGGAAGAAATTTTTAAGAATGCGATTTTAAACGCAAAACGCACACAGGATGTAAGCTCGCAGAATATAAGCGCACCGGACATAAGCATAACGGACATAAGCACACCGGATGTGAAAAGAGAAGATTTTCGGGAAAAGGAAGAGAAGATAAAAGCTCTTTCGGAAGAAGTTCCCGAAGACGTGAATTTAAGCTTGCCTTACGATTTTGACATATCGAAAATCGCGCGTTTCTATAAAGGAAACGTGCGCAGCGGCATGGTAATCAACGAGGAAAGCAGTCTTGTTATTATCGGTGACATAAATCCGGGCGGGGAAATTTATTCGGGCGGAAACATCATAATTTTCGGAAGCCTTAAAGGAAAAGCCTTTGCGGGCGTAAACGGAAACAGAAACGCGTTTGTTTTTGCCCTCAATATGGAACCGATTCAAATCCAGATAGCCGATTTGCTTGGGTGCGCCCGGGATAAAAAGGGCATAAAATCACATGTTTCCGAGCATGAACCGAAGATTGCGATGATAAAAGGAAATTCCATAGCAATCGAGCTCGTTTCAAAAAAGGTTCTTAACGACATAACACTTTGATATTCTTGGAGGATTTAATTGATGGGTGAGGTTATTGTAGTCACATCCGGTAAGGGCGGAGTGGGCAAAACCACAACGACGGCAAATGTCGGTACCGGACTTGCAAAATTAGACAAAAAAGTTGTTCTTATAGATATGGATATAGGTCTCAGAAACCTCGATGTTGTAATGGGACTCGAAAACAGGATAGTTTACAATCTTGTCGACGTCATAGAACAAAAATGCAAAATCAGTCAGGCATTCATAAAGGTTAAGGGATATTCAAACTTTTATCTTCTCCCTTGCGCACAGACAAGGGACAAAACATCCGTTTCTCCCGAACAGATGAAGGAACTTACGGATACACTCAAACAGGAATTTGATTATGTAATACTCGACTGCCCGGCAGGCATTGAACAGGGCTTCAAAAATGCCATTGCGGGCGCAGACAGAGCACTTATCGTCACAACACCCGAGGTTTCGGCCGTGCGCGATGCGGACAGAATCATCGGACTTCTCGATTCAAACGAAGTAAAGCGTTACGATTTGATCGTCAACAGACTTCGTATGGATATGGTAAAGCGCGGTGAAATGATGTCTGCGGAAGATGTGCTTGAGGTACTTTCCGTAAATCTCATCGGAATAATCCCCGATGACGAAAATATTGTTGTTTCCACAAATACCGGAGTTCCGCTCGTAGGCAACGATTCATTGGCAGGCAAGGCCTTCATGAACGTGTGCCGCAGAGTTATGGGTGAAGAGGTTCCTTTCTTAAACCTTGATAAAAAGCAGGGATTTTTCGCCAAAATTTTCGGCAGGAAATAACGGGAGGGAGTAAATCATGGGATTATTCGGCTGGAAAAGCAAAAATAAAACCTCAAAAAAGTCGGGATCGGACGCAAAGAACAGGTTGAAGCTTGTTCTTTATTCCGAGCATCAGGGTTTGCCTCCGGAAACAATCGAGCAAATCAAAACCGACATTATTTCCGTTATATCCAAATATGTTGACGTCGACATAGAAAATTTTGACATCAAGATCTCTCCCGACGGAAAAGACACGGGAAATAACGGACCTTCTCTTATGGCAAATATTCCGATTAAAGAAAAGGAAAAAATGAGAAGGTAAAAATTCACCTTTTGAAAGCGAGGTCTTTTTATGCAAATGAATATCGGTTTGGTTGCGCATGATGCAAAAAAGAAGCTTCTTCAAAGTTTTTGCATAGCATATAAGGGAATACTCATAAAGCATAACCTTTTTGCAACCGGCACAACCGGAAGAATGATTGAAGAGGGTGTGGGACTCACCGTACATAAATACCTTGCGGGACATCTTGGCGGACAGCAGCAAATGGGAGCTCAGATAGAAAATAACGAGATAGACATGGTTATTTATTTGAGAGATCCCCAAAATCCCAAGGCACATGAGCCGGATGTATTTGATATTATCAGGCTTTGCGATATTCACAATATTCCTTTCGCAACAAATATCGCAACCGCCGAACTGCTTGTAAGAGCTCTTGACAGAGGCGATTTGAACTGGAGAGAGCTATACAGGAACTCATAACGGTAATGATTTTTTCATTATAAAAAAATATCTGGAGGACCAAAGTATGATACAAATTATCGCAGGTGAAAAGGGAAAAGGCAAAACAAAAATCGTTCTTGACAAGGCAAATTCAGAGGTTTTGACAGCCAAGGGAAGTGTCATTTACATTGACAAGAACTCAAAGCATATGTATGAGCTGAACAACAAGATCAGACTCATCAATGCGAAAGACTATTTTATCACGAATGCGGATCAGTTTCTCGGATTTATCAGCGGAATGATTTCGCAAAACCATGATATTGCAACCATTTACCTTGACAGCTTTCTTACCGTTGCCAACATTGATATGTCGGGTGTTGAAAGGGTTTTTGAACAGCTTCAGGTTCTCTCCGGATCTTTTAACGTAGATTTTGTTTTGAGCGTTTCCGCAAATGCCGCAGAACTTCCCGAATCCGTAAAAGGAAACGTAATTGTATCACTTTAATCAATCTGTTATGAATATGAACACGAGGTGAGGGCGCGTCCTTCACCCTCGTGTTCACATTTATTATTGAACGTGATTTATGGAGAGTGCTTTGGACAACAAAAATAACAACAATACAACCATAAATCAAAAACAAAAGAAGAGAATAAATCTTGGTGTCATAATTTTTTTGTTTATTCTCGTATATCTTGTTATTCGTGTCTATATACCCTTTTCAAAGGAAGAGATTTCGATTTATTCGGTCGAAGAAGGCTCGATTTATTTGAAAAAAACCTATAAGGGGCTCATAGTACGCGATGAAAAATGTGTTTATTCGGGCCTCTCGGGATTCGTGAATTACTATGTAACCGCGGGAGACAGAGTAAAAAAAGACGAAAATATTTGCTCAATCGGAAGTAATATAGCGCTTTACGATAAATTAAAGGCGGAAAACAACAATACAACGCTTGATTCATCCGATTTTAAGCTTTTAAAAACCGAAACCAAGGAAATTTACCTTGAATCAACCGACTTCAGGGATTTTGCTTTAAACAGTGACAGACTTTCAAATTATTACCAAAAATTGATCGACCTAAAGTTACTTGAGAGTCTTGATGAAATCGTATACAATACCGGCATTACGGCCGATTTTAACATAATAAAAAGTGAATTTTCGGGAATCGTCTCTTATGAAACGGACGGACTTGAAAATGTTACGGAATCCGATTTTTCAAATGCCTCGTTTGACGATGAATATAAGGTTATAAACGCATACGAAACAAGGGAAAAGGGAACGGGCGAATTCTTATATAAAATTATCGCTTCCGAAAATTGGAAGATAATCATTCGCCTTGATGACGACATATATGATTCCGTTTCCGAAAAAAGTAAGCTTAGTTTTTGCATAAACGGAGACAAGGAAATAACCGCTCCCGTGTACTTTGCAAAATGCGGTGAAAATTATTTTGCGATTGTCTCGATGGAAGAATATTTGATAAATTATCTTGACGAAAGATTTTTGGATATCACATTCAATACGGAAGACACGGTAGGCATAAAAATACCTGCGTCGGCGCTTACGTATAAGGAGTTTTACAGAATACCGGACGAATATTTTATTGAGCAGGACGGGCAGACGGGACTTATAACGGAAAATACATCTGATTCCGCGACCGAAAAAACATATTACTTTTTAAAGACGGATGTGTTCCTTTCGGAAAACGGATTTAAATATATAAGCACCGATCAAATCGATTCCGGAACATATATTGTTTCAAACGATTACAAAACAAGCTCGATGATTTATCTTTTTGGGATCAGGCTTTGCGGCGCATACAATGTAAACAACGGTTATTCTGTTTTTAAGCGCCTTGAAATCATTGAAACCGGATCCGATTACGTGATTGCCAAAAAAAATTCCGCATCGGGGATAGCCATTTACGATCATATAGCTCTTAATGCGGATGAAATAAACGAGGGTGAAATAATTTATTGATTTTATTCGAATTTTTGGGGAAAATAAAACCTTTTAAAAGGAGATTTTATGGGAAAATTTGTTAAAAAGCTTTTGGATGCGATAAGACTTACGGACGACGATGACTTTGAGAACGAAGAAGAGGATTCGGAAGAAGAAGAAAACGAATCGAATCGGAAGCCCGAATCCAAGATCAGAAGATACGAAGAAGATTCGGACGATGAAGAAAATGAAGATAACGAGGAAGAAGACACGGAAGCACCCGCATACAGGAGAAACTTTTTAAAGGGGAATTCTTCCGTCACATCCTCTTATTCGCAAAAAAGAGCCGCCGTTCCGCTTCGTTCGACGATAGCGGACAGACGAATTTATGTGCTTAACCCGAAGTCCTTTGAGGATGCACAGGAAGTTTGCGAAACGCTTAAAACGGGCGGTGTTATATTTTTGAATTTTGAAGGCGTTAAGTACGAGCTTGCGCAAAGACTTATGGATTTTGCGGGTGGAAGCGTTTATGCGCTTGACGGTCAAATATATCAAATCACCGGCTACAGTTTTATTGTGGCTCCGCGCGACATGGATATAGAGGGAGATATATTGGCGCAAATTAATTCTGCCGGAAGCAAATTTCCCTATTTTCAAAACAGAAACAATTAATTATACGGAGGAAAAGTAATGTTAACACCCGTTGAAATACAAAATAAGGTGTTTAAGGCAGGCGGTCTCGGATACGACAAAAAAGACGTTGACGCATTTTTAAGAGAAGTTGCCGAAAACTATGAAGAGCTTTACACGGACAAACTCGATCTGGAAGAAAAATTGAGTGAGCTCACCAAAGAACTCAGTCACTATAAGCTTATCGAAAAAACAATGCAAAAAGCGCTCGTTCTTGCCGAAAAAACGGCCGAGGACACAAAGAACAACGCAATTCAGAACGCAAAGCAAATAGAAGACGAGGCTGTTTTACGTTCGCAGCAAATTTTAAACGATGCGAGAAACGAACTTGAGAATTTAAACAGGCAGATTATTTCGATGTATCAGGCATTCGAAACATACAAGGTGAACGTGAGAAACCTTTCGAATGCACAAATTGAGCTTGTCAATTCCGAAGCCTTTAATATACCGGTGAATCTCGGGAATTTATCGGATCTTAACGATTATCAAAACGTAGTTTCTGAGCCGCAGGAAAATTCCGAAACTACCGAAGCTCATGAAGACGGCTTTGAATTTATAGAAAGTGAAAATTAAAGACCGATGGACAAGAAACTTAAAAAAACCGATTTTGTAATCCAATGGCTTTTATGCGCTTTGCTTGTTTTCATCGATCAAATTACAAAGCATTATGTAAGACTTTATCTTTCGGGCGGCAAAAAGATAGATATAATAAAAAATGTTTTTTGCCTTCAATATCTTGAAAACAGAGGCTCGGTGTGGGGAATATTGCAAGGACGGATTTCGTTTTTGCTTATTGTGACGATTGTCTTACTTATATTACTTATGTACTTATATATACGTATTCCGAAGAATGTTTTTTATAGGCCCCTTCTCATACTTGACGTAATTATGATTGCGGGCGCGATAGGAAACACGATTGACAGAGTAGTTTTCGGATATGTGACCGATTTTTTGTATTTTGAACTTATTAATTTTCCCATTTTTAACTTTGCGGATTGTCTTATTACGTGTGTTGCCGTAATTACGATCGTATTTATAATGACACGCTACAAAGACGTTGAATTTGATTTCTTACGACCCACAAAATCAAAATCCGAAAAGGATAATACAGATGGAAAAAGTGATACTCACAATTGATACGGAAGACACCGATTTAAGGATCGATAAATTACTTGCCCTTAATTTCGGTGACTATTCAAGAACCGCTGTTCAACGTTTAATTGATGGCGGTTTTGTTTTGGTTTCGGGTAAAAAAGTGAAGGCAAGCTATAAGCCCGACTTCGGTGAAAATGTCGAGATTTGTTTCCCGGATGCCGAAGCACCGGAGATTAATGCAGAAAACATACCACTTGATATTTTATACGAGGATAACGACATAATTGTGGTAAACAAGCCGAAGGGCATGGTCGTGCACCCAGCATGCGGTCATTACACGGGAACGCTTGTGAATGCGCTTATGTATCATTGCAAGGACTCGCTTTCCGGAATAAACGGGATAATGCGTCCGGGAATCGTGCACAGAATCGACAAAGACACGACGGGAGTGCTTGTCGCGTGTAAAAACGATTTTGCGCACAGGAGCCTTGCGGAACAGTTAAAAGTTCATTCGATAACAAGAAAATATACGGCGATCGCAAACGGGATTTTTAAGGATAAGAGCGGGAGAATAGAGACCTTTTTGGGACGTGACCCAAAAGACCGAAAAAAAATGGCCGTTGTGAAAGAAGGAAAAAACGCAATCACAAATTATACGGTGCTTGAAGAACTAAAGGATAAATATTCCTATATCGAGTGTCGTCTCGAAACAGGCCGCACGCATCAAATAAGGGTGCATATGGCATACATAGGGCATCCTCTGCTCGGGGACACGGTTTATGGGCACGAAGACAAAAAGTTTAACTTAACCGGTCAGACCTTGCACGCGAAAACGCTCGGATTTATTCATCCGACAACCGGCAAATATGTGGAATTTGAAGCCAAAGAACCCGAATACTTTTTAAATCTTTTAAAGGTGTTACGTTAAATGAAAAGAAACATAACGAAAATGCTTGAAAAATGGAATAAGGAAGCAAATAATCCTTTATTTTTGTCGGGCATTTTCGGTGTGGGAAAAACGTATATATGTAACGACTTTGCAAAAAACAATTTTGAATCTTACTTTTGGTTTAAATTGCCAAAAAAGAATAATTTGGATTTCGGTACGGAAAACACAAATCCCGAAGTTTTTTTGCAAAATTATTTTGAAGCGGATATCGATATCTTAAGAACAAGTCCCGTTATTTTTGACGATACGGAAGAAAATATCGGCTTTTTTAAAACGTTGCTTAAATTCGCCGTCGCAAACAATTGCAAATGGATTTTTGTTTCGGAGTATGACTGGACACGGGAAACGGTGAACCGGGACAATATCACATTTTTAAAAATGTATCCGATGCAATTTGACGAATTTCTCGTTGCGTCGGGCAACGAATGGTATTCTGAAATCATAAAAACGCATACGGGTATTTTTAAGAAAATTCCCGATATGGTGCATACGGAGCTTATTTCGAATTTTGACGAATATATGTGGGTCGGCGGAATGCCGGGAGTTTTAAACGAATATTTTTTGCTTAAAAACGAAATAAATACAACACGTAAGCAGGAAGAAACAAAAAAGCTTGTTTATTTGTTAAACGAGAAAAGGGAATCGATACTTAAAATAAATCAAATAACGGATGCGGTTGATTTTAATTTATCATGTCAAACAAAAAAATTTGTGATAAAGAGCCTTGGGACAAATGTGTCGCTTTCAGATTTTGAAGATAAAATAGGTGATCTCATTTTAAAAGGAAAGCTTTTAAAAGAAGAAATTTTACAGGAAGAGAATATAGAAAAATCTTCAAAATTCAAGCTTTATTATCCCGAATTCTCATTTTTACCGACTATGAATTTTAATGAAATTACAGATGTAGAATATAAGGCAAGGGAAGAAAATTATATATTTGAGACGTTAATACAAAATGAAATTAAAGCTTTATTTTGGGATTCCGGAAACAATGCGAGATTAAATTTTGTTTTGGACGCGGGGGACTTAAAAATCATCGCAGACTACAGAAGTGACAATAAGTCAAACGCAAAGAGCATAGAGTCGTTCAAAAATAAAACGGGATACGGTAAAACACTTAAAATATCAAGTTCTAATTTTGTAGATAACGGGGATGTAAAAAACATCCCGGCATATTCTTTGTTTTCTGTGGACAATGAGTTTTTACAAAAAAATTTTTCGTAAAAAGCCTTATTTTAAGCATTTCCGCGGTTGACATTTTAACTTCTATGGTGGTAGAATATCGATTGTGAATCGCGTGGCGGTGGTCGGGTAAATTTGCCGCACGGGTTTAAATTTGTATTCGAGGGGTATATTATGGAAGAAGTCATTCGTTTGCATGAAGGCGAATTAAATGTCATGGAATTGTTGTGGGCAAACGAGCGCCTTGCGGCCAAGGACATTGCCGCAATAATCAAAGATTATGTCGGCTGGGAGAAAAACACGACCTATACCGTAATCAATCGTTTGATTGCAAAAGGAGCCATAAAACGCGAGGATCCGGGTTATTATTGCAAGGCCGCAATAACCAAAAAAGAAATGCAAAAAATCGAAACGGATGCCTTGATTGACAAGGTTTACGGAGGAAAAATAGGAAATCTTTTTACGGAATATTTGCGTGACGAAAAATTACAACCCGCAGATCTTATCACACTCGAAAATATTGTAAGAGAAATGAAAAGATTCGTTTTGAAATAGAATTTGATTTAATTTACTTATTTTTCCTCAGCTTTACGGCATCTTTTGCCATAAGCTTTCTTTCTTCGTCTATTGCCGCATAATGCTTCTTTGTCGTGTTTACGTCCTTGTGTCCGAGAACTTCCGCCACAAGATAAATATCGCCGGTTTCCTTGTATAATTCGGTGCCGTAGGTGCTGCGTAATTTATGCGGCGTAATTTTTTTTGTGGAAACGGCGGATGCTGCATATTTTTTAACGAGAACCTCGACATTTCTCACGCAAATTCTTGTTTTTCTGTTTGAAAGAAAAAGGGCATTTTCGTGACCGGATTCGGGGATAATTTTTTTTCTTTGATCAATGTACGCCGTAAGTGCCGCATAAACTTCATCGCCGAAATAAACAAAAGACTCGTTTCCGCCTTTTCTTACGATATTTATTTTGTGATTGTCGAGATCCACATCGTTTAAGTCAAGCCCGACGCATTCCGACACACGGATTCCGGTGCCGAGCATGAGAGTCGTTATCGCAAGATCCCTTACCTTGTTTTTGTCATGAAAAGCCGTCGCCGATTTCGATATGTTTTTTGTTCCTTCTTCGACGGTATTAAGAAAATCCGAAACTTCGTTACCGTTCATACGTATAATGTTTTTTTCGTGAATCTTCGGAACGCTTACCTGTAATGTGGGATTTTCCGAAATTATTTTGTGCGAATGATAATATTTATACATCGAGCGAAGCGACGAAAGCTTTCTTTTGATTCCGGACGCGGAATTTGTGCAAACTTTGCCGTCCGAAGTTTCATAGCACTTTAAATATTCAAGATATTCCTCAATGTCTTCGGCGGTAAAATTTTCGAGAACCGTCGGGTCGTTCATTGATTTAAAATCTTTGTTTTTGAAATAAGGATTGTTTTCTTTGACGAACGAAAAGAAAACTTTCAAATCCTCGGCGTAAGCGATTCTTGTGCGTGATTCGGTTGTTTGTTCGATGCCTCTGAAAAAAGATTTAACAAAATTCGGAAGCGAATTTAAGAGCTCGCGTAATTTTTTAACACCTTCAATATTTTGTTGTTCATGATAGGTTTTTGTTTTCATGTACTGTTCTCTTAAAAAAACGCAATATTATTTCGTTAAACTCGCGTTTGGCGAAATAATGTATTTCAAAGTTAACCGCTCTTTTCGCCCGTGTAAAATCAAAACTCAACGATTTTTCCGTCGCTCCAGATTCTTTCGAGGTTATAAAATTCCCTGTTTTCCTTTGAAAAAATATGAATTATTATGTTGCCCGCATCGATAAGCGTCCAGCCCGTGTTTTTTCCGCCTTCGACATTTACGTTTTTGATATTCAAATCGGTTAAGCATTCGGTTGCGCTGTCGACAAGCGCATCGATTTGTGAATTACTGTTTCCGTTTGTGATCACAAAATAATCCGTCATAACGGTAACATGACTTACGTCGATTATCTTGATTTTTTCGCCTTTTTTGTCATCGAGTGCCGCATAAATTCTTTTTAAAATATCCAAGCTGTCTGCCATTTGTTGCTCCTTTTTTTGGGTTTATAAGTAAAAAACTTTGCAAAATTTTTTACAGAAATCTCTTATACCAATTATAGGTATTAAGGCTTGAAGTGTCAATTTTTTGGGATTTTTCGTTTAGGTATTCAAATGTGTTCTTAAGGATATACGCAACCGCTTTATCGATATCCGTAAAAATCATAAGCCTTAAATCGTTTAAGCTCGGATTACACGTAAATTCTCTTCCGGGCTCCAAAAAATCCGCTGAAAAAATGATTTTTTCGAGATTACTCATATCGGGGCGCCCAACCGTATGATAAGTTATCGCGTTTAAAATATCGGGATCCGTGATGTTAAATTCCTGCTTTAATATAAAAGCACCGAGCTTCCCGTGTATAAGGTGTGGAAGTTCACGTTCGGTTTCCGATAAAACTATTCCGTTTTCGTCGCACATTTTAATCTGTGTTTCCGGTAAAATTTCCTTTGCGATATCATGTAAAAGTCCCGTAACGGTGGCTTTTGACACATCGATACCGTAAAACGGCGCGAGGTATGCGGACAAATACGCGACTCTCATCGAATGCTGAAATCTTTTGGGCTTAAGACGTGTGCTTAAAATCTCTGTAAAATTATTGATTTCGTCCGGTGAAAACATGTTATTTTCTGACATACAATCCTCTTTCTTTTATGTAATCAAGGACGGGGGAAGGAACCGTGTTTACGGACAAACGGTTGTTTAATTGCTTACGGATTTCCGTTGATGACACATTCAAATCGATATTTTTGATAAAATATATGTTTGCGGCGAGGTTATGTCGTAAGCGCTCCGCCTCACGTTCCAATTCACTTAAATCCGTGTCCGGACGCGGGGAAACAAGGAGCGTCGCATTGTGCGTTATAACTTCCGGCTTTTTCCACTTTGTGAAGCTCATGAGCGAATCTCCGCCTATTATAAAATAAAAGTCGGTATCGGGCTCTTTTTCTTTTAAAATCGTTATTGTGTCCGCCGTATATGTGTATCCTTCTCTTTTTCCTTCGAGATCCGACACAAAGTATCCGTTTTTTTCGCCGCCGAGAAGTGAATCCGCCGCAATTTTTGCCATATTTATGCGGTCGGAAAACGACTCGATGTCTTTTGTGTCTTTGTATGACGGAACCGAAAGCGGCATAAAATAGAGGCGGTCAAGAGAAAATTGCTCTTTTGCCGCTCTTCCTATTTCTATGTGCGCAATATGTATGGGATTAAAAGTACCGCCAAGTATGCCCTTTTTCATATTTACCTCGGAAGTTCGATTTTTCTCTTGTCTTTGTCTTTTGCCTGCCTATAAATGACTATTTTTCTTCCCGTAACGGCAACTACTTCGGAATGTGTGCGGTCTGCAAGAATTCCCGCGATTTCCTTCGGCTCGTCGTCGCAATTTTTAAGTACGGATATTTTTATAAGCTCGTTCTTTTCGAGATTTTCGATTATGGCTTCCGTAAACATCGGTGTGAGGCTGTTTTTACCAACCTGGAAGCTCGGATCGATATTCATTGCAAGTCCTCTTAAGTATGCTCTTTGCTTTGTAGTAATCATATAATCTCCTATTTATAATAATCAAAAGCCCAGCCGTATATGCGAACTGTGTCTCCGTCTTTGATTCCGAGGTTTTCGAGATCTGTTAAAATTCCGTTTGTCTTAAGGAAATTCTGGAAAAATTCGAAGCCTTTTTCGGAATCGAGGTTTGTGTATCCGAGCATTTTTTCGATTCTCGGTCCTTCGACAACATATTCCTTTGTTTCGTCGTCGTATGAAACAAAGTACGGATCGGGATCCGAAACGATTGTTTCCGGGAAAAATTCTTTCTTAAACGTGATCGGCTCAGTGGGACAATTCTTTAACATGTTGTTTACGTAAAAAAGAAGCTCATTTAAGCCTTCTCCGCTTACGGCGGATATCGGGAACACCTTTATTCCCTGCGGCTCAAATTCGTCTTTTAAAAGCTTTAACGCTATCTCCTTTTCCTCACCGTAAAGCGTGTCAAGCTTGTTTGCCGCAATGACCTGCGGCTTACGTGTGAGATCAGAGCTATATTCCGCGAGCTCCTTATTTATGTCATAAACATCCTTAACGGAATCTCTTCCTTCCGTGCATGCAGCGTCAACAACATGAATAAGCACTTTACATCTTTCTATATGGCGAAGAAATTGAAGTCCGAGCCCCACACCCTTTGATGCGCCTTCGATAAGCCCCGGAATATCCGCCATAACAAAGCCGTTTCCGTCTTTCAAATCAACAACGCCGAGATAAGGATTAAGTGTCGTAAAATGGTAATTTGCGATCTTAGGACGCGCATTTGAAACGTGGCTGAGTAACGTCGATTTTCCCACGTTCGGAAATCCCACAAGGCCGACATCCGCAATTACCTTAAGCTCCAAAATCACGTTTAATTCCGCTCCGTTTTTGCCGGGCTCCGCATATTGCGGCACTTGCATCGTGGGCGTTGCAAAATGCTGATTTCCTTTTCCTCCGCGCCCGCCTTTTAAAACAATTTCACGTGTAACTCCGTTTGACATGTCGGCGATTACTTTGCCCGATGCCGCATCACGTATTACGGTGCCTTCGGGGACTTTTAATATAATATCTTTTCCGTCCGAACCCGTGCAATTGTTGTTGCGTCCGTCTTCGCCGTTTTCAGCGGCATATTTACGCACAAAACGATAGTCCGTAAGTGTATTTAAGCCTTTGTCGACAACAAATACAACATCGCCGCCCTTGCCGCCGTCTCCGCCGTTGGGACCGCCTGCGGCAACAAAAAGCTCACGGCGGAATGAAACGCATCCGTTACCGCCCTTGCCCGATTTTATAAAAATTTCCGCTCTGTCTGCAAACATTTATATTTCCTTTCGATAAAGGTTTAAAGTGGTTTTTTAGAAAAGTAAAGCCCCGACATTACATCGGGGCTTCTTTTTAGTCATACTTATTTAGATTCTACCGGATAAACAGAAGCCTGCTTCTTGTCTCTTCCCAATCTCTCAAATCTTAAAGTACCATCAACGAGTGCATACAATGTGTCATCGCCGCCGATGCCTACATTTGTGCCCGGATGAATCTTTGTGCCGCGCTGTCTGTAAAGGATGTTACCGGCAAGTACAAACTGACCGTCAGCACGCTTTGCGCCAAGTCTCTTTGACTCGGAATCTCTGCCGTTCTTTGTGGAACCGACACCCTTTTTATGAGCGAATAATTGAAGGTTCATCTTAATCATGGTTTTTACCTCCTGTCTTATTTAAGTAGTTTTACGAATTTCTGTCCGTATTCGTCCGATATGCTTTCCGCACCGAGCAAAAAGGAATCGAGAAGAAGTTTGCTTTTATCGGAAACGGTATCCGTTATAATAAGTTCCAAAAGTCCGTTTTCGTCGCATTTACACGAGAACTTGTCTGCGGTAAACGCTTCAACAGAATTCACCGTATTTGTCGCAAGTGCGGATACGGCAGCACAAACGATGTCTTTGCCTTTTGCGGCAAATCCCGCATGTCCCGAAACTCTGAAACCGCAAATTTCTTCATTTTGATTACGGATTACGGTAACGCTGATCATAATTATGCGTTAATCTTTTCAATCTTTACGCGTGTATAATTCTGTCTGTGGCCGTTCTTCTTGTGATAGCCGGACTTTCTCTTATACTTGTAAACAATAACCTTGCTGCCCTTTACATCACCGATAACCGATGCTGTAACAGTTGCTCCGTTAATGGTAGGGTTACCGATTTTCATTGTTCCGTCGTTT
The DNA here is from genome assembly GCA_964653855.1 of uncultured Lachnospiraceae bacterium. Taxonomy (GTDB): domain Bacteria; phylum Bacillota; class Clostridia; order Lachnospirales; family Lachnospiraceae; genus RGIG3528. The sequence continues at coordinate 188,068 of CAZZFV010000001.1, forward strand.
ACGGCAAGAACCTGATCGAATGTGTAATTTGCATCGGCTTCGACGCCAAGCTTCTCAACATTAATGATATCGCCTTCTGCTACCTTGTATTGCTTACCGCCTGTTGCGATAATAGCGTACATATTGGCACCTCCTGTTTATCATTACTCGCCGGCTGTGGTGAAGATGTAATCTTACTTATAACCTCGCCGTGCGGCATACTGAAAATATATACCATAAACAATACCCTTTTGTCAAGAAGTTTTAAAAAAAAGATACCGGGATTTCGGTATCTTTTTAAGTGATTTCAAATCGATTTGTTTAATCAATTCAGGTTTTAAAGCTTGTTTAATTTGGAATCTAATCTTTTAACTGTTCCGCTATGCACCTGTGAACCTTTTTACGCGTAACTTCCACAAGTCCGAGCTTTGTGATGTCCACAAGCTCCGTTTGCACGTTGTCTGTTTTGAGTTCCGACTTAAATTGCTCAAGGAGCTGCTCTCTGTAAGAGTCATCATGCTGATTTATAAAGTCGATTACAATGATTCCCGAAATATTTCTTAGCTTAAGCTGGTATGCTATTTCTTTTGCGGCTTCACAGTTTATTTCGAAAAACGTTTGTTCGGTTGCCCTTTTTCCGGATATAGCCTTACTCGTGTTAACGTCGATTGCGGTTAAGGCTTCTGTTTGGTCTATTATTATCGATGCGCCCGACTTAAGATTTATGATTCTCTTTAAGGCGGCATCCATGTTCTTTTCGATTTTATATAAGGAGTTTAACCTATTCGGATCGTCCGTAAAAAGCACATGTGTCTCTTCGCCTTTTTCGTTTATGCAAGGGAAAACTTTTAAGTATTCGTCGATCGTGTCATAAACTTCCGGAATATCCGTAACTATTCTGTCATAAATAAAGGCATTCGTATCGCGAAGCTGTATTAAGTATGCGGGCAATTCTCTGTAAACAACCGAATATTGCTTAAGATGTGTGCAATGCGTCGAAATTTCCTTATATTTGTTTATGAGTTCGACCGCTTCTTTTTTAATTGCGTCTTCCGGTGCTCCGAAAGCGTTTGTGCGCGCGATTATGCAATAATCTTCGGATGCGAAAGGCTGAAGAAGTTCCTTTAAATGTGCCTTTGCCTGGCGGTTTGTGATCTTCTTTGATACCTGTGCGCCGGTGCCGTTTTTGACAAGCGAAACGTATTTTCCGGCAAGAGAAAAGCTTGTCGTAACAACGGGAGCCTTTGTTTTAATGCTCTCCTTTACAAGCTGCACAATGATTTCGTCGCCTATGCAAATCTTTTTTTCCGATTGACGCTTGACAAACAAAGGCTTTTCGTCGGAATTTAAGTCAAGGTAGCATGAACACGTGTCCGAAATATTTACAAATGCCGCATTGATGTTTTTTACTATATTGTCAACTCTTCCCACATATATGTTTCCGATTTCGAATTCATGATCCGCCGTAATCACGGAAACACTTGACATCTTACCGTCATTGAAAACGGCGCTTATTCTTTTTTTATTGTAATTGGTTATAACAAGTTCATTCATTTTGAAAAAAAGTTACCTTTGTGGTCTTTATTTTAAAACCGGAACTTAAAATCACGAAAAATCATTTACGGAAACATATTTTCCGTCCGCATAAGTATACGAATCGAGCCTGTGTACGTAATAATCGTACGGATCGTAGGGAATACCCGCATACTCGCAAAAAGACTTCATGAGAAGTTCGGGGCGCACGTGATTTTCGCCGCCCGCGGAAAGCATCAAATACATGCAAATTCCGGAATTGTAATTTGTGCAAAACTCTGTAGGGACGGCATCCGTTCTTACTTCGTATATATAGGGAGATACGTTTTCGGTCACTTCTCCCGCCTTTGCCTTTGACTTTCTCGTGATAAAAATTTCGTCGTTCTTTACAAACTCTCTAAATTTACCTAAAAATTCCTCATTTGTCAAGGAAATTTCCTGTTCACCTTTTTTTTGAACAATATAATCGGAAGCCTTTACAAGTGCCATTACGGACATGTGTTTTTGACCAACTGCGACATCCGGCAACAAGTGTGCGCTTATCACACGGAAGCCTTCGGGCATTTCTTGATTTAAGCGGTTAAAAATATCTTCTTCCGACGTATATGAATTTAATTCCATGTCAAAGTATTCGCCTTCGGATGTCTGACCCACACCGAGAGGCGCGGCAAATGACATGATTTGATGAGGATGGTAGCCTTCCGAATATTTTATGTCGATTTCCGCACGTCTGATCGCTTTTTGAAAAAAACGCATGACATCAAGGTGCGACAAAAATTTTAAATTTCCGTATTTTGCAAATTTAATTCTGAATGTCATTTGCTTCTTCCTTCTCTCTTACTTCGTAACAAACACCGCCGTTGAATTCGTAAGCACCGCAGCGGGCGCAAGCTTTCCGGCAATTTGGTGTGACATGCTCGTTTAGTCCGTTTATGTATTCACGCCACAAAAAGTCTTTGTTGATTCCCGCGTCGATAAAGTCCCAAGGGAAAAGTTCGTTTTGCCCGCGTTCCCTGAAAACATAAAAATCGACATCGATATTTTCTTCTTTTATTGCCGCATCCCAAAGGTCTTTTTTAAAATAATCGGTCCATGCGTCAAAAATCGCACCTTTTTTGTATACGTTTAAAATTAACTTTGAAAGTTTTCTGTCTCCGCGCGCAAGAAGCCCTTCAAGCACCGTTAAGTCGCTGTCGTGCCACTTATAGTGAATACTCTTTGCGTTTAACTGTTCGGCGATTTTACTTTTCAAGAAACGCGCTTTTTCACGGAATTCGTGTTCACGGTTCATGCTCACCCACTGGAAAGGCGTAAAAGGCTTTGGCACAAAGAAGCTTGTGCTGGGTGTGACTTCAACGCGTCCGTGACGCTCCTCCTTCGGAATCGAATAATATTCTCTTGCGATTTTGTCCGAAAGTATTGCGATTCCTTCTATGTCTTCGTAGGTTTCCGACGGAAGTCCGAGCATAAAATAAAGCTTTACCTTCGTCCAGCCGCCCTTAAATGCGTCCATTGAGCCCGTCAATATGTTTTCTTCCGTAAGCCCCTTGTTTATGACATTGCGAAGACGCTGTGAGCCCGCTTCGGGCGCAAACGTAAGTGAAGATTTTTTGATATCCTGCACCTTTTGCATTACGTCAAGCGCAAAAGCATCGATACGGAGTGAAGGAAGCGAAATATTTACGCCCTGCTTTTTAAAGTAGTCGATAAGGAAATAAACAAGCTCCGGGAGCTCTTTATAATCGCTTGAACTGAGCGACGAAAGCGTGATCTCCTCATGTCCCGTGTTCTTTATCATTTTGACCGCCTGATTTTTAAGGTAATCAAGGTCACGTGCCCTTATCGGACGGTAAAGCATGCCTGCCTGGCAAAAACGGCACCCTCGTATACAACCGCGCTGAATTTCAAGAGTCACTTTATCCTGTACCACTTGCAAATAAGGCACAACGGGCGCATCGGGATAATAGGTATGCGATAAATCAAGTTCCACCTGCTTTTTGATTGTGGGTGTGGCAACTTCTGTGTTTGGCGTAAAACTTTTAAGTGTGCCGTCCGCGTTATATTCCGCATCATAAAACATAGGAACATACATTCCTGAAATTCCCGCAACCTTTTTTAAGAAATCGATCCTTGTGCCGTGTTCTTTTTTGTTTTCGCGGTACAAATCAATGATATCCGAAAATACGGTTTCACCTTCGCCTATATAGAAAAAGTCAAAGAAATCCGCAATGGGCTCGGGGTTATATGTGCAAGGACCGCCGCCGACAACTATAGGGTCGTCTTCCGTTCTGTCTTTCGAAAGCAACGGAATTTGTGCGAGATCCAGTATTTGCAAAAGATTTGTATAGCACATTTCGTATTGAATCGTAATTCCGAGGAAATCAAAATCTTTTATTTTGTCCTGCGACTCGAGAGCAAAAAGCGGAATATGCTGTTCACGCATGATTTTGTCGAGGTCCGGCCAAGGTGAATACACTCTTTCGCACCAAACGCCCGGAAATTGGTTTAGCATATCATAAAGAATCTGGATTCCTAAGTGACTCATTCCTATTTCGTAAACGTCAGGGAAACACATGCAAAAACGCACGTCAACCTCCGACAGGGGCTTTACGATACTGTTTACTTCACCGCCTATGTAACGCACGGGCTTTTCTATATTCATTAAAATTTTATCCGAAAGTGCAAGCTTTTGCATTTTTTCCTCCGAAATTTAAAACAATTTGCGTCACATGATTATAGCATACGAAAGACGATTTAACAATTATAAAGACCGAGTTTAAAATATATGTTTTTTGAAATACGTTTTTGAAAATATATGTTTTGAAAGCAAGGGAGAAATGGTATAATGACGGTTGAGGTTAAAAACTCAAATTTTATATAATGTTATTTGAAAGAAAAAAACGGCTTATTAAGGAGGATAAACAAATGTTCTGCCCAAAATGTCAAAATGAATATAAAGAAGGAATTACAATTTGCCCCGAGTGTAACACGGAGCTTGTGGAATCGCTTTCAGATATTAAGGCATCCGATAAAAGTGTGGTTGCGGTATCGGTTACGGACGAAAAATTAAGCGAAAAGATCGTAAAATATCTTGAGCATATCGGAATCGATTCTTATGCCGAAGTTACGGAAGAAACGGTTGAAGAATCGGATGACATATTTAACGGCGAAACGGAAGGCGAATTATCTGAAAGTGAATCTCTTGAAGGCGAAGCACTTAAGAGTGAAATACCTGCAAATGAATCGTCTGAAAGTGAGGATATTCCTTCGGAAAACGCTTCCGACTCTCATGTAAAGCATGTAATAAATATTTACGTTCCCGAGCATTCTCTTAAAGAAGCAAAAAAGGAAATAGCGGTTATTTTGAAGGTTGAAACGGAAAACAAATTAAAGGAAAATCCCGAAGAAGCATTAAAGGAAGCGGAAGAAGCAAAAGAAGAAATGATGGAACTTGTAAACAACAAGGCTCCGAAATCCGCGCGCGAACGCTTCGACGACTATATGTCTTCCGGCGAAATGCTTATAATCTTGGGAATTGCGGCGATCATATTTACCGTTTTAAATATGATGGGTGTAGTAAGCTTATTTACGGGCTCCGCTACACTCTGGCTTTGGCTTGTTATCGGAATTTTGGTTACGGTTGCGGGATTTTTAAGTATTGTAAACGCAAAAAAAATCAAGTCCGACATCAAAACGGAAGAAAAAACGGATGAAGACATAAACCTTTTCCTGAAAACTAACATTACAGCGGAAGTCTTAGATAAACTTAACGAAGACAGACTTTCTGAAGAAGTTTTGTATTTAAAGAAAATGGATTTTATTAAAGACAGGGTTATGGAAGCATTCCCCGACGCAAACGTAAATCATGCCGAAGAACTTATCGAAAAGTTTTATGACGAGATGTAAAAAAAATAAGCTGAATTCAATTTGAATTCAGCTTGTTTTTTTATGCTTATTTATAGAAAATATTTCCGAGCATGATATCTTTCTTAAAGTCACGGATATTTGTGTCTTTATCGATAAACAATGCTTCGATTCCCATAGCGGCAGCCCAGTCTCCCATCTGCTCTGCGGTCAAATCGTACGTAAATGCGGTATGATGTGCGCCGCCTGCCATGAGCCATGCTTCCGTGCCCGTATAGAAATCGGGTGCGGGAGTCCAGAAGTTGATTGCAGTGGGAAGCTTGGGTAACGGCTTTTCAACAGGTTTACATTCAACGTCCTGAATAATAAGACGGAATCTGTTTCCGAGGTCGATGAGCGATGTTGCGATTCCCTTTCCGGTCTTTGACCGGAAAACAAGACGTGCGGGATCTTCGCGGTTACCCATCGAAAGCGGCTGACATTTGATCTCGATCTTTCCGCTTGCGATAGACGGACAAATTTCAAGCATGTGGGCTTCAATTATGCCTTCCTTGCCTTTTACAAGGTTATAGGTGTAATCCTCAAGCATCGAGGTGCCCTTTTTGTCCTTCATGCCTGTTGTCATGATCTTCATAAGGCGAACCATTGCGGCAACCTTCCAGTCGCCTTCGGCACCGAAGCCGTATCCCTTTTCCATGAGACGCTGTATTGCAAGTCCGGGGAGCTGCTTTAATGCGCCGAGATCGCCGAAGTGAGTAACGATTGCCTGATAATTCTTTTCTTCAAGGAATCTCTCAAATCCGATTTCGATCTTTGCCTGTTCGGAAACGTGTCTCTTAAATTCAGCGGGATCTCTTCCTTCAAGGCAAATATCGTACTTTGAATAATATTCGTCTGTGAGTGTGTTAACGTCGGAATCGGAAACACTGTTTACGCATTCCGCGATTTCGTTTACGGGATAAGCATCGATTTCCCAACCGAACTTAAGATGAGCCTCAACCTTGTCGCCTTCCGTTACGGCAACGTTTCTCATGTTGTCCGCAACTCTCATTACACGGATGTGGCTTGATTCGATGATTCCGATTGCGGTTCTCATCCATGATGCAAGTTTTTCCTGAACTGATAAATCGCCCCAATATCCCACAATCGTCTTTCTTTCGATTCCCATGCGGGTTAAGATGTGAGCATATTCTCTGTCGCCGTGAGCGGCCTGGTTTTCGTTCATGAAATCCATGTCCATTGTAGCATAGGGGATTTCCTCGTTGTATTGCGTATGGAAATGGCAAAGAGGCTTACGAAGCTCTTTAAGTCCGAGGATCCAGCTCTTTGCGGGCGAAAACGTATGGCACCATACGATGATTCCGGCGCATTCGTCGTCCGTGTTTGCTTCGTTGAACGTCTTTCTGATGAGCTCGTTTGTGATGAGCGTAGGCTTCCATACTATTTCAAAAGGAAGAACGTGTGATGCGTTGAGGCGCTCAACGATTTCCTTCGAATGAGCGGCAACGTGGTTTAAGCATTCTTCGCCGTAAAGGTCCTGCGAGCCTGTGCAAAACCAAAACTTATAATTTTTTACTTTTAACATTTTGATCTCCTTGAATTTTATTTATATATGATTTCCGGTCGGGTGAAAACCGGAAAACAATTACTGGTCAAGCGAAAACAGTTCCATAATCTCTTCTTTCGAAAGAGAATTTATGAATGTTTCCTTTGTGGAAATAATGGATTCCGAAAGCTCTTTCTTTTTGTTTTGGAGCTTGAATATCTTTTCCTCGATTGTGCCTTTTGTGATAAGCTTTATCACTTCGACAACGTTCTTTTGACCTATTCTGTGCGCACGGTCGGTCGCCTGGTCTTCGACCGCAGGATTCCACCAAGGGTCAAAGTGAATGACCGTGTCGGCGCCCGTCAGATTTAATCCCGTACCGCCTGCCTTCAGGGAAATTAAGAACAATTGACAATCTCCCGCATTAAAGGCTTTAACGTAGTCGAGACGCTCGCTTTTCTTTGTGCTTCCGTCAAGATAAAAGTATGTGTAGTTAAGTTCGTCGAGTGACTTCTTGATTATCTCGAGCATTGACGTAAATTGCGAAAAAACAAGTATTCTGTGACCGTTTTCTATGAGATTTGGTACAATCTCAAGGAAAAGATCAAGCTTTCCGCTCCGCCCCGAATAATTTTCTATAAAAGTAGACGGATGACAGCAAATCTGTCTGAGCCTTGTGAGTGCCGCAAGAATCTGAAAACGGCTCGCGTTTATTCCTTCGTTTAAGAGCTCTTCCCTTATGTCTCCCTTTACGCTTTCGAGATAAGAAAGATAAAGATTCTTTTGCTCAAAATTAAGCTCGGCCATCATCTTTTCTTCGATCTTGTCGGGAAGTTCCGTAAGCACGTCCTTCTTCATTCGACGAAGTACGAAAGGTAAAATACGGCGGTTTAAAGATGCCTTTGCGCTTTCGTCGCCCTTTGTGATCGGCTTTTCGTATTTTGTGATAAACCTTGTGTAGGAAAGAAGGTAAAAAGGCATTATGTAATCGAATATCGACCAGAGTTCCGAAAGCGAATTCTCGATCGGTGTGCCCGTGAGCGCAAAACGGTGGTCGGCCTGCAAGCTCTTCACGGATTTTGCGTTAACGGAAGCCGCATTCTTTATGAATTGGGCTTCGTCAAGGAATATTGTGTTGAACTTTTTGTCGTCGTATGCGTTTATGTCTCGTCTTATCAAAGGATAAGACGTAATGTACACGTCGGTAGAATCGTTTGCCTTGATTGATGCTTCTCTTTCCGCGGGTGTTCCCTCTATAATCTTTAAGGTAAGCGACGGGGAAAACGCCTCAAATTCGTCAAACCAGTTATATACTACAGATGTAGGACAAACAATAAGGAACTTTGCGTCCGGGTTCATCTCTTTCATCTTTGTGATATAAACAATCGCTTGCAAAGTTTTTCCGAGACCCATGTCGTCCGCCAGGATTCCGCCGAGTCCGTTGTCCGCAAGATTCATAAGCCACTTGTATCCGGTAATCTGGTAAGGACGAAGGGACGCCGTAATTCCCGTGGGAAGCTCATAATCCTTGCTTTCGGAATTCAAAATATTGTCTACAAGCGTCTTAAACTCTTCGTTTTTGGTAACCGTAAAGTGTCCCGTGTCAAAAATTCTGTCCGCAAAAAGCGCAAGCCCTTTTGACACCTGTAGTACGTCCTTTTTTTCAACGTCCTTTGCGCTGATATTAAGGTCGTCAAGGATGTTGTTAAGTTCGTTCATTTCGTCCGATTCAAGATTAATAAACGAACCGTCCGATAATCTAAAAAACTTCTTTTTAAGCCTGTAAGCACGGAAAAGCGACTTTAATTCTTCCTTAGAAACGTCTCCGTAAGCAAAATTAAGTTCTAATAAATCGCTCTCGTTTGAAACGTTCAGCCCTATCGAGAATCTTCTGTTTTGGGAAGATTTAAGCTTCTTAAAGTCTTCCGAATAAAAGAGCTCTGCGTGCTCGGTGAGCGTATTTATTCCGTCCGTAATAAACGAATAAATGCTTGAATCCGCCTTCAAAAGGTAAAATCCCGAATATGCCTCAAAGCCGTTTGACTCGAGTATTTCGCAAATATTCTTTTCTTCCTGTTTGTTGCGAAGAATGATATAAGGCTCACTCTTTGGGCTTTCGAAGGAATTAAAGCGGTATTCGCCGTAGTTATATATGATTTCCGCTTTTATGTACGAATTATATTTGTCAAAATAAATCTGTGCCTTAAATTCGGGCGAAATGTATTTGTCGGACAGTTCTTCAGGAATTTCAAAATCCATTGTATCGTGGAGTTTAGGAAGCACAAATTCAAGGAAACGCTGCTTATATTTTCCTTCAAACACAAGCGGTGTCCTGTCTCCGCCGAGGTTATTGAAGAAAGGTAAAAAGTTATGTAAAAATACCTTGTCGGGCGTATAAATAAAGCCGTCACGATAAAGCACTTCACCGTTTTCCGAAAGAGGAATCACGGGCTCCTTGTCCTTATAATCAAAAATTATCTCGTCGTCGTGATTTATGAGCTCAAACTCGATATTCGGATTTTGAGTCACGATATGCACGTCAAAATATTGTGCGCCGTAGAGCTCAAGCGTACACGAAAGATTTCCCATTTGCTTTAAAAGCTTTATAAACAAAAACTTCGAAATGTTTAATTGCGACTTTGAAAAAATATCCGCGGAATCGTTGTTGTGCGACAACTCCATCACATCGTAAATTCCGAGAAGGTAATCGAGGAACGCCTTCGAATCCCTGTCAAAAGCACTTTCTCCGTATATGAAATGAAAGTCCTTCCCAAGGATAATAGGCTCTTCTTTTACAAAGGAATCAAGGAATTTTTTCAAATTCTGAACCTTATAAAGTCTGCTGCTTCCCACCTTTATCGAAATTTGCGCCGTGCCTGAATTATTTTTTAGAATCGATCCTATTGTAATCACGGGCTCGATATGAAAAACATCGCCCGTTTTTGTGATCGAACGCTGATTGTCAAAATAATCGAGAATATTGTAAATACGCTTTTCGGACGGAGTCTTGGGAAGATTTCCCGATGTTTTTTCCTGGTGCTTATAGAGCATGCAAAGTGCGCAGATTACATGCTTGCATGCACCGTGACCGAGAAGGCTCCCGGGACATGAGCACGAATAATCAAACATGCCGTCTCCGATTTCGTTTATAAAAACGGTATAGGTGCTGCTTCCCTTAATCAAAAACTTGTATTTTTGATTCTGCTTTGAGTAAGAAGCACTCTGGATGTGACCGTTTTTGAAATAGGTGACACCGCGCAAATAGGTTCCTTCGTCGGGAGCGATATTTCTTATTTTTTGTTTGGTAATCTGAATCATCTTTACCTCTGATCAAATATCAAGGGACAATTGTAACTCTTCCTGAACCTCTATCTTAAAGTCTTCAAGCTTTTCCGGATTGATTATGGGCAAATCAGAAAGGGATGAAAGACCGAAGTTTCTCAAAAATTCGTCCGTCGTACCCAGTAAAATCGGGCGTCCGGGTGCGTCCATGCGCCCAAGCTCCGTCACAAGATTGTATTCGATGAGCTTGTTTATCACGTGATCCGAGTTTACGCCTCGGATTCCCGAAATTTCGGTTTTTGTGACAGGCTGTTTGTAAGCGATGATTGAAAGTGTTTCAAGTAACGCGTCCGTCAGCACATGTTTTTTCGGTGCATGCGCAACCTTTATGATGTACTCGTACATGTCGGGCTTTGTGCACATCTGAAACGAGTCGTTGAGCTCTATTATCTGTAATCCGCCCGTGCTTTCCTTATATTCAATCATCATATTGCGAAGAATATTGCGGACGAGACTTACGTCCTGCCCAAGAGCTTCCGCAATGCGGCTTACTTCAACGGCTTCGCCCATCGTAAAAAGTATTGCTTCTATTTTTGCTTCGATTTCTTTAATGTTCATTTGAATTTATGTGTTCCTTTTAAAAGCTCAATTCTTTGTCTTCCGTAAAATCAACGACATCATCGGCAATATAATTTATTTCCATGTCATCCGCGATACTTTCCTGAGTGACTTCGACACGCCCCATTTTCATGAGCTCAAGGATGCATAAGAAAGTAACTATTACGTCCATTTTGGTTTTGCCTTTTTCCAGTAAATCCCTAAACCAAAATTTCTTTTTTTCAAGGCCGTACGTTTGCACATAAAACATTTTTTGCGGAAGCGTAACTTCTTCTTTTTCGATTTTGCCGAACTTTGAACGTATCGGATCGATTTTGTCTTCACGGCGGCGCATTACGCCTTCAAAAATATCGTTTAATTTTGTGAGTGTGATGCCGTTTAAGAGCCCCTTAACGTCAATGGGCTCTTTATAGTCTTTTATTGTATCAGGAATCGATTCTTCCTTATAAAACACCTTGTCTGCGTAAGTCGCCATCGATTTAAGCTCAATCGACGTATACTTATACATCTTGTATTCAAGGAGGCGTTCCACAAGTTCCGCTCTCGGGTCAATCTCTTCTCCCGTCTCCGGATCCTTTTCGTGAGGAAGAAGCATTTTTGATTTGATGCGAAGCAATGTGCTTGCCATTACAAGAAATTCGCTGATCGAATCCATGTCCTTTGTCTCGTTGTAATTTATCGCTTCAAGATATTGATCCGTGAGCAAAGAAATCGGAATATCGTATATATTTATCTTGTTTACGTCTATCAAATGAAGGAGTAAGTCGAGCGGTCCTTCAAATGCGTCAAGTTTTATCGGGATTGACATAAAAACCTCGAATTTTGAGTATCTTTTTTAACCTGTCAATTATAACATAAAGAATTCGAAAAAAGAAGAGACTAAAGCGACAAAATGTCGATTGAGCACCTGTTAAACACGCGCGACGGGATTAAGTGTTCGCCTGCGCCCACACTCACAAAGTGGTTTTTATCGTAAATCCCTTTAGTGCGGTGTTTTACTCCGAATGTGGGGAATATGATTCCGTCCGTAAACGGAAGCCTTATGACACCTCCGTGGTTGTGACCGGATATGATTAGGTCCCAATTGCCGATACTTTCATAATACTCATAAAAATCGGGGTTATGGGCAAGGAGAATTTTACGGGTGGGAATTTCACATGAGGGATTCGTTCCGACGGAATTCATATCCGCAAAATAAATTTTAGGGAATTTTTTATAATCCGGAAACTTTCCCTTTTTGTAAACAGCGCGAGACAACGATATTCCGTATATTTCCGCCTCATCCGTTAATTTAATATGTGAATCGTTAAGAAGCGTAACGTTTTTCGGTAACGAACGCAAATACTCCTTAAATTCTTCAGGGAACCTCTCACGCATACTTAATTCGTGATTTCCGAACGAATAAAAAATAGGTGCAATTTCCGAAAGCGTTTTAAGCGTTTTAAGCCCCTTTTTATAATGCCCCGTGCTTTTTATCGGAACATCGCCCGGGATAAAAATATAGTCGGGGGATTCTTTTTCTATACAAGTGAGTACACGCTTAAAAAAGCTTTTGTTGTGAATGTCGCTTATAACCGCAACTTTTAAATTAAGCCCCAAATCGATTTTATAATGATTAAACAAAATGCATTTATGCTCAAAAAATTCATATAAAGCATAAATGCATATAAGTATTGCGGCAAATATAATATATTTCATCGTGTCACCCTGTTAAGCATTATTTTTAATGTTCGTTGTTTTTATTCGGAAAGCGCATAAAAGTTTATGGTGAATTGGAAATTGTAAACCGCGTCCGTGTCTTCTTTATTGTATGCGGGAACATTTATATACGATATCGTGTTAAAGTATTCCGAATTTTCAAATTTCCAAAGCATCGTAAAAAAGTCGGAATAAGTGCCCGATACCGAAATCGTAAACGATCCCATATAATACGTTCCGAGGTTTTGTAGCGAATTAAACACGAGCGACTTCTTTGTGAGCTTGTCTCCTATCGTTTTTTCGATAAAGGTAAGCATCTCTCTGTCGTCCCATTTTGCGGGAAATTGCGAAACGGCTTTTTCGTATTCGGTTTCCGTGGCTTTCAGTTCCTTTTCGACCGCCGTCAGTCCTTTTCCTTGTGCGGAAAGCGTTGTGAGAAGCGCTTCCTTTTCGGTGATTTCCTCATTTAACGACTTAATGTCCGCTTTTACGGGACCGTAAAAAAAGTTATTGAAAAGTATTACCGCGATAAACACAAACGCAACCGCAATCAGTATTTTTTCTTTTAAGGTTATTTTCTTCAAAGGTCAGTCCTCAACAATTTTTATTGTAAGCGTAAAGCTTTGGAGCTCGGTTTCATTTTGCGCGACTTCCGTTATTTGAGAATACGTGATTTCGCCGACATAGGGAAGTATTCGTAAATCATCCATATATTCGCCTATAAGCTCGTAATTCGGTGATTTTGCGGAAATCGTAAGCGTTCCCTCTTTTACTGAATAGGATGAAACAATAACGTCTTCCGGCTTATGGTCAAAAATATCGCACATAAGGTCTGTCATCACGTAATTTGCTTTTACGACATCTTTTATTTTTTCGATCTTATAAATGAAGCTGTCGTAATTCTCTTTTGTCTCCGTGTATTTTTCGGCAATGTCTCCGTAATCGGAAATTTGTGTGTTTAAGTCATTTAAGGTGGCTTCAAGTTCATGCTTTTCTTTTAACGGCTCATACACAAAGTAGTTTCCGAAGTAGCTGACAAAAGTGATCAGTAAAAGCACATAAATCACTATTCTCGACGGAGAAAGGCTTTTTCTTTTTTGTGGAACCAGGTTTATGTCTTTATATAACATTTTTTATACCCATTCTGCTTTCAATGTAATTGCAACAGCGCCCACGTAATCCTCTATGTATATGGGAGCCGACGACTTCTTTAAGGCATTTTTGTCTATTTTGTATCCCGCAATTTCGGACAATGTAAACACGGGGACATTCAGTTGGCGACTAAAATATTCCTTGATACCGCCGAGTCTGCTTGATCCGCCCGAAATCACAATACAGTCAACGCCGTGCTGGTTGTTGTTTGTTTTGTAATAATACATTGTATTGTCAAGCTCGGAAATGATCGAATCGTAATACTCGTAGAGCGACCCTTCCGTATCGTCGTTCTTTGAAATCTTAAAGTTTTCGGCGGAATTTATGTCCATTTTCATTTTTTCAGAAATGGCTTCGTTGATATATTCACCGCCGTAACGGATGTTTTTGTGCATCGAATAAGAACCGTTCTTTATGAACGTAACATTTGACATTGTAAATCCGATATCGACAAAACATACGTTTTCAAGGATGCTCTTTGGGGGTTCTGCGGTATCCGATTTTGCAGTATCGCTATTTAACGCTTTTTCAAATATATTATTTAATATTTCACCCGCCTCATCGTCCGAAAGCGACGAATGCATGGGAGCTGAAACAGAGTCATCCGGGATATCCGTTTCGTCTATGGGGGGGATTGCTTCTTCGCCCTGATATTCCGTGTTTTCCGTCATTTCTTCAACAGGAAAATCAAGGCTTTCCGTCATTTCTTCGACGGCATTCTTTAGGTCTTCCGTCATTTCGTCGTTATTTAAGTAGTCGCTTGTATCAAACAGATTATCGTTAAAATCAAGCTTATACTCAAAATCGGATGCGGAATGAGCGGAATCCGGCTCATTATCCGGCTCATTATCCCGAATAAATTCGGTGTTTTGTTCGATATCAAGTATTGATTCGGATTCCGGCGCAAGCATTTCACCCGCAGGTTCAATTTCACTCTCCGACTCGACGGCGGCCTCAGTTTCAGCTTCCGTTACCGGTTTTACGGTTATATCCCGTATCGGTTCAACTTCCTCCGTGTTCGCAATCGGCGCATACGTTAACTTTTCTTTTTCGAGACTTATTGTACTTGCAGCTTGTGCGGGAGTTTCTTCTGAAATCTCTTCACCGGCCTGTTCCTGCGCATTTTTTGCTTCAAGCTTTTTAAGTTCTTCTTCAACCTCTTCGTCCGTGACCGTTAAATCGGTATAAAGTCCGTCTCCCAGGTCATTTAAAGGCTGCCCGAAATACCATGCAAAATTTTTGGCATTCTCCTGCTCATTTATCTTTTTTAATTTTATTTCGTTTTCGAGGCGCTTTTTTATTTCTATTCTTTCCTGCTGCCGCTTTAATTCCGCCTGCTTAAGTGCTGCTTCTTTTGCTGCTTTTTCCGCTTCTTTTTTGGCTTCTTCTATCGCTTCTTTACGTTTTCTTTCGATTTCACGAAGGCGCTCTTCTTCTTCAAGCACCTTTTGTCTTTCTTCCTCTTCGGCTTTTTTTCGCGCTTCTTCGGCTTTTTGCTTTTCTTCTTCCGCGAGCTTCTTCTTTTCTTCTTCGATAGCTTTAAGTTTTAATGCTTCCGCAGCCTTTTCTTTTTTTTCATTCTCAAGCTTCTCGGCTTTTTCTTGTTTTTCCTTTAAAATTCTTTCTTTTTCTTCTTTTTTTGCGTTTTCTTTGAGCGCTTTTAACTTCTCTTTTTCAGCTTTCTTTTTATCAAGAGCTTCTTTCTTTAAGCGCTTTGCTTCCGTTTTTGAATTCTTTTTGCCGGGGGTATTGAGGGTCCCTTCTTCGTTTAAAACGGCATTTTCTTTTTCCTTATCGTCAATAATCTTTCTTATAAGCTTTGTGTGGGCGTTAGGGTAAACGTCGATGCTTGTAAGACGGATTCCCGCACGGCGGCATACTTTTATGTAATCGTTTATAAGAGCACGCGGAGCTGACACGACAAGCACACGCATCGATGCCTCACCCGTAAATTCGTCGTTTAGTGTTTCAAGAATTCTGTAATCTATCGCATAGTCGCCCGATTGCAAAAGGTATATATTTGAAAGCTCCTGACGGATATTCTTTAATACCTGGTCTTCCTTCATTTGCGGAAGCTTTATTTCACGCATGATTACATCTTTTCCGGAAAGGCATAAAGACGCATTTTTTACGGGGCCGCGAAGTTTGCGCTTTGCGGTGCGTAAGGATTTTACTAAGATATCCATTGCTTCAATCTGTCCGTCGACAACAACGCCGTTAGGCACGGGTTCAGACGCAACAGAAAGAATCCTGTCGCCCTTTACTGCGGCAAGCTTGATATTTTTAGAACCTATGTCGATGCCGACGGTGCGCTTTTTTGGCATAATTATGGTGTTTTTGCGCTTTTTAAATAAATTGCTCTCTTGTTTTGTCTTTTTTGCTTTCTTCATAAAGTTCCCTTTTTTACTTGAATTATCCCGTTATCCGTAATTTTTTCGTATGTAATACGTTGATTCAAGATATATTTGTTTTCCTTCGGAATCGTTAATTAAAGAATATATCCCTATTTGTATATCGTCATCCGAAATATCAAACTTAAAACTTTTTACGTCTCCCGCAAGATAAATTTGCGATTCGGTTGTACCGTAAACTTCAACCATATATAAGGAATTGTTTTCGAGTTTAAAGCTTACTGTGTGCAAGTCCGAAAACCCGAGTTTCCCTGTGTCTTTATAATAATCCGATGCCTTCCGGCATTCAGTTACGATACGCTCCATTGCGTTTCGGATTTCGGTTTGCACAACAATCTCGTCGCTTTCCTTATAAAAAACGCGCGTTCCGTATTCGTAGAGCGAAAAAAGCGTAAAGCACACAACCACGAGGAGCGACAATGCTATCAAAAGCTCTATTAAAGTAAATCCTTTTGTATTTTTTAAACTTTTTTTCATGGTTTATTCCCAATAAAGCGCGCTTTCATAAGTTGTGATTTCTGAATCGTCATTGTCGTATACGGTAACGGTAACCCGGCTCATATTCCCGTAGTTTACGGATCCGTTCGTTGCATAATACTTATATTCTATCTTTATCGTGGCATAAAGATTTGAAAATTCATCATATGTTATTTTAAATTTGTAAGGATTTGAAGATGAGGTTTCAGTACATGTAAAATCCGTCGTTTCGGTGATCTTTTTTTCAAATGTCGTAAAAGGAATATCAGAAACCGAATTTAAATATTCCGTCAGGCGTTCTGCCATATAGTTTGCGTTTAGCTTCCTGTTTGCCGTGTTATTTATTGTCACAAGCGTTGTTATCGCACGTAAAAAAACAACAATCACAACCGATAAAATTGCAATCGAAACCAAAAGCTCTATTAACGATTCTCCGTTGTTTTTTTTTAACAATCTCATTTAACTTCTTTGATTCCTCTTAAAAAGTGTTCCGCAAAATATGTTTCGCCGTCCGCTCCCACAAGCGTGTTGTAGTCAAGTTCAAATTCAAGTTCCAACTCTATTTGTGATACGCACGAGCTCATTGTCATTGAATTACCGTAGATTAAGATATTTGTCCCCGTAATCGAAGCAAAAACACATGTGGCAAAAGTGCCCACGTTTTGTGTTTCGTATTTGGTTGTGGCATTTGGATCACCTGTTATCACAACGGTTACTTTCGGCGCATAAATCGCACCGCATGACAAATATGAATTTTCAAAGTAAAGGCAGGTTCTTTCACCTTCTTCCGGATCTTTGGCGGACGAAAAGATGTTTCCGTAAAAATACGAATTTGTAATATAAATATTTGCGTCCGACGCAACATAAAAGTTTGAGCACGCCTTATAATTGGTTATTTTGAAATCTTCCGTTCCGTAATAATAGAGATTAAGCTTTGTGTCTATTATCTTATTCGCTTTTTCTTGATCGCTTAAGTTCTTGTCGCTTTCCGTAAAATTTGAAAGAGAATTGTTGTTCCCGTCTTCACCCGTAAGTTCACATGTTTCTCTTGCATACATGTTGAGGGTTGCGTCGCCGTTTAAAACCATTTGTCCCTGCATATAGATATGATCGGCGATCAAGCTGAAATTTGTGTCTGCCGCCGCATTAAACTGTACGGTGCTGTTTTTGTAAAGTTTAAAATAATGTTCCGCTCCCGTGTCGGGATCGTCGATTACAAATACTTTTAAATCGCCGGCATCGGACGAAGAAGGCTTATTTATGTTAAAAACCATCGAATCATAGGAAGTAAGATTACTTATTCCTTCCGAATCCACATAAAAATCGCAATTGAATATGATTACGACATCGCTTTCGTTTGTGATGTTGGCTGTAAATGTAATGTCTTTGTATTGCTCATAATTGTTTATGTAAATATATACGGTACCGGAGCCGGTGGTTTCGATTGATATTTTGTTCGGTCTATAGGTACTGAGTAATCCCGATTTTTCCGATACTATATTTTCAACTGCCAAATAAACATCATTTCCGTTTGTATTTACGACAAGTTCTCCGCCGTTTTTTAGAGTCAATGTGTCTGTAACATACAACTTAAAGTTGTCTCCGCCGGCATTTATTGTGAGAGTATTATCAAAATCCATGGTTTTACAAAGTAAATAACAATCGTCTTTGTTCGTAT
Source organism: uncultured Lachnospiraceae bacterium (assembly GCA_964653855.1). Taxonomy (GTDB): domain Bacteria; phylum Bacillota; class Clostridia; order Lachnospirales; family Lachnospiraceae; genus RGIG3528. Next base: position 206,306 of record CAZZFV010000001.1, read on the forward strand.
TTATTGTCAAATAACCGGAGATGCCCGCAAGGTTTGTTAATTCCAACTCTTCACATTCTCGGTACATTTTTGTTTTTGAGTAACTGAAAGGACCTGTCCAATTGTACCCGGTTCCGAGATAAATGTTGCGGTCAAGGAGAAATGTGGAATAGTCTTCGAGCGCCTTCCCCGAATACGAGGGCAAATCAAAGCTCTCTATCGTCGGTGCGTTCGGTATTGTGGGGATTTTTATGTTGCCTTTTTTTAGGCTTGTTGAGTCAACCTGATACACATTTTTGTTATTTTCGTATAATGTGTTATCGTATCCGCTGATTGTAGCCCATGGATAGTGTGTGGGATAAGTAAAAGTACCGATAAGTTCGACGTTACCGTTTAGTGACGATTCTTTGTCCGCGCTTATGTCATCAAGCGCGATAAGCATCGATGTGCTTTTGTTTATGATAAGCTTGTTTGTGGTTGCGGTTTCAGTTGATGTTGAATTAAAAACTATTCCGTAGGTGCCTTTTACTTTTTTATGCGTCTCATCGTCAAACTTTACGATTGCCGTGATTTCGTATGTGCATGTGTAAAGTGAGCTTGTGTTTGCGGAAGGGGATACGGAAAGACTCGTAACTTCATAATCAAAGTCACCGGAAATCATTGATTTAAAGTCTATTGACGCCACCTTATTGTTTAGGCGCTCGATAAAATCTTCCACCTTTATTTCGGTTTTTGAACCCGCTTCTTCTTGCATAGTTGCCGCCAAATCCGCGGAAACACGGTCAAGGTAGGTTGACGTGAGTCTCACAAGCCCTTCCGCAGCATAATATGCGCCGTGCATCTCGGAATCGGTTTCGTTTTCTATCACGTGGCGGTCAAGAATTTGATACGTTCCCACTATAAAAACAGAAAAAACCGCAACAATAAGAAGGACTATGCAAAAGCTGAGCCCCGAGTTATCGTCTGCGATTTTTTTGATTTCGTTTTTCAATTTTTACCCCTAAAAAAATTTACCCGTATACCACAAGAATATATCGTTAAACCAAAGATTTGAAACAAAAAAAGCGATTGAAAGAAAAGGCCCGTAAGGGAAGGCTTTTTTTAAATCGAATTTTTTGAAAATTCCCGCAACAAGTATCACAAAAAGCCCTATATATGCGGAAAGCGCAATTCCGAACAGTGTCCCTTTTAACCCCAAAAACGCGCCCGCGGCGATTGTAAGTTTTACGTCTCCGCCGCCGAGTGAGTTACGCCCCAAAACCTTTGATATTATAACATATAAAACATATAAAAGCATAGCGGGAATTATGATTCCGAGGATAGTTTCAAGAAAATTTTCCTTAAAATCGTGGTATAAAATCACATTCACGATAAATCTTATAATTCCGAGCGCAAATATAAAAATATTTAGGGAGTTTGGGATTATCATGTTTTCTTTATCGATCATTGCGATTGCGAAAAGCGCCGATGTAAAAATTATTCCGAATATGAAATCGGAGAAATTATCTGTACTTAAAAGCACAATAATCCATAATATCCCGTTTAACGCTTCCGCAATCGGGTAACGAAGTGAAATGGGTGACTTACAATTACGGCATTTCCCTTTTAAAATTAAAAAGCTAAATATCGGGATATTGTCATACCACTTAATCTTACAATTACAATTAGGGCAATGAGATGCCGGAAATACTATCGATTCGTGCCTCGGAACACGGTAAATCACGACATTCAAAAACGATCCGACGCATGTGCCGAAAAGAAAAGTAAATATGATAAAATATGCGCGTGTGGCTGTGTCAAAGTATGTAAGCATGGGAATCCTTTTTTTTATTTCATTTTGGGGACCAGTACCGATAAATAAAAACCCCGCTTATAAAGCGGGGTGAAACCCTAGAGGTTAATTGAGTTTTAATTATTCTTTGGCTGGTGTAGGGGAGCCGGTAGCATCAACGGCTGTTATAGGGGAGCCGGTAGCATCAACGATAAAGCAACTGCCTGTTTCTTTATCGGTGATAAGATAAACAACTGTATTGTCCGGGAATGTTCTGCCATCAAGAAGATTTGATTTAGTGAGGTTGGCTTCATTACCTTTAACAACTGCCCAATTCGTATGCTTGGAGAGAAAGGTGTACTTCGTAGAGTCA
>CAZZFV010000002.1:0-13514 GCA_964653855.1 uncultured Lachnospiraceae bacterium
GTAAGGCAATCAAGCTTCATCCTCTTGTATGTACGGCATTCAACGCCGACTTCGACGGCGACCAGATGGCAGTTCACCTTCCTCTTTCGGCTGAGGCACAGGCGGAAGCACGTTTCCTTATGCTTTCTCCCAACAACCTCTTAAAGCCGTCCGACGGTGGCCCCGTTGCCGTTCCTTCACAGGATATGGTCCTCGGTATTTATTATCTTACTCTTCGTAAGACGGGTGAAATCGGTGAGGGCAAGTGCTTCAAGAGCATGAACGAAGCATATCTCGCATACGAGAACAAGGCAATCACACTTCATTCCACAATCAAGGTTCGCCGTGAAATGAAGCTTTCCGACGGTACAGTTATTTCGAGAACCATCGAAACAACACTCGGTACACTTATATTTAACGAAATTATTCCTCAGGATCTGGGACTTTGCAAGCGTGATCCCGAGAAGCCGGAAGACCTGTTGTTACTTGAGGTCGACAACGGAAAGCCTGTAGGCAAGAAGCAATTAAAGAAGATCCTTGAAAAGTGCATAGCCGTTCACGGTGCAACAAACACCGCAGAAACACTTGACGCGGTCAAGGCTCTCGGATACAAGTTCTCGACACGTGCCGCAATGACCGTTTCGATTTCGGATATGACGATTCCGGAAAACAAGAAGGCAATTCTTGCGGAAGCACAGAAAAAGGTCGACCAGATTGCATTAAAGCACAGACGCGGACAAACAACCGAAGAAGAGCGTTACAAGGCAGTTATCGAAATTTGGACGGCAGCCGACAACAAGATTACAAAGGCCCTTCTCGGAGGACTCGACAAATTCAACAACATCTTCATGATGGCCGACTCCGGTGCCCGTGGTTCCGATAAGCAGATCAAGCAGCTTGCCGGTATGCGTGGACTTATGGCGGATACACAGGGACGCACAATCGAGCTCCCCATCAAGTCAAACTTCCGTGAAGGTCTTGACGTACTTGAATATTTCGTTTCCGCACACGGTGCCCGTAAGGGACTTTCGGATACGGCTCTTCGTACGGCAGACTCGGGATATTTGACGCGTCGTCTTGTCGATGTTTCACAGGATGTCATTATCCGTGAAGTTGAATGTATGCATGACGATGAGGGCGAAATCCCCGGAATGTGGGTAAAAGCTTTCATGGACAAGCAGGAAGTGATAGAATCCCTTCGCGATCGTATAATCGGAAGATTCTCCTGCGAGACAATTCTTGACGATAGCGGAGAAGTTATTGTCAAGGCAAATCATATGATTACGGCAAAGCGTGCCGACAAGATACTTGCAAAGAAGGAATTCCTTGAGCCCGATCCCCGTCCCAACCACGAGGGCGAAATCTGGGTTAAGCCGTCCGCATCGGTTAAGATAAGAACCGCTCTTACATGCCGTTCGAGAATCGGTGTATGCGCAAAGTGCTACGGCGCAAACATGGCTACGGGTGAACCCGTACAGGTGGGTGAAGCCGTAGGTATTATTGCCGCTCAGTCAATCGGTGAACCCGGTACACAGCTTACGATGAGAACCTTCCATACGGGCGGTGTTGCCGGCGGTGATATTACACAGGGTCTTCCCCGTGTCGAGGAACTTTTTGAAACGCGTAAACCGAAAGGTCTCGCAATCATTGCGGAATTCGGCGGTGTCGCAGAAATCCGTGATACGAAGAAAAAGCGTGAAATCGTTGTAACAAACCGTGAAACAGGTGAACAAAAGGCATATCTTATCCCTTACGGATCAAGAATCAAGATTCTTGACGGACAGGAACTTGAGGCGGGCGACGAGCTTACCGAAGGATCCGTTTATCCTCATGACATCTTAAGAATCAAGGGTATCAATGCCGTACAGGATTACATGCTCCGCGAAGTTCAAAGAGTTTACCGTTTGCAAGGCGTTGAAATCAACGACAAGCACATTGAGGTTATCGTTCGTCAGACAATGAAGAAAGTTAAGATTGATGAGGCGGGTGATTCCGAATTCTTACCGGGAACAAATGTCGACAAGTTTGAATTTGAAGACAGAAATGCGGAACTCATCAAAGAGGGCAAGCAGCCGGCGGAAGGAAAGCAGATCATGCTCGGTATCACAAAGGCGGCTCTTGCAACAAGTTCGTTCCTTTCCGCGGCTTCGTTCCAGGAGACAACGAGAGTGCTTACGGATGCCGCAATCAAGGGCAAGGTCGATCCGCTTATCGGCTTGAAGGAAAATGTTATTTTGGGTAAGCTTATCCCGGCAGGTACCGGTATGAAGCAATACCGCAACATTCAGCTCGATACCGATCAGGATATGATTTCCGACGATTATACGGATGTCGGATATGATGATTCCGAATACGGTACTTACGGTGAAGGCTACGACGAATATTCCGATGAAGAGGAATATGACGAAGAAGAGGGATCCGAAGAATTTGAAGAATCATTTGACGACGGTTCGGAAGAATAAATAAGATTTAAGTTGAGAGGGTCACATCATCTGTATGATGATGTGACCTTTTTTTGCCATCCGGGAACTTCTTATTTGCCTGTACATGAAAAATATGATATTGTAAAGGAGAAGGTGCATAAAAAGGAGGAAAATGTGAAATATAATAGATTAACGGCAATTTCATTGATTACTTTAATTGCTATACACAGCGTTTTTTATCCTTCGTTACCTGTTTTTGCTTCGGAGTTTGAAGATAACGGAAATAATGTGACAAGTGAAAATGCTGAATCGTCGGTTACGTACGATAAGCCTTATAGGGAACAGGAATTTAATTTGGAAATTGTCACTTTGGAAGATTGGAAAAAGACGGCAATAGGAGAGTATCCCATAAGCGTCGATTCCGATGAATGGAAAAAAATGGCATATTCCGAGGCAAAGGCCGCCTGCGATATGCCCGACGAATATGCAAAGAGCCTGACAACGGATGAACTTGCGGTATATCTTATAAATTATCCTTTTTTGTCTAAAATACAGGCTTTTGACGATCTTTCCGTTGCCATGAAGACAATTACCGGAGAATCGGGTGTTTTTAAAGAATTTTTTCTGAGAGAAAATTATATAGACGTATTGACGGATACATATGCGTCATTGGGAACGAGCGCAGAAAGTAATCCCAAATTAAAAAATATATCAAAAGACGATCTCAAGAAAAAAGCGTTTATCGATGTATACATGGGATTGAATTTTGATTTGCTTTCGGATAAGCAGGCGGAGAGGTTTGTCGAAGAATTTGAAAAATATTTTCTGAATGAAAAAATGAATGAGAAATTTTCTTCTTATTCCCAATTGTTTTATGCGGCAATTAAGACAAAGCTTGGGTATGTGCCGGACAACGCATATTCGGAACAGAATTCGTTCAGATATGACGATAACGGTGAACCGGCTGAATTTGCCGGAAGCGCTTCGATTACGACTTTTAATTGTGCCGTTTGCGGTGCAAGATTAAGACAGGCATTATTGTTTTTTAACGGAAATATCGTAAGTTGCTATGAATGGGTGTCGGGAGGATATGACAGTTCGGATATTGCCGATATAGATAATGAAATGGGAAGTCTTTATCCGACTTATACAAAATTAAACAGTGCTTCTTCAAAGTATAATTGCCATTCTTATGCGTGGTATATGGCTTCCGCATCAAATGTATATTGGATAGACGATCCGGCTTCGATATATAATGATTCGGATAGTTGGATTTTATGGCATATTCCGATGAGAGCGCTTTGCTCCGGGGACAGGGTTACTTTTTGGGCGAACGGAGAACTTTTACATTCCGCAATAGCTGAGAATTCAACGTATTGCATATCAAAACTCGGACATGGAGGAGTATATAGGGCAACAATAAGTGAGATTTCGGATTTTTATGATGCGACTGAGGTTATAAGTTATATCCCCGGATAAAAGGGAAATAAAAAAGCAGCCTATAAAAAGGCTGCTTTAGTTTTTTAAAAATAAATTTTAGAATGCTTTTCCTGCGGAACCGAAAAGTGTGATCTTGTCACGTACGGTCTGTTTGATTGCTTCTGCGCCGGGAGCGAGGAGCTTTCTGGGGTCGAATCCCTTGCCGACAAGGTCCTTGCCTTCTTCGATATACTTTCTTGTTGCTGCCTGGAAAGCAAGCTGGCACTCTGTGTTAACGTTGATCTTTGCAACGCCGAGAGAGATTGCCTTTTTTATCATATCTTCCGGAATGCCCGTGCCGCCGTGGAGAACGAGAGGCATATCGCCGACCTTATCCTTAACGGCCGCAAGTGTTTCGAAGCTTAAGCCCTTCCAGTTTGCGGGATATTTTCCGTGAATATTTCCGATGCCTGCGGCAAGCATTGTAACACCGAGATCGGCAATCTGCTTGCACTCATCGGGATCTGCGCATTCGCCCATTCCGATGACGCCGTCTTCTTCACCGCCGATTGAACCTACTTCGGCCTCGATCGAAAGTCCCATTGCATTTGCGACACGAACGAGTTCCTTTGTCTTTTCGATATTTTCTTCGATCTTGTAGTGTGAGCCGTCGAACATTATCGATGTGAAGCCTGCCTTGATGCATTTATAGCATCCTTCGTATGTGCCGTGGTCAAGATGAAGAGCTACGGGAACGGAAATTTTCATTTCTTCGTCCATTGCCTTTACCATGGCCGCAACGGTCTTGAAGCCCTTCATATATTTTCCCGCACCTTCGGAAACACCGAGGATAACGGGAGCCTGCATTTCTTCGGCAACGCTAAGTACGGAAGCCGTCCACTCAAGGTTGTTGATATTGAACTGACCAACGGCATATTTGCCGTCGCGTGCTTTTTCGAGCATCTCTTTAGCTGATACGAGCATTTTGTTTACCTCCAAAAAAGTTTGTTATTAAAAAAACAATTTCAATCTATGATTATAACTGATTTTTCTTTTGCTTGCAAGAGTATGTGAAGTTTTATTGAATCCGGATTATAGGAACGATTATCATATCTTTTAAGCGGTAAGCTTGAAAAACATCATAAAAAATGTATAATTGTCCTTATGAAATTGTTTTTTGTCAAAATAAAAGAAAATAAAGAATTTGTTGTGGGGATTTGTTCTCTTGTACTTTTTTTATGCTTTTTCGCAAGTGTGGGAATTATATTTTCGGATACGGAGGAAAGCGGCGGTACGCAAATGACACTTACGCCTATGGTTACTGAGGCTCCTTTGCCGACAGGAATGTCAACAGGCAAGACGGAAATAAGTGAAATGACCGGCACGCCGACGAACGCGCCGATATATACACTCACACCCACGTGCACGCCCATATCGACTTTTACTCCCACACCCACATTTACCCCTACCCTCGCCCCCACCTGTACGCCCACCTTGACACCGGAAGAACAGGCATTTTTTGAATCAAAGCAAAGGCTTTATGCGCAATATGCGGGAAAGAGTGCGGATTATGTAACACTCACGGAAACCGTAAAAAATCAATTTACTCTTCCCGTGATCAACATAACAACGCTTGACGAAGAAAAATTTGCGGCAAAGGGCTACACTTACGTTGACGGAAAAAAGAAAACGGTCGACAAGTGGATTTACTCGATTGTCGATGTGTTTAATACGGAAGAAAAATATATGCTTTCGGCGGATGCGAGCGTAAAAGTGCGAGGTAACGCAAGTGCTGCCGCCGCACCTTATCCGCTCCGGATTAAATTTGACGAAAAGCAGTCAATGCTTGGGCTTAACGACAACAACGATTTTAAAAACTGGGTACTTTTAAAGCCGTGGTCGGATGTGACGACGGATTATACGGCTTTTATGCTCGGAAATAAGATTTATGAAGACAAATACTATATTTCCGACGGAACATACGTAAATGTTTTTGTGAACGGAGAATATTACGGACTTTACCTTTTGTGTGAGCAAAATCAGGTTAAGAAAAAACGCGTAAACGTAAACGAACCGGAAGACGGTGACACAAGCGTTGACACGGGATACCTTGTCGAAATAGACAATTATGCGGGAAATGACATAGATGCGGATCCTTATTTCAAAGTTCCTTACAAATATGACGGAAACAAGATTACCCTCACCGATTTTACGGGAAATACGGGCACGTTCGTCACATACACGAAATATACGATTCACAGCGAGATTTATTCGAATGCCCAAACCGAATTTATTTCAAAATACATAAACAACGCGTTTTTGATTCTTTATTCGGCAGTCGAAAAAAATGAGTTTTTGATGTTTGACGAAAATTACGATGTCGTGTCCGCAAACGGAACTTACGATTCGGGAAAAGATGCGATAAGTGCCGTATTTGATATCGAATCCGTTGTTGATACGTATTTGATCGAAGAAATCATGGGAAATTATGACCGCGGAAACGGAAGCTTTTATATGTGCGTCGATTTTTCAAAAAATTCGAAGTATGAGAAGCTCACGTTTACGGCACCGTGGGATTTTAACTGGTGCATCATCGGGGAAAAATACATTGCGGGAGTGTTTGACGATTACAATACGGAAGGAAAGTATGATGAAAATCCGAATCCCTGGCTTATTCTCTTTATGAAAGAGGAGTGGTTTAGGGCGCTCGTCGCAAACCGCTTAAATGAGCTTTGTGATGCGGGTGATTTCTCCGGTGTCTTGGATAAGGTAACGCTTTATGTAAATAGCGCCGAAACCGATTTTAAGTATTGGGACGAAAACGGCGGTACGGATAACGCTTACACTAAGGCTCTCCGAACGGTAAACAAAATAAAAAACCGCATAGAATGGCTCAAAAACGAAAGCGAAAATTGGGCGATTTCGAACACGAATGATTTGACAAACAAATAATCAGATGTTATTCTTTAAGATTATAGCAAAGTAGCATATAAAAGTGCGGTAAACCTGCTTACAACAGTGTGAAAGGAGAAAAAAATATGTCGATTTTTAAAGGTGCGGGAGTGGCAATCGTAACTCCGTTCAACAAGGACGGAAGCGTTAATTTTGACAAGCTCGGTGAATTGATAGATTTTAACGTGGCAAACGGCACAGACTGTATTGTCATTGTGGGAACAACGGGAGAAGCGTCGACGCTTTCCCATGAGGAGCATGTGGAATGCATAAGATATGCGGTTCAAAAGACTAATCACAGAATCCCGGTTGTTGCGGGAACGGGCTCAAACTGCACAGAGACGGAAGTTTATCTTTCGACGGAAGCCTATAAGGCGGGTGCGGACGGAGTGCTTGTTGTTTCTCCTTATTACAACAAGGCAACGCAAAAAGGCTTAAAGGAGCATTTCGGTGCGGTTGCGAAAAAAATCGATATTCCGATCATTCTTTACAATATTCCGGGACGTACGGGCGTAAACATTCAGCCGGCAACGATTTGCGAGCTCGCAAAGGAATATGATACGATTGTGGGCGTTAAGGACGCAACGGGAAACATTCCTCAAACAATGGAACTTATGAACCGCATGAACGGCGATTTTGATGTATATTCGGGTGAAGACGGACTTATTACGCCTCTCCTTTCGATAGGCGCAAAAGGTGTCATTTCGGTGCTTTCGAATGTGGCTCCCCGTGAAACTCACGATATTTGCGAAAAATTCTTTGAGGGTGACGCGCGCGGCTCACTCGCACTTCAAATGAAATATTTGCCTCTTGTTAATGCGCTTTTCTCGGAAGTAAATCCCATTCCCGTAAAGGCTGCACTCAATCTTATGGGCTTTAATGTCGGCGGAATGAGACTTCCGTTAACGGATATGGAACCGGAAAACCTCTTAAAGCTTAAGGCGGAGATGACAAAAGTGGGGTTGATTAAATAATGGTTAATATGATTTTGTCCGGATGCAACGGAAAAATGGGACGTACGATCACGGAACTCGTAAAAGAAGATCCCGACATCAAAATAGTTGCGGGAGTAGACAAGTTTGGTGCGGGAACGGGCGATTATCCCGTTTTTGCGAGCCTTTCGGATGTAAAGTTAAGTGCGGATGTTATAGTTGACTTTTCAAATCCGAAAGCTCTCACCGAAAACAATATGCTTGAAATCGCAAAGGAAAGAAATTATGCCCTTGTTCTTTGCACAACGGGATATTCGGAAGAAGAACTCGGTAAAATCCTCGCGGCATCAAAGGATATCGCGATTTTGCGTTCCGCAAACATGTCTCTCGGAATAAATCTCTTAATGAAACTTGTGAGAGAAGCCGCTAAAGTCCTTTCACCCGAAGGATTTGACACGGAAATCGTCGAAAAGCATCACAACAAAAAGCTTGATGCGCCGTCCGGAACCGCAATTAGCCTCGCGGACAGCATAAATCACGCTTTAAACGATGAATTTGAATATAAATATGATCGTCATTCGGAACGCAAGGCACGAGACAGAAAGGAAATCGGAATTTCGTCGGTGCGCGGCGGAAACATTGTCGGTGAGCACGAAGTTATATTTGCGGGAACCGATGAAGTGATCGAGTTTAAGCATACGGCTTATTCAAAGGCGGTATTCGGAAAAGGCGCGATTGCGGCGGCAAAGTTTATTTGCGGTAAAGACCCCAAAATGTATTCGATGGACGATGTGATAAAGTTTTAAAAAAAGTATACTTGAAAAAGCGGTCAAAAAAAAGGCCGCTTTTTTTATAAAAAATTTTTAAATTTTTCTTGACAATCTTCCTTTTCGTATGTATAACTATCTGAGTTAGCGATACGTAACTTTTGCTTCAACATAAAAGGCATGGTTTTAAGCCCGATATGTTGAAAAAAATAGCGAAAAGGTTAGCTCTTGCTAATCAAACCGCCCGGGTTAAAGGGCAGAAAGAGTGTGGTGAACAGTATGACATTAAAAGATGCAGAAGAAGGAAAAGAGTACGTTATCCGTGAAATCAAAACAGACGACGAAGAAATGAATGCCTTTCTGTTTTCTTTGGGCTGTTATGCGGGTGAGAAGATTACCGTAGTGTCACGCAGAAGAGGCGGATGCACCGTTTCAATTAAAGACGGCCGCTACAATATCGACTCACAGCTTGCGGAGGCAATTGCCGTTTGATACGGAAAAAAAACAATCGTTTGATTGTTTTTTTAAAGAATTCCGGTTAGCATAAGCTAATGAATGCTGCGGCATAAGGCGGCATACTGTGGTTTAAACCGACATGCCCGTGAAAACGGACGGTATATGAACGAAAGATAAAACGTTAAGGAGGAACTTCCGATGAGAATTGCGTTGACAGGCAACCCAAACTCAGGAAAAACAACAATGTACAATGCCCTTACGGGCCGTAACGAAAAAGTCGGCAACTGGGCTGGTGTTACCGTAGACAAAAAGGAACACCAAATCAAAAAAATATACGCAGGCGAGAAAGAACTTATTGCGGTTGACTTGCCCGGTGCATATTCGATGTCACCCTTTACAAGCGAGGAAAGCATCACAAGCTCGTATGTAAAGAAGGAAAATCCCGATGTCATCATAAACATTGTGGATGCGACTAACTTAAGCCGAAGCCTCTTCTTTACGACACAGCTTTTGGAACTCGGTGTTCCGGTTGTGGTTGCACTCAATAAGAGCGACTTAAACGAGAAGAAAGAAACAAAGATTGACACGGCGCTCCTTTCCGAAAAGCTCGGATGCCCCGTTATCGAAACGGTTTCGACTTCCCAGGAAGGACTCAAAAATGTTGTCGAAGCCGCAATCACAAGCGCCGGCAAACATCAAAAGGCACCGTACGTTCAGGGCGATATCGATTTGACGGATAAGCACGTTGTCGAAGAAGCCGACAAAAAGCGTTTCGAATTTGTGGATAAGATAGTTGCCGAAGTCGAAAAACGTAAGGTTCTCACAAGAGAAAAGAATTTCGGAGACCAAATCGACGAAGTGCTCACAAACAAGTGGCTCGGCATTCCGATATTTGCGGTAGTCATGTTCCTTGTGTTCCAGATTTCGCAGGTTTGGGTGGGTCAGCCGATAGCGGACTTACTTACGGGATGGCTTGATACGTTTAAGGAGTTTGTTCGCGGACTTCTTGAAAACGCAAATCCTCTTTTAACGGCAATCCTTGTTGACGGTATTATCGGAGGCGTTTCCGCGGTTGTCGGATTCCTTCCTCTCGTAATGGTAATGTATTTCCTTATCGCACTCCTTGAGGATTGCGGTTATATGGCACGTGTTGCGGTTGTTCTCGACCCGATATTCAAAAAGGTCGGACTTTCCGGTAAGTCGGTTATTCCTTTTGTTATCGCAATCGGATGTTCCGTTCCCGGTATCATGGCAAGCCGTACGATTCGTAACGAACGTGAAAGAAGAGCAACGGCAATGCTTGCGCCGTTTATGCCCTGCGGAGCAAAGGTTCCCGTCATCGCACTCATTGCGGGCGCATTCTTTGACGACTCCGGTTTAATCAGCACAATAATGTATTTTACGGGTATTGTTCTTATATTCCTCGGTGCGCTTCTTGTAAACAAGATCGCCGGATACAAGGCAAGAAAATCGTTCTTTATCATCGAGCTTCCCGAATACAAGGCTCCTTCGCTTTGGGGCGCATTCAAGTCGATGTGCAGCCGTGGTAAGGCTTATATCGTTAAGGCGGCAACGATCATCCTTCTTTGCAACATGATCGTTCAGATAATGCAAACATTCACATGGCACTTTACGGTTGCGGAAGTCGCAGACGAGTCGATTCTTGCATCGATAGCAACGCCTTTCGCATATCTCCTTGTTCCGATTGTGGGCGTTCTTTCGTGGCAGCTTGCGGCAGCGGCGGTTACGGGCTTTATCGCAAAGGAGAACGTTGTAGGTACGCTTGCCGTATGCTTTGTCGGACTTGAAAACTTTATCGACACCGAAGAACTTGTAATGATGGAAGGTGCGGGTGAAGAGGTTGCGGGCATTATCGCAATCACAAAGGTTGCGGCTCTTGCTTACCTTATGTTTAACCTTTATACACCGCCGTGCTTTGCCGCAATCGGCGCAATGAACTCCGAAATGAAGAGCAATAAGTGGCTCTGGGGCGGTATTTGCTTACAGCTCGGCACAGGCTACACAATATCTTATCTTGTTTACACAATCGGCACGATTGTTACCGGCGGAACGTTAAACGTAACGGCAGCAATCGCCGGACTCATCGCGGTTCTTTGCGTGGTGGGAGTGGTTGTTTACCTTATTAAGCGCGCAGACAAGAATCTTAAGACAGAATACGCATTGGATTAACAGAAAATACAAAATGTCGAATGCGCATCGGATTAATCGGTAAAAGATATCTATGAATATGATGCAGGGGTCAAAAGTTTGACCCCTGTGTTTTAAGTTTGTATAATGTGTTTTTAGTTTTAACCGTGTAGTGTGTTTTACCTTAAACCGTAACGAATTTTGGAGGCTTGTATGGAAAGCATAATTACAAATATTGTTCTCGTGATAATTATCGCGGCAATTGCGATTGCGATAATAATTTACCTTAAAAAGCAATCTGCGACAAGCATCGGCTGCATCGGATGTCCGTATGCGGGTAAGTGCAATAATTCGTGCGGTAAGGGAAAGCGTAAACAAAAGAAAACGAATAAGAAGCAATAAAGTAAAGTGTACGCACAGGAAAACGAATCAGAAACAACAAAAGCGTACGCACACAAGAAGCAATAAAACCGAGTGACAAAACAGAGCAACAAAAAGGACCCGGGGTTAATTTCCGAGCCCTTATTTTTTGTGCTCTTTTTGGTAGAGGCCGGTCCAATACTTTGGCCAATGTATCAGTAACCTTCTTCATCTTAATGATATGCCCCGAGAAAAAGTCATCACACGTTCAATCAATTTCTTTTGAAAAGATTTTCCCAAAAAGACAGGAAAGGATTTTGATTTTCGCTTTCGGACTTGTCACCGCTATTTTCGGCGGACTCATCACCGGCTTCCGGAGAGTCATCCGTATCTTCCGTGATGTCCAATAATTCCGGACTTGCGACGGTGTACAAATCGTCCAACGAAATTTCTTCCGAATCTTCATCGATAATTACATCATCGGCAACGACGTTAACCACGCATTTTGCGTACTTTCCGCTCGCAATCTTGCAAAAGATCGTTGTTGTTCCTATACTCTCCGCGGTAACCGTCCCACCCGCGCTTACACGTGCGACTTTTTCGTCGTTGGACGAGAATATCGGCGTTTCGGCGGTGTTGATGGGGAAAATTATGTAGGACAGCTTTGCCTTTTGTCCGACATGAAGCGTAAGCGAAAGCTTGGATATCATGATCGCAACGGCAGGCGGTCCGACGGTAATTTGACAGTTTAACGTGTCGGTGAGTTTTCCGTTGTCGTAGATTTTTGCGGATATGTCAGCGGTGCCTGTGGAAACGGCCTTGACTTTACCGCTTGAATCGACTGTGGCAACGGATGTCTTTGATGACGTAAAAGAAACCGTTTGGTTGTCTTTAAGGTTGTATACCCGAAGATAAAAGGATTTGCCTTTTACAACGGACTGTGAATTGACATTTAATTTTGCTGTAAGAGCATTCTCTGCGGCATATGTGCTCGTAAGCCCCGTATACGGCAAAGAGACGAATAGGATGAGAATTAAGCCGAAGGTTAATATGGTGCCAACCAATTTTCTAACTTTCATGCGCCTTCCTCCTAACCAAATACTTTGTGTCACATCCGAGCACATTTTAAAACGCATTTTTGGCAAAATAATGTCAGAAATAAGAAATTTTGATGGCAGACCGGATTTTTGCCTTGTAAAATGCTCTTTTTTTGGTATACTATTAAGGAAGTTTTTATAAATACAAAAAATACTTTAGGTTTTGATTTTTACTTGATGAAGATACACCTTATGGGAAGTTGATTTTTTGTTTCCTATGGTACATACATGTTTTGTGATTTTTAAGGGGAAGAATATATTATGGCAAAGATACTTATTGCTGACGATAATCAGGATATTACCGATATACTTTCGGTTTATGTGGAAAAAGAGGGCTATGAGCCCGTTGTTGCGAAGGACGGAGAAGACGCTTACAGGATGTTTCTCATGAACAGCCCCGTTTGCGTGCTTCTTGACGTTATGATGCCCAAAGTTGACGGCTTTGAGGTATGCCGCAAAATAAGAACGAGATCCAATGTGCCCGTTATTCTTATAACGGCGCGCGGCGAAGATTTTGAAAAGGTCATGGGACTTGACATAGGTGCGGATGACTATATCGTTAAGCCGTTCAGCCCGAGCGAGGTAATGGCGCGTGTTCGTGCGGTACTAAGGCGTCTCCCCAAGGAAGATTCGAACAACCCCAAAAATACCGAGGCGATTATCGGAAATCTTGAGCTTGACATCGAAAAATACGTATGCCGCATCAACGGCGAAGATATGAAGCTCACCAAAAAAGAAATAGAAACAATGTGGGTCCTCGCAACGAATCCCGGAAAAGTGTTTACGCGAGACAATCTTCTTGACAGTCTTTGGGGACAGGATTATTATGGCGAGGCACGTACGGTTGATTCGCATATCAAGAGACTCCGTGCAAAGATTGACAAGGTTTCGCATCCGGATTGGGAAATCACGACGATCTGGGGCGTCGGATATAAATTCGAAAAGTTCGATTGATTTGAATTTTTGTAAAAGTATAAATAT
>CAZZFV010000002.1:13614-75419 GCA_964653855.1 uncultured Lachnospiraceae bacterium
TATAAATATCTGTCGGTAAAGATAATGGAAGAAAAAAAATTAAACATAATACCTGCGGGCAACAACAGGCTTTTTATAAGAACATACATAAGCTTTGCCGCGGTTATCACGGTATTTGCGATTACGCTCGGAGTTCTTTACATGAGAATGTACGATGCTGCGCTCATTCGCTCAAATACCGAGGATTTGGAACAAAAGGCAACAAATCTTGCGCAAAAGTGTTCATCCTTTTTTACCTCAAACGATTATTCGTCGTGGTATAATTATTACGAATATCTGATGGGAGTTGACGGGCTTGACACGATGGTTGTGTCAAACAGTAATGCGCATGTGCCTTTAAGCGAAAATTTCACGGGACAGTTTGTCTCTTCCGAAATGGACGACGACACCGTACGCGAAATGACAAAAAAAGTAATAGAGACAAAAGAGGTTGTATCCGGAACAGGATTCTCAAGCGGACACGATTGCAAAACGATTATGGTCGGTGCGCCGGTAATTGCCTACGGAGGAGAATGCGCCGGAGTTCTTTTTGTGTTTATGGAAGTTGATGCGGAAAGAGCGGTTGTTGCGTCAACCACAAGGATTATTGTGTTCAGTTCACTTGTCGCTCTTCTCATTTCGTTCGGCTTTGCGATTCCTTTTGCGAGGGCGCTCACCGTTCCCATTTCGTCGATGCGAAAGACGGCACTCACTCTTGCCGCAGGCAATTATACAGCAAAAACGAACATCAAGAGAAAAGACGAAATCGGTGAACTTGCGACAACGATGGATTTCCTTGCGGACAAGCTTGCCGAAAACGAAAGGGACAGAAAGAACGCCGAACAGATGCGTCTCGACTTTTTTGCGAACGTTTCGCATGAGCTCCGCACTCCCATTACGGTTGTAAAGGCATATACGGAAACGCTTGCGGACGGTGTTGTGACCGATCCCGAAAAGATTAAGCAATATTACCAGAGAATGAATTCGGAATGCGTTGCGATGGAACGCCTTGTGGGCGATCTTCTCACGCTTTCAAAGATGCAAAATCCGGAATTTGAAATAGAAAAGGAGCCCGTAAACGTTAAGCAGATATTTACGGATCTTGTGCGTACGGCGGGCACGATGGCGGAAGAAAAACACTTAAAGATTGACGTCGATTTGTGCGAAGAGCCTTGCATTATGCTGGGTGACTACGGGCGTCTTCGTCAAATGTTCCTTGTCATAATCGATAACGCGATCAAGTTTTCACGTGAAAACGGAACGATATATATTAAGCTCACGATTTCCGACAAAATCGTCGCATCGATACGGGATGAAGGCGTCGGAATCGGCGAAGAAGAATTGCCTTACATTTTCGATAAGTTTTACAAGTCGAAACTCAGACAAAATGCGAAAGGCTCGGGACTCGGACTTGCGATTGCGAAGAATATTTGCCTAAAGCACAACGGAACGATCGATGTCATAAGCAAAAAGGGCGAAGGTACAACGTTTAAGTTTACGTTTGAACCCGAAACAAAGGTGAGAATAAAATAAAATTTTATTGTAATATATTCAGGAGGCTTTTATGGTTAATTTTAAGGAAGATGAGAAGTTGAACACTCTCAATCATTCATGCGCTCATGTTATGGCTCAGGCTGTGAAGAGGCTTTATCCGAACGCAAAGTTCTGGGTTGGACCGGTTGTTGCCGAAGGCTTTTATTACGACATGGATTTGGGCGACGAAGTAATTTCCGACGAAGACATTTTGAAAATCGAGAAGGAAATGAAAAAGGTTTGCAAGGAAGGAAAGTATATCGTACGTAAGGAGATTTCAAAGGCGGAAGCTATGGAACTCTTCAAAAACGACGAATACAAGCTTGATCTTATAAAGGACCTTGACGACGGAAACATCACTTGCTATGAGCAGGGCGAATATATCGATCTTTGCCGCGGACCTCACGTCGAAAACACAAAGCTTTGCAAAAACTTTAAGCTTATAAAGCATTCGGGCGCATATTGGAAGGGCGATGCCGCAAACAAGGTATTGCAGCGTGTTTACGGTGTATGTTTCCCGACAGCCGAAGAACTTGACGCATATATCAAGGAACTCGAAGAAGCAAAGGCAAGAGATCACCGCAAGATAGGTAAGGAAATGCAGCTTTTCATGGTTGATGACCTTATCGGACGCGGACTTCCCATGTTCTTGCCGAAGGGCTACACAATCTGGCGCGAACTTGAAAATTATATCAGAGATAAGGAACTTAAGCTCGGATATCAGCACGTTCTCACACCTTGCGTGGGCTCGGTTGAACTCTACAAGACGTCGGGTCACTGGGATCACTACAAGGACAACATGTTCCCGGCAATGGAAGTCGAAGGCGAAAGCTTTGTCCTTCGTCCCATGAACTGCCCTCATCATATGATGATTTACGCAAACCGTCCCCATTCGTACAAGGAGCTTCCCATCAGAATCGGTGAAATAGCACACGATTTCCGTTTTGAGGCAAGCGGAACGTTAAAGGGAATCGAGCGCGGACGTCATTTCTGCCAGAACGACGCACACCTTTTTGTGACTCCCGACCAGATTAAGAGCGAAGTCGCAAACGTTGTTGCGCTCATAAAGGACGTTTATAAGGACTTCAATATAACAAATTACAGATGTGTTCTTTCGCTCCGTGATCCTCTTGACACAAAGAAATATCATCAGGACGACGAAATGTGGAACAACGCGGAAAACGCACTGAGAGACGTGCTTAACGATCTCGGAATAAATTACACCGAAGAAATCGGTGAAGCCGCATTCTACGGACCGAAGCTTGATATCAACGTTAAGCCGGCTGTGGGCAACGAATACACTCTTTCGACATGCCAGCTCGATTTCTGCCTTCCGATGAAGTTTAACCTTACATACATCGACAAGGACGGAAACAAGAGAACACCCGTCGTATTGCACCGTGCGATACTCGGCTCCCTTGACCGCTTCATGGCTTATATCCTTGAAGAAACAAAGGGCAATCTTCCTCTTTGGCTTGCTCCCGTTCAGGTTAAGGTGCTTCCGGTTAAAAATGACGATCCGGCACTCATGGAATATGCCGAAAAGGTATACGACACGCTTTACGAAAAGGGTATAAGAGTCGAACTTGACGATCGTGCCGAAAAGCTCGGATACAAGATGCGTGAAGCTCAAATGCAAAAGGTTCCGTATATCCTTGTTCTCGGAAACAACGAAATGGGAGAAAACACGGTAACGTTCCGTCTCCACGGTAAGCAGGAGTCCGAAACCGTGGCTCTCGACGCTTTTGCTGATAAGATTCATAATGATATTTTAACAAAAAAATATGATTTATAAGCTTAAAATTCAGTAATATTAAATGAATATTAAGACTGCCGCAATTTGTTGACACTTGTCCTTTCCGTAAGTATTATATAAAAGTGACCGACACTCCGATTCGCGCAGAGCAACCGCTTTTCGGACATGCCGGACACATATAATTATTACGGGAGGGATTTTTTATGCCATCAATTAAGGAAAACAGAAGAGCAGCAATAAACGCGTATGAGAGAAAGTATAAAAGAGCAAATCTTTCGACGCACCTTTGCATAAGCTTTTCGTTCATTTCATTGCTTGTACTCATGCTTTCGAGACTTTCGACGGGAAAGCAGACTATGACCGCATTCCTCATGGAATTTCTTGTGCTCTTTGCCGGTGCCATGGCATCGATGTTTTTGTATTTCAAAAACACGTTTTCCGAAAAAGGCTATATACGTGTCGTAATAATTATCTATTACGCCGTATTCTTCTTCATGATGTTTATGCTTAAGGATTTATATATCACGCTGTTCCTTTATCTGGTTTCCGCAGGTCTCATTCTTTACGGAAACAATAAACTCACGACAGCGGTGTCCATATACAATATCGTGGTGAGCCTTATAAACGTTATTGTTCTTCACAAGCTTAAAATTTCGACAAGTACGGCTGCGGAGAGCTGCATCGTACTTTTCTCGCTCGGAATAAATGCGTGCCTCGGAATCTCATCTTTCTTGAGTAAGAAGATAATTGACGAGCAGCTCGCGGAAATTGCGGCAAAAGAAAAAGAGCAGGAAGACATGATGACCGCAATTGTTACGGTCGGTCAAAAGATTGACGCATCGGTTCAGTCGATTGCGGCTCTCGTTGAAGAAGTAAACGAAGATACGAAGGGTGTCACAAAGGCAATGACGGATGTCGCTCAAGGCATGGAAACAACGCTTACGAGCATCAACGATCAGACACATACAACGGAAAAAATTCAAAAGGTTGTTAAGGAAACGGCGGAAGTGTCGGATAACCTTTCGGATATCGCTAAAATTGCTTCCGAATCCGTAAGAGAAGGCGTACAGCTTGTTCAAAACGTCGTAAAGCAGACGGAAATCATGGAAGAGGAAAACAATTCCGTAAAGAACAGTATGGAAGAGCTCCACAACCATACAATGGACATGGAAAAGATTATCGGAATGATTCAAACGATTTCGAGTCAGACGAATTTGCTTGCGCTTAACGCTTCGATCGAGGCGGCACGTGCGGGTGAAGCGGGAAGAGGCTTTGCGGTTGTTGCCGAGCAAATAAGAGTTCTTTCCGAAAAGACAAAGCAGTCTACCGAAAACATTCAGGCTATCATCGAAAAGCTCAACGAGAATTCGAATGAGACAATCGGCTCCATGGACAGCGTTATAGGTAAGATCAACGATCAGATAACGATGATTCACGATATCGAAGAAAACTTCAACAAGATTTCCGACGGACTCGGAAGCCTTGACAAGTCCGTTGTCGAGATGAATGACAAGACGACGGAACTTATGGAAACAAACGAGATAATCACGGACAGCATCAACAACCTTTCGTCGACGACGGAGGAAATTTCGGCGGCAAGCGAAGAGACGACGGCAATGTGCGCTCAGAACTCCGACAGATTCGAAACGGTAAATCAGGTTATCATCGAGCTTTCGAAGGAATCGTCAAAGCTCGGCAGATTTATCGACGAATACAACCGCAAGATGGCTGAAACGGCTTAAGGGAAAAAATAAGGGTTTAAGAGGTTTAATCATTGATAGAAATTTCGGAAAAAAAAGAAAAGTTTGTACTTATAGGTGTCTCCGTCGGGGACACCTATAAAAATGGGAAAATTTTGAAGGATGACACCGCGGAATCGATCGAAGAACTGAAAGAACTTGTCCGCACGGCGGGCGGAGAAACGGTCGGCGTCATGATTCAAAACAGGGAACAGATTGATAAAGGGACTTATTTCGGCACGGGAAAAGTGCTTGAATTAAAGGAACTTATAGACAATGTGGGTGCAACCGGAATCGTGTGTGACGACGAACTTACCCCCGCACAGATTTCGGGGCTTGAAGACGCGCTTGACGTCAAAATTTGCGACAGAACGCAAATTATTTTGGATATATTTGCGCAGCATGCCGTGACAGCCGAAGGAAAAATCCAGGTCGAGCTTGCGCAGCTTGAATACAGAAGGTCGCATTTGATCGGAACGGGACGCGCGTTTACACGTCAGGGCGGCGGAATAGGCACAAGAGGCCCGGGTGAAAAAAAGCTTGAGACGGACAGAAGACTGATAAAGGATAAAATCGCCGAATTAAACCGCGAAATAAATAAGATTACCGTAAACCGCGAAACAACGAGGGCAAAGCGCAAAAAGGCAAGTGTTCCGACGGCTGCGATTGTGGGATACACAAATGCGGGAAAGTCCACGCTTTTAAACAAAATAACCGACGCGGACGTTTTGGAAGCGGATATGTTATTTGCGACGCTTGACCCCGTAGTGCGAGAAACCGTGCTTTCCGACGGCCAAAAGATACTGCTTACCGACACCGTCGGATTTGTGAGAAAGCTTCCGCATAATCTTGTGGATGCGTTCAGGTCGACGCTTGAGGAAGCAAAATACGCGGATATAATAATTCAGGTTGTGGACGGGTCAAATCCCGATTATCAAAAGCACATGGAAGTGACTTACGAAACGTTAAACGAGCTTAAAGTAACGGGAAAAACGTTTATCACGTTTTTTAACAAGTGTGATCTTGAAAACGATTCGGATACGCGTTTCAGAGATACACGCGCGGATTATGTGATTCAAGGCTCGGCGCTTACGGGTGCGGGAATTTCCGAACTTAAGGAGATTCTTGATAAGGTGATAAAGGAAAAGAGAAATTATATCGAGCGAAAGTTCGGTTTTGACGAAATACCGGAAATTCAAAAAATCAGGCGTTTCGGACAGGTGATTTCGGAAGAGTACAGGGAAGACGGTGTTTACATAAAGGCTTATGTGGACAGGCAGGAGTAAAGACAATGTTTACATAAAGACTTATGTGGATAATTCAGAACGAAGCCCGGCATAAATGTGGAAAACAAACAAAAAAAGTAATGTTTTATACTTTTTTTAAAATTTAAAACAAATCGGAAGCAAATAATTTTGAGCATTCGGGAAAGCAGTAAAAGCCCGTTAAAGTGTGCCGCATGGCACACTTTTTTTGATTTTCCGGGCGCTTTTTTTATGATTGAAAATTAAAAAACGCCTCCGTTCCTCTTATTTCCGCATAAAATTTGTCCGAAACATTTAATACACGCGATACAAGATATTGAGGTTTAAAAAAGCAATTCTTACAATATTTTGTACATTTTGACTATTGACGAGCATAAGAAGCTTTGATAGAATCAAAAATGCAACTTAAGGATTTGCGGACGCAAATTCTAAACCGAAAGGAGAAGAAAATGATAAGTGTAGTTAAGAGAGACGGGGACATAGCGGAGTTTGACATTTCCAAGATTTCCGCAGCTCTTTCAAAAGCATTCACTGCCACTCAAAAGAGCTTCAACGATGATATCATCAATTTGCTTGCGCTCAGGGTGACAAGTGATTTCCAGGAAAAGGTGAAAGACGGAAAAATTTCCGTTGAAGATATACAGGACAGCTGCGAGCATGTTCTTGAACAGGCGGGATATACCGATGTGGCAAAGGCATATATCCTTTACCGTAAAAACAGGGAACGCATCCGCAACATGAAATCCACCATCCTTGACTACAAGGAAACGATTAACAGTTATGTTCATGAAGAAGACTGGCGCGTAAAGGAAAATTCGACGGTTACGTATTCGGTCGGCGGACTTATTCTCCACAACTCCGGTGCGATTACGGCAAACTATTGGCTTTCCGAAATCTACGATCAGGAAATAGAGCAGGCACACAAGAATGCGGACATTCACATCCACGATCTTTCGATGCTTACGGGATATTGCGCGGGCTGGAGCTTAAAGCAGCTTATTAAGGAAGGTCTCGGCGGAATTCCGGGAAAGATTACGTCTTCACCCGCTTCGCATCTTTCCACGCTTTGCAATCAAATGGTAAATTTCCTCGGAATCATGCAAAACGAATGGGCGGGCGCACAGGCCTTTTCGTCTTTTGACACATATCTTGCTCCTTTCGTAAAGGTTGACAATCTTCCTTACAAAGAGGTTAAGCAATGCATTCAGTCGTTTGTTTACGGTGTCAACACACCGAGCCGTTGGGGCACACAGGCACCTTTCTCGAATATCACGCTTGACTGGACGGTGCCGAACGATCTTGCAAATCTTCCCGCAATAGTCGGCGGAAAGGAAATGAATTTCTGCTACAAGGATTGCAAGCCCGAAATGGATATGGTAAACCGCGCGTTTATCGAAATCATGATCGAGGGCGACGCAAACGGCAGAGGCTTCCAGTATCCCATTCCCACGTATTCGATCACCAAGGACTTTGACTGGTCGGAAACCGAAAACAACAAGCTTCTCTTTGAAATGACGGCAAAATACGGCACACCGTATTTTTCAAATTATATAAATTCCGATATGGAACCGAGCGACGTTCGTTCGATGTGCTGCAGACTTCGTCTTGATTTGCGCGAACTGAGAAAAAAGACGGGCGGATTCTTCGGATCGGGCGAATCGACGGGATCGGTCGGCGTTGTTACGATAAACATGCCCCGTCTCGGATATCTCGCAAGCGACGAAGAAGATTTCTTTAAACGCCTCGATCACATGATGGATATTTCCGCACGTTCCTTAAAGGTTAAAAGACAGGTTATCACAAAGCTTTTGAACGAAGGACTTTATCCTTATACAAAGAGATACCTCGGAACCTTCGAAAATCACTTTTCGACGATAGGACTTGTGGGAATGAACGAAGCTTGTCTTAACGCAAAGTGGATCAGAAAGGATATGAATAGTCGTGAGGCTCAGGAATTCACAAAGAAGACGTTAAATCACATGAGAGAGCGTCTTTCGGATTACCAGGAGGAATACGGCGACCTCTACAACCTCGAGGCAACTCCCGCAGAGTCCACAAGCTATCGTCTCGCAAAGCATGACCGCAAGCGTTATCCCGACATCATTACCGCGGGAAAGCCCGGCGACACACCGTATTACACAAACAGCTCGCATCTTCCCGTAGACAGTACGGCGGATGTTTTTGAAGCACTTGACATACAGGACGATTTGCAAACGCTTTACACATCGGGAACGGTATTCCACGCATTCCTCGGTGAACGTCTTCCCGACTGGAAGGCAGCGGCAAAGCTTGTGCGCACGATTGCCGAAAACTACAAGCTTCCGTATTATACGATGTCTCCCACATATTCCGTATGCAAAACTCACGGATATATTTCGGGCGAACATTTCACATGTCCCACATGCGGAGAAAAGGCCGAAGTTTACAGCCGTATAACGGGTTATTACCGTCCGGTTCAAAACTGGAACGAGGGCAAAACTCAGGAATACAAGAACAGACTTGTTTACGATGAGGAAACGTCAAAGGTTCATTCTTTGAAGGGAATAAACCGTAAGGAAGCGGAAGAAAAGGAAAGTACGGCAAATGCAGCGGGAAAAGACAAAATGCTTCTTTTTACGACAAAGACATGTCCCAATTGCAAGATGGCAAAGGAATTCCTAAAAGGCTTTGATTATGAGACGGTTGATGCCGAAGAAAACGAGGAGCTCGTACAAAAATTCGGAATTATGCAGGCACCGACGCTTATCGTGATTCACGGCGACGAAGTTCAAAAATTCGCAAACGCTTCAAGCATCAAGGGCTTTGCGGATAAGATGAGATAAAAAAATATTTAAGATTTACACGGGCGGTTTTTATACCGCCCGTATTGGGTTTTTGATTAAAAGCTGTTTTATGGGAGAAGATTTATGAGCTATGCCGACAAAATATTCAAAAATATGTGCAATGACATACTTTCAAACGGTACGGACACGCGCGGGGAAAAGGTGAGACCGCATTGGGCGGACGGCACCGAAGCCTATACGATCAAAAAGTTCGGAGTCGTAAACAGATATGATTTGTCAAAGGAATTTCCCGCGCTTACCCTTCGCCGTACGGCAATAAAGTCCGCAACGGACGAAATTTTATGGATTTGGCAAAAAAAATCAAACAATATTCATGATTTAAAAAGCCATATCTGGGATTCGTGGGCAGACGAAAACGGGTCGATAGGCAAAGCCTACGGCTACCAGATGGGCGTAAAGCATAAGTATAAAGAAGGCATGATGGACCAGGTGGACAGGGTGATTTGGGACTTGAAAAACAATCCCTACAGCCGCCGTATAATGACGAATATCTACGTTCATGCCGACTTAAACGAGATGAATCTCTATCCGTGCGCTTACAGCATGACGTTTAATGTGACCAAAAAACAGGGACACGACAAACTTATTTTAAATGCGATCTTAAATCAGCGTTCTCAGGACGTGCTTGCCGCAAACAATTGGAATGTATGCCAATATGCGGTACTCATGCATATGATTGCAAGGGAAGTCGATATGGAAGTCGGCGAACTCATGCATGTCATTTGTGATGCTCACATATACGACAGGCATGTGGATATAATAAAGGAGCTTATTTCACGCCCCGAATATCCTGCGCCGGAATTTTGGCTGAATCCCGAAAAGAAGCATTTTTATGATTTTACGACGGATGATGTGGAACTTCGTAATTACGTTACGGGGGAACAGATAAAGAATATTCCCGTCGCCATTTGATAAAAGGAGGACACCTTGAACCTTATAGTTGCGGTTGATAATAATTGGGGAATCGGATATAATAATAATTTATTGGTGAGCATACCCGCCGACAAGAAGTTTTTTAAAAACATGACAATCGGAAAAACGATAATAATGGGCAGAAAGACGCTCGAAAGTTTTCCCGGCGGTGCGCCGCTTGCGGGCAGAAACAACATTGTGATAACGTCAAAGAAAAATTACAATGCAAAAGGCGCATACGTTGTTCATGACATCGACGAGGCAATAAAACGCGCGCACGAGCTTTCGGCGGACGACGACATATTTGTTGTGGGCGGCGGCCGCGTTTATGCGGATATGCTCGATATGTGCAAAAAGGCATATATCACAAAGGTCGATTACACTTATTCTGCGGACACTTTTTTTCCTAACATCGAAAAAAAGGAACACTGGAAACTTGAATCCGAGTCCGAAGAACAAACGTGCTTTGACATTGTATATTCCTTTTGCACCTATACGAATCTTTTGTTGGAAAAGGAATGATATATTATGTTGGAACTCTTTGTTTCGGATGTGACAACGCTGCATGCGACGGGCTTTGCCGTGGCATTTGTTTTGACGGTGCTTTTGATTTCACTTTTAAAGCGATTTTTGCCGCGGGATCACGGCAGAAAGTTCGCCGTTGAGGGACAGCTTTCAAACGGAAAGGAAAGAGGCGCGGGGATAATATTTGTATCCGTATTCGTGTTTACGGCGGTGCTTTTTACTCCCCAAAAGACTGAAGGCGCGGTTTATCTTCTTGCGGTGCTCCTTGCAATGGTTGCGGGGTACTTAGACGATGCGTCCGAAATTCCATGGAAAGATTACAAGAAAGCGATTATCGACCTTTTAATCGCGGTTATGGTAACTTTCGTTTATATTTTTGAAAACGGCACAACGGTAAAACTCGCACTTACCGGAATATCGTTTACGATGCCGACTGCCGTTTTCGCGCTTTGCTCGGTCATTCTCATTTGGATTTCGATAAATGTCACAAATTGCACGGACGGAGTCGACGGACTTTCGGCATCGCTCGGAATTGCGACCCTTATGTCGTTTGCGGTGCTTATCGTGATATTAAAAGGCAATTTTTCGGATGCCTATGTGTGCCTTCTTTTTTCGGTATGTTTGATGGGATATTTGCTCTTTAACGCAAATCCGAGCACCGTGCTCATGGGAGATGCGGGCTCACGCGCGATGGGAACGCTGATTGCAATAATTGCCCTAAAATCCGGAACGCCCTTTATGTGGATTCCGCTTGCGATTGTGTTTATCGTGGACGGAGGAGTGGGGCTTGTAAAGCTCTTTCTCGCAAGATTTTTTAAGATTAAAATATTAAAGAATGTCAGGACACCGCTTCACGACCATGTCCGTAAAAATCTCAATTGGTCAAACACCCAGACGGTGTACAGATATACAATAATTCAGGTTATGATTTCGGCCATGTTTTTGTGGATGGCAAGATAGGGAGGTTAGGTTATCATGAAAAAGTTGGAAGATTATGTAAGAACAATTCCGGATTTTCCGGAGCCCGGCATCATGTTCAGGGACGTTACAAGCGTAATACAGGATCCGGACGGGCTGAGGCTTGCGATAGACAAGCTTGAAGGAGCCGTTCAGAACGAGGACTTTGATATTGTTGTGGGACCCGAGTCGAGAGGATTTATTTTCGGTGTTCCGATTGCCTACAATCTTCATAAATCCTTTGTGCCGGTGCGCAAAAAGGGTAAGCTTCCGTGTGAAACGATAGAGGAATCCTACGATCTCGAGTACGGTTCCGCCACAATCGAAATGCATAAGGATGCGATAAAGCCGGGACAGCGCGTTGTGATAATCGATGACTTGATCGCAACGGGCGGAACGACCGCGGCAATAATAAAGCTTATTGAGCGTCTCGGAGGAAGAGTCGTAAAGATTGTGTTCTTAATGGAACTTGAAGGACTTAACGGCAGGGAAAGACTTAAAGGCTACAATGTCGATTCGATCGTAAAATATCCCGGAAAATAGAAGATGTTAAGTTCAAAGGCACTTTTAAGTGCCGGCGACGGATAAACGGAGCAAAAAAATGGCTGACGACGGTAAAGACTTTAAATATGTTTCAAAAAAACCGATAAGCGAGAAGTCTTTTGTGACACCTGTGGACTTTACGAGTCCGGAGGATTTGTTTGAACGCCTTTTAAAAGAAATATATACATACAGACCCGCGACCGACGTCCAATTAATCAGAAAAGCATACGACGTCGCAAGCGAAAAGCATAAGGGTCAGGTAAGAAAATCGGGTGAACCGTATATCATTCACCCTCTTTGTGTTGCCATAATTCTTGCGGAGCTTGAACTTGATAAGGAGACTATTGCGGCGGGAATTTTACACGATGTTGTGGAAGACACGGACATGACGCTCGAAGACGTGCGCTCGGAATTCGGTGACGAAATCGCACTTCTTGTGGACGGTGTCACAAAGCTCACACAGCTCAGCTACGACATGGACAAGGTTGAGGTACAGGCGGAAAATCTTCGTAAGATGTTTCTTGCCATGGCACGCGATATCCGAGTTATCATGATAAAGCTTGCGGACAGACTTCACAACATGCGTACCATGCAATATCAATCCGCCCAAAAGCAGCTCGAAAAGGCGCACGAAACGCTTGATATTTATGCGCCGCTTGCGCAGCGTCTCGGTATCAGCCGCATCAAGATCGAGCTTGACGATTTGTCGCTTAAGATTATCGAGCCCGAAATCTATGCCGATCTTGAAGAAAAAATCGCGTTACGCAAAAATGAGCGCGAGGCCTTTATCGACAGCCGTATCGACGAAATAGCCGAAAAGATCGAGGAAGGTCAGGTGCATGCCCAGATTGACGGGCGCATAAAGCATTTTTTCAGCATTTACAAGAAAATGAAAAACCAGGGGAAGACTCTGGACCAGATATACGATCTTTACGCAATCCGCATAATTGTGGACAGCGTAAAGGATTGTTATGCCGCACTCGGAATTATTCACGAAATGTATAAGCCGATTCCGGGGCGTTTTAAAGATTATATCGCGATGCCGAAGGCCAACAATTACCAATCCCTTCACACAACGCTTATTGCGCCGAACGGATTGCCTTTTGAAGTGCAAATAAGAACGATGGAGATGCACAGGGTTGCCGAATACGGTATCGCCGCACACTGGAAATACAAGGAAGCGCAAAACGGCATTAAGTCGGACGCAAAAGAAGAAGAAAAGATGGCATGGCTCCGTCAAATTCTTGAATGGCAGCAGGAAATGTCCGACAACAAGGAATTTTTGTCAAACGTAAAATCCGACCTCGACCTTTTTTCGGATTACGTTTATTGCTTTACGCCGACGGGCGACGTAAAGACTCTTCCTACGGGTTCGACGCCCATTGATTTTGCGTATTCGATTCATTCGGCGGTAGGCAACAAAATGGTGGGCGCACGTGCGAACGGACGCCTTGTTACCGTGGATTACGAAATCCAAAACGGCGACAGAATGGAAATCATTACGTCCCAAAACTCCAAGGGACCGAGCCGCGACTGGCTTAACATCGTAAAGAGCGGTCAGGCGAGAAACAAGATAAATCAATGGTTTAAGACGGAATTAAAAGAGGACAACGTCGTACACGGCAAGGAATTAATGCTTGCCTATTGTAAGTCAAAGAGCATTGTCCCGTCGGATATTTTGAAGCCCGAATTTATGGATGTCACCATGCAAAAGTACGGTTTCCGCGATTGGGATTCCGTGCTTGCGGCAATAGGACACGGCGGATTAAAGGAAGGTCAGATTGTAAACCGTCTTCTCGAAGAACTCGAAAAGAAAAAGAAACACGATCTTACCGACGAAAAGGTGCTTGAAACGATTGCCGAAACGAAGAATCAAAAGAAGCCCATCGAAGTCAAGGCAAAGTCGGGAATCGTTGTGCAGGGCGCGGGAGATTTGGCCGTTCACTTTTCGAAATGCTGTTCGCCCGTTCCCGGTGACGAAATCGTTGGATTTGTTACGCGCGGACGCGGTATATCGATTCACAGAACGGATTGCATAAACGTAATAAATGCGTCGGAGGAAGAAAGACGGAGACTCGTGAGTGCCGAATGGAGCATGAGCGAAGGAAACGGAAGATATTTCACCGAAATCAATATTTATGCGCAAAACCGCAGCGGAATGATACTTGACATATCAAAGGTGATGACCGAAAACAAGCTTGACATGACAAGCGTAAACAGCCATGTGAGCAAGTCGGGAACGGCAACGATTACGCTCGGCTTTGAAATAAACGGAACGGAAGAACTTACGGCGCTTATTGCAAAGCTTCGCAAGATTCCGGGCGTTGTGGACATAGAAAGAACCATGGGATGAGAAAACAGATAAACATATATATCGACGGAATCGATTATTCACAGGACATAGGCCCTCTTGTCAAGGCCTTTTACGGCGATGCGGACATAAAAACGACTTTCATGGGCGAGCTTTATGATTTGAATCCGCCTTCGGATGACAAGGTAAAGCGGTCGCACGGACAGATAGAGGAGCCGGAGATTGTCGGACGGATTGAATTTCGTTTGAATGAAAATACAATTTTGATTTATGCTGAGGTTTACGGAAAAACCGAAACCGCCACAGACAAATTTACCGATTTAAGTGACAAAACATATAAAAACACAGGCGCCCCCGACAGAAGAATGTACAGAAATCATCTTCACAGGGCGCTTTATGATGTTTTATATAAGTTATCGGGGCGGACGTTGCCTTGGGGAACGCTTACCGGCGTGCGTCCCACAAAGCAAATGCTCGATATGAAGTGTTCGGATATTCCGGATGACGAAATTATCGATTATTACAAAAAAGAATATCTTGTTACGGACAAAAAAGCATCTCTTGCTTTAAAAGTCGCAAAAAGTGAGATTAAGCTTTTAACGGGTCTCACGTTTTCCGACACATACAGTCTTTATGTGGGAGTACCTTTTTGCCCGAGCATTTGTCTTTATTGCTCATTTTCTTCTTATCCTCTAAGTAAATACGGGGAACTACGGGAAGCGTATGTTAACGCACTCTTAAAGGAACTCGCAGAAACCGCGCATATAATGAAAAACAAAAAGCTCATAAGCATTTATTTTGGCGGCGGCACACCGACTACACTTGAGCCTTCAGACCTCGCCTTAATTATCGATAAGATAAAGGAATGCTTTGATTTGCGTAATTTAAGGGAATGGACCGTTGAAGCCGGTCGCCCCGACAGCATTACCGAAGAAAAATTGCAAGTGCTTTTTGATAAGGGAATAACGAGAATTTCGATAAATCCGCAATCCATGCAGCAAAAAACGCTTGACGTTATAGGGCGCCGCCATACGGTTACGGATGTCACGGACAAATTTAATCTTGCGAGAAAGATGGGTTTTGACAATATAAATATGGATCTCATTGCGGGATTAAACGGCGAGACGATCGATGATTTTAAAGATACGCTCGTAAAAATCGGAGATTTAAACCCCGATTCCGTTACGGTGCATACTCTTGCTATAAAGCGTGCGGCAAGATTGAAAGCCGAAATCGACGAATACAGAGATAATTTGAGTCACGAAACAAGCCTTATGACGGACGCTGCGGAAGTGTTTATGGAAGAAAAAGGTTATTTTCCGTATTATCTTTACAGACAGAAAAATATGTCCGACAATCTTGAAAACGTGGGCTATGCAAGGCCCGGCAAGGAAGGACTTTACAATGTCCTTATCATGGAAGAATGTCATACGATAGCCGCATGCGGTGCGGGAGCGGCATCAAAGCTTGTGAGAAGCGACGAGGTCTTCGGAAACGGATTTATGAACGATATTTACGACAATGTTTCAGAAAAATACAATGTTCGTAAGATTGAGCGCGCCGAAAACGTGAAAAGTGTGACGGATTATATTTCGCGTATAGATGAAATGATCGAAAGAAAGAAAAAGCTTTTTGAAGGTATTTGAGGGATTTTGGGAAATGTTTTTTGATTCTGACAGGGAAATAAGAGGAATATTGTATAAACTGGATATGCAGGGGATCGTGACGGAAGATTTGCTTGACAGCATCGATCACGGAAAATTGGTTTCGGAAATCGTTTTGATGCTGGGGCGAGAGATGAATTTACCCGAAAATCTTCTTGAAACGATTTACAATGCGGCCTGTGTGCATGACGTGGGAAAACTTAAGCTTTCCGCAAATCTGTACGGGCGCGACAAAACATCGATGCACGTCGAAGAAGTCCGTCACATGAGAATGCATGCGAGACTCGGTGCCGAAATGCTTTCAAAGTGCGATTATCCCGAAGAAATAGTGTCGGCGGTTTATCATCACCATGAGTGCTACGACGGCAGCGGCTATCCCGACAACCTAAAGGGAAACGATATTCCTTACAGCTCAAGATTCATTAAGATTTGCGATGCTTTTGCGGCACTTATTTCCGACAGGCCGTATCGCTCGGGATTTGAAAAAGAAGAAGCGATCGGAATGATGATCGACGATAACAGGGAATACGACATAGAAATTTTTCTCGAATTTTTGAAACTTGTAAATTCCCCCGAGTTTGACAAAATAACGGATATGGCGAAGGAATTTAACAAAAAACACTCATATTAAAAAAACAAACCCCACACGTCGTTTGACATGTGGGGACTTTTTTTACTTGTTTTCCGGCATAACAATCGCAATGTGGTCTTCCTTAAGCTGCTTTTCGGTAACTTCTGCGGGAGCACCCATCATGAGATCCTGCGCATTCTTGTTCATAGGGAAGGCGATTACCTCGCGGATTGCTTCCTGTCCCAAAATCAGCATAACCATACGGTCGATTCCGGGAGCGATTCCTCCGTGCGGCGGTGCACCGTAACAGAAAGCGTTGTACATGGCGGGGAACTTTGCCTTAACGTCCTCTTCGCCGAGTCTTACTATCTTGAATGCCTCAACCATTATTTCGGGATCGTGGTTTCTGATTGCTCCCGACGAAAGCTCGACACCGTTACATACAAGGTCGTATTGATATGCGAGAATGTCAAGCGGATCCTGTGTCTTTAATGCGTTAAGTCCGCCCTTCGGCATTGAGAAGGGATTGTGGCAGAATTCGAGTTCGCCCGATTCTTCACCGATTTCGTACATGGGGAAATCGACAATCCAGCAAAATTCGTAGCATTCTTTCTTCATATGAGAAGGACAAAGTGCGCCGAGAAGCTTTCTCATAACACCCGCCGTTTTTTGTGCCGCGGAGAGTGTTCCGGCAGCGAGTGCGACAAAGTCGCCGGGCTTAAGATTAAGCGCATTTATCACTTCTTCTTTCTTGTTTACAAGGAATTTTGAAATTCCGCCGACAAATTCTCCCGAGTCATCGAGTCTGAACCAATAGCCTTTTGAGGCGGTTATTACTTCGGTTTCCGCCATGAGTGCGTCTATTTGCTTACGTGTTGCGGAAAAATTGTCAACGACAACGGCTTTAACAGTCTTACCCGCAAAAGGCTCAAATCCGCAATCGGAGAGCGCTTCTGTTGCGTCCGTGAGAACAAGATCGATTCGGAGATCAGGCTTATCGGAACCGTACTTATCCATTGCCGTGCGGTAAGGAATACGTACAAACGGAGCCTTTGACGCTGTTTTGTAAACACCGTATTTTGCAAAAACGGGAGGAAGAACATCTTCGATTACGGCAAATATGTCTTCCTGGGACGCAAATGCCATTTCCATGTCGAGCTGGTAAAATTCACCCGGGCTTCTGTCGGCACGAGCGTCTTCGTCACGGAAGCAGGGGGCAATCTGGAAATATCTGTCAAAGCCCGCCGTCATGAGAAGCTGCTTAAATTGCTGAGGAGCCTGGGGAAGCGCATAAAATTTTCCCGGGAAATTACGCGCGGGAACAAGATAGTCACGTGCGCCTTCGGGGGAAGATGCGGTAAGTATCGGAGTCGTGATTTCGAGGAAATCGTGTGCAATCATGGCATTTCTGAGTTCCGATACGATTTTGCTTCTGATAACGATATTCCGCTTAACTTCGGGATTACGAAGGTCGAGATAGCGGTATTTGAGACGCGTGTTTTCGTCGGCGTCCTTGGAGCTGTTGATTTCAAACGGAAGCGAGTTGTAGATGCACTTTCCGAGAACTTCGATCGAATCCGGAACCACCTCGATTTCACCTGTCGGAAGTGCGGGATTCTTTGATGAACGTTCACGTACGACACCCGTTACCGAGATCGTCGATTCCTTGTTGATGCCGCTGATTACGGACATCATTTCTTCTGTTTCGATTACGAGCTGCGTTGTGCCGTAAAAATCGCGGAGTACGGCAAACCCTAAGTTTTTGCTGACTTTACGCAAATTCTCAAACCAGCCTGCAAGGGTGACTTTTTGATTTACGTCCGTGATACGAAGCTCATTGCAATTATGAGTTCTTGACTGAGTCATAATGTTATTCCTTTCTGTAAAAGTGCCGGATGCATTAAACATACGGACATATCTAAAGCAGTATTTTATCACGACAGGGGATATGAAAGCAAGAGCGAATAAAAAGTAGTTATCGTCGGATGACAACGGAAAATGTTTTGAAATACATTAAAATGTGATATAATGAATTTTGTAAAGCAAAAGGAGGAGAAAATGGAAAATTTTGAGAGTGATTACATCACAATGACAATCGGAAAACAAAAAAACATTGCGCTTATAGCACATGACGGAATGAAGCCGCAGCTTATCGAGTGGTGCGAAGAAAATAAGGAAATTTTGAAGCATCATTTTCTTTGCGGAACCGGAACAACGGCTCGTATGATTACGGACAAGACGGGACTTCCCGTGCGCGGATACAATTCCGGCCCTCTCGGCGGTGACCAGCAGATCGGCGCAAAGATTGTGGAAGGAAAGATAGATTTTGTGGTGTTTTTGTCGGATCCTTTTACGGCTCAGCCGCACGACCCGGACGTAAAGGCACTCTTAAGAATTGCGGCCGTTTATGATATCCCGATCGCAAACACCAAGGCAACGGCCGATTTTATGCTTCATTCGTATTTTATGGACAAGGAATACGAGCATAAAATAATAAATTTTGATAAGCAAGTGAGAGACAGGGCTAAAAATTTATAGGGATAAAGAAAAAAAGAAAAGACGTTCAAAAAACGTCTTTTCTTCTTCCTCACATTAATACAATATAACTGTTTCCCCTATAAAACCATGCACCGTACAAACGTATGACGCAAAGGCTCGTTTATAATGAAAAAGGTACATTGAAAAGCGTGACGATTAGCACTTTGTTACATTAACTGCCTGAGGTCCTTTTTTACCTTCGGTGATGTCAAATGTAACTGCCTGGCCTTCTTCAAGAGACTTGAAGCCATCGTTGTTGATGCCTGAGAAGTGAACGAAAACGTCCTTGCCCTCTTCATCCTGGATGAAGCCATAGCCCTTTTGGTTGTTAAACCACTTAACAGTACCCTGCATTTTGAAAATCCTCCAAAAAATTAAAAAAAATTGCTTGCGGACACAATTGTCCGACAAGTGGAAATATAGCATTTTGGCACGTGAATGTCAATTGAAAAAGCTTTGAAAAAGTTAAAAAGTTTTACGTTTTGTATAAAACAATGCATGTGAAAGGAATGTAAAATGAAACTTGTTGTTTCGTCAAAAAAAGATATGAAAAAAATAAAGGCGCTCTACAACACCGCATTTCCGAAGGACGAGAGAACATTACCGTTTTTTATTATGAAAAATAAGGTAAATATGGGAAAGGCTAAAATGCTTTCATTATATGACGATGAGGATAATTTCGCGGGCTTTGCCTATTTGATTGAGGGAGAAAGGGCAATATATCTTTCTTTTCTTGCAATTAATTATAGTGCACGCGGAAAAGGCATGGGAACTTTTGTTTTAAAAGAATTACAAAAATTATATGCCGGAAAACCCGTTTTCCTTGCACTTGAAACTTTGGACGAAAATGCCGAAAACTACGCGGAACGTGTGAAACGGCACAAATTTTATTTAAAAGCGGGACTTGTTGATTTGCCTTATATAATGCGCGAAAAACATGTTATCTATATGACGATGGGAACGGATGTAAAGATTACTCCCGATGATTACAATATTCCCGTAAACCGGTTTTTGGGATTTTTTTGGAAGAAATTCGTAAATACGGAGATGTATTAAGTTGTGTTATTTCGCTAAACCTTTACGTTCGATTGATAGCGGCGCTTCTTTCTGATAAAATGAGGGCAAGTGAAAAATTTGATCTTATCGGCTGCTCTTTGGATCAGATTGCGGCTGTTGCGGGAATGAATGTGAAAACAGTAAAAAATGTTATAAAAAATGCACAGCCGGTTTTGGCGTAAGTAAAAACGGCAAATTAAATATTTTAAATACGCATATGACGATAATCGCTTGCCTTATGCGTATTTTTTTGGTACAGGTGACAAAATGCACAAAAAAAATTTGTTAACTGTATTTTTTTTGTTGCATTTTTATAAATATAGTATAAAATATTCTTGTGAATATTTATTCACGAGAGGACAGAAATGTATAAAAAACTTACGGACGACAGGCTTATCAATTTAATAAATGCGGGAATCGACGAATTTGCGGAAAAAGGGTTTACATCTGCAAATTTAAATGCGATTGCCGTGCGGGCAGGAGTCAGCGTCGGAGTTATATATAAATATTTTAAGGATAAAGAGGAATTTTTTCTTTTTTGCGTGAGGGACTGCCTTAAGGAGCTTAACAATACGCTTTGCGCGGTTGTAAACGCCGAAGGAAATTTAAAGGAAAGTCTTGAACGTGTAATCGACACACTCATCGCTCATGCGAAAAAGAACAAAAATATTAACCGCATGTACCATGAAATCACATCGGGCGGAGCAAGAAAATATGCGGATGTTTTGGCTAAAGAAGTTGAACTGGAATCTGCGGGCGTTTATACGGAACTTATAAAAAAGGCAAAGGAATCGGGAGAGTGTAAAACGGATATCGATCCCGGACTTTTTGCGTTTTTCACGGATAATCTTTTTATGATGGTTCAATTTTCGTTTTGCTGTGATTATTACCGCGAAAGAATAAAAATTTATTGCGGTGCGGATATATTTGAAAACGAAGAGCGCGTAAAAGGGGAACTCATAAAATTTATTGCGGGAGCGCTCGGAATAAGGGGATAAAGGTATTTTTGATATATAAATGTATTTGGGAGGAAACATGAAATACGTTATTTCTTACGATGTGGGGACAACGGGAATAAAAACGTGTCTTTTTTCGATTGACGAAAAAGTGACGTTGATCGGCGGCGCATATGCGGCTTATCACCTTTATATCCTTGAAAACGGCGGAGCCGAGCAGGATGCCGACGAGTGGTGGAACGCAATGTGCGTGACAACGCACGAACTTCTCACAAAAACAGGCGTCCAAAAGGAGAAAATCGAAGGAATAAGTTTTTGTTCGCAAATGCAGGGACTTGTGCTTGTGGATAAGTCGGGAAACGCAATCAGACGCCCCATGAGCTATATGGACCAAAGGGCTGAAGACACCTTCAACAAAAATGCGGGTCACGGAATACGTGTGGCGGGACTCGGAATTCATAAACTATTGAAATGTCTTATCACCACGACCGCGGCGCCCACAAGCGTAAAAGACCCGGTGTGGAAATATTTGTGGGTAAAGGAAAACGAACCGGAAAATTATGCAAAAATATACAAATGGCTTGACGTAAAAGAATATCTTATATGCCGTGCGACGGGAGAAACCGTGATGACAAAGGATTCGGCATATTCGACTTTCCTTTTTGACACGAGAAAAGGGCATTTTAGGTGGAGCAAAGAACTTTGCAAGCTTTTTAAAGTAAATCCCGATCACTTGCCGAAAGTCATCGATTCGACGGATGCTGTCGGAACGCTTACAAAAAAGGCTGCAGAGGAACTTGGGCTTACAACAAACACGATCGTGTTCGGAGGAGGCGGTGACGCAGTGTTAATCGGTGTCGGCGCGGGTAGCATAAAAACGGGCGACACACATATATATTCCGGCACATCCGGCTGGGTGTCCACGGTTGTCGATAAGCAGGTTGTTGACATCGTTTCGATGATTGCGGCAATCGTGAGCGCCGA
Organism: uncultured Lachnospiraceae bacterium; assembly: GCA_964653855.1. GTDB lineage: Bacteria > Bacillota > Clostridia > Lachnospirales > Lachnospiraceae > RGIG3528. Next base: position 35,747 of record CAZZFV010000002.1, read on the forward strand.
AAACGGAAAATTCAATTATTTTGCCGAAATGGAAACGGCGGGCAAGTGCTTTGAATGGGTAAAGGAGCATTTGGCTCTCGACGAAATAGATATTTACCTTCACAAAAAAGACGTAACGGAAGGCGAAGAAGCGGTATACATGAGTCTTTACGACTATTTGAGCGATACGGTAAAGCGTGCGCCCGCAGGCTCGAACGGACTTATTTTTACACCTTGGCTTCACGGAAACAGATGTCCTTTTGAGGACCCGGATGCGGCTGGAATGTTTTTCAACATAAAGCTTGAAACCGGAAAAACCGAGATGATGCGTGCGGTGCTTGAGGGAATATGTTTTCATCTTCGCTGGATGCTCGAGTGCGAAAGCAAAAAGGTAAAGACGTCTGATGTAATTCGTTTTGTGGGCGGCGGAGCATTGTCAAGTGTTACGTGCCAGATGCTTGCGGATATCACGGGACGCACGATAGAGACGGTCGAAAATTCACAGGATGTGGGAGCGGTCGGCGCCGCAATAATTGCGGGAATCGGGTTAAAAGCGATTCCGAGCGTCGAGGCGGCAAACGATTTTGTGCGTGTTAAGGGGGTTTACAGACCTAATTCCGAAAACAGGAAAGTTTACGACGAAAATTACAGGGTGTTCAAAAAACTTCACGGGGCAAACAAAAAATTGTTTAAAATACTTAATGATTGACAGGTGACAAGGTGACAAATAGGTAAGAACAATTAAAACCTAAATGTTTAATTGTTTACAAAGGAGAAGGTTATGGATGACACAAAATTAAAGAAAATTGTTGCGGATACGGGACGTGAACTCTTAAAAAAAGGGCTCGTCGCGCGTACATGGGGAAACATAAGCGTTCGCCGTGACGAAAAGAGTTTTGCGATTTCGCCGTCGGGGCTCGGATACGTGAATATGACGCCCGCAGACGTGCCGATTTACGATATGGAAAAAGAAGAATGGGAAGGCACAAGGAAACCTTCAAGCGAAAAAAAGATCCATGCGGCGGCATATAAGATTTTTCCCGACGTTAATGCGGTGATTCACACGCACCAGGACTACGCAACGGCCGTGGGGCTTGCGGGAACGGATTTGCTTGAACTTACGGAAGAAGAACAAAAGCTTCTCGGTAAAATCGAGATTGCGGGATACGGACTTCCGGGAACGGGAAAATTAAAGAAAAATGTCGAGGCGGCATATTTAAAGGGCTCGAAGGTTGTGCTTATGAGTCATCACGGAGCGGTGATTCTTGGGCAAAACATGGATGATGCGATAAAAAAAGCGGAAGCTCTCGAAAATGTATGCCGTCGCGCCGTTATAAAGAAAATAGGAAATGCGGATGAAAATGTTAAGGCAGGACGCTTAAGCCCCGAAATGCTTTCTGCGGCAAAGGATATGCGTGTCGTGACCGATAATAACACATTATGGGCGGCAGAGCAAAACGGCTTTAAGGCGGAGCTTGACGACATTGCGCAAATGCTCGGACAAAAATTAAAGTGTGTCGAAAATGACGATGCGGCAATATTAAAAGCGTTAAATCACACGGACGCTGTGCTTGTTAGGGGAGTCGGATGCGTGATTTTGACGGAGGATCCGGACGATGCCGAGGCGTTAATGCTGCTTACAAAAAAAGCGTGCATGACGCACAGGCTTATTTCGGCGGCCAAGAAACACGCAAATCTTTCCGCTTTTGACTGTAAGCTTATGAACGCGGTTTATAAGATGAAATACAGCAAAAAGAAGGAGGGCTAAATGGAAAAGGAAAAGAAAAAAGAACTTTTTCGCACGATCAAGTTCGTTTTGTGTTCCGTTTCCGCAGGGCTTATTCAAATCGGGTCGTTCAGTGTGATGACGCTGTTCTTCGGCGAAACGATGCCCTATATGTTTAGGTATCTGATTGCGCTTGTGCTTTCGGTACTTTGGAATTTTACGCTTAACCGGAGATTTACATTCCAGTCGGCGGGAAACGTGCCCGTCGCGATGATGAAGGTTGCCTTGTTTTATGCGGTGTTTACGCCTGTCACGATGTTCGGCGGCGAATACCTCGTAAAATGCGGATGGAACGATTTTGTTGTGGAAGTGCTCACGATGGCATTGAATTTTGTGACCGAATACATTTATGACAGATTTTTTGTTTTCGGTTCAACAATAGATACAAACAAAGCGGCAAAAAAAGCCGAAGAAAGAGAGGATTTATAATGGAAAATTGCGGAATTTCAAGATGGGACGATCCGAAGGAAATAAACGCGCGTCTCAAAAAGCTCACGAGTCAGCCGATTTGGGAAATCGACGACGAATATTATGCCGAAGTCATGAAGTATTATGACGAAAAGTGCAAGGCATCGAAGGCCGTGTACGAAGAGGCGAAGAATTATATTCCGGGCGGCGTTCAGCACAACCTTGCTTTCAATAAGCCTTTTCCGATGTGTATGGCAAAGGCGGACGGTGCTTATCTTTACGATAAGGACGGAAATCAATATATCGATTTCCTGCAGGCGGGCGGACCCACGATTCTCGGATCGAACTATGAGCCCGTAAGAAAAAAGGTTGAGGAACTTTTGCACGAATGCGGCCCCGTAACCGGACTTTTGCACGAATCCGAGCTTATGCTCGCAAAAGAGATAAATAAACACATGCCGAACGTTGAGATGTTCAGAATGCTGGGATCGGGTACGGAAGCATGTATGGCATCGCTCAGAATCGCACGTATCGCGACGGGCAAAAAGCGTATCATTAAGATGGGCGGCGCATATCACGGATGGTCGGATCAGCTTGTATACGGACTTAAGATTCCGGGATCGAGAGGACTTCTCGAATCGCACGGAATTCCCGGAGCAGATTATCGCACAACCGACGAATGCAGACCGAACGACTTAAATATGCTTGAGGCACTTTTAAAGAGAAACAAGCTTAAGGGCGGTACGGCGGCGGTTATGGTTGAGCCTTGCGGACCCGAGAGCGGTACAAGACCGATCGCAAAAGATTACAATAAGGGCGTAAGAGCGCTTTGCGACAAATACGGTGCGCTTCTTATATTCGATGAAGTCGTAACCGGCTTCCGTGTGGGAATCGGTGGTGCACAAGGCTATTTTGACATTGTTCCCGATCTTACGATATTCGGAAAGATTATCGCAGGCGGATATCCGGCGGCCGGCGGCGTTGGCGGTAAAAAGGAATACGCAAGCCTTATGGCAGCGGGACTTGCAACGGGAAAACACAGAGCGTATGTCGGCGGAACGCTTGCGGCAAATCCGCTTTCGTGCGTTGCGGGAACGGCGGCAATCTCCGAAATCGCAAGAACAAACGCTTGCGAAAAAGCGGGAAAGATGGGCGACCGCATTACGGACGGCTTAAAAGAACTTATTGACAGATACGGCTTGCCTTTTGTTGCATACAACCAGGGCTCCATTTGTCACCTTGAGTGCACGGGCGCGATGAGCTTTGATTTCTCGTCGATGAGCTTCATTAAGTCTGCACTCGGAATTCTTAAGAACAAGGATATGATGTATGTCCGCAAGGATTCCATGGAACGCATGGGTGCGGCTTATATGGCAAACGGAATCGTTACCCTTGCGGGATCGAGACTTTATACATCGATGGCGGACACGCCGGAAATTATCGATGAGGCACTGAACCGCTTCGAAAATGTGTTTAAGCATGTAAAGAAAACGGATAAGGGAATGGTAAAATAAGAGGCGGCTGAAAACTTTTATGGATAAAAGTCAGCTGCTACGTACCTTCGGTACTCCCGCAGCTGCCGCCTGCATTCGCAATCCGGATTATCATCCTACTTGCTCATGACGGCTTTGGTTTTCAACCGGTCAACAGTCTTTGTATGCAAGCATACAAGACTGTTGACACGCTTGAAAACACTTTTATCTCACTTTCAGGTCGTGGTTTACCGTGAAATTGCGTTTAAGCGAATTTAGCAATATGTTTATTGTTAAATTCGCTTTTTTTTCGCCGTTGTCAAGGACTGTTTTTGGGCCTTCGGGCAAAAGCGACTGTTCGTTATCGGATATTATGCAGCATATGTCGGACGGATTTAAATCCTGCATTACTTTGAGCGTCAAAAATCCGCCGAGGGTGATTACCTTTTGACCTTTTAAGTTATTTAAAACTTCTTCCGTCAAATCGCGGAGACGGAGCGGAAAAACGTCTCCGGGAAGTTTTAGGACAAATTGCTCATAGCCCGCATTGTTGATATTGTCGTACAAAAAATAATATTTGTCGGAAGCTCCAAGCTCCATTTTTGCCTTTTCGATAAGAAAAGGAAGGTCATCGTATATTTGATAAAAAAGTTCGTCGTCAACACACATGTCAACGCATATTACGGGCACAAGATAGCTGTCGGCAAGCGCCTTAAAGTCGTCGTGTTTTAAGTCGATCGCAATGATTGCGTCTATGTTTCTGTTTATTATAAGAACATTTTCGCGTACGGGCGCCGGAATAAACATGACATCGTATTTAAGTCTGTTTAAGCGCTCGGTCATCATGGACGAGAAAAGCATTATTTTTGAATCGTATGTCGGAATGCCGGTCATACAATAAGAAATCCCGATTATGTTGTTGCGGCCTGTCGCAAGGCTTTTTGCGGCGTGTGACGGAACGTAATTCATAAGGTTTGCCATTTGCAATATTTTCTTTTTTGTTTCCGGCTTAATTTTTTGGTCGGGGCGGTCGTTCATCACATAGGATACCGTTGCAACCGATACGCCCGCGGCACGTGCCACGTCTCTTGCCGTGACGCGCGTGTTCTTTTTTTCGTTTTCTGATTCCATTAATATTTCCCCACTTAATTTTTAAGTGTATAATAATTAATTCCGTTTTTTTTGTCAACCATGTATTGACAGTGATTGCAACGAGTGGTATAAATTACTTAACCGTTTAACTTAAGCGGTTAAGTAAACGAAGCGATGAGACGTATATCATCGTAAAAATTTCAGCGGATGAACAATCCCGGATAGGAGTATTATGAAGAGAATTATTATGTTACTTATGAGCATCGTGATGATTTTGTCACTTTGCGCGTGCGGAGGTGCGGAAACAAATTTAAACGAGACATCCGAAAAAACGGAAATTACGATTACTTTTGTTAACGGAAGCGAAACTCTTGGGACCGTAAAAGCATATGCCGGCGAAAAGATAACGGGCTATGAGCAGTTTGAGACACTTTCGGGATACGAGTTCCTCGGATGGTACAAGACTCCCACAATGCTTGAGTCGAGTAAGTGTGATTTAACAACCGACACATTCAATTCCGACAAAAAGATTTTCGGCGCGTTTAAGTCTTTAAACAAAACGGCTGATACGAGAAAATGGTATGTTGTTGGCGAAGGCGCAAGCACCGTACTTGTAAATTCCGCTTGGGCGGGAGCCGATGTGACCGACGAAAACAAGTCGGCATGCGAACTTAAGGCTACGGGAAACACAAACGAATTTGCGATCACGCTTGATCTCTATGAGGGAGACAAGTTCCAGCTTATTTACGATTGGCAATGGGAAGGACAAAAGGGATACGGCACATTTACCGAGCTTTCGGCAGACGAATTTGAAAGCGGCGGGGGCTTAAGCGGCGAAACATCCAAAGCGAACGTCATGGTAAAGAAAGACGGAAACTACACGATTACGCTTACGACAGATCCCGACAATTCCGTTTATGACGAAATAAAGATCGTGCGTAACGGTGATGCGGGAGCAAAGCCGGAAGTTAAGGAAGAAGTATATACGGTTAACGAAAACACGGAAATTGTGATGAAGGGAAGTTGGGTAAGTGACTGGTCAGAAAACATTTCGCTTACAAGAACAACCGGCACAAATCTCTTTACAGTTACACGTGAATTCGCATCGGGCACGGAACTTTATTTCATGGTATGGGATAACGGTAAGGACACCGGAAAGGGCTTAAATGCTTCTGCCGTAACCGATGACGCATCAAAGGCTTTTATCGATGCATCCGCGTATAACGTAAAGCTTACGGCTGACGGAACATACACAATCACGGTTGATGCGGACACGTTTACAATCAAAATTTCAAAGTAATTCAAAATAATTCAAGGAGAAGGCGGCTTTCACGCCGCCTTTAATCAAATATGGATAAATATGCCCTTTTTCATATGCAGGATTCGCCCTATGCGTTTCCTACGGATTTGCACCGCATGGTGATATCGCTCAGGACCAAAAAGGACGATGCGGCACGGGTCGAACTTGTCTACGAAAGCAAATACAAAATTGCCGAAAAACAAAACACCGTGACAATGAAAAAAAGCCGGTTTTCAAAGCTCTTTGACTGGTATGAGGTGACGTTTGATTTAAAAGATACACGCCTTGCCTACGTATTTAAAGTGTATGATTTTGACGGCTCATATGTGTATTTCAGTGAGGACGGACCGACGGATTCATATGATTTTTCGCTCGGATTTTACAATTTTTTCCAATATCCTTACATAAACGAGGCGGATATAGTTCGCCCCGTAAAGTGGATGGAAAAAGCCGTGTTTTATCAAATTTTTCCGGATCGCTTTTGTATGGGCGACGACAAAAAGGATTTGTCCTACATAAACATGAAGTGGGGCGCACGTCCGACTCCCAAAAGCTTTGCGGGCGGAGATATAAAAGGAATCACAAAAAAAATCGGCTACTTAAAAGAACTCGGAATCAACGCGATTTACTTAACGCCCGTGTTTAAATCAAAGTCGAATCACAAGTATGATATCAGCGATTTTTATGAAATCGATCCGATGTTCGGGACAAAAGAAGATTTGCATGCACTTGTGACCGCAGCACACGAGAACAACATGAAAATTGTCCTTGACGCGGTTTTTAATCATATAAGCGAGGATTCGAAGGAATTTAAGGACGTTTTGGAAAAAGGCCGCGCTTCAAAGTATTTTGATTGGTTTATCATAAACGGGGATAAGCCCGTAAAAAAGCCTTTAAATTACGAGTGTTTTGCGTCGTGCGAATATATGCCTAAATTAAATACGTCAAACATGTCCGTCCAGGACTTTTTGACGGGTGTGGCACTTTACTACATAAAAGAATTTGACATAGACGGATGGCGTCTTGACGTGTCCGACGAAATAAGCGACGATTATTGGAGAAAGTTCAGAATCGCCGTAAAGAGTGCAAAGTCTGACGCCGTGATAATCGGCGAAAATTGGCATGACGCATACAGAAACTTACGCGGCGATCAATACGACGGCATAATGAATTACGCTTTTACAAAGGCGATGCTTGATTATTTCGCGTTTGACACGGAAGACGCATACGGAACGGCATGCAAATTAAACGAGCTCATCATGAGAAACAAGGACGGCATAAACCGCATGATGTTAAATCTCCTCGATTCGCACGATACGCACAGGTTTTTTACGCAAATAAAGGAAAACAGGCGAGCCATGAAGGAAGCTCTTGCGATTTTGTTCTTTTATCCCGGCGCTCCGTGCATCTTTTACGGAACGGAAATTTTGACCTCGGGCGGCTATGACCCCGATTGCAGAAAATGCATGGATTGGGAAAAAACGGACGAAAACGGCGAATATAAGGATATTTATAAACTTATCCGCAAGCTTTCGGACTTGAGGCGGAACTCGGATTTGTCTACCGGAAAATATGGGTTTACGGCGGAAAACGACATGCTTATAATTAATTCGGTGACCGAAAATCATACTTATACGCTTATCGTAAATCATACGGAAAATGCGGGAAAATTTTATGATACGGAAATCGGACCCGAAAGTTTTGTGATTTTTAAAGACAGGGAGAGGTACGTTTATGAATAAAACAATAAAGAAAATTACGGCAGGGGGGGTTACAGCTTTAACGATTTTTTCGTCTGCGGCTTGCGGCGGTACGGAAAGCAAAAACACCGACGAAAGCGCCATAAATCCGACGGGAGAACAGATAACTCTTCGTATACTCGAAAACGATACGGCAAAAAAACAGGGTTATTTTGAGGAACTCCTAAACGCTTTTAACGAAAAATATGCCGAATACAACATCGTTGCCGTGGATGCGGATATGGACGAATACACGGATCTTGCGCAAAACGGCCCTTACGGCTACGGACCCGATGTTCTTTATCAGGCAAACGACATCCTCATGAAATATGCTCAGGATAAGCATATTTTGGCGCTTGATACATCGGAGTTTGATGCATCCGCATATACACCCGATGCCGCCTGGGACGCATTTAAAATAAACATCGACGGCACCGTATACACATGCGGAATTCCCGTAAATATCCAGGAACCGATGCTTTTTTACAGAAAAGACATGTTGCCCGAAAATTGGGAAACAAAGTGGGACAGGGACAACAACGACACGCCCGATTTCCTTGAAAACTGGTGCGATCTGTATGCGTATTCAAAATATTTGAGAGATAATGATTTGAGCAAGAACAAGGATTCGCAGTACGGACTCATGATAAGCTATAACGACCTCTACATGAACGGCGAGTTTATCTTTTCGTACGGCGGATATGTTTTTAAGAAAAATGCGGACGGTACGGTTGACACAACCGATATCGGACTTCATGCGGGAAATGCGGCTCTCGGAATAAGTGCGATGAAGCAGTTTGCCTATCTTATGAACGAGGGAACGATTGACGACACAATTACTTCCAACAGATACGAGAAGCTTGCAAACGGAACTTACGCTTTTGCGATTTCGACGCCCGATACATATGTGCTTTTTGTTGAGAAACTTGCGCTTACGTACGAAGCGGAAGGACTTGACTCTGCGGCAGCGACCGCGAAAGCAAAAGAAAACCTCATTATGACCGAAATTCCCGCAAAAATGCCCGCAAACGGCGATTTGTCGCAGGATGCAGGCAAAATGTCCGATTCCGATTTTGTCGACACCGTTGTGATGGGCGGCGTAAACGGATACGGAATCAGTTCGTATACGGAGCACAGAGAGGCTGCCAAAGCATTCGTAAATTTTGCGACAAGCTATGAGATGATAAAGCTCCGCATGGATATGCTCGGAATTGCTCCCACAAGAAGCGATGTTGCAAAGGAATCAGGCGGAACGACGGAAAAAATATTTACGTCGCTCGAAAGCGGAAGAATTTATCTTATGCCGTCCGTAAAGGAATTGAATCAGGTCTGGACGCCTATGCATACGTTCCTTGCGGATATCGCAAAAGATGCGTTCAGGACACAGGGCGAAACCGAAAAGTATCCCGGAGTTACGGAAATGGAAGCGGGACTCAAAAAAGTTTCGGAACAGGTTTACGATGCGATTTATACACTTGCGAAATAACGGAATTTCTAAGGGTCAGAGATGAATAAAGTAAAACAAACATTAACAAAATATTTTAAGGCGGGGCTGCGCGTAAAGCTCTCGATGATTTTGATGGGAAGCGGGCAAATCTTGCAAGGGCAGGTAATAAAAGGACTTTTGTATTTGTGCATTGCCGTAAGCTACATTATCTATATGGTGCTTGCGGGTGCGACCGACATAAAAGGCTTCTTTACGCTCGGCACCGTGGCGGGTGACGCATGGCTCGGAATAAAAGGCGACGATTCGGTCATGATGCTGTTGCGCGGCGTTATTTGCTATGTGATAACGGCATTCGTTTTGGGATTTTATGTTTCAAACGTGCGTGATGCGTATGAAAGCGAGCAAAAGTTAAGGGCGGGAAAACGTCTTCCCGATTTCTTTACGGCTGTCGGAACGTTCTTCGACAAAAAGTTTTATATCGCAGCGCTTTTTATACCGGTTGCGGGTGTCGTTGTATTCAACATCATGCCGATTATCTTCATGATTCTCATTGCGTTCACGAATTACGGCGGAGACATTGTTCCGCCCGCGCTTGTGGATTGGGTGGGACTCGACAATTTTAAAAAGCTGCTTGCGCTTACCGAGCTTAAGACAACGTTTTTTAAGATTCTCGGATGGAACTTTGTGTGGGCGCTTTCGGCAACGGCTCTCAATTACTTCGGAGGACTTGGGCTCGCGCTTCTTCTCAACAAAAAGTGCGTAAAAGGAAAGGCAATTTGGCGTTCGTTTCCGATCATCGCCTATGCGGTTCCCGGATTTATATCGTTTCTTGCCTTCAAGTTCATGTTTTGCTACGGCGGACCGATCAACTATTACATTACGATGAACGGCGGACACGCAATAGGATTCCTCGATATGGACGCAGGAATAAAGGCGAAACTCATCGGTTTATTTGTAAACGCGTGGATCAGCATTCCCACGTCGATGCTTCTTGCAACGGGAATTCTTTCAAACATGAACACGGAGTTATATGATGCCGCGGCAATCGACGGGGCGGGCAAATTTAAGCAATTTACGCATATTACGCTTCCGTTTGTCATATTTTCGACGACGCCCGTGCTTATCACAAGTTTTATAGGAAATTTCAACAACTTCGGCGTTTTCTATTTCCTCAGAAACGGACTTTACACGGACGGATATTTCCTTGCGAGCGATACGGATCTCCTTATCAACTGGCTTTATAACCTCACCTATTCAAACAACTATTACGGTCTCGGAGCCGCAATAAGCCTTATCATATTTATAATAACAAGCATAATTTCGCTTGCGGTTTATGTTAATTCGAAAGCATACAAAAAGGAGGACACTTACAGATGAAAAAGCATGTGAATAAGCGTTATGTCCTCGACTCGATTGTTACGCATACAGTTCTTATCGCGATCAGCCTTGTATTCATTTTTCCCATTGTGTGGATAGTGCTTGCAAGCTTTTCGAAATCGGGATCCATTTACGACATAGACGGATTTTTTCCGAAGGAATTAAGCTTTGACAGCTATATAAGGCTTTTTACCGACACAAAAATGTATGACTATCCGAATTGGCTTAAAAACACATTTTTTGTTGCTGCGATGTCGTCTCTTATAGGAACGGTGCTTGTGATTTTGACCGCATACACGATAAGCCGCTTTGAGTTTAAAGGCCGAAAGACACTCATGAAGGGAACGCTCATACTCAGCATGTTTCCCGGATTTATGGGAATGACGGCGGTGCATCTTATAATGATTAACTTTAATCTTATCAACAATCTTTGGAGCCTTATACTCATATCCGCGGCCGGTGCGCCGATGGGATATCTTGTGCAAAAGGGATTTTTTGATACGATTCCCGGAACGATTTATGAAGCGGCGAGAATCGACGGTGCGGGAAACTGGCGAATATTTTTTGAAATCACGATGCCGCTTTCAAAGCCTATGCTTGTGTACACGTCGCTGACGCTTTTTGCGTGGCCGTGGAGCGATTTCATTTTGCCGAAAATGTTACTCAAAAACAAAAACCTTTGGACCGTTGCGGTCGGCCTCACGGCACTTGACGAAACAGAGTTTACGAGGTTTGCGGCGGGCTCGATATTTATAGCGGTTCCGATAGTAATACTGTATTTCTGTCTGTCGAGATTTCTTGTTATGGGAGTTTCGAGCGGGGCAGTGAAGGAATAATCGGCCCGGCTGTGAAAGAAAAGAATAAAAAAGAATTTACAAGAAAATTTGAGTCGGTCGGACGGAAAAGGATGCGAAAAGGACGCGTGAAAAGAACGACCGAAAAAAATGCGGACGAAGAGAAAAATGATAAAAGAACGGATGTGTATGCCGTTCTTTTTTTTACGCCGGAAAGCGATGGCTTTTATTTTGAATAAAAACATATAAAACGTTTTCCGCTAAAATCTTAAAACACCGTGAAAATTTCTCGGATAACGCTTTCTGCCATGCAACGAGAAACATAAGTTGCGCATCTTCTATATCAATCTTATCCAAAAAATACCTCGTTCAAAAATAAATTTTATTGATTTTGCACAAAAAGTGTTGACACGTAAATTAAAGTAAAGTAAACTAATGATAGGTAAAACGTTTTCGCTTCGGTTTCGCAAGTTACGAAAAAGTTTCGAAAACATAGGCGAAGCTCGGATAGGGAGAAAAAGATGATCACGATAAAGGAGCTGGCAAAGGAATGCGGAGTGTCTGTTTCCGCGGTTTCCAAGGCCATGAACAACAAAAAAGGAATAAGCCCCGAAAATGCGGAAATGGTTCGCAAAAAGGCGCGTGAACTCGGCTATTTTCCGAACGCCGCCGCACGTACGATGCGCACCAACAGATCGCATAATATAGGCATTCTTTTCAAAAACGACATGGCTCACGAATACTTCTCCCTCGTACTTGAAGCAATCAGAAACAGGGCGGCGGAATCGGGATACGACATCACGTTTCTTGAAGCGGCCGACATGAATTATCTTGAGCATGCAAAGAACAGGCAATGTGACGGCGTAATCATTACGGCCGGTGAATTTGACATAGAGCAGGTTAGGCAGCTTATCGACAGCGATCTTCCCGTCGTGAGTATCGACCACGCATTTGACGGAAGAAGCTGCGTATACGGAAGCAATGAGGCAAGTTTAAAGGATATCGTAAATTACTTGTATGGTTTCGGCCACAAGAAAATAGCATTTCTCTACGGTGAGATGGGTGATATCACACTCCAGCGCCTTGCCGGATTTACCAAAGGCATGAGAAATTGCGGACTCGAGACTCCCACGGAATACATCGTGCAAACGGCATTCAGAAGTCCGAAGGCATCGGGACAGGCGACGAAAAGATTGCTTTCTCTCGAAAACAGACCCACATGCATTATTTATCCGGACGACATTTCCGCACTCGGAGGACTTACGGCTGCCGAAGAAGCGGGGCTACGCGTTCCCGAAGACCTGTCATGCTTCGGATACGACGGAATAAGACTTGCGGGCATGTTAAGGCCGAAGCTCACAACATATCACCAGGATGCGCACGGAATAGGATATGCGGCTGCCGAACAATTGATATTTGAAATAGAAAATCCCGATAAATTCACGCCGAAGTGCATTACGATATCGGGTGAGATACAAGAAGGAGGGACGATATGTCGTCTGAATTAAACCAATTTACAACAGAGAGAGCACGTTCTCAAAAAATTACCGCGGAAGAATTCATAGGAAAAAAATTTGCGGATCGCGGAATTTTGTCAAAGAGGACGGACGCCGTTTTTTACAGCGCCGACAGGACATCGGCTCTCGCCTTTACCGGACTTCTTTATTATGCACCCATATGCGCACATCTCTTAAACGATGAGCGCGTGGAAGCGTGGCTCACGAAAAATACGGACAACAAGGTTTTGTCGCTTTCCGAAGGAAAAGTAAAATGCTTTACGGAAAAGGGCGAAGAAAACGTTCCCGCCGTTACCGAAAAAGCGATTGTCGAAATATATGAAAGGCTCTTTGCAAGCAAGGGCAAATTAAACAAAAACGGAGAATTGTCGATTGACTTGATGGGATATCCCGTAGGGTCGCACTATCCGGTTAACCTCCTTCTCGGTAACCGTGCGGGATATCCCTACCCTCTTTACACAACGCCGAAGAGCGCGCTTGATGCTCTGGGACGCGGTTCTTTCCGCGGGACGGGCGGAAATCAGGTGCTTGCGACCAGATATGTGCTTGAGCTTTCCGAAAACGGCGAGCCCGCAAACAGACAGTTTTATATAGTCGAAAACGGCAAACAGATTTTCTATTCGGCTTATTTGAAGGAAAATGTCGAAAGCGCCGAATGTGTTCATTCGCAAAGCCGCACGATAATCACTTACAAGACAAAATGCGGACTCATGATCCGCCGTACAATATTTATTTTGCCGCAGGAGGAGGGACTTCCGAACGCAATCGAAACTCAGCGTGTCGAGATCACAAACCTTACCGACAAAAAGCGTGATTTGAAGATTGTTATGACGGGAATGTTCGGAATCACCGATCCTTCGACGATCGCAAACGACATCGTATACGCAAATATAGTTGCGGAAAGCGAAATGTTTTATAAAGACGGGCGCCCTGCTGTGATGACACTTCACCATCGTCCCAAGCAATGCGCATGCGAAAAGCGTTTCGCGTTCCTTATGGAAAACGGCGAATTCCTTGATTCTTTCTGCGCAAGCTACCCCGATTTTGTGGGAAACGGAGATTTGATTCATCCGGAGCTTGTAAAACAGCTTCCGAATACTTTTAACAGAAAAATGGCACCGTTCTTTGCAATGGGTAAGAAAGTTACGGTTGAGGCTCAAAAAACCGCAAACATTTACGAATTTGTCGGCATGATGGACGATCATGATAAGGAAGATATTACGGGGGACTTTGAGCATGCTCTTGGGCTTTTGATCGACCGGTATTCCGACGAAAAGCATTGGAACGAAACATACGAATCGGTTGTTGATTTCTGGAACAGGTATCCCGGGTACTTAACACCCCGCACGGGCGATGAAATGTTTGACGCATATACGGGTCACAACCTTCCTTTCCAGACGCTTTATCAGACATATGTTTCGAGAGCTTTCGCATGGACTCAGAAATCATATCGCGAAACAGGTTTTCGTGAAATCCAGGATATATACGCTTCAATGTACTATTTGAGCGCAATCGGCGAAAACAAGCTTGTAAAAGAACTTCTTTCGAACTGGGTTATGAATGTGTTCCGTATGGGATACGCATATCACAACTTCACGTTCAGGGGAAAGGAGCCCGGCGACTGCTCCGACGATCAATTGTGGCTTGTTCAGGCGGTTGACCGTTATATCCGTCTTACGGGCGACTATGAATTCCTAAACGACGAATTCAAGATCGCGGGAGAAGATAAAACCCGTCCTCTTTGGGACACGCTCATGGCAATACTCACATACAGCGGCAGAATTTCGATAGGCAAAAACTTTATGCCGCTCCTTGACAAGGCAGACTGGAACGACACGCTGCGTCTCGACAAAAACGTATTGCAAGGCCCCGAAAAGGAAGCACTTTACAAAAAGCAATTAAAGGACAAGAACGAAGAATACGGTGTTCCTTGGGAAAATGATCTCACGGAAAGCGTTATGAATGCGTGTCTCTTGATAATTGCGGCGGACGCGATTCGCAATATGGCGATTCACGTAGGGAAAACCGAAGACGCGCGTGAAGCCGAATTTATAGCAAACAGAGTTCGTGAAAGCATGCAAAAGAACGCATGGAAGGGTGACTTCTTTGCGAGATGCCTGATAAACGACGACAGAAAATATAAGTACTTAGGCGCCGGCAAAGACGGACTGTCGATGGTACCGGAAATCGACGGAACATATTTCCTTAATTCATACAGCTGGGCAATACTTGCGGATGCGGCAACGGAAGAACAGATTGCGACAATGCTCGGAATAGTTGAAAGGTATCTCAAAACCAATGCCGGACTTAAGCTTTGCACACTCGTTGATTTTGACAAGCTTGACATTTTCTGCGGCACACAGCTTTATTTCCCCGGAGACAGAGAAAACGGCGGTGTGTTCAAGCATGCGGCAATGATGGCTGCAACGGCATCATTAAAAGCCGCAAAGTGGGTTAAGGACGTGCATCTCGCCGAAAAGCTCCGTGATCTTGCTTTCTTTATGATAGGAAAGACACTTCCCTACGTAACTCAGGGCGATCCGTTTGTGCTCAAAGGAAATCCGAGATTTTGCACTCAATACAACAACTCGGAGACAGGCGAAAACATCGGTCCCATGCTTTCGGGAACGGCATCGTGGCTTACTCTTGCACTTTTTGAATTTTCGGGTGTGGACGTTCACGATAAGCGCGTTACGATAAGCCCCGTATTAAAGCGTGATACGGAAGATTATGAATATACGCTTAATTTCGAACACGGCTCGATTGATGTGAAAGTTACGGGTAAGCGTGCGTTCAGAGTGAACGATGACAGCGTATTTAATTATGACGGCGTTAAGTGTACGGATACGGTGGATGTGCCGACGGACGGAAAAACACATACACTTACGATAACACTTTAAATTACAGGCTTTATTAAAGCAAATACGATAAAACAGATTAAAGCATATACCGAAAAGGTTTAAACATGATAACCGTAGGAGTTGACTATTATCCCGAGCATTGGGACGAAAACATTTGGGAAGACGATGTGAGACGCATGCGCGAATGCGGATTCGATACCGTACGAATCGGCGAATTTGCATGGAGCCGCATGGAACCCCGTGACAACGAGTTTGATTTTGATTGGCTCGACAAAATAATAAATCTCATAAACGCATACGGGATGAAGGTAATCCTTGGGACTCCCACAAATTGCGCTCCCGTGTGGCTTTACAGAAAATTTCCGGATACGGTGAGCACGGATCTTGCGGGAAATGCGAAACCCATCGGAATTCGCGGTCACAGGTGCATAGAAAGCGAAAACTTCAGATTTTACGCTGCCCGCATCATAAATCAAATGGCAACAAGATATGCGGGAAAGCCGGGAATTTACGCGTGGCAAATCGACAACGAGCTTGAAAGCAATCATTGCACATGTGCCGCATGCACAAAGAAATTCAGAAAATACTTAAAAGACAAATACGGTACGGTTAAGAATCTCAACAAAACATGGGGACTTGACGTGTGGAGCGGTGAGTTTACCGACTTTTCGGAAATCGAACTCACGCGCGAAAAAGAGTGCTTTCAGGGGTGGTACAATCCCGCATACATGCTTGACCGCGAAAAATTCGCCGCAAAGTCGCTCGCGGATTACATAAGTTTTCAATCCGACATAATCCGGGAAAAAGACAAAAATGCGATTATTACGACAAATTCGTGCTTTTGTTATCACAGACCCGATTATCACCTTGAGTTTAAAGAGCTTAGCTATGCGGGATACGATAACTACCCGCCCGTAAATTTTCCGGACGATTCGGAAACGGTTTACTCAAACGCCTATGCGCTTGATTTTGTGAGAGGATTTAAAAGAAAAGACTTTTGGATCATGGAACAGCTCGGCGGACCGATGGGAGGCTGGGGACCGACTTCGCCGGAACCCGACCCCGGAATGTATAAGTCTTATGCGCTCCAGGCGGTTATGCACGGCGCAAGCCTTGTGAGCTTTTTCAGATGGCGGACGGCGGTGACGGGTGCGGAAATGTTTTGTTACGGACTCCTAAATCACGATAATCTTGATAATGACAGACTGACGGAGGTTAAGGATTTTATAGATACGGTGCATAAAATCCCCGAAATCACCGACACAAAAATCGTTTCGGACGTCGCAATTTTAACATCTGCGGAACAATACAATTCTTTCAACAATCAATTTCATTCGGACGGATTTGATTATGAAGGGGAGCTCAAAAAAATTCATTCGGCGCTTACGGCGCTCTCGCAAAACGTAGACGTGATTCATGAAGAAGCGGATATTTCGGGTTATAAATTCGTGATTGCGCCGGCGCATGTGATTACAAACTGCGTGACGGTCAAAAACTTAACCGAATTTGCGAAGTATGGCGGTACAGTCCTTTTGACATTCCGTTCGGGCGTAAAAAACGAAAACGGAAATTGCATATTCGGAGAAACACTTCCGACGGCGTTTTCCGAGATTTCCGGAATAAGCATCAAAAGATTCGATTCGTGCGGAAAGCGTCAAATTAAAATTAAAACACTTGACAATACCGAGTATAAGGCATCCGTTTGGTGTGATGTGACGGAGCCCGTTACCGCGGAAGTTATCGCAACCTACACGGACGGAAGATATAAAAATTTACCTGCCGCAACAAGGAATAATTATGGCAGCGGAAAAGTATACTATATCGGAACTTCTCCCGAAAAACAGGCTTACAAAAAGCTTTTCGGTGAAATCCTCGGTGATCTTAAAATAAAATACGAAATCCTGCCTGATAACGTGGAACGTACGGTGAGGACGGGAAAAGATTTTAAAATCATATCTTATTTCAACAATACGAAAGAAGAAAAGGAAGTCACAATAAACGGGCGGATAACACGAATGAGTCCGCTCGAAACAAAGATTTTTAAAGAAACCGATACGAAAGGATAAATAAAACTTCAATGGAATTCTTAAAAAACGACAATGCGCTTTATGTATACAAAAACGGCGAAACATTAAAAATCGAGCCGTGGGGAAAGGATGCTTTAAGAGTCCGTGCGACAATGAATCCCGAAATTCCCGATAAAACATGGGCGCTCACGGAAAACACAGATGCTATTACCCCCGAAATCCGTTTCTTTGAGGAAGAGTATTACAATTCCGGCGGATTTATGGACAAGCGCAAAATGGCGGAAATTACAAACGGCCGCATAAAGGCGGTTGTGAACGACGGAAGCGTAATAAGTTTTTATAAGGATGATCGCCTTATTTTACGCGAAGATTACCGCTGCTACGGCGGAACGATTTCAAAGGAAAGCAGATGCTTAAAGACCGTTAACCGTGAATGGAAGGGCATAATCGGGAGCAACCTCTATAAGCTCAAGGTTCGCTTCGAAAGCAATCAAAACGAAAAAATATTCGGTATGGGTCAATACCAATTCAATCAATTTGATCTAAAGGGATGCACTCTTGAACTGGCGCAGAGAAACAGCCAGATAACGGTTCCGTTTATGGTTTCGTCTTACGGCTACGGATTCCTTTGGAATAATCCCGCAATCGGAGAGGCTGTGTTCGCAAACAATATAACGATGTGGACGGCGGCAGCCACCGACGTTTGCGATTATTGGATTTGCGCGGGTGACACGCCGAAAGAAATTTTGGCAAAATACACGGGAGTTACCGGACATGCACCCATGTTCCCCGAAAGCCTCATGGGACTTTGGCAATGCAAGCTCCGTTACCGCACACAGGATGAAGTTTTGGAAGTTGCCCGTAAATATAAGGAAGAAGGCATAAAGATAGACCAAATCGTAATCGACTTCTTCCATTGGACGGTTCAGGGAGACTGGAAGTTCGACACAAAATATTGGCCGGATCCGAAGGCAATGGTCGACGAACTCCACAAAATGGGAATAAAGGTGATTGTTTCCGTTTGGCCGAGCGTTGACAGGAGAAGCGAAAACTTCGGCCCCATGATGGACCAAGGCCTTTTAATCCGTACGGAGCGCGGTGAACCGCAAACATACGATTACCAGGGCGATTGCGTTGAAATTGACGTATTTAATCCAAAAGCCCGCGAGTACGTGTGGAACGTATGCAAAAAGAATTATTACGACTATGGCATCGACGCCTTCTGGCTCGACAATTCCGAGCCCGATTACGGTGTTTACGACTTTGACAACTTCCGTTATTATGCCGGTCCGGCATTATCGTGCAGCAACTTCTATCCGCAATATTTCAGCCGTATCTTTTATGACAAGATGGAAAAGATATGTGCGGAAACTCCGGTAAATTTGCTCAGAAGCTGCTGGGCAGGCAGTCAAAAATACGGAAATGTTGTTTGGTCGGGCGATGTGCCGAGTACCTTTGAAGCCTTTAAGGATCAGGTTATGGCGGGATTAAACATAGGTCTTGCGGGAATCCCATGGTGGACGACCGACATCGGCGGATTCATGACGGACAATGTTTTTGATCCCGAATTTAGGGAACTCTTAATCCGCTGGTATCAATTCGCAGTTTATTCCGCGGTGTTCAGGATGCACGGAGACAGGGGACCTTACAATATTCCGCCGCTTGATACGAGAGACTTTGGAGGCGGATATCTTCATACGGGGCAGCCGAACGAATTGTGGAGCTACGGCGAAGACAATTACAAAATAATGCGTAAGTATTACGACATTCGCATTTCGCTCCATGATTACATAAGAGACCTGTATAAGGAAAGCACGGAGAACGGCTCGCCGCTCATCCGCACAATGTTTTACGAATTCCCGGACGACGAAAAGTGCTGGGAACTCTCGGACCAGTACATGTTCGGAAGCGATTATCTTGTCGCACCGATATTTGAACTCGGAATGAGAGAAAGAACGGTATATCTGCCCGAAGGACAGTGGCAACTCACTTCCACGGGCGCGATATATAAGGGAAAAGAAACGGTTACCGTTTCCGCACCCATAGACTACATGCCGGTCTTTAAAAGGGTATGAGAAGGATATCAAAAAGGGAGGATCTCAAAATGAGAAAAAAGTTAAAAGCTGTATTTGCATTTCTGCTTGCACTTGTTTTAACCGTTCCGATGAACTTTACAAGTGTTCTTGCGGATGACGGCGCAAACGATGCGGCAGTTGCGGAAGAACCCGCTGTAGCAAAAGCATTCCTTATGTTTGCAAGCAGTGACTGGGGCACATCAAAGTGGGCTGCCGACGATACGGATGTCGTAATCAACGAGGCAGGCACATATACCGTTTCGTATACAAGCGAGGCCGGATTTGACGGATTTGCGTTTGCCGCACTCGGAATCGAAAACGGTGAAACATTGTTCCCCGGAGCAACAATCAAGATTCAGTCAATCAAGATCAACGGCTCCGAAATCGAGGTTTCAAAGGGCTACACATCATCGGACGACGGTATTGTGACAAGAATGAACCTGTACAACGAATGGGTAACGGATATCCCGGCAGATGCAAGAAGCTACGACGGTGTTATATCCGATTCGACACCTTTCTGTATCGCAAACGATATTAAGGGAATCAAGAGCATTGAAATTACTTTTGATTATTATATTCCCACGGCTTATATCATGTTTGCGGACAGCAACTGGTCGACACAATACTGGTATGACGGAAACGAATATGCGGGCGTTCATCCCGAAAACGTTGCAATTACGGGACCGGGACAATATACGGTTAAGATGACTACGGACAGCACATTCGATAGTTTTGCATTCCTCGCACTCGGAATCTCCTACGGCGACATCGCATTCCCCGCAGGCTGCATCGAGCTTAATTCCGTAAAGATCAACGGCGTTGAGCAGGAAACAAAGCTCGGCTACACGTCTTCGGATGACGGAATCACAACAAGAATGAATATCTACAACGAGTGGGTATCGTCAGTTCCGGAAGATGCGCGCGGATACGGTGACATTACGGAAGCAAGCGCACAGATAATCGGAAAAGATCATGCGGGCACAAACGAAATCGAAATCACATTCACATATCACATTCCTTATGCTTACCTTATGTATTCGGTAGGCGGCTGGGCAGCTTCTTATTGGGGCAATTACGCAAATGACGTTCAGGTGGACGGCGAAGGCAAATATACGGTTTCGTTCGACTTCGGCGAAGGCGTTACATATGACAACTTCGATTTCCTTGCAATCGGTATCCAGGATGCGGAAAAGATTTTCCCCGGATACACAATCAAGATCGAATCCGTAAAGCTTAACGGTGAAAATTATGAGCTTACCGGAAAGCCTTATACGTCTTCCGACGACGGAATCACAACAAGAATGAATCTTTACAACGAATGGGTATCGTTTATTCCGAAAGACGCAAGAAGCTATGACGGCGTGGTTGACGATTGCACATGGATTTCAATCCCCAAGGAAACAACCGGCATTAACAAGATGGAAGTAACATTCACATATGTTGCCGCAGAAAAGGAATATGTCGAAGAAGTTGACACATTCGATTATGAAGGCGCAATGAAGCAGACATATAACGCATATATGGCTGTTCAGACATCACCCAACTACGTTTTCCGTAACGAATGGTTTGAAACATCCTACGGTAAGAACGCCGAGGGCGATTACTTCTCACACCTTACGGGCTGGGACGCAGACAACAATGCAACAAACAACGGCGGTGTGTTCACGGATACCGTTATCAACGGCGACGGAACATACTCTGTAAGACTTGATCTTGCCGAAGGCGACGCAGGATTCGCAAATCAGGAATCCTACAACTTCATCAAGGTTGCAACCGATATTCCTTATAAGCTTTACGAAAAAGGATACATCAACATCACAGACGTAAAGACATCGTTTGACGGCGGTAAGGGAAGAGAGTTCACATATATCAATTCCACAACCGACGGCACAACAAAGACGGATTATTTGGAGCTTACGATTCTTAACACATATGATTCGGAAGTCGGCTCGGAAGCAATTCCTTATGTTATGGCAACAAAGAGCATCGTGATCACGTTTACCGTAACGGGATTCGGCACAACGGCAGAGCCTACACCGGAACCTACGGCAACACCCGCTCCCACAGAGGCACCTGCAGCAACAGCCACACCGGTTCCGACAGAGGCGCCTATTGCAACGGCAACACCCGCTCCCACGGAAGCTCCCGCAACATCGTCTTCAAGCAATGCGGGTTCGGTGGTTGTAATCGTGGTCGTTGCACTTGCTATCGCAGCAGCTTGTGTATATTTCTTTGTAATAAAGAAGAATAAAAAGTAATAAGTAAATGTTTTACTTAAAGAAATTTGGTTTAAAGATAATCAAACGACGGAGTCGTTAACCGTCAAACGGGTGGAACATTCGGGGTAAGAAAAAATATCTTACCCCGAACAAAGCCACCAAAAAAGGAGAAAGGACCTTGGGGTTCATGAAGCAGAATAAAGAATTGAATTCGAAAACAAACAGCTTTAAATTAAACGACCATCCGCTTTATTATTTGGAGCGTATTCTTGTGATTATGGCTACGATGACCGCATTTTTCCCGTCATTCAACCCTTCAAGAATTTCACTCGAGATAAATAAACACTGTTCGCTTTTTACCGCGGCTGTTTCATATACAACATTGACGGAAAACTTGAAAAGAGCGTTGAACAAGGGCTGGGTACAGCAGTCGAGCTTCGTTCTTTTGCTTATTTCGAGTCTTATTGTGGTAATCGGTATTTTCCTCGGCGTTGCGGGCGCATGTATGTCGCTCGGCAACAATCGCCTCAGAAAACTCGGAAGATGGTTCCCTTTTTCGGGCTCGATATTGATGCTCGGGGGACTTTTCGGAATTTATAAGGCATACACGGAAGTTGCAGCAACCGAAAAGCCCACCAAAGTAAATCCTCATTTTTGCTGGGGATTCTGGTGGTACTTCGGAATCGCGGCCATCCTTCTCGTGATTTCGGTAATACTCATTTTTGCCGAGAACAAGAAAAAGTCGGAAGACATGTTTGCGATAGAAGAGGGACGAAAGCTTTTCCTCATGATGCTTCCGATCATCGCTGCGGCATTCATATTCTCGTATCTTCCTCTTTGGGGATGGAGATTCGCTTTCTTTGACTATGTACCGGGAAATGATTTGACCCTCGATAATTTTGTCGGATTTAAGTGGTTTTCGGCACTCTTTAAGAATTCGGCGACAAGAAGCGATATTTTGAGAGTCATGAGAAACACGTTCGCAATGAGCGGACTCGGACTTCTCACAAGCTGGCTTCCAATGACGTTCGCGATTTTGCTTGCCGAAATCCCGAGTGTAAGATACCGTAAATTCATTCAGATATTTACGACAATCCCGAACTTCATAAGCTGGGTACTTGTTTATGCAATCGCACTTGCAATTTTCTCGACGGACGGATTTATTAACAGCGTCTTACGTGAACTTGGCGATGCGGCGGCAAAAACAAACTATCTTATGTCTGCCGACCACACATGGCTCAAGATGCTTCTTTGGGGTACATGGAAGGGAATAGGCTGGAGCGCAATCATCTATATTGCGGCAATCACGGGAATCGACCAGGGACTTTATGAAGCCGCAATGATCGACGGCGCGGGCAGATTCAGAAGAATATGGCACGTTACCGTTCCGTCTCTCCTTCCCACATATCTTGTAATGCTCCTTATGCAGATCGCGGGAATTTTGAGTAACGGTCTCGAACAGTATTTGGTATTCGAAAACGCAAACAACAAGGATTTGATCGAAGTACTTGATCTTTACGTATATAACCTCGGCTTTGACGGCGGACAGATACCTCTCGCAACGGTTGTGAGTATGGCAAAGTCGGTAGTCAGCGTAACGCTTCTCTTTATCGCAAACAAGGTTTCAAAGGCAATCAGAGGCGAGAGCATTATCTAACGGAGGTACGGTATGGAAAAGGAAAAGAAAAAATTCAAGCTTATAAAAACAGACCAGACATATATTTACAAAAGAAAAGCGGGAGATTATGTTTTTGATATCATAAACCACGTGTGGTTCGGAATATTCACGCTCCTTTGCATCTTCCCGTTCTACTACCTGTTTATAAATACCGTGTCGGACAACGATCTTGTCGCAAAAGGACTTGTAAACTTTTATCCGAAGGGATTTCACTTAAACAACTATCTTGCGTTAAAAAACGTAAACGATTTGTTTAACGCATTTGCGGTTACGGTTACAAGAACGATACTCGGAACGGCACTCATGGTATTTTGCTCCGGCTTTGCGGGATATCTCGTAACAAAGCAAAAGCTTTGGAAGAGAAGTTTCTGGTACAGATTCATAGTAATCACGATGTACTTTAACGCGGGACTCATTCCCTGGTACTTAAACATGATGATGCTCGGTCTCACAAACAACTTCTGGGCATACATAATCCCGGGAATTGTCGCACCTTACAACATCATTCTTGTAAAGACCTATATAGAATCGCTTCCGGCAGAGCTTGAGGAAGCCGCGTTAATCGACGGCGCGGGATTCTTTAAGGTGTTCTTAAGTATTATTTGGCCGCTCAGCAAGCCGATTCTTGCGACAATCGCGATATTCGGCGCGGTGGGAAACTGGAACTCCTTCCAGGATTCACTCCTTCTTATGCAAAATGCGCCTCAATATTACACATTGCAGCACAGACTTTATGATTACTTAAAGAAGGCGACAAACCTTGGCGCAATGATGAGCGGTGCGGGCGGTTCGTCGACAATGACGGCAAGCATGACAAACCCCGTTGTCGTTAAGTATACGATAGCCATGGCAACGATAATTCCGATACTTTGCGTATATCCCATAATGCAAAGATATTTCGTAAAAGGAATCACACTTGGAGGTGTTAAGGGGTGATAAGCCCTTAAACATATAATGAAGAGGAGGAAAATTTATGAAGATTAAAAACTTTAAAATGCGGTTTTTAAGCCTTTTTCTTGCGGCAGCGATGATTGTTCCCGTGCTTTCGGGATGCGGAACAACCACGAACGAAAACAAGAATAACGGCACCGTTGAAGACGGAAGCGGGAATTCGGGTGGTTCCGGAAGCTCGTCCGGAAAGACGGATTCGGGCAAAAACACCGATAAGGAAATCGTTACTCTTAACGTTTATACCCAGCTTGCAAACTATTCGGGACTTCAGGGCGGATGGATTGCGACGGTGCTTGAAGACAAGTTCGGCGTAAAAATCAATATCATCCCCGATCAGGAAGGCACATACGAGACACGTGTGGAAACGGGAAACCTGGGTGATATCGTGGTTTGGGGTTCGGACGGCGACGATTATGCGAATGCCGTAAACTTGGGACTTCTTTATGACTGGGAAGACGACGACCTTTTAAAGGAATACGGCCCTTACATTTATGAAAACATGCAGGCGGCTCTCGAAAACAACCGTTCGCTTAACGCAGACGGAAAGATCTACGGTTTCGGACACGGTGTTGCGGCAGACATGACCGACCACCAGTCGTTCTTCTACACATGGGATATGAGATGGGATCTTTATAAACAGCTCGGATGCCCCGAAGTAAAGGATCTTGACGGACTTATCGATCTCTTCACCGAAATGAAGAAAATACAGCCTCTCGACGATAACGGCAACGAAGCATACGCAATGAGCCTCTGGCCCGACTGGGACGGCGACATGGTAATGTATGTTAAGGCGTTTGCCACGGCATATTGGGGATATGATGAGCTTGCGGGCGGACTTTTCGATTCCGACACGGGCGAATTCCATCCTTGCCTCGAAGTAAACGAAGACGGCTCTTACGGACCTTATCTTGCAATGCTTGAGTGGTTCTATAAATTAAATAAGGCGGGTCTCCTTGATCCCGACTCGATGACCGCAACATACGATACGGCAACGGAAAAGGTAAGAAACTCCGGCGTATTCTTCCAGATATTCAACTATGCGGGCAGCAACGTATACAATACGGATGAGCATATTTCACAAAACCGCATGATGCTTCCCGTTGTTCCGTCGGAAGCAACACCTCCGGCATACGGCATGAGCATTTACGGCGGCAACAGACTTTGGACAATCGGCGCAAAGACGGAATATCCCGAGCTTTGCATGGAAATCATCAACTGGCTTTCGACACCCGAAGGAACAATGGCTCTCTGGTACGGTATCAAGGGCGTAATGTGGGATTACAACGATGAAGGCGGAATCTATTTCACCGAAATCGGAAAGGCTTGCAACAACGATTCCGAATATCAGCTTGACGGCGTTACATGGACATCACCCGACACCGGAAAGACATATACTCTCAGCGGAAGCTTTAACGACGGTCTCCTTCAGATCAACAACATAACGTGGGCACAGGATGCAAAGAACCCCGAATCGAAGCTCGGTGAAACATATAACTCGGAGCTTTGGGAATCCGAGCAGGGCGACGCAAAGTGCGATCTCGAAGCAGAGTGGAGAGCATTCACGGGAGTTGTGGGCACACAGCAATACCTTGAAAAGACAAATTACAGAATAATCAAGGCATACTCGGGCTGGAAAGAATCACAAAAGAGCGAAACACTTAAGACCGCTTACAAGCAGATTCAGGAATGCATCACGACAAAGTCGTGGCAGGCAATTTATGCTTCCTCCGACGCAAAGTTTAAGTTCATCGTAAAGCAGATGATTTCCCAATGTGAGGAATACGGTTACGACGAATACAGAGCATGGGGCGAAGAGCAGGCAAAGGCTAAGTTTGCGGCTCAGATTGATTAATGCGTTTTTGTTGTAACAAAATAAAAAAAGTTTCGATGGGGAGATTTTTAATCTCCCCATTGTTATAAATAAGTGTTACAATATCAAAAGTATCATGAAATATAAAAACGGTGTAACGATAAATGAAAATAGTAAGTTATGACAGCAAGTTGATGAAATTTTTGAATACCTTTTGCGATGTCGCGTTTTTAAACCTTTTGTGGATAATCGGATGTATTCCGATAGTCACAATCGGCACTTCGACGATTGCTGCCTATACGGTTACTCTAAAAATTGTCAAAGGAACGGAAGGCTATATAGCGCGTGACTTTTTTAAGGCATACAAAAATAACCTGAAGCACGGAATACTTTTGACATTTATACTTGCGATTCCGCTTTACAGCGCATGGATAAGTTTTCAATTGTTTCAAAATCTCGAAGACAATCCTTTTTATTTTTTGCTTGTTGCGATTTTACTCGTATTCGTGTTTGTGTGGCATGTTGTATATATTTTTCCGATCGAAGCGAGTTACGAAAACAAGCTAATAAACAATCTCATAAACGCAAGGCGCGTATTTATGAGATTTCCGCTGCAAAGCATTCTCATATGCATACTTTGTGCGGCGGAAGGCTTTGTGTTTTTCTTTTGGTGCTTTGTGTACGACAACACGTTCAGCCACGTTCTTATGTGGATAGGAATTTTGATAGGACCGATGTGTATAATGATGACAATATCGGGGATGGTATTGCCTTTATTTAAGAAAATTGACGATAATGACGAAAGTGATTTGGAAGATACAAATATAAGCGTTAATTAATGGGGGTAGGTTATGTTAAAACTTGCGGAAATTTTTACCGATCACATGGTTTTTGCGCACGGAAAAAAGTGCGTGATTTGGGGAGAAAGTTCGGAATATTCGGTTACGGTGAAGCTTGATGACGAAACGGTTTATGAAACCGTATTCGGTGAGTTTGAAGCTTATTTGCCGGAGACTCTGCCCGGTGGCCCGCATACGGTAAGTGTAATTGCGGGAGACGAGGAAATTACGCTTTCGGACGTGTATTTCGGCGAAGTCTGGCTTGCCGGCGGTCAGTCAAACATGGAATTTTTGTTAAAAAGCGATGCCGATTACGAAAAGGCCGTGAAGAGCGCAAATATCCCGATTCTTCGCGAATTTCAGGTTCCGAGAGCGGAATATAAGGATTATAGGCGCGATCATCCGGAAAAATTTGCGACGGCACCCAAGTGGTTTACATGCACGCCCGAAACATGCGGTGATTTTTCTGCCGTTGCATTCTGGTACGCAAAGAAATTTACCGAAAAATACAAGATTCCGGTCGGAATTATTTATTGCAATTGCGGCGGAAGTTCGGCGTCCGCATGGATCGATAAGTATACGCTTGCGACCGTACCCGAAGCGCACGAGTATGTGCTTGATTACGAAAGAGATTTGAAAGGCGTGTCCTTTCACGAATATATAAAGCGTCATGACGATTATTACGAATATGACAGAATCTGGCATGAAAAAGCGGAAGAACTTATAAGGACGGAAGGACTTGACGTAAAGGCTGCCTATTCCGACCCCAGAATCGGTGCGTGCCCCTCTTGGCCGCCGCCGAGCGGACCGTGGCACTTCAGTTCTCCTTCAAACCTGTATTATGGGATGCTTTCAACAATCATACCGTTTACGCTTACAAAAGTATTGTGGTATCAGGGAGAAGAGGATGTGCCGAAGAGCACACGCTATGAAAAACTTCTAAAAGCTATGATTAACGAGTGGCGCAGGGATTTTAGAGACGGTTCGTTACCCTTTATTCTTATAATGATTACGCCTTATTCATACGACTGGAACGATCCGATGAAAACCGATTCGTGTCTTATAAGGGAAGCGGACGTAAAGCTTTCAAAAAAGCTTGAAAACGTGTCTTATGTTGTTACGACGGACATGGGTGAAAGGTATGAAATTCATCCGCCGCACAAGAAAAAAATCGGCGACAGGATATTTGAAACGGAGCGTTATAAGTATGAAAAAGTGCCCTTAATCAAGAGCCCCGAAGTCGTAAAGGCGAGCATTGTGACAAGAAAGGTAAGTGACACGGAAAATCAGAATGTGTGTCTTCTTGTTTACTTTGATACGGATTTAAAGGTAAAAGCGCAAATAAAAGGTTTTCAGGTGGTTTACGGTGACGGCAAGGTATGTAAGGCAAAGGCGGAATTTTTTGACGCCGCGATCACAAACGAGCCGGAATTTTTAAATCGTGTGATCAAGGTAAATTTGCCCGATACCACCCAAAAACCGACGGAAATCAGATATGCGTATGCGGATTACATAGAGTCGGATCTGTACGGCGCAAATACGCTGCCGGCGGTGCCGTTCAGGGTTATGGTATAAAAAGGAAAAAGCGTTAAAATTTTTTGGACATAGTATTTGCGATTGTTGCATTAAAAAACACCTTGGGAATTTGATTCCCAAGGTGTTTTTGTTTAAAGTAATTTTTAATCCGGCACCGTATCCGATATTCTTATCACCGCTATTTTGCCGGTCCGTAATAATACGTAATCTGTATTGTTTTTATGTCGAGTGTCGGATCGATAATGGATGCGGAACATCCGTCAAAGCTTCCGTCTACCGTTATTGCACCGTCCGGAATGCTTGTTACCCATTCGTTGTAAAGGTTGATTCTTGTGCATTTGCCGTCGTCTGACGTGGTGTACGGCTTTGCGATAAATGTATAAGGTTCGCCGTTTATTAAGCATTCCTTAATGTCTATCACATAGTCCGGATACAAAAGCTTTCCGTTTCCGATTGCAAGAGCCGCAAATGCGATTCCGTCCGATACGCCGTTTGCCGTGGCGGTAAAATCAAGTCCTACCGTATATGTGCCTTCGCCCGTAACCTCGACCTCGGTGGGCTTTACGCCTTCGCTTATGTTGTCGGGATTGTAGGTGTCACCGACGCTGTACGTGCATGAATAGTAATCGCTTGAGTTCCACATGATCCAAGAAACAGCCGTTGTGTCCGTAAGCTCGATTACGTCGGTACGGAATGTTTCGGGAGCGGCATCCAAGAGCTTTTTCATTCTTCGCCTTGCGATTTGATCGATTTCGTCTTGAGTCATGCCGTCAAACATTTCGTAATTGTTGTTCTTGTATAATTTTGCAAAATCCTTGTCTATCATTGTGAGATTTTTGCGGATAAAGAAGCCCGATGCGTCCCAAAGACAAGAAGTATATCCGTAAATATCGCAAATGCTTAAGAAATAAGTATGGTAAGAAACCGTATTTTCCTGAAGCTCGGTATCATGCAAAACTCCGTATTCGCCGATAACCACGCCGTATCCCTTTTCTGTGAATTTGGTCATCTTTGAAAGCGTTTCTTCCATTGTGTTAAAATCGTTCTTTGTTCCCCACTTGACGGTGCTCTGTCCGTCACCGCAATATGTCCAGGGATCGTAATAATGCACGGATATGAGAAGCTTGTTTTTAGCTGTATCCGTAGGCATTATGAATTTGTCGCTTGTTGTTTTTGCGATATTTGTGTCGTATCCCGGGATAAGTAAGAAACGGTATTTATTGTTTCCGCCCGTAGCACGAACCGTGTCAACAAATGTCTGGTTGATTTTGTTTGTGAGCTCGTATATGTCGTCTTCGGTAAAATAAAGGTCGTTTGCATCGGTGCAATAAGCGGTGTTGTTGTTGAAGCGTCCGCTCAATTCCTCGTTTGCGCCTTCAAATATAAGGCGGTCTGAATATTCCTTGTATCTGTTTGCGATCTGGGTCCACATGCTTACGTAGATTTCCATGGCCTTGGTTCTTGTTTCTTCGTTTGCCGAACCGAACATGCTCCACCAGCCGCCGTCCCAGTGGTCGTTGATGATAACGTACATATCTGCGTCGAGTGCGTAATTTATTATTTCTTCCACTCTGTCAAAATATGCGCCGTCAATTGTTGTGTCGCCGTTTTCGTAAACGGTTGTCGCATTTGTGATCCATGCGACCGGAATGCGGAGAGTGTCAAAGCCCGCTTCCTTCATTGCGGCAATCATTTCAGCCGTTGTTTCCGGCTGTCCCCACGATGTTTCGTAATCCTTGGGGTTGTCGGAATATCTCATCCTGTTTGTGTCACATGCTTCCATTGTGTTTCCGAGGTTTGTGCCGTTTCCCATAAGTGCGGCAAGCTCAATCGAAGTGCGTTCTTTGTGAATGACTCCGTTGTCGGAAGTTTCCACGCCGTTTGCGGACAGGTGCTTTGTGCCTTCGGTTTCCGTTCCGTCAAAGAACACTATTCCGGCGTCCGGATCGGGTGTGGGTGACGGTGTAGAGGTAGATGTCGGCGTAGGTGTTGCGGCGCCCGCGACACTTTCCGTCGGAGCCGATGCGCCCGTGGGGGTTGGTGTCTCTGATCCCGAGGCTCCGCATCCCGCAAAAAGCGAAAGCGAGAGAACAAGTGCGAGTGCCACAGACAACGCTCTCTTTGATTTGTGTTTAAATTTCATTGTAAACTCCTCTCCCGGATTAATCGTTTTCTCTTATCGATTTTCATGTTAAAAAAATGACGAAAATCCTTAAAATAACGATGTCTTCCGGATTTTGATACATTAAAAAAACGGTTACGAAGAAGCTTTTTTGACAAACTTCTCCTTAACCGTTATTATACTAAAGAAATCAAGCTCTATCAAGGAAAAAAGGCGAAACGCGAAAACGAAAAAGTGTGTAAAATCGCGCGAAACAAGAGAAAACGTTTCCTTTTTTGTGGCGTCATAAAAAATTAAAGCATATGCAAAATCAGCTTTTTTATTGATAGCAAGCTTACATTTATGATAAAATAATACAGATTTCAAATCCTCAACATTTAACAATAAAGAACCTGCAAAATAATGTCGACGTTTTGAATTCAAAAATATCAAAATACAAATTCCG
Organism: uncultured Lachnospiraceae bacterium; assembly: GCA_964653855.1. Taxonomy (GTDB): domain Bacteria; phylum Bacillota; class Clostridia; order Lachnospirales; family Lachnospiraceae; genus RGIG3528. The sequence continues at coordinate 67,221 of CAZZFV010000002.1, forward strand.
GGGTGATTTTCATGAAAAAAATATATACAATCGCACTTTTATTGTCCCTATGCCTGATTGCGGGATGCAACAAAAGCATATCCGACACGGATTATGAAAAAAATTCATCGCTTGATGCCTCCGCCGAAATTACAAAATCCGACGATCAAATTGCGAATAACGACGCCGGAAAACAAATTCCCGGAGCTTCAGTCACTCCCGATGCTCCCATTACTTCCGAAATTACCGTTACACCCGGCATTATCGTAACTTCCACCCCTTCCGTAACCCCCACCTCTTCCGTAACCCCCACCCCCGTCACTTCCGACACTGAGCTCATTTTTTCCGCAGAAAGCGGAATATATGAATCGGAATTTTGTCTTACATTGTCAAACAACAAAAACGAAAGCATCTATTACACCTTGGACGGCTCAGATCCCGCGACAAGCGACACAAGAATTCTTTATACATCACCTATTGCGATAACAAAACGTGACAACGATAAAAATGTCATTGCCGCTGTCGATCCGCTTAACTTTTCCGGAAATTACAACAAATATAACAGTAATACCAAAACTTTCTCCGCAACCGTTTCCGTTCCGGAAGACAATGCTGTCGACAAAATCACCGTTGTCCGTGCGGTTTCCGTTGACGACAACGGAATTTATTCAAAATGCTTCACAAGCACATTCTTTATCGGTAATGCAGAAGATCACATACCGGGGCTTTCCGAATATGAAAAATCCGGAAAATCACTTTTTGTGATCAGCATATCGATGAATTTTGACGACCTTTTTGACAGCAAAACGGGAATTTATGTAAAAGGTGACATTTGGGAACAGGAATTTCTCGCAGCGTTAAGCAATAACACGAAAATTAACGACGAGTCCGCACGCACGTTTGACGGAAATTATAAGCAGCGCGGCAGGGAATGGGAAAGAGAATGCCACGTCGACATGTTTGAAATGTCCGTATCCGACACAACACTTGTTCTTTCACAGGACGCAGGAATCAGAATACAGGGAAATTATTCCCGCTCGGATCTTCAAAAAGGCCTAAGGCTTTTTGCGAGAAAAGATTACGGAAAAAAGCGTTTCAACTATCCTGTTTTCGGAAACGACAAGGATGTGACAAGCTTTAAAACACTTGTACTCAGAGCCGGCGGAAATTGCGCAATGAACGCAAAATTCAACGACACCTATTGGCAGACGATCGCAAAAGACATGGATGTCGCAACAAAATATTCGCGTCCGTGCGTTGTGTATTTAAACGGTGAATATTTTGGGCTCTATGTCCTTGAAGAAGACTATTCCGAACATTATTTTGAGGATCATTACGGTGTAAAAGCCGAAGATGTCGTGATTTATAAGGGTGACGCAGAAAAATACGAAAAGAAATATTACCTCGATGAAGGGACGCTTCCCGAGGGCGTTACCGACGAAGGATATTTTTACACGGAGCTTTTTGAATTTTTTGATACACACAAGAATCTGAAAAGCGACACAGACCTCGCGGAATTTTCTGCGCTTGTGGATATTGACAGCGTAATGGATTATTTTCTTGCTGAAGTATGGATAAACAACAAATGGGACTGGCCCGGCAAAAACTGGTCAATGTGGAAAACCGTGACAAACGACGGCACAGAATACGGTGACGGACGCTGGAGATTTATGTTTTACGACATGGAATTCGGCGGAATAAGCGGAAAAAGCGATATAAATACAAATACCGTAAAAGAAGACAATTATGTTAAGAACGGATTGCTCAACAAAAACACAAACAACCCGGCGGTGTTATGCTATGCATATCTTATGACAAACGAGAATTTTAAAAATGAATTTATAACACGGCTTCAGGATCTCGGGAAAGAAAATTTTGCCTCTTCCAACCTTAACGCCGTGCTTACGGAATACGTCAACGACTATTCTCCGTTTTATGAGCAGTTTTTTGCGAGATACCCCGGCACCGGCTCCTACGACAACACAATGAACGGCGGTTACGCTTCCGTAAAATGTTTGCGCGAATTTATAAACGGACGAGCGGGAGCAATCAAGTCGATTACGGACTGGATAAAGAAGAATGCGTCGTAAATATATACAATCTTTATATTTGCCTAAACACTCATATTGATTTACAATTACAAAAGTGCAAACATATTGCATAAATATTAAATATTGGGGGTACAATATGAACGGAAACAAAAAAAATCCTTTCCTCTTTTGGTTCCTTGTGTGGGGACTCGGCATTGCGGGGCAAATATGCTGGAACATGGAAAATCAGTGGTTCAACACGTTCGTCTACGCAAAAATCGCGAAAGACCCGACAATCATCTCATGGATGGTGGGAATAAGCGCATGCGCAACCACCATTTCCACATTTTTGTTCGGATGTGTGTCCGACCGCACGGGTAAACGAAAAATTTTCGTATCCGTCGGCTACATAATGTGGGGAATTTTCACGATTCTTTTCGGTCTCACCGAATTTATCACTAAGGGCGAAATCACAAACGATATGAAACTCATCATGACCGCCGGCTTTGCGGTCGTAAGCGCCGACATGATAATGAGCTTCTTCGGTTCGATGGGCAACGACATAGGCTTTAACGCATGGATAAACGACCACATGACCGATTCAAACCGCGGCGCTCTCGGCGGAGCACTCGCAACACAGCCGATAATCGGCACAATTCTCGGAACGGTTGTGGGCGGCATGCTTGTGGGAAGCGACAACAATTACATGAGACTTTTCCTTGTGATGGGATTTATTGTAATATTCTTCGGAATCTTTTCGCTTGTCTTTATGAAGGACGCAGAATCCTTACGCCCGAGCATTCGCGGAAAATTCTTTGAACAATTCCTAAGCATTTTTAACGTAAAAAAATATCTCGAACTCAAAGAACTTGTGTGGGTAAACTTAACTCTTGCGGTTTACTTTATCGCGTTCAACATGTATTTTACGCACCTCGGAAATTACATGATTTATTATCTCGGTTTTACCGCCGACATGATGGGATATATCGAAGGCGTGGGACTCGTTGCGGCAATGCTTCTTTGCATCCCGGCGACAAAATACCTAAACCGCGGAATGGCACCGCTTCTCACATTTATTTCGATAATAGGAACATTTATAGGCGTCATGACGCTTGGTCTCTTTGTTCGTCCCACAAACGTAAACGTAAACACAATCTTAAATCCCGTGCTCTTAATCGGCGTGTTCTTTGTGGGAATGGGATATGTGCTCTTTTTGCAAAGCATTACGGTATGGAGCAAGCAGCTCTATCCCGAAAACGCACGCGGTCAGTTTGAAGGAATAAGAATTTTGTTCTTTGTACTTATCCCGATGATTGTTGCACCTCTCCTCTCAAATCCGATAATCAAGAAGAGCGGCGAATACATCGACGAAAACGGCTTTACGGCATATCTGCCCACACATGTTTTGTTCCTCGTAAGCGGAATAATCGTTGTGCTTACATTTATTCCTCTTTACTTTGCAACAAAATACAGAAACGAGAAATTGAGAAGAAAATAACATGCATTATCGGCAGCGGCATGGGCAGTCATTTTGAGTGCAGCAGGCTTTAACACAGCTTATGCTACGGCTTGTTTGAATTATGACAAAATGTGTAACAAAAATACCGGACTTAAATAGGCCCGGTATTTTTGGCAATGTCATGTAGGTTGAAGAATTGACATTTTTTAATTTTGTGGATACAATACGGTTAATTTTTCCTCAGGCCTCTGTAGCATCGGTGGGTGTTATATGCACACTTGGGGGTGTTCTGTCTGTAAGGGAACTTTGCAATATACGAAACGGGTAAGGGAGACAAACATGAATATATATATAGATTTTGATGATGTAATATGCGAAACGGCAAAAAAAATCAGTGATATAGCAAAAGAACTTTTCGGAATTGATTTGCCTTACAGGGAGATTCAATTTTTTAATCTCAAAAAAACATTCGATCTTGATGACGAACAATACGAAATATTGATGGAGCATGCGCATTTTCCGGAAACTCTTTTGAGGTATGAGGAGACTTTAGGCGCTTCCGAAACAATCAATAAGTGGATAAATTTGGGACACGACGTAAAAATTATTACGGGAAGACCTTTTAATTCGTATGAACCGTCACGTGAGTGGCTTGATAGGCATAATTTGAATGCGGTTCCGCTTTTTTGCGTCGATAAATACGGACGTGAAAAGGAGGCTCACGGGTTCGCATTCAATATGACTCTTGCCGAATTATACAAAATGCATTTTGATTTTGCCGTGGAAGATTCGCCTGCCGCATTTGAGCATGTATTGCATTTCGATAATTGCAGGGTGGCTGTTTTTAACCGCCCGTGGAATTTGAATGCACCGCTTCCGAATTCAAATTTCACAAGATGCGAGGGTTGGAAGGAAGTAGACGAGTTTTTGAACCGCTGTACAGGAAAGTGATTTTTTTTATTCATTTTCCAAAATCCACGCCAAGATGTCTTCATACTTCATTTCTCCGGCGGCGGTTGAAAGCCCGACTCGAATCACATCTTCGTTTGTAGGCCGGATCTTAATTCCGTTTGTTTCTAAAAAAGTAAGAAGAACGTACATACCTATACGCTTGTTTCCGTCGACAAATGCGCGATTTGAAATCAATGCGTATCCTATACGCGCCGCCTTTTCTTCCTTTGTCGGATATAATTCATTTCCGTCAAAAGTTTGAAATGCCGATTCAAGTGCGCTGTCAAGAAGATTGATATCTCTTAAAGAGGGATCTCCGCCGGTAGTCTGTGAAATAATCTGATGAAGAAGCAACACTTTCTCTTTACTGAATTTAATCATTTTGCCAACTCCTCAAATGCCTTTCGATACTCTTTTAAAATACGCGCCGCAACAAAATCGATTTTTTCGTCATCGGTCATTTCTATTTCTGAATCTTGTTCGATATCGATCAATTTATATTTCGGTTTGTTATTTTTAAAAATTATTACGGTACCGAGTTTGTCGACAGTTCTTGCAACACGTGAAAAGTTTTGATTGGCTTCCGAAACGGAAACAATTTGATTAGTGTTAATATTCATTGTATCACCTCACAAAAATCTTATGCACAAATATTATACTCAAAAATTAGGTTATTTTCGACCTAAATTTTTAAATAACGTGGAGAACCGATATATATGAATAAAAGTCTATGATTTGATCAAAGCATACAATCTGCACAAAAAAAGGCTTAAGTGCAGATTTTTTTTGTAAAAAAATACCAAAACAACCTTGACATGTAAATTTGACGGTGCTACCATATATTTACGCAACCGATTGCGCAACAGTTGCGCAATCGGTTAGCCGAGACAAGGAGGAGACATATGAAAAAATTATTGCGGAAATACAAGTAAGACGTCTTCGGGAAATTCAAGTTTGGACGGAACGTATTATATAAAAAGTTATTTCAGTAATTTGTATCTCGATGTTGCAAACGGTTCGGCTTCAAATAACGCAAATATACAGCAATACAGTTTTTTGGGAACCGATAGGCAAAAATTTAAACTTGTAAAAGGGAGTGACGGTTATTATACAATATATACGGGTGCTTCCGGATATTCAAAGGTTGTTGACGTGGCCAAGAAAAGTACGGCTGACGGAGCAAATATTTTGCAATATGCTTATAAAGGAACAACAAATCAAAAATTTGAAATTGCGGAAGTGAAAAGTGGTGTATACGCGATTAAGACAAGAATTACTAACGGAGCTTCGTGTCCGGATGTATACGGCCGGAGCACGGCAAACGGCGGAAATATAGCTCAGTATACTTATTGGGGCGGAGATTGTCAGCTTTGGTATCTTGAAAAAATAAATTAAAAAAGGGGAAAAGTGTTATGAAAGTAAAATTTAAGGTAATTTCTTTGATTATGACATTTGTGTTTGCGATATCCGTATTTTCGGGATGCGGTTCGGAAAAAGAATTTTCGTTTTCGTATCCGACTGAGGCTGAAGATTCGGAAGTTTATGTTGAGGCAATACCGGATATTACGGACGATTTTGTGAGGGGAATGGACGCATCCGCGGTTAAATCACTCGAAAACAGCGGAGTAAAGTATTACGGATTTGACGGAAAAGAACAGGATGTGTATAAGACACTTGCGGAAAGCGGTGTGAATTCGATAAGATTGCGTGTTTGGAACGATCCGTACGATGAAAACGGAAACGGTTACGGCGGCGGAAATTGCGACGTGGATACGGCAATAGAGCTTGGTGGACGTGCAACGAAATACGGAATGAAGGTTTGCATAGATTTTCATTATTCGGATTTCTGGGCCGATCCCAAGCGCCAGCATGCTCCGAAGGCATGGGAAGGAATGACCGTGTCCGAAAAATGTGACGCACTTTATGATTTTACGTGCGAAAGTCTTACAAAGATGCTTGACGCCGGGCTTGACATAAGCATGGTTCAGATCGGAAACGAAATAAACTACGGAATGTCGGGCGTCACAAACACGGACGATAAGATTCTTCTTTTGAAATCGGGTTCAAAAGCGGTAAGAGAGATATCCGCAAAGTACAATAAGGATATCAAGGTTGCGGTGCATTTTACCAAAATCGATCAGACAAACGGCATAAACAAAATCGCAAAGAAACTGGAAGAATCCGAGCTTGACTATGACGTTTTCGGACTTTCGTATTATACGTTTTGGGACGGAACGATCGAAAATATGCAAAATGTCGTTTATATGCTGAAAAACACATATAAAAAAGAAGTAATGATAGTTGAAACGTCTTATGCGTATACAATGTCGGACGGTGACGGAAACGACAACAATTTTAAGAGCGAATCGGATATCGTTGAAGGTTATGTGCCGTCGGTTCAAAGTCAGGCGAGCATGATAAGAGATGTCATTGCCGCAGCCTTGTCGGCGGGAGCGAGCGGAGTTTATTACTGGGAAGGGACATGGATCCCCGTTGGACCCGCATCGGAAAAGGGCAACAATTCCGTTCTTTGGGAAAAGTACGGTTCCGGTTGGGCATCAAGCTATGCGTCGGATTATGACCCCGATGAGGCGGGGCTTTATTACGGCGGCTGTTCGTGGGACAACCAGGCTATGTTCGACCACACGGGGCATCCGCTTGAGTCGCTTAATGTATTTAAATATTTGAAATACGGCACGACCGAAGATTCGGCAAAATATAAATATACAAAGCGCGGACTGTTTGAATATACGGCACCGGAAACGGTCGCAGAAGAACCGGAATCCGAAAATTATGTAAAGAATGCAAGTTTTGAGTCGGACGATTATTCGATGTGGACCGTCACATACACAAGCACGAACAATCCGACTGACTTTTTCTTGAAGCCCGAGGATGCTTATGACGGGGACATGTCATTCCACTTCTTTACACCGGATGAAGATGCGGAATTTGGCATTGAGCAAACGATTACGGGACTCGAAAACGGAACATATACGCTGTCTGCGTATGCACAGGGCGGAGATACTGATTCTTCTTCCATGTTTAAGCTTTACGCAATTACCGAAAGCGGCAAAAAGGAAAGCTTATATTCGCTTACAACATGGTGCGATTGGAAAAATCCGACCGTCAAGAATATCGAAGTGACCGACGGAACCGTCACAATCGGCGTATACGGACGCACAAATAAGGGAAGCTGGGGAACGATTGATTTAATTAAACTTAATAAGGTTTCAGAGTAATTTTGGATTTTTTATGGTGGGAATTATTTCGGCTTCTGTAAGTCGGAATAATTCCCACCATATTTTGTCGAACCGACATGAAATCTAATATTAAAACAGACGACGGTCTCGACGTTGACCGTACAGAAGGCAGAAGTGCGGGTACAGACCTTTCGGGTAAAGAAACGATTAAAGCCAATATTTATTACGGTAATTCGGATTGGAGTATCGAAATTTGGTGTGACGGGGGTTTGTATTCTAAAAGTGCCCCCGAAAACAGCCATGATATATACAGAACTCGCATGATTCCGTTCTTTGTGGTAGAATTAAGCGGAAAATTTTATTGAAACGGGAGTAAAAATGCTTATTTTCTTTTTGGTATGCTTCCTTGCGTCAATTATAGGCGCAATATGCGGAATCGGCGGAGGCACAATAATAAAACCGGTGCTTGATGCAATAAGCGAGTATGATTCGGTAACGATAAGCTTTATGTCGGGAGTTACCGTGCTTTGCATGACCATGTATAATGTTGCGAGAGAACTCATGGCGGGCGGCGGAAAAA
>CAZZFV010000002.1:75429-79675 GCA_964653855.1 uncultured Lachnospiraceae bacterium
CCGCCGTATCGGAATCCCGCTTGGGGCGGGAAGCATTGCGGGCGGAATAATCGGAAAAAGAATTCTTGATGTTTTAAACAAAGGTCTTGTGAGCACGGAAATAATCGGAAGAATTCAGGCGGCTTTTTTGTTTGCCTTGATATTTTTTACGCTCATTTATACGATTAACCAAAAAAAAATAAAAACAATTTCCGTAAAAAGTTCTTTTACGGGAGTTTTCATCGGACTTACGCTCGGAATAATGTCTGCTTTTCTGGGAGTCGGGATAGGCCCGCTCAATTTAATTATTTTGCAATTTTTCTATTCCGTCGACATTAAGGAGGCGGCGAAAAATTCGTTACTTATTATATTTTTGTCGCAGACGGCAAGCCTTATCATGAGCATTGCGGGACATACGGCATTTTTTGACTACAGAATTTTGCTTATGGCTACGGGCGGAATACTTGGGGGAATTGTGGGCAGAAAAATTAATAAGAAGCTCACAAAAACGCAGGTTTCGTGGCTTTTTATGGGGCTTCTTGTGGGAATTATTTCGGTGAATGTGTATAATATTGTTTTTCCGTGATTATAGAAGCAATTACGGAAAAAAGAGCCACACTCCTACCTATATATAATTTGCACTTTCGCATCCTTTTGCAAGGTGAAAATTTCGCTTAAACCTTCGGTTACAAGAATTTTTCCGTCATTTTTTATTAGTATCGCTTCAAAATCGTCGGAAGAACGCCAAAATTCGATCGCCCGGTCACTTCCCATCACAAAAAGAGCCGTCGAAAACGCATCGCATACTACACCTGTATCCCCTACAATCGTAACGGATACAAGATCGTTTGATACAGGAAACCCGGTTGACGGATCGATTATATGGATATATGTTTTTCCGTCTTTTTCAAAATAACGTTCATATCCGCCCGAAGTGATAACGGCTTTGCTGCTTATGCTTACATAGCCGATTGTGTTTTCGGAATTTAAGGGATCCGCAATTCCCACGTTCCAGAGTGTACCATCGGGCTTTTTTCCGAGTGCGTAAACATTTCCGCCGAGATTTATAAGCGCGCTTTTGACGGAATTTTCTTTTAACAAATCTACTATTCGGTCGCTTGCGTATCCTTTTGCAACGCTCCCGAGATCGAGCATCATGCCTTCGGGAATCGTGATTTCACGGGTATCGGCATTCAGAGAAATTTTTTTGTAATCGACAGATGCCAAAATTTCCGATATTTCGTTATCGGCGGGGACATTGTAGTCACCTGTCGTAAATCCCCATGCGCGAACAAGCGGATAAACGGAAATATCCGTTGCACCGCGGGTCCTTTCGCAAAGTGTGACGGCATCCGATATGAGGTCAAAAGTTTCTGTGCGTGCGGTGACGGTTTTTTCGGTATTAAGTATATATATGTCGCTTTCCGGATTTGTTACGGAAAGAAGCGAGTCAAGGTGTGTTACGAGTGCTTTTGCATTCGCAAGAATACTTTTGTCGCAATAGCCGGACAAGGTCATGACCGTGTCCATCGAAAAAAATGTTTCGGAATTTAAAGCAACACTTTTTTTATTGAAAAATGATATATATAATATGAAAGAAACGGCGAGTATAAGTATAACGCCCGGAGCAATGCAATTTTTAAGTTTCAATTTTGTCACCTTTTAAATTAAATGCAAAACGGATTACCGTAATCGATTGTTAAAGTGCCTTTTATGTTTCTTCTGTTCGCAATGGCTTTGCAATCGCGGATAGGCTGTGTTATTGTATGGCGGTATTTTAACAACGATGTAAGAATAAGTTTATTGTATGAGCAGCGTTTTTAACAAGCTGATTATAAGTAATTATGTCACTTTATGCAATTGTTATGTTTGCGGGCGGAAAGAGAGTAGCAATGAAGACAAAATATTTTGATATCAACGAGGACAATTTAAGCGTCAGATGTATTCAGTATTACAATGACCCGAAAAATGCAGACAAAGCGGTCATATGCGGGCACGGATTCGGCGGACACAAAGACAACAAGGCGGTACTGCGTTTTGCGGAAAAAATACTTTCAAAATATAAGGATACGGCAGTCATTTGCTTTGACTTACCTTGCCACGGAGACGACAATTATCCGGTTCTTACGCTCGAGATTTGCGATAAATATATCGGGCATGTGATAGAATACGCAAAGAAAACTTACGGTGAAAACGTCAATTTATACGGATATGCGACAAGCTTCGGCGGATATTTGTTCTTAAAATATATTTATGAGCATGGGGGAGTGTTTAAAAAGACTGTTTTACGCTGCCCCGCAATCGACATGTACGGGACTTTCTTAAAGATTTCGGACAACGAAAAAAACAGGGAACTTTTAAAGAAGGGGAAGGAAATTTCGGTCGGCTTCGACAGAAAAGTGAAGGTGAAGCCCTCGTGTTTTGAGGATTTAAAGAAGAACGATATCAGAGAATATGAGTTTTTTGACTATGCGGACGATATTTTGATAATCCACGGTACAAGCGATGAGATTGTGCCGTATTCGGATTCCGTAAAATTTTGCGAAGACAATGTGATTTCGCTTATTCCGATCGAAAAATGCGACCACAGATTTACAGATCCCGGGAAAATGGATTTTGCGATTTCGGAAACGATTAAGTTTATGATGGGGTAGGAAAGCATACGGGAAGCTCTCACATGTTGCTAAGACGTGTGAGATTTTTTTACTTAAAAAATCAATTTAAAATTGAAAATAATGCTTGACATTCAATTTAAAATTGATTAAAATAATGTCAAGATAAAAAGTGCATGGCAAGCTGTGTATTGCAGGCAACCGAAAGGATACATATGAAGGGTATCGGACAGACAATCGCAAAGTTCAGGAAGAGTATGGGGCTGTCGCAGGCAGAACTTGCGGCACAAATGGCTTCTTTCGGATTTTCTCCGTCCGTTGCCTCGATCAGTTCCTGGGAAAAGGACGTGAGTATCCCGAACGCTTTGCAATTCCTTGCGATTTGTTTGATTCTCAACATCAGCGATGTTTTGAGCGAATTCACGGATGAAGCGCGGGGGAATACCGATAATTACGGATTGTTTGATACACTTAACGATAACGGCAGAAAACAGGCACTTAATTACATTGCCTTTTTGGCACAGTCGGAAGAATTTGCTGCAGGGAAGTGTGTTGTTTCGTCGAAGAACACTTTATCGGAAAACACTTCATCGGAAAATACAGGATACGGTACACAAGCGGAATTAAGACAATATACTTCCGCAAAGCGTAAAAAAGACGTAGAAAAGAAGTCAAAAGTACAATCGCCGGCGGGAGACACGCACATAACTTCGATCGCATCGCAAAAGAATTCCGTTCGGCTCATTCGACTTTACGATCTTCCCGCATCGGCAGGTACGGGTGAATTCCTTGACGGTGAATATTATGAAGAAGTTGAAGCGGGCGCGGATGTTCCGGCTGCGGCAGACTTCGGTATCCGCATAAAAGGAAACAGTATGGAGCCACGCTATGCGGACGGACAGACTGTGTGGGTTAAAAAGACCAATGAACTGGATAACGGCGATATCGGAATTTTCTTCCTTGACGGAGACGCATATTGCAAAAAATTGTGTAAAAGTTTTTACGGTACGTCGCTCATCTCATTAAATCCAAAATACAAGCCGATAATAATAAACGAAGATGTCAGATTTGAAGTTTTGGGCAAGGTATTAAATTAATTCGTGCTTATTGATAAATACGGAATTGTGATGAAAAAACAAACCGGTTACGAAATACAAACAAAAAACGACATGCGGAAAATTTTCCGCATCTCAAGTGGTAACATTACGGTATCAAAAGACGGGAGACAATACATATGACACAGGCAACGGCATTATACAATACGGCATATGAAGCAGGTTACAGAGCGGCGATAAAGGAGCTCGGTGCAAATCGCGCACAGGCTCAAATAAAAGAATACAAGGTGCAGGCAAAGCCCGTTAACAGATTCTTTAATAAGTTCCTTTTAAAGCAAAAGCTTGCGGGTGCGGCGCTTGTTATGGTATCGCTTGCGGGACTTATAGTTATGCACGGCGACTTTGCGGTTGCTTTGTTTACGGCACCTGTCGGATTGGCACTTTTTGTTACACCGAACAAGCTTATAAGTTAGTTTTTTCACAACTACCTCATTCTTTTTGAAAGCGGCATTGTTATGCCGCTTTCGCTTTAACACGCCGTGAGCAAGAAATCCCCCACCTCTATAGGTGGTGGGATGAATTGCGATAAACACGGCGTTT
>CAZZFV010000003.1:0-5139 GCA_964653855.1 uncultured Lachnospiraceae bacterium
CTTTTCTCTTGTTTCTTTTGACTCGGCGGGTAAAATTTTTGAAATAATGTCATCCATCGGAAGTCCGAAAAGTCCTTTTAAGATAACATCACTTACGCGTTCGGAAAGATTTAATTCGGTGAGCGCTCTGTTCCAGGCGTTTGCGACAACAAGAGTTGTGTCCCATATCGTTCCGTCGACATCAAAAATAAATGAATCGAATTTTTCCATAATAATCCTTTAATACCGATAATTCTTATAGGGCCTTCTTGATTGCGTCAAATAAGTCGTCGTATTCTTCAAAAGCGGGTATATTCGGATAATCCGCCTTGATTTTGTCGGTACTCTTAAACAAAAATCCGGCTTTTGAAGCCTCGATCATTCCGAGGTCGTTGTAGCTGTCACCCGATGCTATCGTGTCAAAACCGATTGACTGAAGTGCCTTTACGGTTGTGAGTTTGGACTTTTCGGTACGCATTTTGTAGCCTATGATTTCGCCCGTGTCGGAAACGAGGAGCGTGTTGCAAAAAATTGTCGGATAACCGAGCTTTTTCATGAGGGGCATTGCAAATTGCGTGAACGTGTCACTCAAAATGACAACCTGCGTGACAGAGCGCAATTTATCGAGAAATTCTTTTGCGCCCGGCATCGGATCGATTTTCTCGATTACCGCCTGAATTTCCTTAAGGCCGAGGTTATGTTCCTTTAAAATTCCTATTCTGTATTTCATAAGCTTGTCGTAATCGGGCTCGTCTCTTGTTGTTCTTTTAAGCTCCGGGATGCCGGATTCTTCCGCAAACTTAATCCAGATTTCCGGCACAAGCACGCCTTCCATATCAAGACAAACAATGTTTAAATCGCTCATAAATATTTCCTCCGAAGAATTCATAATGCAACTATTCTAACTTAAGAATGTTTTTTTTTCAATGACGTTTAATTTTTTATTGTATGAGAAAAAGAAAAAAGGTATAATGCGTGAAAAAGTGCTTGTGAATGAAAACATGAGCATTGTTTTTGGTGCGTAAATTTTTAGGAAAATTCAGTGAAACGGCGGTAAACAAAATGAACGGAATAGGTTTTGACAACGACAAGTATCTAAAAATGCAATCCGAGCATATCAGAGAAAGGATTGACAGCTTCGGAGGAAAATTGTATCTCGAATTCGGAGGAAAATTATTTGACGATTTTCATGCGTCGAGAGTGTTGCCCGGCTTCAAGCCCGACAGTAAGATCAACATGCTTGTGAACTTAAAGGACAATGCGGAAATAATTATTGCGATAAATTCGGGTGACATCGAGAAAAACAAGATAAGAGGCGATCTCGGAATTACCTATGATATGGATGTGCTTCGTCTTATCGACGCATTCAGAGGCTACGGACTTTATGTAAGCGCCGTTGTAATGACACAATATTCCGAACAGCCTGCCGCCGTTCAATACGCAAAGAGACTTAATTCACTCGGTCTCAAGGTTTATCATCACTACAAAATTCCGGGCTATCCCGCAAACATCTCTTATATCGTGAGCGAAGACGGCTTCGGTAAAAACGAATACATAGAAACAACAAAGCCGCTTGTTGTTGTTACGGCGCCGGGCCCGGGAAGCGGAAAGATGGCAACATGCCTTTCGCAGCTTTATCATGACAATAAGCGCGGAATCAAGTCGGGATACGCAAAATTTGAAACATTCCCCATTTGGAATTTGCCTCTTAAACACCCCGTCAATGTTGCCTATGAAGCCGCAACGGCGGATTTAAACGACGTAAACATGATTGACCCTTATCATCTTGAGGCTTACGGAAAGACAACGGTAAATTATAACCGTGACGTGGAAGTGTTCCCTGTTCTTAACGCGATGTTTAAAACGATCCTCGGTGAATCGCCTTATAAGTCTCCCACGGATATGGGTGTCAATATGGCGGGCAATTGCATAATCGATGACGGCATATGCGCAAGCGCATCGCGTGCGGAGATAATAAGACGTTATTATGACGCACTTTGCAGAAGAAGAGCAGGAATCGGAAGCGACGCCGAAGTATTGAAGCTCGAACTCATAATGGAGCAATCCGGAATAAGCGTGTCCGCAAGAAAGGTTGTGGGTGCCGCACTCTTAAAAGAGGAGTTAACGGGAGCACCGGCCGCCGCAATGGAACTTCCTGACGGCACAATAGTTACGGGAAAAACAAGTTCGTTACTCGGCGCGTCGTCGGCGATGCTTCTTAACGGAATAAAGGTTCTTGCCGGAATCGAAGACAGCGTGGAACTTATTTCGCCCACGATCATAGAGCCTGTACAAAAACTGAAGACGGGAGTGCTCGGAAATCACAATCCGAGACTGCACCTCGATGAACTTTTGATTGCGCTTTCGATTTGCGCGGCAAGTGACGAAAAAGCCGCACGCGCGATGGATTGTTTGGCTCTTTTAAAAGGATGCGAAGTGCATTCAAGCGTTATGTTGTCGGAGGTTGACAAAAACGTATTCAGAAAGCTCGGCGTTCACCTTACATGCGAGCCTGTTTATCAAACAAAGAAGCTTTTTCACAGATAACGATTGAGTGAACCGGGATAGAGGGGGAAAGTGATGAGCGACTTATTAAAGGCGATTTTATACGGAATAATCGAGGGCATAACCGAATGGCTTCCGATAAGCAGCACGGGGCATTTGATACTTGCGGAAAAACTGATTCCTTTTGAGAATGTAAGCAACGGATTTTTTGACGTTTTTGACGTAATAATTCAGCTTGGCGCGATACTTGCGGTTGTTGTGCTTTTTATAGACAAATTGTGGCCGTTTGCGTTTACGAAGAAAAGGAAAAATAAATACGACATCGATACTTTTTATATACCGGACACGTGGTCGTTGTGGTTTAAGATAATTGTTTCGTGTGTGCCCGCTGGAATATTCGGAATACTCTTTGACGACTTTTTTGAAGAGCATTTTTATAATTATGTATCGGTTGCGGTTGCGCTTATATTTTTCGGTGTGATTTTTATAGTTGTGGAAAACACGATCGGAAAAAAAGGCAATTTTAAAGTAAACGATTTAAAGAACATCACATATATGAATGCCTTGCAAATAGGAATCTTCCAAATACTTGCGGCGGCATTCCCGGGAACTTCGCGTTCGGGAATTACGTTAATCGGCGCAATGATGCTCGGAATCTCGAGAACGGTGGCTTGCGAATACACGTTTTTCCTTGCCGTTCCCGTGATGGCGGGAGCAAGCCTTCTAAAACTCATAAAATTCGGATTTTCGTTTACGGGTAACGAAATCGCAATTTTGGGCACGGGATGCGTAGTGTCGTTTATCATATCGATATTTGCGATGAAATTCTTATTGAAATTTATTAAGAAGAATAACTTTAAGCCGTTTGGTTGGTATCGTATCGCGCTCGGAATAATTGTGCTTGGTGTCGCATTTTTCGGTTGACAAGAGAAACGCAGAGTGCTAAAATATATCTCTGTGACGAGTAAAATCCTTGCTAATCCGTAAGGGATTGGCCAAAATTTGACCAGAAGGAGGTGCAACTATAACTATGAGCAAATATGAATTATGTTTAGTTGTTAGTGCAAAAGTAGAGGACAGCGTAAGAGATGCATCCGTTGAAGATGCAAAGAAGCTTATCACAAGATTCGGCGGCGAAATCAAGGATGTTGCCGAGTGGGGTAAGAAGAAGCTCGCTTACGAAGTTCAGAAGATGAACGAAGCATATTATTACTTCATTCAGTTCGATGCTGAGACAACAGCCCCTGCAGAGATAGAAGACAGACTTCGCACAAGGGACAACGTTATCAGATTCTTGATCACAAGAGTCGAAGAAGCATAAAAACGGAGGAAATCCTAATGAACAGAGTCATTTTAATGGGAAGACTCACAAGAGATCCCGATGTA
Organism: uncultured Lachnospiraceae bacterium; assembly: GCA_964653855.1. GTDB lineage: Bacteria > Bacillota > Clostridia > Lachnospirales > Lachnospiraceae > RGIG3528. The sequence continues at coordinate 3,871 of CAZZFV010000003.1, forward strand.
TCTTATACACAGAAAGACAATTCCGCTGTGGCACGTTTTACACTTGCCGTAGACAGAAGAGTCGCACGTAATGCGGATTCAAACCAGCAAACAGCCGATTTCATTAACTGCGTCACATTCGGCAAAACGGCTGAATTCGCCGAAAAGTATTTGAAGAAGGGCACAAAGGTTGTAGCGGAAGGCCGCATTCAGACGGGCAGCTACAAAAACAAAGACGGCAACACCGTTTACACAACGGATGTCGTTCTTGACAATGTTGAGTTCGCGGAAAGCAAGAATTCCGCTTCGGGTAATTCCGGAAACTACGGAAATTCGGATCAAAAGCAGAATTTTGAAGGATCCGATTCGGGATTTATGAACATTACGGAAAGTCTTGACGATCAGCTTCCCTTCTAAAAGGATTCACCGATTATCAATTACGAAAGAATGGAGGATAATACAATGACAGATGAAAGAGCACCGAAGACAAATGCCGATGCACCGATGAAGAGACGTATTATTCGCAGAAGAAAAAAGGTTTGCGAATTTTGCGGTGCGGGTGTTACGGAAATAGATTATAAGGATACAAAGAAGTTATCCAAGTACATCTCCGAGAGAGGAAAGATTCTTCCCAGACGTATCACAGGCGCTTGTGCAAAGCATCAAAGAGCAGTTACGACAGCCGTTAAGCGCGCACGTCACGTAGCTCTTATGCCCTACACGGTAGAATAAAAAAAGTTACCCCGTATGTTATTCGCATACGGGGTATTTTTTGTTATAGAAGAGTGTTTTATTGTTTCTTCATTCTGTTTAAGAGTGCCGAAGTGTCAAGCACGTCGGGAGTCTTATTTTTTTTGTCTTTTAAATTCTTGTGAGCGGTACTTCCGGCAGCGTTATTTGTTGCCGAATTTTCGGTAATGTTTGCCGTGTCAAATCCTGTTTTCGCGGTTAGAGCTTCACTTGACTTTGAGGTTACTTTTTCACATGTATTTTGATTTACTCTTAAAGTGTTTTTCTGCTTATTAAAATCAAATATTCTTTTCCAAAATCCTTCCGGTACAATTCTGAATCCGAAACGCCTGTATGCAATGTCAAGAATAAAGAAAAAGAGCGCAACAAGGCAAAGTTCCGTTGTTATGTCAAACATTGCCTTAACGGATTTTGTGCTTTTTGTAAATACCTGTGAGGGAAGCGTTATTTCCGTGCCCGAGGTGAGGAGCGCAAAGTCCGACAAAAGCGTTGACGTGCGGTTAAAAGTGTATTCGGACGAATATTTTTTTATTGCGGCGG
>CAZZFV010000003.1:5149-11524 GCA_964653855.1 uncultured Lachnospiraceae bacterium
AGTCCGGATATAAGTTCGTCTCCTTCATATTTTTTTATCGCAACCATGTAGACGCCTTCAGAGGAAAGCATAGTTTCCGCTTCAAATTCGCCCGGGCGCCTTTCATAAAGCGTAACGGTGCTTTGCGCTCCGGAATCCGACGTGATTACGGCTTCAACTTGAGTCGCAGCCGAATAATCTGAAGTCGTATAGGAAATGGTTGCCGTATCGTCTTTTGTTGTGACTGACGCATATGAGTCTTTTTCCGAATTATCCGTTGTCACAAATTGAATCAAGTTGTTCCAGAGTAATGTATTATTTTCCCACGCGAAAAAGTTTCCGGACCAATTGCCCGTAATGTCACTTGCCCAGGCAATTGTTTTTCCGAGCCCGTATTGCATGCAGGAGAGCAAAGGATCTTCGTTTTCCGTCTCAAAAAGTACGGTCGCGCGCGATTTTGCGGTTGTTCTTATATATGCTTTTATCGATGGCACACCGTCCGATATACAGTCATTTATTAAGTCGTCCGATGCCGTAATATAAGTTTTTGATTCTTCGTCAACAAGGTAATAATTTGCTGTAAGCTGTATTTCCTGCGTGAAAATTTTTGGAAGGTCGGTTAAATTTGTTACCGTATATACGCGTCCGCCGGCCGATGACGAGAGGGTATTAAGGAGTGTTACGTTACTGTCGTTGCCTATCGCTATTGCGGAGAGCGTTATGGTGTTATTGTTTATCTCATTTAAAAGAGAAGAATAATTTGCATAAGTGTCCTGACCGTCGGTAAGGAGAATTATATGCTTTATTGTTGCGTCGCATTTTGTAAGATCCTTTACCGCAGCTTCAACCGCCGGATAGATGCTTGTTCCGCCGCCGCCCGTGATTCCGGAAACTGTTTTTCGGATATCCGAAAGGCTTGAACCAATCTTTTTTAAAGGAACGATTTTACTGAAACTATCATCAAACGCGATCACTCCGACATAATCAATTGAGCGGAGCGTTGTAAGTGATTCCGAAAGTGCCGATTTTGCGGCCGCAAGCTTTGATACGCCGGTAATGTCTGTGCCGCTCATCGATCCCGACACGTCGATAACGTATTCGATTGCGGTTATCGGAAGCTCGGCTTCGCCCTTTATTTCGGAATCGACGGGAAGCACGGTTTCGAGTGCGGTGCCCGTATATTCACCGAGTCCGAACGAGTTTCTGCCGCCGCATGCGATGAGACCTTTTCCGTAATCACGCACATAGGCTTCGATATTATTCATAAATCCGTCGGGGAGGTCCGCGGCATAAACATCCGAAAGTATTATGCAAGAGTACTCGAGCATTGAGGAAATTGTGTCGGGAGCGGATGCGGGCACAATTACATTTACGTCAAAACTCATATCCGTGAGCATTTTTTTAAAAGATTCCACATTTTTTAAGTCGTCCGCAATCAAAAGAACGGGCGCTTTTTTCGTGATGTTTGTGTAAGCGGAATATTCGTTGTTTAGGGAATAAGTGTCGTTTTCCGAATCGATTTTTACACGGTAGGTTTTTATCCCCGCCTCCGTCTGTGTGTCAAAAAAAGGGATGATGCTTGTGCCCTTGGAGAGTGTGACTTGCTTTTCTGCCGTAAGTGTGCGCCCCTGATAAAGAGAAATGCGCGCGGTCGTGTTTACGTTACTTTCGACTTCCACGGTAACCTTGAAAGTCTCACCGATACCGACGTCCGACGGTACGGTCACGTTTGTGACATATATTTCGGGATTTTGAAAAGGAGAAAGCGTATATGTTTTTATTTCGCAATCCGCATCGATTACGGATTGCTGCATTTCTTTTAAGTTACCGTTCGTTTCCGCACCGTCCGAAATTATTACGATTCTTTTTGCGGCGGAATCGGGCATAAGGCTTAGCGCAAGCGACACGGCGGACTCGATATTTGTTCCCGATTTATCTACGTTTACGGTAATTCCGTTAAAATCACATTCTTTCGACAAAAAGTTGTTTACGTTTGCGTCTTTTCCGAATGCGACGATTCCCACATAATCGTCGGTCGATTTTGTTTTGACGGATTCCGTTATAAAGTTTATGATTTCGTCCTTTTTGTCGCTTACGCTGTCGGATGTGTCAACCAAAAACACCGTTGCGGTTTCGGGCGTGTGTTCGCTTAAAGAGGTTCCCGAAAGCGCAAGACACAAAAGCGTCCAAATGATGCTTCGCAAAATTACCTGTTTTATTTTTTGATCCTTTGCGCGTGTTCTTATAAAACGCACGGAGAGAATAAGTAAAATTATTCCGACCGGTATGAGAAGAAGAAACAAAGGATTTGAAAAGCTTACTTTCATAAATTCAGTCCTTTATATAAACAATCCATTCGATTGCCATTATGAGTAAGAGAACTATAATCAAAGCGGTTCTTATGTCAAAGTTTTGGGTTTCGTTACCGCTAACGTTGACGACATTACCGGTGCTTTGCGTTGTTGAATCTACGGATTCTTTTCCCGATTCCGATATGTCAAAGTTTACCGAAAATGTGTAAGTGCTTCCGTCATCCGCCTTTACCGTATAAAAGCCCTGATTGACCGTGTCCGTGAAAACAGAAATTGAAGGATAAGATGACGTTTTGCCGTCCGGGTAGGTGATAATGTTTTTAGTTGTACCCGTATTACTTATTGTTACGGATTCGCCCGTATAAAGGGAAAGCTCCGATAACACCGATGTGTCCGAAAGCTCGGAAATCAAATTCCACATAAGTATCGGAAATCTGTAATCGAGCGGAAAATCAGACGAGTGGAGGTCGAATCCCAGGTATCCGTATTTTCTTTCGTCCGTTTCACATATGAATCCCGCGCTTTTATCGCCTATTGTTATGAATGATTCGGAGTTTACGGGCAATGTAACCGCAAATGTTTTTGTTACGCCGAACGAAAAATTGTATATGTCGTGCGTCACGACAGAATCCGAAAGGTTTAAGTATATGTTTTCGTATGTTTCCGCATCCGTGAAAAAGTCGGACGTTTCGCAATTTATAAATAACAAATTTCCGTCTTCGGGGAGAACGTCCGGAATCATATCCTGTCCGTCAAATATATAAAGGTCGTAATCGGTGAGCTTTAGTCCCGAAAACGTTTCGGGATCATCCGTTTCATGTAAAATAATATTTTCGTTAAGCTCAATCGCTTTCTTTAAATATATGTTTTTTTCGGTAAACAAAAGCACCTTTTTTTGAAGCACGGAATCGTTTAAGGCGTAATATGTGTTGTCGAAAGATAATGCGTCCGCGTTATTGAGCTCTGCGGTTAAAAGCGAAAATTCCGTGTTTTCGGGCTCGTAATAAAATGTTTTTGTTTCGCCCGCGGGAATGTTTACCGTCAAAACATCGAGGATTTTTCCGTCGCCGTACAGATTTATGTCACCGGAATAAGAAAGAGTACCGTGATTTGTCGCATTTATGAGAATGATTGTCGAATCGTCTTTTTTTGTTGACGAAACATAATCGATCGATGTGTTTTCGGCATCGGACGAAAAATTGTATACGGTGCCGTTAAGGTCACCGAGAACAACGGCGCTGTCCGTAAATGCGGCGACGGAGGTTTTTGAACTTTGATTTAATTTTGCCGCCAAATTTATCCCCGCCGCACAATTACCTTTTAATGCGGTACCTTCAATCTTATTTATTGCGCTTATTACGGCTTGCTTATCAACAGAGTTTGATATTGCGACGGAAGTGCGCTCGGAGCACGCAATTACCGTGATTTTTACGTTGTCGGGGAGTGATTTCACATATTCCTTTGCGGCATTTTTTGCGTAATCGAGGCGTGTGCGTTCGCTCTTTAAAAGCGTGCTCATGCTGCCGCTGTTGTCAATCAAAAGAATTACGTTTTCGGCGTCCGTGCTTTCGTCTTCATGATAGGGCGACATAAGCACAAAAACGAGAACCAAAACTGTAATGATTTGGATTATTAAGAGTTTATTTTTTTTGAGCTTTTCAAAAGGCGTTTCCGATTCCCTGTTTTCGTACATTTCTTTCCATAAGAAAAGGGAAGAGACGCGCTTTTGTTCCGCTTTTTGCTTTAACAGATACATTATTACGATAACCGGAATAAGTATCAAAAGAAAAAGCGGCCAAAGGTACAAAAAGTGCATTTTTTATCCTCTGAGTGTGTTTATAAATGAGTTTTTTGTATTTGCAAAAATGTATTTTACGCCGTATTTTTTGCAAAGGTTCTTTGTGTTTGTAAGATACGTGTTTAACGACTTATCGTATTTTTTTAGGAGCCCGTTTGAGCCCGTGACTTTTAAGCTTAAGTTGTTTTCCGAGTCGACAAGGTTAAAGGTGCCGGGAATTACGGGATTTAATTCTTCCTCCGCTAAAGTGTGTATAAAAATTATTTCCTGTTTCTTTTGCTTTAAGTATTTGATTGTTTTTTCGATATCTTTTGAGAAGAAATCGGAAATCACGATTGTAATGCCCGGGTGAAGAATGTCTTTTCCGGAAATCGAAGAGTAGAGGTCATTTTCTCCCGCAAATGTGACTCTTGAAAGTGAATCGATAATTTTTGAAAAACTGCGAATCCCGGAAACGGATTTTTCGAGTGAGAGAGTGTTGTTACTCATGATCCCGAGAGTCACGCGGTCGTTGTTATCCAAAATAAGATACGAAAATGCTGCGGCAAATTGCAAGGCAAGACGTGACTTTTTTGTGACACCATAGTCCATCGAGGCGGATGAGTCTAGGTATATCCTAAAAAGTCCTTCTTTTTCTTCCATAAAAAGCTTTACAAAAAGGCGGTCGAATCTTGCGTATGCGTTCCAATCGACGCGTCTTATGTCATCGCCCGGGATATATTCCCTGAAATCGGAAAATTCGACACCCGTGCCTTTTGCGTTTGACTTTCTCGTGCCTTCGCTTCCCGCGGCAATGGGGATCTGCATATTCATTTTAAATAGTGCGAGAGAATTATAAAATTCGGAATCAAAGGTTTCGTTGTAAACCACTTGTTATTTTACCTCATTTAAAATATGGGAAATTATTGTGTCCGCATCAATTCCGTCCGCCATTGCTTCAAATGTCAACGAAATTCTGTGGCGAAAAACGGGATAAGCCATCCTTTTTATGTCGTCAAATGAAACGTTTGCGCGTTTGTCGATAAGCGCAAGAGCGCGCGACGCATTAAATATTGCCTGTGCGGCACGGGGAGAAGCACCGCACGAAATATATTTTTTAACGTAGTCGGATGCGGTATCAAGTTCCGGATGGGTTGCAACGACTGTTTTGAGAGCAAATTCCGAAACGGCGTCCGCAATTTTTATGTCACGGATTATTTTTCTGATTTCAAGGATATCGTCACCGCTCAAAACGGGATTTACTTCCGTGACTTTGTTGGTGACCGTTAAATCCATTATTTTTTTGAGCTCGTCGATTGTGGGAAAATCCACTTTCACCTTAAACATAAAGCGGTCGAGCTGGGCCTCGGGAAGAGGGTAGGTGCCTTCGTTTTCGATGGGGTTCTGTGTCGCGAGAACCATGAAAGGCGCGGGAAGAGAGTAGGTTTTTTTGCCGACCGTCACAGTTTTTTCCTGCATAGCTTCAAGGAGTGCGGATTGCGTTTTCGGAGTCGCACGGTTTATTTCGTCGGCAAGAACGAGATTCGCAAATATCGGTCCCTGTTCAAACGAAAAGACGTTGTTTCCGTTTTCCTTTACTATTAAGTTTGTTCCCGTAACATCCGCAGGCATAAGGTCGGGCGTAAATTGAATACGTGAAAACGCGAGGCTCGTAACACGTGCGACGGTTTTTACGAGTTCCGTTTTTCCGAGCCCCGGAACGCCTTCAAGAAGCACGTTTCCGTTTGTGAGCATCGAAATTATGACTTCACGTATTACTTCCTTTTGACCCACGATTTTTTTTGAAATTTCCTCTTCCGAGCGTTCTATTTTTTCTGCGGCGATTTGTAAATCCTTTTCATCCATTTGCTTATATCCTCCTATTCGGAAAGATCCGAAAAATAATTTTTTACGATTCCTTTGAGTGCGTCGGGGATGCTTTCAGAATCGATTGCCGTATATGCTTTTTTTGTATATTCGGAAATAACTTTTTCATAATCCGTTGCCGTACCTGAAAACGTTGCGGAATCGTTGACGCTTGTGTATTCGCCGGAAGAACTTCCGTCCGATTTTCCGTTAATTTGAGTATCCGTGAAATTTGACGGAACGGTAATTGTTTCCGTTGATAATGCCATGTCGGTTTCGGTGCCTGTATTAGAGCCCGTATTCCAACCTGTGCCGGTGCCTGAGCCGGAGCTCCCGGTGCCTGAGCCTTCTGTGCCTGTACCGGTGCCGTCGCCACCGCTTTCACTCTCGCCTTCGCTACCCGTGCCGTCGCCCGAGTTACCGCCGGAGGTTGAGCCTTCG
>CAZZFV010000003.1:11624-76916 GCA_964653855.1 uncultured Lachnospiraceae bacterium
CTCGCCTTCGCTACCCGTGCCGTCGCCCGAGTTACCGCCGGAGGTTGAGCCTTCGCTATCGCCGGAACTTTCGCCTGAGTTACCGCCGGAGGTGTCACCGCTTGAGCTTCCGTCACCGGCGCTCCCGGAAGTGTCACCGCTTGAACTTTCTTCACCGGTGCTCCCGGAGGTGTCACCGCTTGAACTTCCGTCGCCTGTGTTTCCCGGATTTTCACCTGTGGCATCGGATCCGGAATTACTTGAGTTTCCTGAGTTTCCTGAGTTTCCGGAATTACCGGAATTGTCGGATTTATCGGACGTGTTTCCCGTGTTCCCCGTATTTCCCGCGTTTGCGGTTTCGGTGGGATTTATTGTACTTTCGTTTTGTTTTAAAGTACCGGCAAGTTCCGGGCATGACTCGCACGCGTCCGCAATTTGAGAGTCGGTTTTGGTGTCTGCAATCGATTTAAGCGCATTCGCGAGCTTCTTTTCGTATCTCTCGTATGCACGCTTAACGGAATCCTTTGACGCGGCATTATTCATTTCTTTACTTGCTTCTTTGATAAGAGAATTGAGAGTTTCAAGCTCTTCGTCCGTAAACTCGAGTGCCGTGTCAAGTTTTTCAAATTCCTCTTTTATTTCTTTTTCGGTTTCTTTTGCGAGTCGCACGGTTTCTTCTTTTGTTTCCGCATTCACCTTTGCGGGAGTGGAAACAAAGGAAAGAGAAACGGAAGCGGCAAGGCAAAGAAGTGCCAAAACAATATATTTTGTTTTATTTTTCCCTTTTATGTCACGTTTCGGAACAATCGTAAAAAGGTGAAGTGCGGCGTCGCGGCGCTGTACGCATGCCATCTCGTCGTCGGAGCCGATGAGAGAGAGAGCCGTAATCGTGCGCTCTTTTAGTCCGAGAGAATCGGCTTTTCGAGCGGCGTCGTTAAGGGTCGGACGAAATACAAGTGAAATCGTGACGGAAAAAACAACAAAAAATATAACAATAATTATGTTCAGCAATTTATACATATATATCGGAACAAAAAGCGCAAGTACCGATATGATTACGGTGAGCACAAGGGAAAACGTGATTCCGTATGTCATAAGATCAGTAAAACGGAGTACGGTAAGCCTTCTTTTGATTTCGTCGAGTTTTTTAAGAAACTTTGTTTTTTCTTCCATGATACCTCCTCCTTGACGGATCCAGCATTTTTGCGGAAAAATGAAGCATGAGGAAAGATACGATAAGCTGCAAAATGCAGCTTATAAGACTCCAAAATCTTACGAATATACCGCTTGAATTTATGTTTTGCGTAAACGACGATACGAAAAATGCCATGCCGTTTGCGGTTGACGTAAGCGAAAATCCGGTTGTGAGGTCAAGCGTGTCAAAAACTGTTGCGGCGGGATTTAAGTAAAGAATGAAAAATAGTGCGTCGGCAATTTTTTCACGCATTGTGTATGTTGTGCCCGAATATAAGTCATAATTTATCGAGAGCAAATACGCGATAAGCACAATTAAGCATGTTCCGAAAATGAGAAAAGCGAACACAAAAAGTGTCAGAATGTTTGCCGCCGCCGTTTTTTTACATATTGTCGAAAAGAAAACGCCGAATGAGGTAAGGTACAAAATCATTACGACAATCGTCAAAAACACGCAAATCAAATCTTTAAACGAAACGCCGCCGTACACAAGGGTGAGCGACAAAAACGGAAGCGAAGTTATGAGTATAAGAAAAACGTAGCAAAGTGCGGATGTGTATTTTCCTATTATAATTTCAAAATAGGACATTTTTGTGGTAAGGAGCACATCGAGCGTTTGACGTTCGCGTTCGTTTGCGATGAGCGGGGCTGTGAGGCCGGGAATCGACATGCAAAGCAATACGCATTCAACAATTACAATTACGTTGAAGGCAATTATAAAATTGTCGGCGGAAATCGTTTGATAGATTGCGAGCGCTCCGTTGTAGGAGAGAAGGAGAATCGATGCGATAAACAGCATACTTATGTTGGTAACAAGAAGGATGACGCTTAATTTCTTTCTTTTTGCGCTGATATTCATATCTTTGTATGCAACCGCATTTTTTAAATTTATGTTAATCATTTTTGTCTCCTTCCATGATATTTAAAAGTATGTCTTCCACATTTTCCATGATTTTTGAATAGGACACAACGGGAATGTCACGTATCACGAGGCTTTTTAAAAGAGCGGCATAATCCGACTGTTCACCTTCCGAAAGCGCTTTTATTGTGTTCCCCGTGTATTCCGCGTGTTTGATTATGGGATTTTCGAGGAGAATGGGCAAGACTAAAGCCGGATCGCAATTTACGACAATTTCAAGCTTTTCACCGCCTTCCGACAACATGCTTGCGTCGCGCGCGGAACCCACAAAACGCATGTGCCCGTGACTGATTATTCCGATTGTTGTGCACATTTCGATGAGCTCCGGTAAGATATGCGAAGAAATAATAATCGTTTTTCCCATCGACGTGAGATTTTTAAGTATTTCCTTGAGTTCGTGACGGGCTTTCGGATCGAGTCCCGATGCCGGTTCGTCAAGAAAGAGAATGTCGGGATTGCTTACAAGCGCGCGAGCAAGGCTCATACGCTGCTTCATACCGCGGGAAAGGGAATTTACCTGAAAATCCTTTTTGTCGGTTAAGTTTACAAGTTCGAGAAGCCCGGAAACAAGCGTGTCCGCGGTCTTTCCCCATATCCCGTAGGTACCCGCAAAAAATTTTAAGTATTCGTTTGTCGTGAGATTATCGTAAACTCCGAAAAAGTCGGGGACAAAGCCTACTTTTTCCGAAAATGCGCGTGTTCCTTTTTTTTGTATGATTTCGGTACCGTCGATTTTGACGGAGCCCGAGTCGCATGTTTCAAGTCCCACGCATATGCGCATCGTCGTCGTTTTTCCCGCGCCGTTTGCGCCCACAAAGCCGAAGAGCTCGCCCGTGTTTACCGTAAGACACAAATCGTTTAATGCCGTAAAATTACCGAATTTTTTGTTGAGCCCGTTTATTTCGATCATTGTTTATTCTCCTTTGGTGCCTGACGCCTGCATATAAATAAGTTCAACCGAGTATTCATTTACGGTGCGTTTATCCGCAACAATCGATTCCGTATCGGTTTCCTTAAATGCGATAAAGTAAGGCGCGGTCGAAAGTGTGAGCGGTAAGCCGCTTTCGTTAAGACCGAGGTAAGAGTAAGCGTCGGATTCGGTTATGGACTTGCTTCCGGATGTGAATGCTCCGGAATATGAATTGTAATAGGTTGACGGATAAATATTTGCGGATTCTCCGTTAATTCCCGGGATATCGGTGAGCGGCGAGGTGCTGAGCAAATATTTAAGCGACCTGTATTTAAGCTGATTTGTTTTATACGAACCGTTTGAAAGCCCGAGCATGTATCCCGACGAATTTATATCACCGAGGATTTTGTTTGAAACATCATATCCGTAAACTATGCCGTAGGATATATCGGTAACGTCAACCGTGATTTCGGGCGTGAGAGTCGACAAGTCAACGGTTTCACCCGGGGCAATTTTTCCTGTTTTAAAAATATTGTAATCGAGAATTATTGTGCCGTCCGTGAGCGTATAAGCCGTATTGTTCGTTATATGTCCCGTCAAAACTCCGTTTTCGTAATTTGCCACAAAATCTATTTTATAGTCGTCTTTGTTCTTTAATCTCGAAAAATAAAACGACGCGCTTCCCATTGCCGCGGAATTTTTAACCGATATCGAATTGGTGCCTGAATTGTCGAGCCACGTTACGTCACTTTGCTTGGTGCTTGAACCGTAGCTGTAGTAATTATAATAATTGTAAACGTCGGACAAAAGCTTGGGCGTGTATTCCGATGCAAAATCGATTGTGTATGTTTTGTTTTTCGGAAATACGATATTGGAAACAACGTTCTCCGAAATCACGTCATCCGAAACACATGTAAAACGGCATACGGAAACCTGAGGCTTTCCGAAACGCACGGATATGCCGGATACGAAAATAAGTAAGCACGCGATGAGGGAAAATGCCGGGATTGTAATCCATAAAAGCATCTGTTTTCCGCGTTTTTTAAGGTAAAAATATGCCATAAACACCATAGCCGTAAATACGAAAAGTATCAAAATATATGCAAGCACGGGAAGGAGCTTGCCGGTTGAGAGGTTTTCCGCAAGATTCGATTTATTGTAATAATCGTTGTTGCCGTAATAATAGGAATAATTGGAAGCGTTCGTGTATTCCGTATAAAATGCGTCGCCTATCGTTTCCAAAAGTATATATGATAAAATATCCGCATTTTGCCCATAATCCGTAAAAGGAGATTTGGTGATATCGGTTGCGAGGAAAACCAAATTCCCCTTATCGTAGGTGAGTTGGGTCACAAACGGATAAGTGGTGCCGGTAGCGGTTAAAGAATCAAGAAGCGTGACGCCGGTACCGAGTTCAAGGATATTTGCGGTAACATATTCACCCGAGAGTACGGTTTTATTTAACAATATGTCACGATAGCCGGATGTGTATCTGCTCAAAATTTCCTCGCAATACGAATAAATGCAGGCGGATTCGAATTCCTTTTCCATTTGCGAAAGAGATGAGGAATCAGTGTATGCACGCGTTTGCGAATATTCTTCTCCGAAAGAATTTGTCCAAAGATAATTTATCAAAACGTCTTTGTAATCCGAGTACATTTTTACGCATTGATCATAGGAGGATAAAGAAAAAAAGTCGCTTTCTTCATATTTTTCCCAGTCCATTTCGTATATTACGTGTAAAATTCGGGAATTGTAGCCTTCGTCGCCCGTTTCAAAAACAATTTTTGATGTGTCGATCGAGGATACTCCGAAGTCGGATGTGACAGACGATACTTTTCCGTAAGAAATATTTAATTTGTCCTTAAAAGCCGCAAAAACCTTGTTGTAATTTTCGCCCGTTCCGAACATCAAAAGTCCGCCGTTTGCGACGTATTCGAGGATTGCGTTTATTTGGGATTCCGAGAGCCTGTCGGTCGAATAATCGGATACAATGATTGCGTCAAGCATTTCGTACGCTTCGGGAGACGTGCTCATTGTCTTATAATCAAGCTTTATGACGGATGTTTTAAGCGACGCTATGCCCGAAAGATACACATTTGAGAGCCATGAAAGAGCATTTATGTCATCCGTCAGCACACCGATTTTAAGAGTGTCCCGTGTTGTGTCAAAGTTTATATTTACGTCTTTCATGAGAACAGGATCTCCGTCTTCGTCACAAAGAGATACGGTGCAATTTGTAAATGCGGCGGAGAGATAGGCGATTATTTCATACGTTTTTTCGTCACCCTTATTTAATTCGAGGTTTTTTTCGTAGGAAAGCACAGAACCCGAAGACGACAATAAAGAAAACATGAGTTTTCCCGTAAAATCTTCGCCGTTATTTTTTACGGTAACGAGAAAAGGGGCGTTTTTGTAGGCTTCAACCGTATTTCCGTATCCGGCGGAAACAGACACCGTAAAATCATTTTCGTTATATTTGCGCTTTGCAAAAATAGGGGTTTCAGGAAATGAGGCAAACAAAACCAAAAATGCGACAAACATGATTGAAAGCTTTTTGACTGTGATTTTCTTTAACATATAAATCTCCGTGATTTTTTTATATTTGCGGGACTGTATCGGTATGATACAGCATTCAAAATTTTGAACCTTTTGAACCTTGTATCCTATATGATATCCGTTGTGACATAAGATAACAATATCTTCTTAAATATATATACCGAAAAAAATAATAATCCGTTTCACATTTCGTTTAGGTTTTTTTCTTGATTTTTTCACATTTCTAATGTAAGATTTAACATGTTTGCATGTGAATTGAGTAAATGTTTTTATTCTGCGTCGGGGAATGCAGAAAAGGAAGGAACAAAATGGACATATTTGTGGCTCTTAAGTTTCTGGGAGGAATATCCGTATTTCTCTTCGGTATGGACACAATGGGTAAGTATCTCGAAAAACTGTCGGGCGGAAAGCTCGAAACGGTTCTTTCAAAGCTTACCGTTAACAGATTTTTGGCGGTAATATTCGGTGCGATCGTTACCGCGGTCATCCAGTCGTCGAGTACAACTTCCGTTATGGTTGTCGGACTCGTAAACTCCGGTATCATGAAGCTTTCACAGGCTGTCGGCGTACTTATGGGTGCGAATATCGGTACAACGATCACGTCGTGGATATTGTCCCTCGCGGGTATGGGCGACGAAGTTCCGTTTGTGCTTAAGCTTTTCAAGCCGTCGTCGCTTGTAGGCATTATGGGATTTACCGGCATCATCTTAAAGATGGCATGCCACAGCGAAAAGAAAAAAGACATCGGAACAATTTTTCTCGGATTTTCACTTCTTATGTTCGGTATGAGTGCAATGTCGGATGCGGTTGAACCTCTTGCCGAGCTTCCCGAAGTCCGTAATCTTCTTATAAAATTTTCAAATCCGATTCTGGGCGTTCTTGCGGGACTCACAATTACCGCAATCATTCAAAGCTCGGCGGTTTCAATCGGTATTCTTCAGGCGTTTTGTATATCGGGTGCGGTTACTTATTCCGCAGCCATTCCCATTATCATGGGACAGAATATAGGTACGTGCGCAACGGCTCTCATTTCCGCCGTCGGAGCTTCAAAGAACGGCAAAAGGGCATCGTTTGTACACCTTTACTTTAACATGATAGGTACTGTGATTTTCCTTGCCGCATTTTATATTGCGGATGCGATATTCGATTTTGCGTTTGTGAACGAGCCCGCGTCGGCATCGATGATAGCGCTTATCCACAGTCTTTTTAACATAGGTACGACAATAATCCTGTTCCCGTTTGCGGGAGTGATCGAAAAGCTTGCCGTGCTTACGGTTCCCGATGCAAAGAAAAAATCGGATGAACAGGACAACAAAGAATTTAAGCTTCTCGATGTGCGTTTCCTTGAAACACCCACATTTGCAATCGAGCAATGTAAGGTTGTTACGCTCAACATGGCAAATATCGCACGTGCGGCTCTCTTTAACGCGATCGAAATTTTGAAGACCTACGATCCCGCAAAGGCAAAGCTTGTCGAAGATCTTGAGCAGGAAGCGGACGCCTACGAAGACGAACTCGGAAATTATCTTGTAAAGGTTACAAACAAGCGACTTTCCAAAAAGGACAGCAACGCGGTAGCAAAGATTCTTCATTGCATAAGCGATTTCGAGCGAATATCCGACCATGCCTTAAATATTAAGGAAGCGGCGTCGGAGCTTCACACAAAGGGATATGCGTTTTCCGATGAAGCGCAAAAAGAACTTGAAGTGCTTCAAAGCGCTGTTGAACAGATAATTTCGGATACGGTGCAGGCATTCGCATCCGAAAACATAGAGCTTGCACGAAAGATCGAGCCTCTCGAGCAGGTTATAGACAATCTCACGCAGCAGATAAAGTCGCGTCACATCGAGCGTCTCGTAAACGGCAAGTGTACGATAGAGCTCGGATTTATCCTTACCGATTTGATTACAAATTACGAAAGAATTTCCGACCATTGCTCAAATATCGCGATAGCCGTTATTCAGATGAACGAGGATATTTATGCCGCACATGAGTATCTCGACAAGATCAAGACGGGCGGAGACGCCGATTTCTCAAAGGAATATATAGCCGACGAACAAAATTACATGCTTCCCGAAATGCATTCATAAAACGTGTATAAGCGGGACTGTAAATGAGTGTAATTTTTCTGTCGCCAAAAATGAAAATAAATGGTATGATATCGGGGCAAAGTTTTTTGCCCCGATAAGTGTTATAAAAATATATGAAAAGAGATAAAAGGAAATGATTAAGGTTGTAAAGTTTGGGGGAAGCTCGCTTGCTTCCGCGGAGCAGTTTGAAAAGGTGGGAAATATCATCAAGGCGGATCCGGACAGAAAATATGTTGTGCCGTCCGCACCCGGAAAAAGATTCGGAAACGACACAAAAGTCACGGACATGCTTTATAAGTGCTATGAACTTGCCGAAAAGAACGCGGATTTTTCCGAAATGCTTTCAAAAATAAAGGCTCGTTACGATGAAATTATAAAAGGCTTAAATTTAAAGACGGATTTGGCTCATGAATTTAAGACGATAGAAGAAAACTTTAAAAATAAAGCGGGAGTTCAATATGCCGCATCAAGAGGAGAATATTTAAACGGAATTTTGATGGCGGAATATCTGGGGTACACTTTTTTGGACGCCGCAAGTGTTATACTGTTTGACGAAAAAGGAAATTTTCTTCCGGAAGAAACCAACACGCGTTTATCGGAAAAAATGAAAGAACTTGACAACGTTGTTCTTCCGGGATTTTACGGTGCAACACCGGAAGGCACGGTAAAAACATTTTCAAGAGGCGGCTCCGACATAACGGGATCGATTCTTGCGAGAGCGGTTTCTGCGGATCTTTACGAAAACTGGACGGATGTTTCGGGATTTTTGGTTACCGACCCGAGAATAGTGAAAGACCCCAAGGTTATCACGACGATTACCTATAAGGAGCTCAGAGAGCTTTCTTATATGGGTGCGACGGTTCTTCACGAGGATGCCATTTTCCCGGTCAGAAAGAGCGGAATTCCGATCAACATCAAAAACACAAATCATCCCGAAGATCCCGGCACGATGATTGTCGAAAACACATGTAAGCAATCCGAGTTTACGATCACCGGAGTTGCGGGCAAAAAGGGATTTGTTTCGATAAACATCGAAAAAGACCAAATGAATTCCGAAATCGGCTTCGGCAGACGTGCGCTTCAGGCATTTGAGGAGTCGGGAATTTCGTTTGAGCATATGCCGTCCGGAATCGACACATTGTCCGTATTTGTGCATAAGCCCGAATTCGAGGGTAAAGAGCAGCAGGTGCTTGCGGCAATTCACCGTCTCACAAATCCCGACAGCATCGAAATAGATTCGGATGTTGCTCTTATTGCCGTTGTGGGCAGAAGCATGAAATCAAATCACGGTGTTGCCGCCAGAATTTTTGCGGCACTCGCACACAATCACATCAATATCAAGATGATCGATCAGGGCTCATCCGAGCTTAACATTATCATCGGTATTTCAAACAACGATTTTGAAAATGCCATAAAAGCAATCTATGACATTTTTGTAACGGCGGCAATCTAGCCACATACCCGCTGTCGTCCTCGGGAACACCCTTGGGAGAAAGAAGAGCCGTGTATGAAAAGAGAGAAAACAAACATAAAACTTAACGGGAAGTTGGCGGTTTATTTTAACTGGCCGGCATATTTGCTTATTATCATTTTGTGCTTCGATATAACAATGTGCCTTTTTTTCCCCGCAACAATACCTTTTGTGCTGCTGTATACTTTGTTATATTCCGCAGTTTGTATTCTTGTCGCAATTTTTAAGAGACACGAGGCGGTTACGGAGCTTGTTTCGTTTGCCACGGAATTCAACCATGCCGAGCACCAAATGCTTAAAGAACTTGACGTGCCTTTCGGTCTTCTTGACTTAAACGGAAATCTGATTTGGGCAAACAACGACCTGAAAGATTTGATTGCGATTGAGCGTTGGCAAAACGTTCCGATAACAAAGATATTCAATAACGACACGCTCACTCACCTTCCGACGGTTGAGGAAGACGTAACGGAACATATAGCATACGGAAGAAACAATTTTATTTTGAAACTTCGTCTCATTACTCCGTCGGAATACGGAGACATGGTTTTATGGAAGTACGAAAATCTTTCCGATGCCCCGGAGGATTCGCTTATTGCTTTGTTTCTTTACAACGAAACGGAAAATGTATCCTTAAGGAAACAGAGTTTTGACGATAAGCTCATTACCGGACTCATTTATATCGATAACTTTGACGAAGCATTCGAAAACGCGGACGACACAAGGCGCTCGCTTGCGACCGCATGGATTGAGCGTGAGATAAACAAATACATGAAGCCTTACGATGCGATAGTGAGAAGGCTTGAAAAAGACAGATATTTGTTTATCACAAAGCAAAAGCATTTGCTTCAAATGGAGAGCAACCGCTTTGCGATTCTCGAAAACATCAGAAATTTGAATATTTATGACCTTTCGCTTACGATTTCCGTGGGCGTGGGCGCGATCACCGATTCATACAAGGTTTCGTTTGAGACAGCGCATGCCGCAATCGACCTTGCAATGGGACGCGGCGGCGACCAGGCCGTTGTTAAGCGTGCGACCGGAGTCACATATTTCGGAGGAACGTCCCAGGCACAGGAAAAGACAACGCGTGTCAAGGCGCGCGTGAAGGCGGAAGCACTTTGTGAATATATCGAATCGACGGAAAAGGTTGTCGTGATGGGACATTCCATGGCGGACACGGATGCCGTCGGTGCGGGTGTCGGAATTTACCGTATAGCAAAGACATTAAACAAGAGAGCCTACATATGCGTTACGGATCCCACGGCTCAGATACAGCAGATAATAGCAAAGTTTGCGGCGGATCCCGAATACGAAGAGGACATGTTTATTTCGGGCGCAAAGGCAAAAACGCTTGTGGACAAGGATACGCTGCTTGTTGTTGTTGACGTAAACAGACCCACTTATACGGATACGCCGGAACTCTTAAAGCTCACGGAAACCGTTATCGTATTCGATCACCACAGGCAGATGAGCGACAAGATAGAGAATACCGTTTTGTCGTATGTTGAGCCCTATATTTCGTCAACATGTGAAATGATTACGGAAATGTTCCAATACGTTGAAAACGATTTGAAGCTTCGCCCGATTGAATCCGACGTGATGTACGGCGGTATAATGATCGACACAAACAATTTCCTCGTGAAAACGGGCGTAAGAACATTTGAGGCGGCTGCTTTCTTAAGGAGAAACGGTGCCGATATCACAAGAGTCCGTAAAGCGTTCAGATCGGATTACGATGAATATAAGGCTCGTGCAAAAGCTGTATCCGGTGCGGAAATATTTATGGATCACTACGTGTTTGCAAAATCTGACGCAACAGGGCTCGAGAACCCCACGGTTGTTGCCGCGCAGGTGGCAAACGAGCTCCTCGGAATCGACGGAATCAGAGGCGCGTTTGTGTTTACCAAATACAATGACAAGGTATACGTAAGCGCACGTTCGATCGATGAACTTAATGTTCAGGTGCTTACCGAAAAACTGGGCGGCGGCGGACATATGAGCGCCGCAGGTGTTCAATTTGAAAACATATCGATCGATGAGGCGATAGACAAGGTTAAACAGGTTATTGTTCAAATGAAAGAAAATAAGGAGATAAAGTGATTTATGGAAATAATTCTTTTAAAGGATGTTAAGACGCTCGGAAAAAGCGGACAGATCGTTAAAGTAAGCGACGGTTATGCAAGAAACTTCATTATTCCGAAAGGACTCGGCGTCGAAAAAACACCGAAGACGTTAAACGACTTAAAGGCAAAGCAGCTTGCGGAAGCAAAACGTGAGCAGGAATTACTTGATGAGGCGATGAAGCTCTCCGATAAGATCAAATCGGGAAGCGTTACTCTTTCAATCAAGAGCGGAGAGGGCGGAAGAACGTTCGGCTCGGTTTCGGCAAAAGAAATCGCTGCAGCCGTAAAGACGCAGATGGGATTTGAGTTTGACAAAAAGAAAATGGTTCTCCCCGAACCCATCAAGAACATCGGAACATATCATATTCCCGTTAAGCTTCATCCGCAGGTTACATCGGAGCTTGTGGTTAAGGTTGTGGGAGAATAAATTAAGCGATTTTTATATGAACTTTATGTCCGTGTTAAGCGGACATGTTGCTTTAATTTTGGGGGCATAATGGAAGAAAATGTATTAAAAAGAGTAATGCCTCACAGTCATGAGGCGGAGCAATCCGTAATCGGTTCGATGATTATGGATAAAGATGCCGTTTTTGCCGCAACGGATTATTTGATTGCCGATGACTTTTATGAGCAGGAATTCAAGGTGATGTTTGAAGCTTGCGTCGCACTTTCACAAAAAGGAATGGCGATAGACCCGACAACGCTTACGGACAAGCTTAAGGAAATGGGCGTTGCGCCCGAGCTTTGCGGACTTGAAAATATAAACAGAGTGATTTCGCAAACTCCGACTTCGGCAAACATAAAGCATTATGTTGACATTGTTCTTTCAAAGTCAAAGGAAAGAAGACTCATAAAAACGCTTGAAACGCTTAGGGACAAGACGTTTCAGGGAAATATGCCGATCGACGAATTGTTTGAAGAAACGGAAAAGGAAATCTTTAATCTTGTTCAAAATCGCGGAACGGCTGATTTTGAAAATATTCGTGACATAGTATACAGAAGCTTGCGCCGTATCGAGCTTGCGGCTCAAAACAATTCGAGAATTACGGGAATTGCGACGGGACTCAGGGATCTTGATTTTAAGCTTTCGGGTCTTCAAAAGTCGGATCTTATCCTTCTTGCCGCACGTCCGTCAATGGGTAAAACGGCGTTGGCGCTCAATATCGCCAACTATGTTGCCGTAAGATCGCATATTCCGACGGCAATATTCAGTCTCGAAATGTCAAAGGACATGTTGCTTAACAGAATGCTTTCGATGAATTCGAAGGTGAATTCGGAATCGATAAGAACGGGACAATTAAAGGACAGCGAGTGGACGGATTTGCTTGAAGCGTCGCGCGATATTTCGGAAGCGCCGCTTTATATCGACGAAACTCCCGGAATCAAGGTGAGCGACCTTCGTACCAAGTGCCGAAAATTAAAAATAGAAAAAGATTTGGGACTTGTGATGATCGACTATTTGCAATTGATGACGGCGTCCGGAAAAGCGGAATCGAGACAGAACGAAGTTGCGGAAATTTCGAGATCGTTAAAGGCGCTCGCAAGAGAAATAAATTGTCCGGTTATCGCGCTTTCACAGCTTTCGCGTGCCGTTGAATCGCGTGACAACAAGCGCCCGATGCTGTCGGATTTGCGTGAATCGGGATCTATTGAGCAGGATGCCGACGTTGTAATGTTTATTTACCGTGACGAATATTATAATCACGATTCGGAAGACAAGGGCGTTGCGGAAGTTATTGTCGCAAAGCAAAGAAACGGTACGACGGGACCGATTCGCCTTAAATGGATGGGTGAGCTTCAAAAGTTTGCGACGCTCGAACAGCAGGACGCAAAAGACGACGAAGAATAGAGTTAAAAAAAGAAGCCTTCATAAAAGGCTTCTTTTTTGTTGCTTAATTATGCCTGTTCAATTGAACCTGTAGGGCAAGCTGCTGCGCAGGAACCGCAATCGAGACATGCGTCTGCGTCGATCTCGTAATGATCTTCACCCTCGGAAATAGCGCCTGCGGGGCACTCAGCCGCACAAGCTCCGCAGCTTACGCAACCGTCGTTAATCTTGTATGCCATGATTAAATCCTCCTATTGATTTTGAAAAGTTGTTTGCTTTGTGCTTGTTTTAAAAGCAATTGTATTATACCATTACATATTGTTTTTGCAAGTAAAAGTTGACTAATAATTTTTTAGGTTATATAATCAACCAAAAAATACGGAGGTGATTTAATATGATTACAAAGGATATGACAATCGCTGAACTTGTGAGCATCAATCAAAATATTATCGGTATTCTTTTAAATGCCGGAATGCATTGCGTGGGCTGTCCTTCGGCTCAGGGTGAAACTCTCGAAGAAGCTTGCATGGTTCACGGAATCGATGTTGACTCTCTTGTTGACCAAATCAATGCTTATCTTGGAAAGTAAGCATTTGCAAGGCATCGTCTTTGAAGATTACCTTAAAGTGTTCATCAAAAAATGCGACCGAAGCATACCGCATGCGCACATATGTTCCGTATTCGGAACATATGTGGCAAACGGTTGAAAACTTTGTATCGTCGTAATTGCCTTTCTTTAAAACAAGGAAATATTTTCCGTCCGTATATGACTTGTAAAGCGTATTTCTGCCCGAGTAAAGAGGCAAAAGAATCTTTGCGAGATTGTGTATTTCGGTTACGGAATTAAAAGCAAAGCACATTGAAGTAATAACGGGCTTTGGCTGTGTGACGGTTTGAGACTCGGTAGCGGCCTCTTTTTTTTCTGCCTTTTCTTTCTTTTCCGCAATCGCACGATTTCCGATAAGCTTTTGGATCGCCGTGAAGGCATTAAAAATATCCGCAACAAGACGGGGGTCGGGAGCGGTCACATCATCGGAGTCGGAGTCTTGGGCATCGGATGAGAGAGCTTCGTCATCCGAATCATCGGAAACGGTATCGTCTTCCGAAAAATCGTCAGGTACGTCATTATTTAAATTAAGTGTTTCAAAATTGTTATCTATGTCGAAGGCGTCGGAAACACCGTCATCGTCCGTGTTTGATAATTTTATCGAGTCAAAATTGAGACATTCCGTGGGTCTTATTGATTTGGTTACAAGGAGCATAAGGGAACCGTGAGACATGGGAACGGCTTCGATAACAATCGGAATTCCGTCGGTATCAAAATCGAGATCGTTCGATGCGGTAACGAGAAGTTCCGAAAACAAGTCTCTTGCCTTATCCGAATCGTAGGCAAGTTCCGAGACGTTGAGGTCGCGTTCCGAAAGGTCTTCCTTTGTCAACATGCACCTTATTTGATTTTCGTTTATTTTTTTGATTTCCATATATTTCTCCTTTTGTAACACGTAAGTATAGCCATTCATAATCCAAAAGTCAATAAATAAACTTAAAAGGAGGGATTATTTAAAGGCAAAACGCGGGGGTACGGATTTTTGTGCAATGTGTATAATTTGTTCCCCGATTTTTGGTTATTTGCGATATTGCCGTGAAGGGTCGATTTAAATATACTTTATGCGTGGTCCGAAAACAAACAAATAAAAAAGAAAGGAGAGAAAGGATCATGCAAATTGATATCGACGGGTATCTTGTCCTTAAGGTTTTGAAAGAGAACCGTTATGGGGCGGTGATACTTGCCGAACACAGAGATCTTAAGGCAAGGCGCATAATCAAATGCCTTTCCGAACACCATCCCGATCATGATCTGCTGCTTAAAGAAGCAATCATTTTACAAAAATTCAAAAGTCCGCAAATTCCGATTGTTTACGATATATGGAAAAAAGACGGATTTACATTTCTTTCGGAGGAATTTATCGAAGGTGAGTCCCTTAAAAATTACCTCAATCGAAAAAATTCTCTTACAGATTCTGAGCTTCTGGATCTTTCGATCCAATTATCCGAAATTCTGATTTATATTCATAATCCCGCGCACCGCATACTTCACCTTGACCTTAAGCCGGAAAACATAATCATATCCGACAAAAAAGTAATGTTGATTGATTTCGGCAGTGCTGTTTGTTGCAAAAAAAAGACGTCGGAAACATTGATTTACGGGACAAGAGGATATTCGGCGCCGGAACAGAACGAGGGCATGAATGTGACATTTTTGACGGATATATATGCTCTCGGAAAGATTTTTGAATATATGCTGATGTTTACGCCCGTAGCGCCGGCAGGATTCAAAAAGATTGTGAATAAAGCTTTGAGAAAAAGAAAGAGCGTTTATTTAAGCACTGCAGAGTTAAAGGAAGATTTAACTAAGCTTAAAAAGTCGGGAAAAGTAAAAAAAAACGAGGAAGGTGTGTGGATTGCCGTTACGGGCGTTCCGACCGCGTATCACGGCACCTGGTTTTCGCTTATGCTTGCGGAACTCTTGCAAAAAAAGAAAAAAGGACGTGTGCTGCTACTTGACTGCAACGAAAAGGGAAACTTAGAGTATGTTGAGGACAGGCGTGCGTCTGCGGGATCACAAAGCTATTCTTTTGATTTTGACAAAATTACGGTAGGCAAACGCGTGCTTTCGGAGGACGTCAAAAGATGGCGGGGAAGAGACTATCAATATGTTATTTGTGATTTTGGAAGTGAACTTTCCGATGCCGCCGAAATACGTTTTTCGAAGAAGTACCTGGTCGGAAGCCTTCTGCCGTGGACCGTAACCGAATGGGATACCGCACTTTCGTGCTCCGGATACGGAAAAAAGACCGGAGTCATCATTACCGAGGGTGATGGCATGTTCGGACCAAAAAACATGGCAAAATGTGATGTGATAAAGCTTAACAGCTTCAGAATATCACGCAAAGTAACCGGTTGTATCTTGAGAGGATTAAAATAGGACATTTGCTCGTCACAAAGCTTAAGTCGTGTATTATTCAATCGGTGATCAACAAAAAAATGTATTTTAAAGCCCGTGCATCTGTCCGCAAAAACGATGAACGGGCTTTTTATGTTTAACTTATAATTTAATCCACTATATATTGTATTTTAATCCCTGAAATGATATAATTGAATACATGGTTGCGCGTTTTGTGGCCGAATCCGGTAAGTGTTTTTTTCATGTATTTCGGAATAAGGAAACGGGGCCGCAAACATAAAATTTAATATACGGAGGAGAAATGAAAAATGTTTAGTGTTGGGATTTGCGATGATGAGGAATATCATCGCAGAATTTTGATCGGTTCGTGTGAGAGCTTTTTCAAGGCAAATTCAATATCCGGGACATGCACCGTGTTTTCATCGAAGGAAGCAGTACTTGAGTACGACGGAGATGAAATGACGGTGCTTTTTTTTTCGCTCGGATCGAGAGAAAAAGAAAAAACCGGGTTTTTGCGGAAGCTTGGGAAGACCAAAAAATTTTTCAGAGTTATTTGCATGTCAAACCAACTGTTGGGGATTGTTGGGTTAATCAATTTGGGAATATTTGAAATATGGAATAAACCCGTGAAAGAAAAAAAGGTGCATGGATTTTTGCGTAATACATTGGCTCACAAGACAAAACCTGAAAGAGTTAAAATCATGGATTTTGCAGGGGCACGGATTCTCGATCCGTTTAAAATAGTTTCGCTTTCGGCATACGGAAATTATACGATGATTCATACGGAAGCCGGGGCTCATTTTGCGACGGGCCAAATTCACGAGTGGGAAATGAAACTTTCGGAATATGATATCATAAGATGCCATAAGTCGTATCTTGTGAACATGTTGTACGTTGAACATATATTCTCAAGACACATACGTCTCAAAGAAACGGATACGGTTATTCCGATCGGATACAGCTATGCAAAGAAATTTAAAGAGGAGTATCAAAAAACATTGAGAAAACGGGAAGGTTGACGAAATGTTCGGAGAGTCGGAACGTGATTTAATAAAATGTGATACAAAAAAACCGGATTTGAAAGAGGTCCGGTTTTTTATTGCGAAGTTGAACTTTAAGTTTTTTATATATAAATATACATGTCGTCCTTTGACGCATTTGCATATACGCTCTCAAGTTGTCTTATGATTACGTTTTTGGGATATATAAAGCGTTCCTTGTGGCTTAAGAGTAATTTTTTTGCGGGGAGAGTCTTTAAAAATTCGATTTCGTCTTTCAACAAATTCTTGTTGTAAATCTGCTTATTGTCTTTTTCGGCGGAATATGCTGCGTCGCCCATGAAAGCAAATTCGTCGTCTATTGACATTCCGATGCATCCCTTGGCGTGGGACGAAGGAATGGGGAAAATTTTGATTTCGACGCCGTCCGAAAATGCGAGGGGAGCTGCGACTACGGTTCCTTTTTTTATATGTTTTATTGTTTCTTGCCCGCCGTAAATATTGGGGAAATCGATATTTACAATGTTTCCCGTGTGATCCGAATGAAAATGCGAGAGTACAAAAACGGGCAATTTATCGGGATTGTTTAAAAGTACCGTATTTAGTTCGGATAAAGGTTCGGGATTCGCACCCACGTCGAATATGAAAATTTTTGTGTCACCCGTAACTATTCCTATGTCTGCGGAAAGAGGATCGGGGGTCGCTTTGATATATGAGATTCTGTCATTGATTTTTGTTAACATGTTGTAACCCGGCTTTCATCATATGGCGGTGCGTGAAAAATGATTTATCGGGCAAGGCAAGGTAATTCCCGATAAAAAAACCGCAAAGCGGTACGATAATCGATTATGAGAAGTCGGTTTTAACTTCTCAATTAACATTCACACATCGATTTTCGGTGATTATAGCACAAAATGTATATTTGTGGGAGTTAAGATGTTAAAATAAAAAATAATGCCTTTAAAAGAACATTTTTTTGACACATGATTGACCAAAACCAAGGTTAAAGTATCTAAAAAAGGGCGCAGCAAAAGATTATAACGCACCGACGGGAGGGAAAAATATGGGCGGATTTGAAGGAATTGCGGGATTTATATCGGAATATGACAATTTACTTATTTTCATATTTGCGGGGATAAACTTTGGCGTGTTTATCGCCTCGCTTGTATTAAAGTCAAAGGGCAACGCGATCCGTTACCCGAAGGGTGAGCTCATTACGGGAACGGCGGCAAAAGTACAGGTTTCGAAGGAAACGGGAAAACGTCTTCGCGATTACGGTCACAAAATGCTTATTTTATATCAAATATATGCAAATCTTACGGCTACGTTTCCCTTACTCGGAATACTCGGAACCGTTGCGGCACTCATAACCGTTGCGGAATCTCCCGACTTAATGGAAAACTTAATGGTTGCGCTTACAACAACGCTTAACGGTGTCATATTCGCAATTATATTTAAATGCCTTGACGCGGTCATTTCGGCGCCGCTCGATTCGTTCCTCGGAGTTGTGGATTCTGTTGAGGAATTGCTTGAGGAAGCGGGAAAGGGCGATATTGAGATAGTTGATGCGGAAAACACGGCCGGAACCGGTAAGGATACGGAAACACAGGAAGAGCCGGGTAAAGATGCGGTAAATAAGGAAGAAAAAGGTAAAAATACCGTAAGTGAATTAAAGATTGTCGAAGAAAAAATAACTCAGGTTTCCGAAACGGGAGAAGAAGATGAGAAAGAGACGAACGCGTGATATTGTTATCGAGCTTACGTCTTTACTCGATATCGTAATGATTTTGATTTTTGCCGTTATGATAGAAAACAGCAAGCTTGTCAAGGAAAGCGAGGCAAAGCTCGATACGGCAACAAAGCAAATAGAACAAATGACCGAAGACGAAAAAAAGACTGCGGAAGAATATGAGGCCGCTTTGTCGGAGAAAGATACGGAAATCGCCGGTGCGCTTGAGTCATTGAGCGTAAAGGAAGGTGAGCTCACGGCGGCAAAGGATGAAATCGCCCTAAAGGAAACGGAAATCAGCGATGCCAAAGAATATATTTCGCAAAAAGAAACCGAGCTTACGGCAGCGGAAGACACAATAACCGCACTTGAGCAGGAAAAGGACGATATTTCGGAAGAATTAAAAATCGCTCTTCGCAAGCTTTCGGAAGGCGAAGTGGAGGAATTGATCGCAAAGATTAAAAATGCGGAGCTGAAAAACGCCGGATATGAGTATATGGACAGTCTCGTTGTCGTATATAATGTTGGAATCGAAAGTATATACGAAAGCGATACGGATGATGTGCCGCTATACCGGACGCTTAAAATGTCAAGATCCGGGACAACTGACGAGGACGTTTTTTACGAATTTAACGATTCGACAGCCAGGAGCATTGCGATAGACGAAATGAAAGTCAAGCTTGTGGCGGGAATCGATAATGTAATAGCCGATGCGGCTGAAGACGTAAACATTTATATAATTCTCACCTATTACAGTAACGATCGCACGCTTTATGTGGACAGGCTGCGTGTAAACGAAGCGCTTGTTGAGATTACCGGAAAGTATGCCGGTGAAGTTTCATACAGAATCAACGTACTTAATGAGTAACAATTAAAACCGAAAGAGAGGCTTATTTAATATGAAAAAGATTTTCAGAACAATTTTTACCTTGGCACTTTGCGCATTATGTTTTTGCATAGGCTCGATACTGGGCGGTGACGGACTCGGAATAGGAGTCGGAATCGGGCTCGGAAAGGGCGACGGGAATATCACAAAAGAGGATCTTGAAAAATTTGTTGACAGCACGGGTGATAAGATCGAAGAAGGCAAGGAATACATTGAAAATATTGTCGCAACCGTGACACCGGGGACGGATTCAAATTCGGACAACAATAATGAAGACGGTAAGACAATTACCGCAACGCCCACAACAGCTCCCACACCCACACCGCATCCTTATACGCTTGTTTCGCAAATCACAATAGCCGTCGGAAGACAGGGATATACGTTTTACGGAGAGCAGTGTGAGAACGCGGATGACTTAAGCAGCAAGATCACTGAAGCGCATACGCTTAATCCGTCGGTTACGTTTCTTGTGGATTACAGTCTTGCGACAGAAAGCATGAAGAACGAGGTGCAGCAGGTAATTGACGATCAGATAAAGGCAAACGGAATCAGCTTCGACATAAAATATGAATAAGGGATTTTGAATGCATATAAAAAAAGCGACCAGCCATGCGGTTGGTCGCTTTTTAAGTTTTATTTAACGCCTTGTGAATAACGTTTGCCGGAAGCCTTATTAATTGTGTTTGTGCCCGTTTTAAGCTTTTTGTTTTATGTGTTTTTTGATGATCTTGTCAAAAGGCAATTGCGAAATAATGATTGCAATAAACATGAGAATGCATCCGATTTTTTCCCGTGTGCTTAAGTGCTCGTTTAAAATGAGCCAGCCGGAGAGCACGGCAAAAACGGATTCCATGCTCATTATGAGAGAAGCAATCGTGGGATTAAGTCCGTTTTGACCGATTATTTGAAGCGTATAAGCGACTCCGCAGCTCATAACGCCCGAATAGAAGAGCGATACGGCTGTGCCTGCGGTTAAAAAGTAACCGATCCACGCGCTGATTCCCATAGGCACAATATCAAAGCATATTGCGGGAATTATCGACAACACTCCGCATGTGCAAAATTGTATGCATGAGAGTCTCACGCCGTCGACTTCGGGCGAAAATCTGTCAACAAACAGGATGTGAATCGCAAATGCGACAGCGCAAAGCATTACAAAGACATCAGAGGATGCAATATAAAACTCCGAATTCATGCAAAGAAGGTAGAGCGCGAAAAACGCGATTATTGTTGCGACCCAGACGTTTACGGGACTCTTTTTCTTTAAAACTAACGAGAATATCGGGACAAGCAAAATATAAAAAGTTGTGATAAATCCCGCTTTTCCCGAGTCTGTGCCGAGCGTTATTCCGTATTGCTGGAGAGTTGACGCAAGGAAAAGAAAAATTCCGCAAATTATTCCGTATTTTAATTGCTTCTTTTTGGCTTCGGGTGTGATCGGCTTTTTGGCGTTTCCTTTTTTGTCAAAAAAGAAGATTACGGGAAGCAATACGACAGAACCTATAAAGGACCTTATGCCGTTGAAAGCAAAAGGTCCGATTGCGTCGCCGCCGGTGCTTTGCGCCACGAATGACGAGCCCCAGATGACGGCGGTAAGTACAAGTAACAATGAGTGTTTTATTTGGTTGTTCATTTTGATGTGCTGCCGAGACCACCGTTTCGGGTATTGATTACGGAATCGTCCGTTGTTATTCCGAACGGAACAAAAATCCCTTGCGCAAATGCGTCCCCCGAATTTATGGTGACGGCCTTTCCTTCATGTGAATCGTTTGTGATTTTTATAAAAATGTGTCCTTCGTTGTCCGAATAAAAGTAATCGCTGTCTATTATTCCCACGGAATTGTCAAGCTGCAAGCGGTACTTAAATCCGAGCCCGCTCCGGGGGAAAATCATGAGACAATAGTCTTCGCGCATTTCGGCGCTGATTCCCGTCGGAATTTTTATGCTTTTTCCGGGCTCGAGTATAAATGAAACCGTGCTTCTGAAATCATATCCCGCACTTCCGCGTGTTGCGCGTGTGGGAAGTGCGAGATTTTGATATGCCGTAATAGCTTCCGTTTCCGATTTGTCTTTAAAAGTGTCCAAATAATCCTTTACAAACCGTTTTTCGGAAATAATTTTAAAAGAGGCAATTCTTTCCATTAAATCTCCTTTAAAAATGCGAGATAAGCCTGCTTTGTTTCGTATACGTCCGACTTGCTTACGATTTCCCAAGGTGCATGCATGCAAAGTACGGCAACGCCCGCATCGATTACCTGCATGTTGTATTTTGCCATGATATATGCGATCGTTCCGCCGCCGCCTGCATCAACCTTACCGAGTTCGGCAGTCTGGAATGCGACATTATGCTTGTCCATTGCGTTTCTGATCTCGGCGATATATTCGGCATTTGCGTCGTTTGAACCGGATTTTCCGCGTGCGCCCGTGTACTTGTTGTAAACGATTCCTTTTCCGAAAAATGCGGCGTTCTTCTTGTCAAAAACGTCCGGATAATTGGGATCGTATGCTGCGGAAACGTCGGAAGAGAGCATGTGCGAGTTTGCGAGTGTGCGGCGAAGTGTAAGCTCCGAATAATTTCCGAGGAGATTGATTATTTCGGCAACGGCATTCTCAAAGAATACGCTTTCCATACCGGTTGCGCCTACGCTTCCGATTTCTTCTTTATCCACAAGCAGGCAAGCTGCGGTGCGGTCGACGGACTCGGTGTCAAGCATTGCGGCAAGTGATGTATAAGCGCAAACTCTGTCATCATGACCGTAGCCCGCTATCATGCTTCTGTCAAAACCTAAGTCACGTGCGCGTCCTGCCGGAACAACCTCGATTTCGGCCGAAAGGAAATCGTCTTCCTCTATTTTGTATTGCTCTTTCAAAATCTTTAAAATGTTTTCCTTAACGGCGTCCTTTTCGGTGTCCTTTAAGGGCTCGCTTCCGATAAGAACGTTGAGCGCTTCGCCATCGATAACCTTTGCGCCGTTTTTCTCAAGCTGCGCGCTTGAAAGGTGGATCAGGAGATCAGATACCTCAAATACGGGATCGTCGTCCTTTTCACCGACATTTACAACAACGCGTGTGCCGTCCTTCTTTGCAACAACGCCGTGAAGCGCAAGGGGAATCGTTACCCATTGATACTTCTTAATTCCGCCGTAATAGTGCGTGTCAAAAAGGGTCTGCTCGGTGTCTTCATAGAGCGGAACCTGCTTTAAGTCGAGTCTCGGGGAATCGATATGGGCGCCCAAAATCTTCATACCCTTTTCGATGGGCTCGGAGCCTATGATAAAGAGTGCGAGAGCCTTGCCCATGTTGTTGAAATATACCTTGTCGCCGGCCTTTAATTTTTTTCCGGATTTGATACAGTCGTTTAAATCCCTGTAACCTGCCTTCTTTGCAAGTTCGATTGCGGAAATCACGCATTCGCGCTCCGTCTTGTTTTCGGAAATGAAACGCTTATATTCTTCCGCAAAATCAAAAACGGCTTTTTTGGTCTTTTCGTCATACTTAAGCCATGCGTTTTCGTGTTTCTTTGCGTTTTCGTCTTTTTTGGTTTCTTTCTTTGCCATAATAAAAACTTCCTTTCAGTGTAAATTTTGGGATTGCAAAATGTTTGTTCGTTTTGCAATACATTTTCAGGTGAATTTTATATCTTTTATTCCCGTTCTTCAAGCCTAAGTTTATTAAGATTTTCCGCCACATCTTTTGAAACCGAGTCAAGGATACTGCTTTGAGACCGGTTGTTTTTTAAATCGATAAGCCTTGAAATCTCGGAATTTGTGTTTTTTAAGTCGTCATACAGCTCTCTTGCGCTCATTCGCCTTGCGCCCGCACCCCAAATTATTATTTGTTCCGTTTGGTCGGATGTGGCAACCGTCACATGATGATTTTTTGTGAGCGATTTTGTTGTGCGTTCAATGTATCTGTCGGCGGTTTCGGCTTCACGCGTGTAAACTATCGATATGTTTTTGTAGATTTCCGTTTTTTCTGTACCGCCCGTAACCTTGTAGGCGTCAAAAACAAGAATAAGATTTATGTGTTTATATCCCGCATAATTGCAAAGCATGTCGGAAAGAGCATCACGCGCCGATGCGAGCGATGTCTTTGAGAGTTCGTTTAAGGGATCGATCCCGAAAATAATATTGTATCCGTCGACAAGCAAAAATTCGGTAATTTCGGGCGCGTCTTTTATTTCGACTTTTTGTGTGTCGGACGGCGTGTAAAACAATTCGGATTTTGTTTTTTTTCTCTTTTCTTCGTTAATGTTGCTTTTAAACGTGCGGTTAAATATTGTACTTAAATCCTTGTCGAGTGCGGCTGCCGCGGAATACGAAAATTTGCCGGAGGAGGGGGATGCGGCAGAGTCCGGGGACAGCATATTACCTTGATTTTCGGTATTACAGGATGCACTGCCCTTCTTTAAATACGGCTCCAAATGCATATAATTTGTGACTTCGTTCCAAGGAACGGTAAATCCCGCACCGTGCGCGCAAAATACGGAGTCGGGAGTGTTTCGTAAGTCGGATTCGGGATTATAATTAAATTTTGATATTACTTCGTCAGCATTATGGCACACGTCATAACCGCCCGAAGACACGAGAAGCTTACCGAGTCCTTTTGTGTAAGCGGATACGGTAAGGGCATAGCCGTGCATCGCGGAAACCGGGCAGCGGCCGTAAATGGTGCATGTGTCGCCGTTAATTTCCTGCGTTCGTATTTTTCCGCACATTTTTTCTATGTCGGTTACGGCACGTCCGATTTCCGAAAGCGGCACAATGAGCGCAAAATCGTATACGGGCTCAAGGAGAACGGAAGTGTTGTACATGAGTCCGTGACGAATGGCGCGGGTACAGCTTTGTCTAAAATCACCGCCGACCGTGTGCTTTTCGTGAGCGCGGCCGTTTACAAGCGTTATTTTTACGTCGGTAAGAAGCGACCCCGTAAGCACTCCGCGATGTTTTTTTTCGAGAACATGCGTTTTTATGAGGTGTTGATAGTTGCGAGGCAAAATGTCTTCGGAAAGTGACGACTCGAATATAATTCCGGAACCCCGTTCGCCGGGCTCAATCAATAAATGCACTTCCGCATAATGGCGTAAGGGCTCAAAGTGTCCCACACCTTCCGAAATTCCGGAAACCGTTTCCTTATAAATGATTGTTCCCGCGCCGAATTCGACGTCTAAGTTAAGGCGCGTCTTTATTAGATATTTTAAGATCTCGATTTGAATTTCGCCCATTATCTGGACTTCGATTTCCTGTGTTTCCTCAATGTATGAAATCGAGAGCTCGGGGAGTTCTTCCGAAATATCTTTAAGCCGCATAAATATGTGGTGAGTGTCGGATAAAGCGGGCAAAATAAGCTTATATGACATAACGGGAGAAAGGAGAGTTTCTGCGGTGCGCGAATTTTCTCCTATCGTTTGCATGGAAAAAGTGTCAGTGAGTCCCACAAGCACGCATACGTCGCCCGCGTAGGCGGTTTCTCTTGATTCGTATTTTGTGCCCGAATAAAAACGGATATCCGTTATTTTTTCGGAACCGAGTACCGTGCGCACCGAAATTTTACCGGACGTAATCTTAATGTGTGTGAGACGTGCGTTAAAGGAATCTCTTGATATTTTGTAAACCTTCGCGGAAAAAGGATCGTTTTCGTTATAGCACGTGCCAAACGTGTAATTGTCAAGTACATTAAGAAGCCGATCGACTCCCGTGAGCTTAAGAGCGGATCCGAACGTCACCGGGAAAATGAGGCGATTTTTTATTGCTTTTTTTATGTCGTCACATGAAAGCGCGCCAGTTTCAAGGTAAGTATTCATGAGATTTTCGTCGCATGTTGCGATATTTTCGTCGGAAATTTCCGTAAAATCAACCGTGCGGTGACTTAAATTCCGGGAAAGCTCATTCAAAATTTCGTCGTTTGATTTTGTGCTTATATCCGTTTTGTTTACAAAAATAAAAGTCGGAATATTGTATTTTGAAAGAAGTTCCCAAAGTGTTAAGGTATGACTTTGCACCAAATCCGTCGCGCTTATCACGAGAACGGCATAATCGAGCGCAAAAAGGGAACGCTCCGCTTCAATCGCAAAATCGGTATGACCGGGAGTGTCGATGAGAGTTATGTCCGTGTTGGGAAGCGAAAAGAAGGCTTCCTTCGAAAAAATCGTGATTCCGCGTTTTCTTTCAAGCTCAAAGGTGTCAAGGAAAGTGTCCCTGTGATCGACACGGCCGAGCGACTTGATTTTTTTGCACAAAAACATAAACGCTTCCGCAAGGGTTGTTTTTCCTGCGTCAACGTGAGCGAGAATTCCGAGTGTGATTTTGTTTTTTTCTTCGTTATTTTCTGTGTGCATTATTTCGGTATATCATGTATAATTGTGACGAGTTATTTGTGCTTGTGTGATTTGAAAAATTTTTTGTAAGCAATCTTATAGGCATTGATTTTATCATATCCGAGAAAAATTTTAAATAAGAAAGGCGGTAACTTAAATGAAATCAGGATCTGAAAATGCTGACATCTTAAATAACAACATTATACGAATTTACAAAAAAAAGAACGATACTTCACTTTTTGAGCTTAACAATATAACAAAAGACGGGGAAAGTAAAATTATACCGGAGATAAGTTTTGATTTGGACGGCACCCTGACCGTAAAAAGAAACGGCAAAACGGTATTTAAAGAGTTTTACGGCCCCGAAACACGTCTTAAAAGCCGCAACACCGAGTTTTCGATTGCGATAAAGGAAGGGCATAACGCCACAGAGTCCGAAATAAATTATAAAGTTCAGATAAATATCGCGCTTTTTGACCTAAATGACAAAATTTACGGGCTCGGAGACAAGGCGGCGGCACTCAATCGCCGCGGATACACTTATACTTCGTGGAATTCGGACGAACCCACCCAGCACAACGAAACATACAGGTCGCTTTACAAGTCGATTAACTTTTTCATGGTAAATCATTCCGATAATTTGTGGTACGGGATTTTTTATCCGTCAAGCTACCGCACGGATTTTGATTTCGGAAAATACAGCGATAAATTTATGTATATAGGTTCAAAAAAGGGCGAGTACGACTATTTTTTGATTTTGGGGGATAACCCGCGCGAAATCATAAGCACATATTATTCACTTATCGGAAAAGCGGTATTTATGCCTTTTAAATTTCTCGGAAATCATCAATCGAGGTGGTCTTATTCGGAAGAGGATGCGAGAGCGCTTGTTAAACACCACACGGATGACGGATTGCCGCTTGATTATATTCACTTTGATATCGATTATATGAAGGGATACAGAGTTTATACGGTAGATCGGGAGTTTATAAGTGATTTTGCGGGGCTTATACGTGAATTTAAGCGCGCGGGCGTCGATACGATCACGATAATCGATCCCGGAGTAAAAGAGGACAAGGGATACGAAATTTACGACGATTTAATCAAAACAGACGGCGTTGCGACAAAGGACAACAAGCCTTACATCAACGAAGTGTGGGCGGGGGATTCGGTTTTTCCGAATTATTTTAAAGAGAGCGTGAGAAAATATTTTACGTTAAAAACGTCGGAATTTATCGATAAATACGGTGTTTCCGGCATTTGGACGGATATGAACGAGCCGGCTTCGTTTAAGGGGCCTTTGCCCGATGATGTTGAGTTTTTGGGTGACGACGGAAAAACGCATTATCACGACGAAGTGCACAATCTTTATGCGGAATATATGGTGAAAGCGGTATCCGATGCATTTAAGAAAAAGAACTTACGTCCGACGGTGATTACGAGAGCCGCTTTTGCGACGACAACAAGATACACGGCATCGTGGAACGGTGACAATCAATCTTTATGGGATCATCTTCGCACGTCGCTTCCGCAAATCATGACAATGAATATGAGCGGATTCTTTATGAACGGCGTCGATGTGGGCGGATTCGGAAACGACACAAACAGGGAACTCCTCCTCAGGTGGGTTGCGGCGGATTTGTTCATGCCATACTTCAGAAATCACTCGGGGCTTAATTCTAAGCAGCAGGAGCCTTATGCCTTTGATGACGCGGCATACGAAATTTATAAGGATTTCCTTAAAATCAGATATCGTTTTGTTCCTTACATGTATACGCTTTACAGAAATGCGGTTGAATCGGGAACACCCATGTTTGCACCGCTTCTTTATTGGTATCCGGATGACGAAAACGTGAAGGAAATAAACGACGAAGTGATGGTGGGGCAGAATGTTTTACACGCTCCGATCGTAAACCAGGGAGAAAAGCGGCGAGTGGTGTATTTACCCGAAGGCAATTGGGTGCTTTACGGTACGGATAAGATTTTCCCGGGAAAACAAAGTTATATTATAGAAGAAGATCTTCATACAACCGCGATTTTCATAAAAGAAGGATCGATAATCCCGATGCTTGAGAATAAGACGTCGCTTGACACGGCGGAAATCGATGAAATCTCCGTTTATGTCGCAAAGTTAAAAGATGAGACAAAAGGAAATTATATTCCGTTTGATTTTTATTGGGATGACGGAAAAACACTCGATGCCGAAAAAGGCATTTACGACAATTACCGGATTTCTTATGAAAACGGGGAACTTAAAGTAAACAAAACATATGACGGATATAAGAGCAATCTTAAATTCCGATTGATTTAAAAAATGCCATAAAAAAGACTTAAAGGTCTGACCTTTAAGTCTTTTGTTTTATTCATGACGATAAAATGCTTACATAGTTGGCATTATTATGAAACATACATTATAAAGGTTACGAAGCGTACTTTATAATGTTTATGTTTAATACACAAGCTTTATCTGCCCGATGATTTTCGCGTCAAATTCCTTGTAAAGCCCCGGCGTTTCTCCGTCATAGTGAACCATTTTGGGAATCGAAGACGAAATATGTATCTTTTTGCCGTTTATGAGCGAAACACCGCGGTGACCGAGATGCTTTGCGCTTTTTAATTTGGGAACGAGCATGAGCGCTTCAAAACGTGACAATCCGTATATTACGATACAGTTAAGTACACCGTCCGTATCCACGGCATCGGGCGCCATCGGCACACCGCCGCCCTCGAAGGGCTCGTTCATGACTGCCGCAAAATAAACATGCGGATAAAGAAGGATCTTGTCGTCTATCGTGATTTCCATGTCGGCAAGCCCTGTTGTGAAAAGATCCTTTACTCCGTAGTAGGTGT
Organism: uncultured Lachnospiraceae bacterium; assembly: GCA_964653855.1. Lineage (GTDB taxonomy): Bacteria > Bacillota > Clostridia > Lachnospirales > Lachnospiraceae > RGIG3528. Next base: position 40,442 of record CAZZFV010000003.1, read on the forward strand.
AAATTTGGCTTTTTAAAATTTTTTTGAGGCGCGGGCTGTGATTTGAGCTGTAGCATATGTCTGCATCATAGCCGAATCCCGCACTTACGAGAAAATTGTGTGTTCCGTCGGGGATAGGGGCGCCCGAGGGACCCGTACCGCACGTATATGTGACATTTCCTATGTCCGTCATCGATTCGTGAGCACGGGAAAGTATGCCGTTAAGTGCTGCACCGACATCCGTCGGAAGTGATTTGTCACGCGTAAAATCGTTTCCTGAGCCGTTTCTGATTAATGAAAGTTCCGTTTCCGAAATATGAGTGATGCCGTCAACCACTTGGTCGAGAGTTCCGTCACCGCCGATAACGATGAGCTTTATCGGGCGTTCCGCGGTTGACGAATAAATTTGCTCGTATATATCCGTGATCGGTTTTTCTTTTTCCGTAAAATATGCCGTGTAAGGAATTTGTTTTTCGTCCAAAATTTTTTTGGCTTCTTCCCACACCGCGCTTCCGGTATTTGAACCGGATGCCGGATTTATGAAAACGTAATACATATTTTCTCCCTGAAATGACATGTCCGTTTTCGGACACGGTCATGTATATATGTTAATTTTTCGATAAGACGGATTGAAACACAATCCGTTTTCATCTGTAATTTGTATCGTTTTGACCCTTGTATCTTAACACAAATTTTAGAATTCGGTCAAAAGACAGAATGTAAAAAAATTGTTAACGGATACGGGAAAAGTCCGTTAAACTGGAAAGCCTCGCGATACGTATTCGCACGATTAACGGTTTTGATAAAAAAATCCGATATTTCCGCACAAATTCGTTGCGAAAAAATACGGCAAATGGTAAAATATTTTTGTATCGGACGTTTGGTAAAACCCAATTGACTGATAAATAGACTTGAAAGGGAGAAAACGTATGGAAGTTTACAAAACGGAACAAATCAGAAACGTTGTACTTTTGGGGCATGGGGGCTCCGGAAAAACAACACTTGCGGAGAGTTTGGCATTTCACACAAAGGCTGTTTCAAGGATGGGGAATGTGGCTTCGGGGACAACAATCAGCGATTACGACAAGGAAGAAATTAAAAGGCATTTTTCGATCAGAGCGTCGGTTATTCCGATTGAATGGGAAGGCCTTAAGATAAATATTCTCGATGCGCCCGGCTACTTCGATTTTGTGGGCCAGGCGGAAGAAGCGATGAGTGTCGCCGATGCGGCGGTTATCGTGGTTAACGGTAAGGCGGGCGTTGAAGTGGGCACAAAAAAGGCATGGGACATTTGCGAAAGAAGAAAGATTCCGTGCATATTCTTTGTCACAAACATGGACGATCCCAATGCGGATTACATTAAGATTGTATCCGATTTAAAAGAACTCTACGGAAAGAAGATAGCTCCTTTCCATCTTCCCACATACGAAAACGAAAAATTTACGGGATTTGTGAATGTTGTAAAGATGGGTGCAAGAAAGTTTAATCCCGACGGCACATATTCCGATACGGAAATTCCCGCGGGCGTAAAGGGCGATCTCGAAGAAGTCCGCAACATGATTCTTGAAGCGGTTGCGGAATCCGACGAAGTACTTATGGAAAAATATTTTAACGGCGACGAATTCACACAGGAAGAAATTTCGGGAGCACTCAGGAAAAGCGTTATCGAGCACGAAATCATTCCCGTTCAGATGGGATCGGGCACGCTCACATACGGATGCAACATGCTTTTGCAATCGTTCCAGAAGTATTTCCCGTCACCCGACAAGTCGGCGGTGTTTAAGAGGGGCGTGAACCGAAAGACCGGCGAAGAAGTATTTGCGGATAAGGATAACAATAAGCCCGTAAGCGCATACGTATTCAAGACGATCATGGATCCGTTTGTGGGTAAATATTCGCTTGTAAAAGTGTGCACGGGCGTTTTGAAGACGGGCGACACCGTATTTAACGTAACAAAGGACGTAGAAGAAAAGCTTCAAAAGCTTTATGTGATAAGAGGAAAAGAGCTTATTGAGGTGACGGAGCTGGCATCCGGCGATATCGGTGCGATAGGAAAGCTTTCCGCAACAAGAACGGGAGACACGCTTTCGACACGTGACTGTCCGATAGAATATCACCCGACGACAATGTCAAAGCCTCAGGAATACATGAGATACAAGTCGAAGGTTAAAGGCGAAGAGGACAAGATTGCGCAGGGACTTCAAAAGCTCGCGATCGAAGATCTCACGTTAAAGATCGTAAACGACGAAGAAAACAGACAGATGCTCCTTTACGGAATCGGAATGCAGCATCTTGAAATAACCGCATCGATGCTTGCGGAAAAATATAAGGTTGAAATCGAGCTTTCAAAGCCCAAGTTTGCATACAGAGAGACGATCACAAAGAAGGTTGAGCACATTCAGGGCAAGCACAAAAAGCAATCCGGCGGACACGGACAATACGGCGACGTTATCATGGATTTTGAGCCGCTTCCGGATCTCACAAAGTCTTATGAATTTAACGAGCAGGTGTTCGGAGGCTCGGTTCCGAAGAACTTCTTCCCGGCTGTCGAAAAGGGAATTCAGGAAAGCGTCGTAAAGGGCCCTCTTGCCGCATATCCGGTTGTCGGTGTTAAGGCAACGCTTGTCGACGGTTCATATCACCCCGTAGACTCTTCGGAAATGGCATTTAAGACGGCATCGATGCTTGCGTTCCGTGACGGCTTTATGAAGGCAAAGCCTGTGTTACTCGAACCCATCGAGTCTTTAAAGGTCACTGTTCCCGATAAATTTACCGGTGATATAATGGGCGACTTAAACAAGCGCCGCGGACGTATCATGGGAATGAATCCGTCGGGTCACGGAAAACAGGTGATCGAGGCAGAAATTCCCGCATCCGAACTTTACGGTTATTCGACGGATTTGCGTTCGATGACCGGCGGCATGGGAGACTATGTTCACGAATTTATACGTTATGAGCAGGCTCCGGCAGACGTTCAGCAAAAGGAAATCGAGAAGCGTGCGTCGAAGGTGGGACAGATAGAAGCGTAAAAGAATTTCCGATAACTTATTGTAACGGTAATTCTTGACACGGGTGTTTTTTTAAAATATCATAATGAACGATTTTTCACCCCCGCGGAATTTTCACGGGGGTGAATGTTTGAGCAGGATTGAAACGGGAGATTTATCATGAAAACGGCACTGATAACCGGTGCGTCAAGAGGAATAGGACGGGAAACCGCACTTCTTCTTTCAAAAAACGGATATACGGTTTTTTTAAATTGCGTTAAAAATAAAGAAAAAGCGGAAAGTATCGCGCGTGAAATCGTGCGTGACGGAAACATGTGCGAGATATACGTGGGAAGTGTTTCGGATCCCGAGTTTGTTTCCGTCATGTTTAACGACATAAAGAAAAAATACGGGCATCTCGATTTACTCATAAACAATGCCGCAATTTCAAAAATCGGACTTCTTACGGATTTAACGGAGGAAGATTTAAAAGAAATGATCGATGTCAATCTGTGCGGTGTGATAAGGTGCGCACGTGAGGCTGCCGCACTCATGACAAAAAATCATTCGGGACGGATAATCAATATTTCCTCGATGTGGGGACAGGTGGGGGCATCCTGCGAAGCTGTTTATTCCGCAACAAAGGGCGGAGTCGACGCGTTTACGCGGGCGCTCGGGAAAGAGCTTTCGATATCGGGAATTTCCGTAAACGCCGTGTCTTTCGGAGTTGTGGACACCGATATGAACGGAGGGTTGACCGGCGAAGACAGGGCAGAACTTGAAGCGCAAATTCCCGCGGGGAGATTTGCGGATCCAAAAGAAGCCGCCGAAATGATTTTAAAGATTGCGGAAGCACCCATGTATCTCACGGGGCAGGTTATAAGATTTGACGGCGGGATGATTTAGCGGAAATTAACGTTAAATTTTCAATGACGGAATGACTCGGTTATATATTATTTTGTATTTTATGCTGTTTCAAAGGACATGTATTTATGAAAATGCTTGCGGAAAGAATAAATTTTAAGGATATTTTTCTTATAATCGTGGGAACGCTTATTGTTGCGCTCTCCATAAATCTTGTGTTTGACCCGATGGGACTTGATACGGGCGGAGTTACGGGACTTTCGATCGTAATAAGATATGCGACGATGAAATTTTTTCCCGATGTTTTTCCGAACGGTATCCCCGTATGGTTTTCAAATGTTTTGCTGAACGTTCCCTTATTTATAATCGCAATCAAAACAAAAGGCTTTAAATACATGATGAAAACGGGATTCGCAACGATAATGCTTACCGTTTGGATTTATGTGATACCGGTTGTGCAAATACTCACGGATTCGATGCTTTCGGCGCTTTTCGGCGGAGTGCTTTCGGGCACCGGCATGGGAATAGTGTTTTCCGCAATGGCAACGACGGGCGGAACGGACTTGTTTTCGGCTCTTTTGCATGACAAATTTAAATATCTTTCGCTTCCCAAAATCCTTGCGATAACGGACGGAACCATAGTTGCGATCGGTATTTTGATATTTAATCTCGAAAGCATGATTTATTCGATTATCGTTGTTTATTTGGTTTCAAAAATTTCGGATGCGATACTCGAAGGCTTAAAATTTGCAAAACTTGTGTACATAATTTCGGACGACGCGGATAAAATCGCCGCCGAAATCCTTGTGGTGATCGACAGAGGTGTTACGGGAATACGCGTTAAGGGAATGTATTCGGGAAACGACAAAAAAATGCTTTTTTGTGCGGTCGGGAAAAAGCAGGTTGTGGAGCTTACGGATATTGTTTCACGCATCGACAAAAATGCGTTTATGATTGTGACGGACGCAAGGGAAGTAATGGGCGAAGGATTCAGGGAAGTAAAAATCGACAATTAGATATGCTTTTTTTGAAAGTCCAAAAGTCTTATTTTATGCAAATTTACCAAAAAACAAATTTTTTTAGACAATCTTCACAAAAAATCAATAACTGATTTGGTTAATCTTAACATTGTTATTTGTTTTTCGGTGGGATATTATTTATTTAACTTTGCAATCAACCATGCATCTTTTAAGGGAGGACAAAAATGGCAAGTTTATCACTCAGAAATATCAACAAGACATATCCCAACGGATTTGTTGCGGTTAAGAACTTTAATCTTGAAATTGCCGACAAGGAATTCATCATCTTCGTAGGACCTTCGGGCTGCGGTAAATCAACAACACTTCGTATGATTGCCGGACTTGAGGAAATCACAGAAGGTGAGCTTTACATCGGCGATAAGCTTATGAACGACGTTGAGCCCAAGGACAGAGATATCGCGATGGTTTTCCAGAACTACGCTCTTTATCCTCATATGTCGGTTTACGACAATATGGCATTCGGACTTAAGCTCCGCAAGACACCCAAGGATGAAATAGACAGACTTGTTCATGAAGCGGCAAAGATTCTTGACATCGAGCATCTCCTCGATCGTAAGCCGAAGGCTCTTTCGGGCGGTCAGAGACAGCGTGTTGCCATGGGTCGTGCAATCGTTCGTAATCCTAAGGTATTCCTTATGGACGAGCCTCTTTCAAACCTTGACGCAAAGCTCCGTGTACAGATGAGAATCGAGATCTCGAAGCTTCATCAGAAGCTCCAGACAACAATCATCTACGTTACACACGACCAGACAGAGGCTATGACACTCGGTACAAGAATCATCGTTATGAAGGACGGTGTCATTCAGCAGGTTGATACACCTCAGAATCTTTATGATAAGCCTTGCAACCTCTTCGTTGCCGGATTCATGGGATCGCCGCAGATGAACTTCATCGATTGCGATGTTGTTGAAGAAAACGGCAAGGTTGACCTTCATTTTGTGGGCCGCAAGGTTACACTCGACGAGAAGCCTGCAAAGAAGCTTATCGAAGGCGGTTATGTGGGCAAGAAGATTGTTCTCGGTATCCGTCCCGAAGATATCAAGGATGAGGAAATCGCAATCAGCACTCTTCCCGGATCTACATTTGACGCGGAAGTCAGAGTTTACGAGCTTCTCGGTGCCGAAGTATTCCTTTACTTCACGCTTGAAGACAAGCAGGACAGAAAGAACCTCAACAATTCGGTTGATATCACCGCACGTGTTAATCCTCGTACAACGGCAAAGGTCGGCGATACAATCAAGATTGCTCTCGATCTTTCAAAGATTCACCTTTTCGACAAGGAAACAGAGCTTGTTATTTACAACTAAAATTAAAATTTCAAATTCCCGTGAGCTTATCACGGGAATTTTTTTTGTGCATTGCCATATAAGACGGTAATTTTTCGCGTATAACTTTGCGCTTTGTTTGACAAACACAAAGTTTAATATGTTCTTTGCATTTTTTTTATTTTTTGTTTAGTTCAAAAGCGTATATTTTTGTTTATACTTGAATATCGGTTTTCGGTTTAACAAAAAACAAAAATACAAATCAAAGAATTTTGGCTTTCTTTTTTGTAAACGGCTCACGAAAGGCAGGAAAAAATGCTTGAATTAAAAGATATAGTAAAAACATATGAGGTCGGCGACACAAAGATTGAAGCGCTTAAAGGCGTTTCGGTTAATTTTAGGAAGAGCGAGTTTGTTTCGATACTCGGTCACTCGGGATGCGGTAAGACAACGCTTCTCAATATTATCGGCGGACTTGACACCTACACAAGCGGCGATCTTATCATAAACGGGACTTCAACCAAAAAATATAAGGATGCCGATTGGGATACATACAGAAACCATTCGATAGGATTTGTTTTCCAAAGCTACAATCTGATTCCTCATCAAAGCGTGCTTGCAAACGTTGAGCTTGCGCTCACGTTGTCGGGTGTTTCTCCCGCAGAAAGAAGAGAACGCGCGATAAAAGCGCTTGAACGCGTGGGACTCGGAGATCAGTTGAAAAAGCGTCCCAATCAGATGTCGGGCGGCCAGATGCAGCGTGTTGCGATTGCGCGTGCGATCGTAAACGATCCCGATATTTTGCTTGCCGATGAGCCTACGGGTGCGCTTGATTCGGAAACAAGCGTTCAGATAATGGAGCTCTTAAAGGAAATATCGAAAGACAGGCTCATAATTATGGTTACCCATAACCCCGAGCTTGCCGAAAGGTATTCGACACGTATAATAAGGCTCCTTGACGGTGTTGTCGTTGACGATTCGAGACCTTATAACGGCGGACCCGATGAAACGATTACGGTTTCCGCACGCGACAAAGGTAAAAAAGCTTCGATGTCATTTTTAACCGCATTGTCGCTTTCCGCAAATAACTTAATGACCAAAAAAGGAAGAACGTTTCTTACGGCATTTGCGGGTGCAATCGGTATAATCGGAATTGCGCTTATTCTTTCGCTTTCGGACGGCTTCCAAAAATATATCGACCGAGTGCAGGAAGAAACGCTGTCGACCTATCCCATAACGATAGAAGCGGAGAGCGTCGACATGTCGAGCATGCTCACGACTCTTATGGGTGAGGCTACGGATGCCGCAAACGAAGAAGACGAAAATTCGGATGACGAAAGTGATGAGAGCGATGAAGAAAGCAATACGATAAAGCCGCTTGACGTTACGACAAACATGTACAATACGCTTATTTCAGAAAAGACGATAAACAATCTTCAGGACTTCAAAAAATATCTGGACGATCCGGACAACGGATTTTCGGAGCTTGTAAGCGCAATACAATATTCTTATGACATCAATCCGAAGATTTACGGAACCGACTTAAACGGTAAACTCTTACGTGTCAATCCGTCGACCGTGCTTGACGCGATGGGAATGAGCAACATGCAATCGATGTATTCGATGTATTCGGAGATGTCGGGCTCGATGTCGTCATTATCAATGATTTCCACGGATCTTGACGTGTTCAGTGAGATTATGGATAACGATGAATTGTTGTCCGAGCAATACGATGTAGTTGCGGGACGGTGGCCGGAAGATAAGAATGAACTCGTATTTGTGATAAAATCGAACAATTATGTCGAAGACACGGCACTTTTTACGCTCGGGCTTAAAGATCAGGCAACGCTTTCCGCTTTCCTTGAAAACAAAGAGATTGCGGAGTCGGGAAAAGACGAATACACATATGACGAAATTATGAGTCTTACGTTTACATGTGTTCCGGATTATGCTTTTTATGAATATGACGAAGAGACGGGAGCATGGAACGAAATAAGTTCCGATTCCGATAAGTTTGACGAAGTATTAAGCCGCGGAATAGAACTTAAAATCGTAGGAATAATAAGACCCAAGGATACGGCGTCGGCAACGGCTATTTCAAGTGTTATCGGCTATACAAAGGAACTTACCGAATATTTGATCGAAGAAACAAACAAGTCGGAAATAGTAAAGAGCCAGATCGCAAATCCGGATATCGACGTGTTTACGGGGAAGCCTTTTTCGGGAACGGAGGAAGCAAAAACCGCGGAAACGTCGTTTGATTTAAGCACTTTGACACAAGAGCAGCAGGCATATTTTGCGGCACTTTCGGAAGAAGAAAGAAACGCTCTTATCGCGCAGATGGCATCTCAAACGGTTTCCGAATCGACTTACGAAAACAACCTGACGATTCTTAATGTTTGCGACCTTGAAACGCCCACGACGATAAATATTTATCCGAAGGACTTTGAGTCAAAGGACTTGATATCCGACAAAATCAAGGAATACAACAAAAAGTGCGAGGATGAAGGCAGGGAAGCCGCAAAAATCACATATACGGATTATATAGGAATCATGATGTCGTCGATCAGCACGATCATAAACGCGATAACTTACGTGCTCATTGCGTTTGTTGCGATATCGCTTGTCGTTTCGTCGATTATGATTGCGATTATCACGTATATTTCCGTACTCGAAAGAACAAAGGAAATCGGAATCTTGCGCAGTATCGGCGCGTCAAAACGCGATATTTCGAGAGTTTTCAATGCGGAAACGTTAATCGAAGGCTTTGTTTCGGGGCTCCTCGGAGTTCTCGTGACCGTTGCCCTAAATATTCCGATAAATGCGATAATAAAGCACTTCTCGGGACTTAAAAACATCGCGGCGCTGCCTTTTAATGCGGCTGTCATACTTGTTCTCATAAGCATTGTACTTACGATACTTGCGGGACTTGTACCGTCAAGAATGGCGGCAAAGCGTGATCCTGTTGAGGCTCTCAGAAGCGAATAAATTATGTGAAACAGTTTTCACGTAAAAACGGATATAAGAAAACGGAAATAAAATAAAAAATGTGCGGTTATTGACCGCACATTTTTGTTTGTGATATAAAAATAAATTTAATGCTTTTTGTAAGCCGTAACACGGCCGTAAAGACTTAATTTACGTTTAAGTCGTGTTCCGCTTTTACGTGATTTTTGATCGCGTTAAAGGTTTCTTCGCTTATTATATGTTCCATACGGCATGCGTCTTCTTCGGCAACCGCGGGGCTTACGCCGAGTGATGTGAGAACGCGCGTCAAAACCTCGTGGCGTTCGAAAGTTCTTTTCGCAACCGCGAGCCCTGCGTCCGTGAGATCGATTTTTCCGTCGCGTTCAATCGTTATATAACCGCTGTCCTTTAAGATTCCCATGGCACGGCTGATAGAAGGCTTCGAAAAATTCATTTCCGTCGCAACGTCTATACTTCTCACAAAAGGACTTTTTTGCGCAAGTCTGTAAATTGTTTCGAGATACATTTCCCCGGATTCCTGTAATTTTGACATATAAACACCTTCCTTATTCCCCAAAAATTACTTTCAAATTTTAGCACATTATCAAAACATAGTCAATTTTTGCCTTTTAACGATTGCTTCATATTTTTCTTTTATAATTATGTAAAATATGCTAAAATAACTTTGTATGTTTATCGGATAGGATGACACTACGGAAGGGAAAAACAAATGATTTCAAATCAGGTTTTACAAAGCACGCTTGACGGCATCAAAGCAATAGCACGTACGGAACTCAGTGTTTGCGACACTGAAGGAAAGACGATTGCGACAACGATTTTGGAACCGATGAACTTTGAAAGTGCGGTTGTAAATTTTGTTGAATCGCCGGCAGACAGCCAGGTTGTGCAAGGCAATCACTTCTTTAAGGTTTATGACGACCGTCAGCTTGAATTTGTCGTAATCGCACGCGGCGACGGCGAAGAAACATATATGATGGGAAAGCTTGCGACATTTCAGATTACAAGCCTTACCGTTGCTTACAAGGAGCGTTACGACAAGGACAATTTTATCAAAAACCTTTTGCTCGACAATCTCTTGCTTGTTGACATATACAGCCGTGCAAAGAAGCTTCATATCGAAGCGGAAGCAAGGCGTGTTGTTTATATAATCGAAACTCACGACGACAAGGATACGGGCGCGCTCGAAACCGTCAGAAGTCTTTTTGCCGGAAAGCCTCATGACTTTATTACCGCGGTCGACGAAAAGAATATCATTGTCGTAAAGGAATTAAAGCCCGGCGAATCATACGACGACCTTGACCGCACGGCGAAGGTCATACTCGATATGCTTAATACCGAAGCAATGTCAAAGGTAAACATTGCATACGGAACGATAATCAACGAAATCAAGGATGTTTCGCGTTCGTATAAGGAAGCGAAGATGGCTCTCGATGTGGGCAAAATATTCCAGAGCTCCGAAAACATCACGGCATATTCGCGTCTCGGAATCGGCAGACTTATTTATCAGCTTCCCATGTCTCTTTGCAAGATGTACATAAAGGAAGTGTTCAGCGACGGCTCGCTTGATGAGCTTGACGAAGAAACATTGTCTACCGTAAACAGATTTTTTGAAGACAATCTTAACGTTTCCGAAACGTCGAGAAATCTTTACATTCACAGAAATACGCTTGTATACAGGCTTGATAAGCTTCAAAAGCTTACAAATCTCGACCTTCGCAATTTTGACGATGCGGTTGCATTTAAGATTGCGCTCATGGTGCTCAAATACATGAACTATGTCGAAAATACCGATCCGACCATGGTTCAATAGACAAAAAATACCGAAGTAAGATAAATGGCTAAATTTGATATAGAAAGAGAACTTAATAAAATTCAGTCGCCCGTAATATATTTTGACAACGTTTCAAAGTGTTATCAAAAAAATTGCGAGGCGCTTGGCGGTGTCACGTTTAACATAACAAAGGGCGAATTTGTTTTTCTCGTGGGCGATTCGGGCTCCGGGAAAACAACCGTTTTGAAGCTTATGCTTAAGGATACGCTTCCCACAAAAGGACGCGTGTATGTGGCGGGACACGAAACAAAAAGGCTTTCGAGAAGCGCCGTTGCGAATTTCAGGCGCGGAATCGGAGTGGTGTTCCAGGATTTTAGACTTTTAAACGACAGAAACGTATACGAGAATGTCGCATTCGCACAGCGTGTGATAGAGGCGGATTCAAAGAATATTCAATATAACGTAATGCGTGTTTTAAATCTCGTGGGACTCATAGACAAATCGGAAAATTATCCGGGAGAGCTTTCGGGAGGACAGCAGCAGCGTGTTGCGATTGCGAGGGCGCTTGTAAACAATCCCCTCATACTTCTCGCCGACGAGCCGACGGGAAACCTTGACTCTACAAGTTCAAAGGAAATAATGCATTTGCTTGACAACATCAACAAAAGAGGCACAACGGTCGTTATGGTAACGCATAATCTCGATATCGTGCATGAAATGCAAAAGAGGGTAATTACGTTAAATCACGGGAAAATCGTGAGCGATGTTTCCAAAAACGGATATAACTCTTTTTCGGAGGCGGAGGACACTTGATGAAACACTTCAGAACCTTCGGATATTGCGTAAAACAGGGCGTTGTGGGATTTTGGAAAAACAGAACGTTCTCGATTGCGTCAATAGCCACGATAATCGCGTGCCTTATGCTTCTCGGAGTTTTTTATTTTACATTCATAAATATCAATAAGGCACTTTCGGAAGTAGAAAACAATATCGGAATCACTGTTTTTTTTGAAGACGGTGTGACGGAAGAAGATATTTTGGTAATCAAAAGCCAAACGGAAAAGCTTGACGGTGTTTCTTTTGTAACGTATACGTCTGCGGAAGAAGCATGGGAAGCATACAAAAACGAAAATTTGTCAAAAGAGGTGCAGGAATCGTTCGGAGACGACAATCCGCTTAAGAATTCGGCATCGCTTGAGGTTCACCTCACAAAAATAAACATGCAAACAATAGTTGCGGGGCAGATTTCCGCGATGGAGCACGTGCGCACGGTAAATTATTCGGCGGTTGTAGTCGAAAAAATGGCTGAAATCAGGACGATAGCGCTTATTGTTTCCGCACTTCTCATTTTGATTCTTGCGACAGTTGCGTGCTTCCTTGTGAGAAACACGATCACAACGGGCATAAATGTGCGAAAGAGCGAGATTTCGATTATGTCTCTTATCGGAGCAACCGACTTTTTTATGATTTTGCCTTTTGTTGTGGAAGGACTTTTGATCGGAATAATAGGGGGAATCGTTCCGATGTGGTTACTCGGGGTTTTGTACGAAAAAGTAAGTGTTGTTCTGACAAGTGAATTTGCAACCGTTTTTTCGGGATTTTCGCTTATTTCAAAGGCAAATGCGCTTAACGATTTTGTTCCCGTCGCGTTTCCTTTCAGTGTCGGAATCGGTGTTGTGACAAGCTTTGTCACGGCAAAATTAAAAATAAGAAAAATAGCCGTGGAACATTTTTAGGAATTTCCGGAAAATGCATTACGAATAACGGAAATATGTAATACTGAGACGATATTTTTTTGGAGCTTAAATGAGACGGGTTAATTTATTTAAAAGAGTAATCATTATAACGGCACTAGGAATTACTTTGTGCGGCAATATGCTTCCGACCGATCTTTTTGCCGCATCAAAAGAAGTAAAAACGGCATATGACATAGAAATCGAAGAGTCAAAGGAAACACAGGAAGAAATCGCGCTTTCGGTGGCTTCCTTAAAAGAACAGGTTGAGGCTTTAAGCGACGGATATTCCGATATCGAGCTTTATATTCTTTCGATCGACAACGCTTATGCGGATGCTTACAAGGAATACGGGAACACATGTGCCGAGCTTGAAAGCGTCAAATTGAAAGTCGCGGAAGCCGAAAAAGTAAGCGCGGAAAAGAGTGCACTGGAACGCGAAAAGTATCAAATAATGTCCGACAGAATACGTTATATGTATGAAGGAAAGAACGTTTCTTTTGCTGACGTGCTTCTCGGCGCCGACAGTATTTCGGACTTACTTAATTTAATAGAATACAGAACAAGAATTTCGGATTACGACAATGAAATTTATACGGAATATTTAAAGGCGAAAGAAGAGGCGCTTAAGACGGAAGAACTTTTAAACGCGCGTCTTTCTGAGCTTTCCGCATTAAATTCTTATCAGACGGAAACGTTAAATGCCATGGAAACAATGGCGCAAAATAAGAAAAACGAAATTGTTGCGCTTACCGAAAAGTACGGAATAGACGAAGACACGCTTTATTATAACTGGGACAAAATAATGGAAACGGGATCTTACGCCGAAACGGAAGAGGTATTTGAAGAGATAAGCCTTACGGAAGAAGAAAATTATCTTCTCGAAAACATGATGTGGCCGCTTCCCGAAAGAAGTTACATTTCTTCGTATTTCGGATACAGGGAGGCACCCACAAAGGATGCGCAGACCTATCACCGCGGAATTGATATTCCGGCAAACACGGGAACGCCCGTACGCGCCGCACTTTCGGGAACGGTTGTTGCGGCAACGTATGAATATTCGTCGGGAAATTTTGTGAAAATCGATCACGGAAACGGACTGTATACGGTTTATTGTCACGCGTCGGAACTCTTGTGCAAAGTGGGAGACGAAGTAAAAAAAGGACAGACGATCATGTATGTCGGTACCACCGGAGTTTCGACCGGACCTCATCTTCATTTCGGAGTCATATTGAATTCAAAATATGTTGATCCGCTTGAATATATATGGGCAGGAAAGGAATAAAAGAAAAACATGAATAACGGATTTTTTAAGGGCCTTATTACGGGACTCGGCACAGGACTCGCGACCCTGCTTGTGTTTTGGATAATCGGGCTTAACGGAGTCAAGAATAGCGATGCGGAAGGCGAAAAACTCGCACTCGGAACCGCAAGCCCGACACCCGTCGTGACGGTTGCACCGGTGATAACTTTGGGTCCTGACGGAAACGCAAGTGCCACGGGCACAATAAGCGATAAGGAAAGTGCGGGCGCAGAAGCTACCGTAACACCTACAGTAGGCGCAAGTGTCACGGAAACGGCATCGCTTACAAAAACACCCACACCGACGGTAACTCCGATACCGGATTCCGACAAGTTTACGTCGGATTCTCTTTATGACGAGGGATTTTTAAGTAAGTTTCAATTGCTTGGCTCAATAATGGCAAACTATTATTACAAGGATCTTTCGGAAAGCGAAATCATCGAAGCCGTCTACAGAAATCTTCTTGACAGCATCGGGGATCCGTACACATGCTATTATTCGCCGGTCGAATATGACGATCTTACGGAATCGTCAAGCGGCACATATTACGGAATAGGCGCATATGTGAGCCAGAATATCGAAACTAAGATCATTACGATAACGGAGCCTTTTGAAAACGGACCCGCATATAAGGCAGGCATCAGGGCGGGAGACGTTATCAAAAAGGTATTTGACACGGATGTAAGCAAGATGGAGCTCACAGACGTTGTTGCCATGATGAAGGGCGAAGAAGGAACGGAAGCGGTTATTACGGTTTATCGCGAAAGCACGGACGAAACGCTTACGTTTACCGTTATAAGAAGCAAGGTTGACGTGCCCACCGTTACGACAAAGCTTTTAGACGGAAATATCGGATACATAAAGGTTACCGAATTTGACGAAGTGACTGAGCAGCAATTTAAGGATGCGGTCGATTCGTTTGAAAGTCAAAACGTAAAAGGACTCATAATAGACTTAAGAAACAACGGCGGCGGACTTTTGAACGTTACGGTCGAGATGGCGGATTATATTCTTCCGCAAGCCGACCTTATCACATATACACTCGACAAATACGGCGAAGGAAAGAAGTATTTTTCGGATGACAAGCACAAGGTTGATTTGCCGATTGTAATCCTTGTAAACGAGTACAGCGCAAGTGCGTCGGAAGTGTTTACGGGGGCGCTTAAGGATCACGGTGCGGCAACCGTAATCGGCACAACCACATTCGGAAAGGGAATCGTGCAAAGCGTTCTTCCGATAACGGACGGTTCGGCGGTAAAAATCACGACTTCAAGCTATTACACACCGTCGGGTGTATGCATACACGGAATAGGAATAGAGCCCGACATTACGGTTACATATACGGAAGACGACAACCAGCTTGATGCGGCAACAGAATATTTACTTGGGAAATAAAAAATAAAAAGGTAGTTATTTCAGAGGAGAATGATATGAAGATAGCGATACTCGGTTATGGTACGATAGGTTCCGGCGTTTTTGAAATTATTTCGGAAAACGCGGACGGACTCAAGAAAAAAGCAGGCGAAGAAATAGTTGTTTCAAAGGTTCTCGATTTGAGAGAATTCCCGGGAGATCCGGTTCAGAAGTGCTTAACACATGATTTCAGGGAAATTGTGGAAGACCAGGAAATCAGCGTTGTCGTTGAGACGATGGGAGGCGTGGAACCCGCATATTCATTTGTGAAGGAGCTTTTGTTACGAGGAAAATCCGTTTGTACGTCAAACAAAGAGCTTGTTGCGAGACACGGTGCGGAACTTCTTGAAATCGCAAGACAAAAGAAAGAAAACTTCTTTTTTGAAGCGAGCGTAGGCGGTGCAATTCCCGTTATCCGCCCGATAAACGAGTCGTTTTCGGCGGATGAGATAGTTGAAATATCGGGAATCGTAAACGGAACCACAAACTATATTCTTACAAAGATGTTTGCGGACGGGGAGGATTTTGATACGGCTCTCAAGGAAGCCCAAAGAAAGGGATATGCCGAGCGAAATCCCGAAGCCGACGTTGAAGGCTACGATGCATGCAGAAAGATTGCGATCCTTGCGTCGCTTGCGTGCGGATATCATGTAAATTACGAAAAAATTTACACGGAAGGCATCACAAAGCTTACGACTGTCGATCTCGGCTACGCGAGAAAACTCGGAAAATCCATAAAGCTTATCGCAAAAATGAAAAAGACGGACGACGGTGTTTTTGCTTTAGTGTCTCCGATGCTTGTGGGAGACGATAGCCCTCTGTTTGCCGTAAACGGTGTATTTAATGCCGTGCTTGTAAAAGGAAAATATTCGGGACGCATTATGTTTTACGGACGCGGCGCGGGAAAGCTTCCGACCGCAAGCGCCGTATGTGCGGACGTTGTTGAATGCGCGAGAAACAAAGCGCACAACGAGCCGGTATTCTGGTCAAGTAAGGAGCAAGTCCTTTCCGACCGTATGGACGAGGTTAACGATTTCTTTGTCAGAGTACAGGATACGGATGAAAGCACGGTACGCGCGGCTTTCGGATGCGTCACCGAAGTCACACCGTGCGAAGGCGAGTTTGCGTTTATCGTAAACGGTGTAACGGAGAGAGACTTCATCGAGAAATTAAAGAATATAAGAGTCATAAACAGAATCAGGATTTTGACTGTATAAAGTGAAAGAAAATGTTGGGACCTATGGTGAATTGTAAAGCCTATGGTCCTTTTTTGTGAAACCGAAAGCTTTTTTTGTGTAAGAAAAGCATATAATAATCCCCCGGTTACGGTATTTTACACCGCAGCCGGGGGATTGCTTTGCCGGAATAAATAATGAAATTTTGATTTTACATTCCCGTGTAAAAAAGTGCCACGGTTCCCGGTCCCACATGGCTTCCCGTGACGGGTTCGTAGGGCTCAAGAACGATTTCTGCCTTCGGGCAAATACGCTTTAAGAGAGAAACGAGGAAATTTGCATCTTCTTTGCATCCCGCATAAGCGATGCCCACTGGCTCGGACGATTCCTTGTCGTATTTCTTTTCGAATTCGTCCGCAAGTGATTGTAAAGCGGATTTTCTGCCGCGTACTTTTTTGTCGAGAACGATTTCACCGCAATAGTTGTTTTTGAGAAGGGGTTTAATGTTTAAAACGGTTCCGATTGCTGCGGCTGCGGCAGAAATACGACCGCCTTTTTTTAAGAATTTTAAGTCGTCGACCGTAAAATTTTGAATTGTCTTGTCACGTTTTTCAAGGAGAATCTTGACCGTTTCAAGGAGATCTTTTCCGCTTTCGCGAAGTCTTGCCGCACGAAGAACCTGTAAGCCTTCTCCGAGTGATGCGGCGAGAGTGTCAAAAACATATATTTTGCGGTCGGGAAAATCCTGCTTCAAAATTTCCGCGGCCTGTACACCTGTTGAGTAAGCACTGCTGATTCCGGAAGAAACGGAGAGATGGAGAATGTCTGTGCCTTCTTTCAGAATCGGAGTCCAGGCGTCAATATATTGACCGATGTTGATTGCGGATGTTTTGACATCCTTATTTTTTATGTCCTTATAAAAAAGATCGAGATCGACGCTTTCAAGATTGGTGCATTGTTCTTCGACACCGTTTACGATATATGTGAGAGGAATATTTACGATATTGTATTTTTTAAGTATGAGTGTGGCCAAATTCGATGTTGTGTCCGTTGAAATGCAAAATGACATGATTTATTACCTCCGTTCATCTGATTTGCAATATTAGATTAGCACATTAAATAAATTATGTCAACGGATATTTAAATAAAATTATCGCCTTGTTTAAAGAAAGCTAAAGTGGTATACTTATAAGCCGAAAATCGTTAAAATTAAGGACGGAAACGATATGTACGACAACAGACTGATAACGGGAAAGCTGAACAGATGGAAGAATTTTATGAAAAAATATTCGCTTCCGTCTTATGATGAGATACCGAACCTCGGACTTTATATGGACCAGGTGCTGACGCTCATGAATGAGTATCTTGCGCCTCTGCGTACGGCGGACACGGCGGATACGGCAATTACCGCGGCGATTATCAACAACCACGTGCGCTTAAAGGTTATGCCCGCTCCCGAAAAGAAAAAATATCTTCGTCTTCATATCGCCTACCTTATTATTATATGCACACTCAAGCAATCGATGAGCATTTCGGATATTCAAAAGCTTATCCCCCGCAATCTCACGGACGATGAGATGAGAGTCGTCTATACGGATTATGAAAGAAGCTACAAGGCGTCTGTTTTGTTTTTCATAAACGAGGTGAAGGACGAGACGGACAGAATTTTGAATTCGGCGGTTAAGGGTGCGGATAAGAAAAAAGCGGACGGTACGGATGCTTTAACGGGCACCGACACAAAAGAAAATCCGAACGAAAACAACGAAGAAACCGATAATGCGGAATTTGACCATGCCGTCAAAAGCCTTATATTTTCTTCGGCCACAATAGCAAGCTTTGCAAAGCTTCTCACATCGAAGGTAGTTAACCTCGGAGATGTGGAATATTCGGAAGAACTTGTGTCCGAACGCGAAATTTGACAAAGGTCGGTTTATAGTGTAGAATCTTTGCGCTCTAATGCATGTTAGGGCATTTTTTTTAGAAAGACAGGTACAAAAATGGCCAAATTTACAGATGAAATAAACAAAAGAAGAACGTTTGCGATAATATCCCACCCGGATGCCGGTAAAACGACTCTTACCGAAAAACTGCTGCTTTACGGAGGCGCAATCAATCTTGCGGGCTCGGTAAAAGCGCGTAAAACAGCACGTCATGCGGTTTCCGACTGGATGGAGATAGAAAAACAGCGTGGAATTTCGGTTACTTCATCCGTTATGCAATTCGAATACGACAATTATTGTATAAACATACTTGATACGCCGGGACACCAGGACTTTTCGGAGGACACTTACCGTACGCTTATGGCAGCGGATTCGGCGGTCATGGTAATAGACGGCTCTAAGGGTGTTGAGGCGCAGACAATCAAGCTTTTTAAGGTTTGCGTTATGCGTCACATTCCGATTTTTACGTTTATAAATAAGATGGACAGAGATGCAAGAGACACATTCGAGCTTCTTGACGAAATAGAGCATGTTCTGAACATTCATACATGCCCGATAAACTGGCCGATCGGCTCCGGCAAAAACTTTAAGGGCGTTTATGACAGAAATACGAAAAATATAACGAGATTTTTCGCGGCAAATGCCGGTCAGACGGAAGTTGCCGAAGAGGAATGCAATATCGACGATCCACATATCGACGATCTTATAGGAAGAGAAAACCACAAAATTTTGTGCGACGAACTCGAGCTTCTCGGCGGTGCGGGAAGTGATTTCGATATATCGGAAGTGCAAAGCGGAAATTTGACTCCCGTATTTTTCGGCTCGGCACTCACAAACTTTGGTGTGGAAACATTTTTGAAGCATTTCCTCAAAATGACGACGGCGCCTCTCGCAAGAAATTCGAACGAAGGTGAGATTTCTCCTTTTGACGACGATTTTTCGGCATTCGTGTTTAAGATTCAGGCAAACATGAATAAGGCTCACCGCGACAGAATCGCGTTTATGAGAATATGTTCGGGGAAATTTACGGCAGGCGAAGAAGTGTTTCACGTTCAGGGAAACAGGACACTTCGTCTCACACAGCCCACTCAAATGATGGCAAACGACAGAAAGATTGTGACGGAAGCGTATGCGGGCGACATAATAGGTGTTTTCGATCCCGGAATTTTTTCGATCGGCGACACGATTACCGCAACAAACCGCAAGTTTATGTTTGAAGGTATTCCCACGTTTGCACCCGAGCATTTTGCGAAAATACGCCAGGTTGACACAATGAAGCGCAAACAGTTTTTGAAGGGCGTAAATCAGATAGCGCAGGAAGGTGCGATTCAGATATTTAAGGAGTTCAACACGGGGCTCGAAGAAATAATTGTGGGCGTTGTGGGCACACTTCAGTTTGATGTGCTTAAATTCCGCCTGGAATCCGAGTATTCCGTTGAAATAAGGATGGATATGCTGCCTTACGAATATATAAGGTGGATAGGAAATCCGGAAATCGATGTGTCTGCGCTTAACGTTACGTCGGACACAAAGAAAGTGCTTGACTTAAAAGACAGACCGCTTCTTCTCTTTACGCACGAGTGGAGCATAAGAACGGTGCAGGAGAGAAACAAAGATCTTATCATGACGGAATTTGCGAAGAACTAAAAAACGGGGATGTACGAAAACAGAAAGCTTATAATTACGGGCTTTACGGTACTTATGTGCTTTTGCGGGTGAAAAGCGTTTGACTTAAAAGGAAATGCATGAGGGGAAGGGAAAATATGGCTGACGACAACGAAAAAAAAGAAGATCGGGAAATTTCGGAAAAAGACATGACGGAAAACGATATGACTGAAAACGAAAATATCACAGAAACGGATAATTCGGATACGGAAAATGCCGAAAACGATCTTCAAAACGCAATAGAAGAAAACAAAAACGCAATGAATACGGAACCGGACATTTTGATGCCCGTTGTGGCACCGAACATCTATATGTTACCCGGAATGCTTGTTCATTTTGATACCGTCGACAACGAAAGCTTCAAGGTGATAGGCACCGCAATGCGCGAAAAAACGCCCGTATTCCTTGTGGGAAACACATCAAAAAATCCCAAGTCGTTTAACATAAGCGAGTTAAACGAAATAGGATGTATTTGCTATGTGAAGCAGATAATCAAGATGCCGGGCGAGCTCGTGAGAGTTTTGATTCAGGGCGTTAAGCGCGGAAGACTTGTGGGAATCACAAAAACAACGCCTTACCTTGAAGCAAAGGTTTCGATGCCTTTTGAAGTGACGGGAGATATGTTACCCGTAAACCGCACTTCCGCAATGCTACGATGCCTTAAAGATCTCTTCGAAGAATATTTTTCGTATAACGATAAATTTGAAAAGGAGCTTTCAGCGCAATTAATGCGTCTTGAAAAGCTCGACGATGCTGTAAATCAGGCGGCGATAATAATTCCGATCGCAAACATGTGGAAGCAGACGATTCTCGAATCTCTTGACATAGAAAAAAGATTTGAAGCGGTTGTGGGCGCAATAAGCTCGGAAATCGAGCTCTTTAAATTAAAAAAGGAAATTACGGGCAAGGTTCGCACAAAACTCGACAAAAATCAAAGGGATTATGTGCTTCGCGAGCAAATGAAGGTGATTGCGGCGGAGCTCGGCGAAAAGGGTATAGAGGCGGAAACAGTCGAATTTACGGAAAAGCTTGAAGCATTGAACGCGGACGCGAGCGTCAAAGAAAAAATTAAAAAGGAAATAGACAGGCTTCGTGCGGTTACGGGAAGCCCCGCCGAGGGAACGGTGCAAAGAAGCTATATAGATATGCTGCTTTCGCTTCCGTGGAACTTAAGAAGCACGGACGATTTGAACATAAAAAAAGCGGAAGACACATTAAACCGCGATCACTACGGGCTCACAAAGGTGAAGGAGCGTGTGCTTGAATTTTTGTCGGTGCGCGCATTAAACGACAGCGGCCAGACGCCAATAATCTGTCTTGTGGGACCTCCGGGAACGGGAAAAACGTCGATTGCGGCATCGGTTGCGAGAGCACTCAACAAAAAGTATGTGCGTATTTGTCTCGGCGGTGTGCATGACGAAGCTGAAATTAGAGGTCACAGAAGAACATATATAGGTGCAATGCCCGGGCGTATCATAATGGGACTTAAGGATGCGGGCACAAAAAATCCGCTCATGGTTCTTGACGAAATAGACAAGGTGAGCACGGATTATAAGGGAGATACGGAAGGCGCTTTGCTTGAAGTCCTGGATCCCGAACAAAACAAGACGTTTACCGATCACTATGTGGATATTCCGGTCGATTTGTCGGAAGTGCTTTTTATTTGTACGGCCAATTCGACAAAATCGATCTCGAAGCCGTTACTCGACCGTATGGAAGTAATTGAAGTTTCAAGTTATACGGATAACGAAAAATTCCATATCGCAAAGGAATTTTTGTATCCGAAGACACTTTATAAAAACGGCCTTACAAAGTCGCAGGTTAAGATAACCGACGGCGCAATCCGCACAATGATTTCCGCATATACGCGTGAGGCGGGGGTCAGAAATCTCGAAAGACGTTTTGGGGAAATCATGCGTAAATCCGCGCGTAAAATTCTTGAGAGCGAACAGGCGGAAGATGCCCGGGAAATAACAAATCGTGCGGATAAAAAGGTGAGCGCAGATACGGAAAACCGGGCAGATGAACCGATAACGGATAAAACGAAGAGTTGTGAAGCGGTAATTCATGTTACCGAAAAAAATATCACGGAGTTCCTCGGTAAAAAGAAATATAAGCCGTTCCCCGCAAACAAAGAGCCGGAAATAGGAATTGTGAGAGGACTTGCCTGGACCGAAAGCGGAGGTGAGACCTTACAAATAGAAGTGAATATTATGCCCGGAAAAGGGGAACTCATAATCACGGGAAACTTAGGCGACGTGATGAAGGAATCGGCGAGAATCGCACTTTCTTATGTGCGTTCGATTGCGGATTCGGCGGGAGTGGAGAAAGACTTTTTCGATACGCACAACATTCATCTTCATGTGCCCGACGGAGCAACTCCTAAAGACGGACCGTCGGCGGGAGTTACGATTGCGACGGCGATTTATTCGGCGGTTACGTTAAAAAGCGTTAGAAGCGATGTCGCAATGACGGGTGAAGTGTCTTTGCGCGGCCGTGTTATGGCGATAGGCGGCTTAAAGGAAAAGCTTCTTGCCGCAAAAAAGGCGGGAATAAAGACGGTGCTGATCCCAAAAGAAAACGAAACGGATTTAAGCGAAATATCGGACGAAATAACGGGAGGACTTGAATTAATTCCCGTTGCAAAGATGGATAAGGTGCTTGAAAACGCGATTGTATAAGAAAAACGTGAATTTGTAAGATGCAAACGGCGAAATGAGAACCGTATAGGCAAAATGCGAACGGGTAAGAAATCGGGAGAATTAAAGTATGAACGTAAACAATGTCGAACTTGAAACGGTATGCGGAATAACAAGTGCGCTTCCCCATAATAAGCTTCCCGAAATCGCATTTGCGGGGAAGTCGAACGTCGGAAAGTCGTCGCTTATAAATGCGCTTATTAATCGTAAAGCGCTCGCACGCACTTCGGCAAAGCCGGGAAAAACGCAGACGATAAATTTTTATAATGTCGAAAAGAAACTCTATTTTGTGGATTTGCCGGGATACGGCTTTGCTAACGTTTCACACGAGGTTTCCGAAAAATGGGGTGTGATGATCGAAAATTACTTAAATACGTCGGGTAATTTAAAGGCGATATTTTTGCTTGTCGATATCCGTCACGAGCCTTCAAAGAACGATTTGACGATGTATGACTATGTTTTGCAAAAAGGCTTTAAGCCGATTATCATCGCAACAAAATACGACAAGATTTCAAAAAACGCGCTTCCGAAGCAATTAAAGGTGATAAGGGAAGCATTAAAATGTGACGCCGACACGGTGATAATTCCTTTTTCCGCGGAAACCAAATTCGGTAAGGACAAGATTTGGGAAACGATAGAAGGATTTATCGGGTAAGGACATAATAAGGAAAGATTCAAAAATTGATTTGTTTTAAGAGGTTTTAAGATGGATTCCGATGCTTTGATGTTCAATAAGCTTGTGATACTTTATATGCTTGACCGGCTTGAAATGCCCATAAGCAACGCAGAGCTTACACGAATAATATTGGAAAAGAAAATAGCTCAATATATTACGATTCAGGAAGCACTTTGCGACCTTGTTTCCGATAATTATATAACGGAAAGCGACAATCACAACTCGCATCTTTATGCGATTACGGATGAGGGAAGGGAAACTTTGTCGTTTTTTTACCAGGATTTGTCCGTTCAATTGCGGGATGAGATAGACGAGTGCCTCACAAAGGAAATGTATCATTTGCGCGATCTTGCGGCGTCCACGGCGGATTATTACGAATCGAACAAAAACGAGTATATCGTGGAACTTAAAGTGGTGGAACGGGGAAGCGAGCTTGTGAACATAAAGCTTCTTGTCGCAAGCAGCGAGGAAGCGGACACGATATGCAACCGCTGGAAGGAAGCAAATGCGGACGTATACGGATATTTGATATCGAGGCTTCTTGCGGGTAAAAAGGAAGACAGGAAAGAAGATAAAGGTAAGGAATAGAGTCAGATTTAAAAGGATTGTTTTTATGCAATCCTTTTTTATTGTATGGGGGAAAACACTCTGATTATGTTGTATAGGGAAAAACACTCCGATTATGATTTTGTTGTATTTTCGGGTGTATAATTACTTTTAATTCGGTTGTGCACAGGCGGCACGTTCAAAAACACTTTTAAGGTAATTGTGTACAATTTACATAGAATTTACGAAAATTAGACACAAGCTAAACATAATTTGGGAATATGATTGCATCATCGAAAGGGTTAAGGAAGCTTAAACACTTAAAGCTCTTTGACTTAAAGAAATCGGGTAAATACCCACGGGTACACGAGGTAACATATGGCAATCGAAGTTTTTAACAGGTATGAAATGAAGTACCGGATTACAAGTGAACAATACGAGGAGCTTAAAAAAAGGCTTGCACTTCGCATGGAGTCCGACGAGCACAGTAAAAACGGCGAATTTTACACAATTTGCAATATTTACTATGATACGGAAAACAACGACCTTATCCGCAAATCGATAGACGGCGGTGTTTATAAGGAAAAAATGAGACTCAGAAGCTACGGCACGGTGACTCCGGATCAAAAGGTGTTTCTTGAAATCAAAAAGAAATACAAAGGACTTGTAAACAAAAGACGTACAAAAATGTATTTGTCGGATGCCTACGATTACTTCAACACGGGAGTTGTGCCGGAAGTTAAGCCTTTCATGAACGGTCAGGTTTTAAAGGAAATCGACTACATGAAAACAAGGCTTGATTTAATGCCCAAAGTTTTTCTCTCATATGACAGATGCGCAATGTTTGACAGGGAAAACAGGGATTTCAGAATTACGTTTGACAGAAACATCACCGCAAGACGCTATGACCTCGGGCTTCATTACGGCGTTTACGGAGACAAGCTTATCGGACCCGACGAGTGGATAATGGAAATCAAGATAGATAAGGCCATGCCGCTCTGGATGACAAGAATCTTGTCCGACATGGAAATCAGAAAGACAAGTTTTTCCAAGTACGGAACCGAATACAGGATGTATGTCGAAAACATGCAAAACGAGAAAAAAGGCATATTGAATCAAAACGTAAACATGGCACCCGATAACAAAATATTAAATATTTCATTACAAAATTCATTTTTGTCTGACAGGAGAATAAAAAATGCTTGAAACACTTTTTAATGTAACAAACGACGGCACCGTTACGGCGGGCACAATATTTTCCGCAATGATTGCGGCTTTGATACTCGGATTTATAATTGCGGGAACTTATGCGTTCATAATGAAAAAGGAAAACGCATCCGTAAGCTTCTTTATGACACTCGTCCTTTTACCGGCACTTGTGAGCCTTATAATTGTACTTATCAGCGGTGACGCAGCAAAGGCTTTGTCAATCGCGGGCGTATTCACACTTGTTCGTTTTCGTTCGCAGCCGGGCGACGGAAGAGACTTGTCGTTTATACTTCTTTCGATGGCAGCGGGACTTGCGACGGGAATGCATTATATAACGGTTGCGGCGATTTCCGTGCTTGTTGCCTGCGTGATTATCGTTTTAATCGCAAAGGTTTCCGAAAATTTCTTTAAGTCGGAAACAAAGGCTTTGAAGATTGTGATTCCGGAAGACATGAATTATTCGGACGCTTTTACGGATATTTTCAATAAATATACCGTTTCAAACAACCTTGAAAAGGTGAAGACAACCAACATGGGCACGCTTTATGAGCTTTCATATTCCGTAAAAATGAAGAAGGACGCGGACGAAAAGGGATTTTTGGATGAACTGAGGGTCCGTAACGGAAACTTAAACATCACTCTTTCAAAGCTTATAAAGAAGGAAACACAGTTATAATCACGGGATTATAATGAAATTTTTAACGAAAAACATCCGGGTATCGGGTTAATATATAAAAATTCGGCGGTTCGGTTTAACCGGGCCGTCTTTTTTGTACGGGAAGCAACAAAATTTATGGGAACGTCCGAAACTCTTTGATTGAATATGCGGGCAAATATGGTATAATGCGAAGATACGGAGAAAAATGATTTTTTAACTATAAAATTCAGTGAGGTTTACCATGAACAAGAACGAATACTTAAAGCTTATCGACGAAGTGTGTGCGCGTGGCCCTTTTCATGCGGATTGGGCGAGTCTTACGGACATGAAGGTGCCGGATTGGTTTAAAAAGCAAAAATTCGGAATTTTTATTCATTGGGGGCTTTTTTCGGTTCCGGCGTTCGGAAACGAATGGTATTCGAGAAACATGTATGTGAAGGATTCGGTAGAATTTAAGCATCATATCGAGACTTACGGCGCTCACAAGGATTTCGGCTATAAGGATTTTGTTCCCATGTTTAAGGCGGAAAAATTTGATGCCGACGAGTGGACGGAAATATTTAAAAAAGCGGGCGCAAAATATATAGTTCCCGTTGCGGAGCACCATGACGGCTTTGCAATGTATAATTCCGATTTTACGGACTGGAATGCGGCAAAGATGGGGCCGCATAAGGACATAATAGGAGAACTTAAAAAATCGGCGGAAAATAAGGGAATCGTGTTTGCGACGTCTTCGCACAGAGCTGAGCACTATTGGTTTTTGGGTGTGGGGCGTGAATTTGAAAGTGACATACAAGGTGAATTCCCGGAAGGTCATATTTATTGGCCGAGTGTTGCCGCACAGCCCGACATGAATGATGTGCATTCTCCCGTAGCGTCATCAAAAGAATTCCTTGACGACTGGCTCGTAAGGTGCTCGGAAATAGTTGATAAGTACAGACCCAAAGTCATGTATTTCGATTGGTGGATCATGCACGAATCTTACAAGGATCACCTTAAAAAATTCATGGCATATTACTATAATCGCGGACGTGAATGGGGTACCGACGTCACAATCATCTATAAGCACGATCCCGTGCCTTTCGGAGCGGGTGTGCCGGATGTGGAGCGCGGAAAATTTGCGACGGCGCAGCCCTACTACTGGCAGACGGACACCGCAATAGCCTATAATTCGTGGTGCTACACGGATTCGCTCGATTACAAAAATGCTGATGAAATCCTCGATTATCTTGTGGATGTTGTTTCAAAAAACGGAAATCTTCTCTTAAACATCGGTCCAAAATCAGACGGAACCATTTCCGATAAAGACAGGGAAATCCTTTTTGAAATCGGAGACTGGTTAAAGGTAAACGGAGAAGCAATTTATAATTCAAAGCCCTTTAAGCATTCGGCGGAAGGACCGACTAAG
The DNA here is from genome assembly GCA_964653855.1 of uncultured Lachnospiraceae bacterium. Taxonomy (GTDB): domain Bacteria; phylum Bacillota; class Clostridia; order Lachnospirales; family Lachnospiraceae; genus RGIG3528. The sequence continues at coordinate 67,761 of CAZZFV010000003.1, forward strand.
GAAGCGGAAGGTAAATTCTCGGATGTTAAAGGAAAAGAATACACACACGCTGACTTCAGGTTTACGTGCGGAAACGGCGCAATTTATGCGATTTCCTTAAATTATCCGGAAGACGGGTGCTTAAAAATCAAAACGCTGGCGAATGCAAACGTAAACACGCTTGAATTCCAGGGAATAGTAAAGCGCGTGTCGGTGCTCGGAGCGGGAGAAGCAGAGTTCAGACAGGACTCTGAAGCACTTTTTGTGAACGGGCCTAAACTCAAAACAAACAAGCCCGTCGTAATCAAGGTTGAGACGGACTAAGCTTAAATATGCCGCAAAATTAAAATTCTCATTATCAATATCGGACAAACAGATATCATGAACGCATTACAATTATTATTGAGTAACCAAATATTAATTACAACTTCTCTTGCATGGTTTTTTGCACAGGTAATCAAAACACTTATAAATTTTCACTTTACACATAAGATTGAGCTTGAAAGAATGGTGGGCTCCGGCGGAATGCCGAGCTGCCACTCGGCAACCGTATGCTCGCTTGCGACAACGACAGGTTTTGTGTGCGGACTCGATTCGCCGGAATTCGGAATTGCGACTATGCTTGCGATTATCGTTATGTATGACGCAAGAGGAGTAAGGAGAGAAACCGGAAAACAGGCGGTGCTCCTTAACCAGATAAGAAACTATCTTCTTTTCGGCGGTGAAAAAGCGGGACATCCGAAGCCGGATTTTTCGGACGAAAACTTAAAGGAACTTGTCGGACACACGCCTTTTCAGGTGCTTGTGGGCGCAATACTCGGAATCATCATGGGAATTTTGTCCGGGATTTTTTGGAAATAAAATCATGTTGCATAAATTAAAATGATCGCAAAAGTTGAAATTATAGGCACATAAACACTTTCGGAGGCATTATGGAGAAAATATTGTACGGCGGCGATTATAATCCGGAGCAATGGGATTTAAATGAAATCGGGCCGCAAATCGAAAAGTTAAAAGAGGCGCATGTGGATACGCTCACGCTCAATGTTTTTTCGTGGGCCTCGCTTCAAAAATCGGAATACATATATGATTTTAAAAAGCTCGACCGCATCATGCAAATCGCGCACGACAACGGAATGAAGGTGTGCCTTGCCACATCTACGGCAGCGCATCCCGCATGGATGGCAAAGCGTCACCCGGATATTTTGCAAGTGGATTTTGAAGGCAGAAAAAGAAAATTCGGCGGCAGGCACAATTCGTGTCAGAACAGCCCCACATATCGTAAATATTCAAAGCGCCTCGCGGGAAAGCTCGCAAAAAGATACAAAAATTACGATAACATAGTCGCATGGCATGTGAGCAACGAATATTCCGCAAATTGCTATTGCAAAAATTGCGAAAAGAATTTCCGTAAGTGGCTGAAAAAAAAGTATAAAACGATAAAAGAAGTGAACCGCGTGTGGGATACGGCATTTTGGGGACATACGTTTTATAGTTTCAACGAAATCGTTGCGCCGAATATCCTGTCCGAGCACTTCGGATACAGAAAAACATGCTTCCAGGGGATTACGATCGACTATCGGAGATTTCAATCGGAAAGCGTGCTCGAGTGTTACAAGGCGGAATATAAAGAAATCAAAAAATATACGCCGAACATCCCCGTTACAACCAACTTCATGGGATATCATTTTGAGATAGATCAAAAGGCGTGGGCGCCTTATCTCGATTTTGTTTCGTGGGACAATTATCCGTCGTCGGATTCCGAAGAATGGTCGATTGCCATGTGGCATGACATGATGAGAGGCTTAAAAGGCGGACGGAGCTTTTGGCTTATGGAGCAGACGCCGAGCGTCACAAACTGGAAAGCGTATTGCACGCTCAAGCGCCCCGGCGAAATGAGGGAACTTAGTTACCAGGCTGTGGCACACGGCGCGGACACGGTGATGTTTTTCCAAATGGTGAGATCTATAGGCGCATGCGAAAAGTATCACGGGGCATTCCTTGATCACTCCATGCGCACAGACACGAGAGTATTTAAGGAATGTGCGGCGCTTGGGAACGAAATTAAGGATTTAAAGGGAAATTTGATCGCGGCACGCACAAATTCGCGTGTGGCGATATATTTCGACTGGGAAAACTGGTGGGGAATCGCATACAGTGCGGGCCCGACAACGGAGCTTGATTATCCCGCGGAGGTAAAAAAGTTTTACCGCGCTTTTTATGAACTTCATATCCCCGTAGACATGATCGGGACGGAAGACGATTTGTCAAGGTATGACATCGTAATCGCGCCCGTGCTCTATATGGTGAAAACGGGATATGACGAAAAAATCCGCAATTTCGTAAAAAAAGGCGGACATTTTGTGACAACGTTTTTTAGCGGTTATGTTAACGAACACGACCTTGTAACATTAAACGGATATCCCGGAAAATTAAAGGATATTTTGGGCATTTGGGTTGAAGAAATCGACGCTTTGCCGGCGGGAAAACAAAACGCTTTTAAGTGGAACGATAAAGAATACAAGGCAAATCTCCTTTGCGATATTGTGCATACGGAAGGCGCCGCCGTACTTTCAACATATACGGACGACTTTTATGCGGGATCTCCCGCAATCACGGAGAACGATTTCGGCGACGGAAGGGCATATTATATAGCAACAAGCGCGGATACGGATTTTTATTACGATTTCTTTGAAAAAATGACGGAAAACTTAAATATCCCGGCACTCGGAGTTGCACCCCGCGACGTTGAGCTTACGATAAGATGCAAGGGAAGCACAAGCTTTATATTCGGGCTCAATCACAGTCACGAGCACAAGTGTTTCAAAATATGGTCGGATTCGGTTGATTTGCTTACGAATGAGGAATTTAAGGCAAACGAGGAAATATGGCTTGACGATATGGGAGTAAGGATACTTAAGATGAAATAAAAAAAAGACTCTTAAATGTAACTTTGGATTACTTTAAGAGTCTTTTTTTCAGAAAAATTGTGATGACGATTTCTCGTAAGGTTCTCGATTGGGGGAAAAGTGCTTTACCCTAATTTCGCTTAGCCATGATATCGATAAAATATTGTGCGGGATCGTTTAACGGTGCCGAATCGTCATAAGCCGCAACAATACGGCGGGCGGGAATTTTTTCCGTTACGTTGAGCTCATAGAGCGACGAATTTGTTTTTGCCTTTAAGCTGTAATCGGGAACAAATGCGATTCCGAGCCCGATTTCCGCGAGATCTATAAGCAAATCGTTTGACGCAACCTCAATCGACGGCACAAGGTCGATTGACGATTTTTGGAAGAGCTCATGCAAAAACACGCTTGTTGTGGAATGCTTGTCAAGCATGAGAATGGGATATTTTGAAAGAGTGCGGAGATTCATTTCTTTTCCTTCAAAAGGAAAAGCTGTGCGGTCCGCAACAAACATATCCTTAAAATCCGCAATCGGAACGACCTTCATCGTGCTGTTGAGCGTGGGGTTCGGGTAATTCGAAACAATCAAATCAACCTTGTTTTCTTCAAGCAAAGCCGCACAGCCCGAAGATGACGCATTTATAACCCGGATATGGATGTCCGGGTATTTTTTGTGGAATTCGTTGAAATAAGGCACAAGGAAATAACGGCATATCGTGTCGCTTGCGGCAATCTTAAATTGCACCTCGCCCGATTCCTTTGCGGCGGAGAGCTGGTTTTCCGCCTTTGTTATGAGTCCGATTGCGGGCTCGATATGTTTAAAAAGAAGCTCGCCTTCGCGCGTCAACGAAACCTTTTTTGTGCTTCTGACGAAAAGAGTTTGCCCGAGTCTCCGCTCAAGCACCTTTATCGACTGGCTTACCGCCGATTGCGAAATAAAAAGATCGGCTGCCGCATCAGAAAAGCTGAGTGATTTTGCGACATGGTAAAAGACTTTATAAAGCTCATAGTTAACGTCTGTCATTGTAGCCTCCGAGTTTGAAGTGATGGATAGTCACAGAGGTTAAAATACCTTTTGACCTCAACATCATTTATATATATTCCTTATATGTTTTACCATAAGTCGAAGTAATAAATCAAGTGAGAAGTATTAATTTTAATAATAAAATGATTTGTGATTAAATAGTAGACACGAAAAACAGCAAAAAGTCGGGAATAATTTTTGCACAGACTGGAGATTAAAATGGTAAAAAGAGTTTATTCTGAAAAGAAAGAGCAATATGCCGTTCGCGCACGCGAGCTTAAAAGTGAAATCAGAGATTATCTTGGAATTAAGGGAATAGAGGGCGTACGTGTTCTTGTCCGTTATGATGTCGAAAACATAAGCGATGAAACATACCAAAAGGCGCTCGGAACGATTTTTTCGGAGCCGCCCGTAGATTTTATATACGAAGAAAATTTCCCCGTATCGGACAAGGAATTTTATTTTTCAGTTGAATATCTCCCCGGACAATTTGATCAAAGGGCGGATTCTGCTGTGCAAGCGGTACGCCTTTTAAACGAAACCGAAGAGCCCGTGATAAAGTGCGCCGTTACGTATGTATTAAAGGGAAACGTAACGGATGCGGAAAAAGAAAAAATAGAAAAGTTTTGCATAAATCCGGTAGACCAGAGAATTGCGGATGAAGTGATCCCTGCGACACTTGACTTAAGTTACAGTGTGCCTGCAGACATCAAGACACTTGAAAATTTCATCACAATGCCCGAAAAAGAACTTAAAACCCTTTATGAATCATTAAATCTTGCAATGACTTTTGAGGATTTTGAATTTATAAGGGACTACTTTAAGAATACTGAGCACCGCAATCCCACATTTACCGAAATAAGGGTATTTGATACATATTGGTCTGACCATTGCCGCCATACGACATTCCTTACCGAGCTTCAAAATGTTGAGTTTGAAGACGGAAAATACAGCGCACCCATTCGCGAAAGTTTTAAAAAATATGTTTCCGCGCGTGAGAATTTATATAAAAACCGTCCCGACAAATATATGTCGCTTATGGATCTTGCGACGATCGGAATGAAGGAACTTAAGGCAAAAGGATATTTGAACGATCTTGAGGAATCCGACGAAATCAATGCATGCTCAATCGTTGTGCCGATAGATGTTGACGGCAAGACGGAAGAATGGCTTATTTTCTTTAAAAACGAAACGCACAATCATCCGACCGAAATCGAGCCTTTCGGCGGTGCGGCTACGTGTCTCGGCGGAGCAATCAGAGATCCGCTTTCGGGACGCGGCTATGTATACCAGGCAATGAGAGTTACGGGTGCCGCGGATCCGAGAAAGAGTTTGGCGGAAACACTTCCCGGGAAACTTCCGCAAAGAAAAATAGTTACGGGCGCCGCAAACGGATATTCGTCTTACGGTAACCAAATAGGGCTTGCGACGGGACTTGTCGATGAAATTTATCATCCGAATTATGTTGCAAAGCGCCTTGAAATCGGTGCCGTTATGGGAGCCGCAAAGAGAGAAAACGTTATAAGAGAAGACTCTTTGCCGGGTGACGTGATAATCTTGATCGGCGGAAGAACGGGCAGAGACGGATGCGGCGGCGCAACGGGATCATCAAAGGCGCACAATTTGAATTCCATAAATACGTGCGGCGCGGAAGTGCAAAAGGGAAATGCGCCCACGGAAAGAAAATTGCAAAGACTTTTCAGACGCCCCGAGGTTACAAAGATCATCAAAAAGTGCAACGACTTCGGTGCGGGCGGTGTGAGCGTCGCAATAGGCGAACTTGCGGACGGAATAGAAGTAAATCTTGACCTTGTCCCCAAAAAATATGCGGGACTTGACGGAACGGAGCTTGCGATTTCTGAGTCTCAGGAAAGAATGGCTGTTGTTGTGGAGAAGAAAGACGCAGACAAAATGCTTGAGTTTTCCGCGTCCGAGAACCTTGAAGCGGTTGTTGTTGCACGGGTTACCGAAGAAAAACGGTTGGTTTTTAAGTGGCGCGGAAAAGATATAGTAAATATTTCACGCGATTTCTTAAACACAAACGGAGCACATCTCACAAACGATGTGTATGTGGAGTGCCCGGAGAAATTGTGGAATGAGGAAAGCTTCAATGGTGATAAGAACGTATGCGATAACCAAAAGACGGAAAATGCCGGAGCGGATATAAAAGACAAGTGGTTAAAGACGTTATCTGACCTTAATGTTTGCTCGAAAAAAGGCTTATCCGAAATGTTTGATTCATCGATAGGCGCGGGAAGCGTGCTTATGCCGTATGGCGGCAAGTATCAGCTTACACCCACTCAGGTAATGGCGGCAAAGGTGCCCGTTTTAAACGGAAATACGGATGCGGCGACAATGATGAGCTACGGCTTCGATCCTTATATTTCGAGCGTGAGCCCTTATCACGGTGCCGTTTATGCTTGTATTTCGAGTGTTTCGAAGATTGCGGCCGCGGGCGGAGACATATCAAAAATCCGTTTTACGTTCCAGGAATTTTTTGAGAGATTGTATGGTGACAAAAAGCGCTTCGGTAAGCCGTTTGCGGCATTGCTCGGTGCTTACGCCGCACAAACGGGGCTTCATATGCCTTCAATCGGCGGCAAGGATTCGATGTCGGGAAGTTTCAACGATATAGATGTTCCTCCGACGCTTGTTTCGTTTGCGGTTAATGTAGAAAAAGCTGACAAGATTATATCTGATGAATTTAAGAGCGTGGGAAACAAGCTCATCCTTTTCACAATGAAGAGAGATGAGTATGAGCTTCCGGATTATGCGGATTTTCTTAAACAAATGGGAATCTTTAAGGCTTTATGCGATAAGAAGCTTATTTTATCCGCTTATGCCGTATCACACGGCGGCATTTCGGAAGCAGTGTCTAAGGCGGCATTCGGAAACGGCGTGGGTGCGGAAATTTTTGATAATGTTTCGGACACCGAAATGTTTACGGAAGGATACGGAAATTTGCTTGCGGAAATCGAGGTGAGCGCGGAAGAAGAATTAAGAAATGCGGGATTTGAGTTTAAGGTAATCGGTAAAGTTACCGAGAAAGATTTCATATATAACGGTGTGAAAATCGACGGAAACGAGGCACTTAAAGCTTGGACACGCACACTTGAAAGCGTGTTTAAAACAAGGTCGGAGAGCGAAGAGGGCGATTCTGAAACACAAGGGAATAATTCGGAAGTACAGAATGGCAATTCGGTAAGTGTCGGTGCTTCAAATTATCCGGCAAATATTCCGCTCTTTGACGCTAAAAATATTTACCCTCACGGAATAAAGAAGGCTGTGCCGCGCGTATTTATCCCCGTATTCCCGGGTACAAACTGTGAATATGATTTGGGACGTGCGTTTAAGAAGGCGGGAGCGAGCGTCACAAGCATTGTATTTAAAAACAGGGATGCATCTGGTATCAAGGAAACTGTTGAAGCGTATAAAAATGCAATCAAAAATTCCGAAATACTCATGTTCCCCGGCGGATTTTCGGCGGGTGACGAGCCCGACGGATCGGGTAAATTCATTGCCGCGGCGTTCCGCAATCCTTTTATAAGCGACGCCGTAAATGATTTGATAAAAACACGTGACGGACTTGTGCTCGGTATTTGCAACGGTTTCCAGGCACTTGTGAAACTCGGACTCCTGCCTTACGGTGAAATTTGCGATATCAAGCCCGATTCGCCCACGCTTACAAGAAACAGAATCGGACGCCATATTTCAAAAATTGTTTATACGCGCGTCACGTCAAATAAGTCCCCTTGGCTTATGAACGCTGAACTTGGGCGCACATATGCAATCCCCGCGTCTCACGGTGAAGGAAGATTTGTCGCAAACGAAGAGTGGTTAAAGCGCCTTACGGAAAACGGCCAGATTGCGACGCAATATGTGGATTTAAACGGAAATCCCACATACGACGAAGACTTTAATCCCAATATGAGTTATATGGCAATAGAGGGAATCACGGATAAGACGGGAAGAATTTTCGGAAAAATGGCACATTCCGAGCGTATCGGATCAGATATCGCCAAAAATGTGCCGGGTGTGCAGGATCAGAAGATATTTGAGTCGGGAGTAAAGTATTTCTTATAAGATTCAATGAAGTCGAGGTCAAAAGGTCAAAATTTCTCCTGCAAATAACTTTGCATCGAAAGCAGAACCTTTTGACCCTTGTATCATTCAATTTTTTGAAGCGATTAATTTTTCCTTATCACTGCGCTTCATATATTTGATTTCCGCTTCACGTCTCATGGCAGCGGATTTTGTTGAGAATGTCTCATAATAAACAAGGCTTACGGGCGTGCGGCGTGCGGTATATTTTGCGCCGCGCCCCGTGTTATGCGCGGTAATGCGCTTTTCGAGATCGACCGTATAACCCGTGTAATATGTGTTGTCGGCGCATTTTAAAATGTATGTATAAAAGTTTTTATTTTTCTCTCCCTCGGGAAGGCAATTTATTAGTGTCTTCCCGTTTTTTTTAAGCCATGCGAGATCTTCTTTGTAATCCGGTATCACGCTTTCCACAATCGCCCAAAATTTTTTGCTGTGATTCATTTGTTTGCGGTGTGAAAGCTCGTGAACGATTACGTAATTAAGCACATTTTCGGGTGCAAGAGAAAGCAGCACATTAAAGTTTAAGTTGCCCGTCCTCGTGCAGCTCCCCCAAACGCTGCGCTCGGTGCGGATTGTGATTTTGCGATAATTTACGCCGAGAACACCCGCATAAAAATCGCATTTTTTTGTGACGATTGGAAGAAGACAGGCTTTCTTTTTTTTGATGTCGGTGGGGGTAAGAGAGTGCGGGGAGGGGAGCACAGCGTTAATTTCCGTGGCATGGAAATTTGGTGAGGTAGTTGACGAATTTTCGGCATTTTTTTCAGCGTTCCCTGTTGCTTCAATTTCCGCTTGCCTTTCGGCTTCCTTCCGTTTTTCTGCGCGCAATAATAAACGCTCTATATTCTTTTCGTGCTCTCTTACAAACTTTTTTATATAATCGTCACTTAAATAAAGCGGCGCACGGACAAGAAGAACGTCGTCACGGGTAATTTCTATGCATATTGTTTTTCTTTTTGTTTTTATTACTTCGTAGGTAAAATCCATGGTTAAAGTCCTTTTTTTGGGAAAATTTATATGTAAAACGGAAATTAAGTGCAAAACCTAAAAATACTTTTTGATACCGAAATGGTTATATTCTTGACTCGGTATTCTTGATTTTATAGTATTTAGTGCTTATTTTGTCAATTGTATTTTCGG
>CAZZFV010000004.1:0-72862 GCA_964653855.1 uncultured Lachnospiraceae bacterium
TTACATGCTCCAAAGCATTTTTTACCACTCCGGGGCCGCTTACTCCGACGTTTATTACCGCATCCGCCTCCGTAACACCGTGAAAAGCGCCCGCCATAAAGGGATTGTCGTCGGGAGCGTTACAAAATACGACAAGCTTTGCGCATCCGATGCATGAATTTTCTTTTGTATATTCCGCCGTATCCTTTATTATGTTTCCGAGCAAACGCACGGCATCCATATTGATTCCCGTTTTTGTCGAGCCCACATTTATCGAGCTGCATACAACGTCCGTCTCCTTTAAAGCTTTCGGAACGGAAAGAATAAGATTTTTGTCGGCAACAGTCATTCCTTTACTTACAAGCGCCGAATATCCGCCGATAAAATTAACGTTTACTTTTTTTGCGGCTCTGTCAAGCGTACGCGCAATTTCAACAAAATCATCGGGCGTTTTGCAACATGCGCCGCCCACAAGCGCAATCGGTGTCACCGAAATTCTCTTGTTTACGATCGGAATTTGATATTCTTTTTCGATATATTCGCCCGTTTCAACAAGCTTTTCGGCGGTTGTGACTATTTTTTCGTATATTTTATCGCAACATGCTTTCAAATCGGAATCAATGCACGAAAGAAGACTTATTCCGAGCGTAATCGTCCTCACATCCAGCTTTGAATCCGTAATCATTTTGTTTGTTTCGGTAACTTCTGAACGATTAATCATAAAATCTCCTAAATTCTGTGCATCATGTCAAAAATATCTTCGCGCTGTATTTTGATCGAAACTCCGATTTCCTTGCCCACTTCTTCAATCTCGTTTGCAATTGTCAAAAAATCTTTTTTCGCGCCCGATATGTCAACAATCATCATCATGTTGAAAAATTCTTTTACTATCGTTTGCGAAATATCGAGAATGTTGATGTTGTTGTTTGCAAGGTATGTGCACGTTTTTGCGATTATTCCTACTGTGTCCTTTCCGACAACGGTTATGACTGCTCTTTTCATTAAATTGTTATCCTTTCTTTTTCTATACTTCCGCAATATATGAGTGTCCGTTTCGCGGCGCAACATAAATTTCGGGCCTTTTTTCTTTAGTCACATTAAGTTTTACTTCGGCATTTACGGTTTCGTATGCGAGATCCGGAAAATTGTTTTCTTCGCTTAGGTGCCCAAGTATCACGGTGCTTAATCTGCTTTTCGGATCATTGCAAATTTTTGAAACAAGTTCCGCACAGGTATCGTTCGAAAGATGCCCCAAATCGCTTTTTATTCTTTCTTTGAGGTAATAAGGATAAATTCCCGCGTCAAGCATCCTTTCATCATGATTGGATTCTATATAAAGAACTTTCGAATCGACAAGCTTTTCATAAATTTGTGTGTTGTAAAAACCAAGATCCGTCGCAACGCCTATTTTTTTCCCTTCACACGTAAAACAATACGCAACCGGTTCTTCCGCATCATGTGAAACCTTAAACGGAGAAACAAGAATATCGCCTATCATAAAGTCATTTTCGTATTCCACAAAATGAATAAGGCTTTTGTCATGGTCGCCTATCGGAATTTTGCCTTTTATCATTGCATTATAGGTGCCGTGCGTCAGGTAAACCGGAATTTCCTTTTTTCTTAAAAAAACGCCCAGGCTTTTTATGTGGTCTCCGTGCTCATGGGTAACAAGCATCGCATCGATATCGTCGATACTTTCGCCGACAGTGTCAAGCTCCTGTTCCGTTTTTTTTAAGCTAACCCCCGCATCAATCAAAATTCTCGTAATACCCGAAGAAACAAAAATACAATTTCCGCTGCTTCCGCTGAAAAGACTGCAAAATTTCATATTATACCCAGTGAATCAAAAGTTCATCCTTATCTTTTATTAAATCTATAAATTGTGCGCTCATTCCGTTTAACATAATCTCAAGATTGTTTCCTTTCGGCTTGTTTATGTCAAAGCCGCTTTTGTCGAGCGCATCAACTATTCTGTATTCCTTTTTTCCGGAAAGCGTAAGCGGCACATTGTTAAAGATAACAACAATTTGACTCACGGCATCATTTATATTTTGAGACTTTATATCTTGAGTCTTGATGTCTTGAGTATTGTTCTCGTTATTTTCACCCGCATTTTTATGCGAGTCGCTTAACTTTTCCGTTGTTTTCTCCGTATCCGAAGAATCTTTTGTCTTGTTTTCTTTTGCCTCTTCTTTTTTCTCTGTTTCAACCTTGAAATTTTCGTAAACCTTGGTGTCCTTATCCGCCTTTTCGTTGTTTACGTAAATATCGTTTTGAGGCTTGATATCAAGCATGTCAAGTATTTGCGAAACAGTATAATAATCAAGATTTACAAGCGCATCGCCGTTTTTTATCGCATAAAATTTTGAAACAAGCTCTCCGTTTGCCGAAATAAATTTGGGACACTTCACATATTTTCCGTCAACATAAAAGCCTATCGTTTCTTTAAACTCAGGGATGTTTCCGACTTCTATGTAAGCGTCCTTTCCCGCGGTAGACGGAATAATTTTTATGTCGTCGTTCGGTTCAACAAGCGTATTTACGGACGAAGGCTTATTGTTTACGGTGATAACCGCGCTGTCTCCCGGTTCACCCCTGACAAGTCTTGCTTTTAAATTTAAAGTATATTCGATTGCCGCCCCGCGTTTCGGGAAAAGCTCGGAATTCGGATATCCCGCAGCTATCGCCGCATCCGTTACCGTAAGCTTATTGTTGTCGTAAAGCTTTATGGGTTCTCCGTTAAATTGCACATATATAAAATTGTTCTTTTTTTCGTAATAATTCAGGCAAATACCGATCGGTGTAACATATTCGGGCGCGGGCACAAAGTCCGTACCGATGCTTTTTACAAAAGACAAAACTTCCGCACCGCGGAGAGCCACACGTTCTTCTTTTATACCCAGTTTTTCCGCCAAAACGCCTGTAAAACCTTTAATTTTTCCGCCGCCGCCCACAACAAAGCACGCCGAAACCGTTTTACCGCCGTTCATTTCGATTATTTTGGAAGAAATTTTTTCGGCAAGCTCGTCTATTTTACCCGCTATTTCATCGTAAAGAGCCGAAGCCTCCGTTTTTTGTTTTAAGCCCATTATGTCAACGTAGGAAATCGATTTTTTCTTTTTTGCGAGCGAAAGCTTCATCTCTTCCGCCGTATTAAACTCGACAAGATGGTTTTCCGCAATGATTTCGGTAAGTGAGTCACCCGCCATCGGAATCATTCCGTATGCGATAACGCTTCCGTCCTTTGTAAGGCAAATATCGCTTGTTCCCGCACCTATATCCACAAGAGCGATATTTAAAAGCCTGAATTTTTCGGGAATAGCTACAAGCATTGCCGCAATGGGCTCGAGCGTCAACGTGTTTACCTTTAATCCCGCTTTTTCTACAGTCGTATACAAGCCTTCTATAACTTCATCCGGGAGAAATGTCGCAAGCACGTCTGCACCGACCTTCTGCGCTCTGTGATCTTTCAAATTTGAAATTTGAAAACCGTTAAGATAATAATGAACAACGGTGTATGCAACACAATAATAGTTTGTTTTGTCGTCTTTTAACGATGCCTTTATTTCCGTATACGCTTTTTCTACGCCTTTAAGCTCAAGTTCCCTGATTTCCGTATCGGAAACCGTATTTTCCTCGCTGTATTCGATATCCGCATGAACGGTGACTGTTTTAAGCACACGCCCCGCAGCCGCAATACACACATCCGTGAGCTTTGCACCGCCAAGCTGACGCTCCAAGTCACGCTTCACACTGCTTATTGTTTCCGCAACCTTACCTATATCGTGAATCTGACCGTCAAGCATCGCACGAGTCTCATGCATTTTTACTTTTTGGGCAACAACGGTAAAATCATTTGTTCCTGTCTTATATCCGACCGTTCCGACAACACTTCTCGTACCTATATCGAGTCCGAATACATATTGGTCAGCGCTTCTCATTTGATTTTCCTCCCAAAAAAATAAACTAAAAGTTAAGTTTAACAATTATTATTTTTACAGTCAAGAAACTTTATTCTTTCATTTATATCATTTATATACGCATTACATCCGTCATGGTTATCGATTACAAATGTAGAATGGCTTTTAAACTCCTCGTCGCTCATTTGATTTTTAAAGATCTCGTCTATTTTCTTGTCATCCCAGTTTCTCGATTTCTTTATTCTTTGTATTCTTTCGTCCTTATCGGCAAAAACAAACCATACGTCGTCGCATATTTTTGTGAGTCCCGACTCGATAAGTAAAGCCGCTTCTATAACAATATACTTATGAACCGAATTTCCGATGCGTTTTAACACTTCACGTGTAACACACGGGTGCGTAATCATATTTAATCGCTTAAAGCCTTCTTGAGTTTCCGTTACGGCTTTCAAAAGCTTTTGCCTGTCAATTTGTTTTCCGTCTAAGATTTTTTCTCCGTACTCGTTAATCAGTGCCGTGTAGCTCTCACGCCCCGGCTCCATAAGCTCATGCGCTATAACGTCGCAATGTATAAATTCCGTGTCGTAATTTTCACAAATATATTCTACTATCGTAGATTTACCGCTTCCGGCGCCTCCGGTTATTCCTATTACAATATGATTTTCGTTAATCATGTGCTTCATCCCAATTTTTTCCGTACCCGACAGCCACTTCAAGCGTAACACTCAAATCGCACGCATTCGTCATTTCGAAACTCAAAATTTTTGCGGCCTCTTCCTTTTCGGATTCCGGGCTTTCAATGAGGAGTTCGTCATGAACTTGCAAAAGAATGCGGCTCTTCATGTTTTTTTCCTTAAAACGCTTATAAACATTTACAAGAGCAATTTTCATTATATCTGCGGCAGTTCCCTGAATCGGCGAATTCATCGCAATTCTTTCGGCACGGGTACGCAGCATATAATTTGAATTGTTAATGTCCGGAATCAAACGTCTTCTGTTAAAAAGTGTTTTTGAGTATCCCTTTTCACGAGCACTTTTCACAAGTCCGTCCAGATAATTTTTGATGGTCGGATACGTTTCAAAATATTGGCTTATATATTGTTCCGCCTGCTTTTTCGAAACTTTTATTTCGTTTCCGAGTCCAAACGAGCTCATTCCGTAAATAATTCCGAAATTTACGGCCTTAGCGTTACTTCTCATTTCGGGTGTCACAAGTACCGGCGGAACATTAAAAACCTTTGCGGCCGTAAGCAAATGTATATCCTGCCCCGTCTTATATGCTTCTATAAGCTGTGAATCTCCCGACATTGCGGCAAGGAGCCTAAGTTCAATCTGCGAATAATCGGCGTCAATAAATACATATCCGTTTTCCGCCTCAAACATTCTTCTTATTTCCCGACCGTTTTCTTTTCTTATCGGAATGTTTTGAAGATTGGGGTCGGTGCTCGAAAGTCTTCCTGTTGCCGTAACCGTTTGATTAAATGTAGTGTGAATCCTGTTGTCCCCACAAATAAACTTTTGCATCCCGTCCGCATAGGTGCCTTTTAACTTCATGTATTCCCTATACTTTAATATAAGCGCAACCACAGGCTCTTCGTACTTTAATTTTTCGAGTACTTCCGCATTTGTCGAATATCCCGTTTTTGTTTTTTTACCGTACGGAAGTTTTAATCTTTCAAACAAAACTTCACCGAGCTGTTTCGGGGAATTTATGTTAAATTCTGTTCCGGAAAGCGAATAAATCTGCTTTTCGAGTGCCTTTATTTCGGTATTCAAAAATTTTCCGTATTCCGTAAGCGCCGTCCGGTTTACGATTACACCCGCAATTTCCATGCTGCGAAGCGCAAAAACAAGCGGCATTTCGATATTTGTGAAAAGGTCATACATATCTTCTTCTTTAAGTCTATGTATCACATTTTCATATGCATTTTTTATAACAACAGCATGTTCTTTAAGTAAATCAAGCGCTTTTTTACAATTTTCTCCCGTAATATCGCCGTCAAACAATGCTTCCTTAATCGTAAGCTTTTGTAATACTTCCGCGTTTTCGGGAATTGTAACACTGCAAAAATCTCTTCCGAGATCCGAAACCGTATATTCGCTTTTTAAAGGATAAAGAAGATACGACGCAACAAGCAAATCGACAAAGTTATCGCGGAATTCATCAAATTTTTCGCTTATTTCCTTTATTCCGTATCCGATTATCTTTTTGTTTGCGGCACAAACCTTTTTTAAATTTTCTTTTAATGCGGTCAAAGCGTTTTTATCGGGATCGTAAAGATAAAAGCCCAAATTCCCGCATGTAAACATTATCGCACCGATCTCATTTGAAAATCCGTCATCCGCTTTATATGCAGAATACGAAAATCCGATATTTTGATCACCCGATTTTAAAATTTTGTCTGCGGCCCCCTCTATATCTTCCGGTGTTTTTAATTTTAAAAACTCCTGCGCCTTAAATTCCGGTACTTTTTTCGTTTCGTTTTCGCAGTTTATGTTTGACTTTTCAAAAAGAGAAAACATCGACTTAAATTCGAGTTCCCTAACAATATCGTATGCCGCACCCGTAAAAATATCTCCGATCTTTGCCTTTGTAAGATCGAAATCAATATCGCAATCCGTTTTTATCGTTGCAAGCCACTTACAAAAATATGCGTCATCTTTTCCCTTTAAAAGCTTATCGTGCATTGCGCCCTTAATCTCGTCAAGATGCTCATATATCCCGTCAACCGAACCGTATTCCGTTATAAGTTTTTTTGCGCCTTCTTTTCCTATTCCCTGTACGCCCTTATAGTTATCCGACGCATCTCCCATAATCGCCTTATAATCTATAACCATTTTGGGCTCCGGAAGCTCATACTTTTCCGCAAAATTATCCGCATTAAAATCCAAAATCTCCGTTTTCCCGGATTTCGTTACGGGTACTTTAACAAGAATATTTTTCTTTACAAGTTGCAATAAGTCCTTGTCACCCGAAACAATTACGGCTTCAACGCCGTTTTTCACCGACATTTCAGCCATTGTTCCTATCAGATCGTCGGCTTCGTAGCCCCCTTTTTCAATCACAAATATACCCATAGCGTGAAGCAGCTTTTTAAGTACCGGAAATTGTGTATAAAGTGCTTCTTCCATGGGTTTTCTTTGTGCTTTATAATCTTTATATTCTTTGTGTCTGAATGTCGGCTCATGAACATCAAAGGCGATTGCCGCATACTCGGGCTTTTCCGTATTTATGAGCTTTAAAAAAATATTTAAAAATCCCTTTATCCCGTTTGTATGCATGCCCTTTGACGTGGTAAGATCGGGTAATCCGAAGTATGCCCTGTTTACAATGCTGTTGCCGTCTATCAAAATAATTTTTTTCATATCGGTTCCTTTACAATATCCAATCATAATGTATGTTGAGCAAAAATGCCGCAATTATAACCACCGCAAAAAAAGAAATCATGAATAAGAAAAATGCTCCCCTTCTTTTCAACACCAAATCCGTTCTTTTCTTTTCGGTATTTTTTAGGATTTCATCGATATTCGAATAATTCAAAAAATCATATTGGTCATCCATAAAGTGAAATGCCGACGAAAACATAAAATAGGCATTTAACTCCTTTTTACATTCGGGACATGTGTTTATGTGATCGGCAAACATGATTTCGTCTTTTAAGCTTAATTTGCCGTTGATATAATCCGGATTAAGCCTTCCGATTTCTTCACACGTAAAATCTTTGATTTTTTTTGTTTTTTCTTTTGTACGTTTTGTTTTCATGCCTTTTATTATAATTTTTACGCATTGTAAAAGCAAGAAAAAGTTACCTTTTCTGTCGTCCGAAGCATTTAAGCAAAAGTAGTAAAAATATTTCTTTTATCCAAAAACAATACATAAAGTATTCCACAAAAAATGGTTGACGACACATACAGAGATCGACCCTGATTTTTTATACAAAAAACATAAATAAATTCCGAAAACAAACGTGATAATTTTTGTAACCGATCCGTCATGCAGCAAAGCAAAAACTGCCGCACTTGTTATTATTGACACAACGTTCCACATTTTGTTTTCATTCCACATTTTATTTATATAATCAAACAGCAATCTCCTGAACAGAAATTCTTCTCCGAGAGCCGTCCAAAATCCGTGAGATATTACCGTAAACAACATTGTAACCAAAAACGTTACGGAAAAATATTCCGATATGTTGCTTTCTTCGACGTAGGCCGGAATATTCAATGCCTTTTCTATAAAATACACAACAAAGTACGCAATACAAACGCATACAATCGAATATATAAAAATTTTTTTCGTCTCTTTATAGGGAACCCTTTTTATCGTTTCGTCCGAGTTGTTTTTTTTATTTGCATATTTGTTAAATAAGAATATAGCCAAAACACTCGAAATAAAGTAAATAAATTTGTTTAAAATATTCGAAGTATTACCGTTTATTTCAATTTCAAAATTTGAGAATAATCCTTCACAAGCGTCAGTAACAACTCCTGCAAAAAAATATATGCACACAACACCGAGAATCAAAAAAACTCCCTTAAAAAAATCTATAAATTGTATTTTTTTTTTGCAAGTATTTTCCGTTTTTTCTTCATCATAAAATTTCTCATCAAAAACAGCAAAATACGAAATAATTCCGCATATAACGGATACAATCACACATATCAAAAAGCTTCCGAATATCGCAGCAACACTTATTTCAAACGAAAAAGACATCAATTCGAACATATATCCCATTATATATTCAATTACAGAATTCATGAATCCGCGAATTAAGAACACCGAAATCATTCCGAACACACACCCGATAAATCCTTGAACACCGGAAATCAATATCGAAAATTCAAGCAAAAATTTTTGAGGACATCCGCAAACATAAATCATTTTGTAAAAATCTCTGTTACTTGTCATGATTTCAACCGAAACATTTATAAGACCGATTGAAATTATGGCAATCAAAATAATACATATGCCGAATGCAGATGTAGAAAAAAGGCCTCCGAATTCATTATTGTATCCATATTCCTTATTTAAAAAGGAAACATAATAATTTTCTTCATTAATAATTTCCTGTGCCGTAGGAAAAAATTTTGCATTTGGCAATTCATAATCAACCACATCAACGTAATAATTCGAATAATCGATATTTTCATACGGAAAATAAATATCGCCAAAAGCTATCGACGTTTCGATTGAACTCGGAATAATTCCTACTACCTTTCCGGTGTACTCATATTCTTCGAATCCATGTATTGTAACACAAATATATTTACCGACCGCATCTATAGCACTTAAATTCGTTTTTTTTAAAAAGTTTTCGGATATCCATACGCCCGGGCTTGATATATCATATTCCGTAAAAAAATCTTTTTCGCTATCAAAAATAAAACATTCTTCTTTTAAATAGCTCAAAACTCTGATTTTATTGTCATAAACCGCTTCATTATAACAAACCGAAAAATCATCATACTCTGATAAAACACGTATATTACAATTTCCGATTTTATCACCTATCTCTTTGACCTTTTTGTATGTTAAATTTGGAATAAAAGATTCTGTTCCGGTTGAATACCATTTTAAACCGTTTCCCGTTGAAATAATTTTCGTACCGAGTTCATTTTCGTTATCCAAAATATCAGTACTTTTTCCGAAAGATAAAATTATAACGTAAACCATCGACACCAATGCGAAATTAATCCAGCAAATCAAATATTTTGTTTTGTGATTAATCATCCATTTATATATAAGTCGTAATACGTTAATCATTTTCTCTTTTTTATCCCTTTTAACCCGATTTAAATTATTTTTCCGTCCGCAAGTTTAATCGTTCTGGGTGCCAGCCTAGCCATATCCATATCATGAGTAACAAGAATTAAAGTTTTGTTTTCGGATAATTTTAAAATATTGTCCATAACTTCTTTTCCAGTTTTTTCGTCAAGATTTCCTGTGGGTTCATCTGCCAAAATAATTTGAGGATTGTTTACAAACGCTCTGGCAATACAAACTCTTTGTCTTTCTCCTCCGGAAAGCTCACTCGGTCGATGTTTAATTCTGTTTTCAAGTCCGACAAGTTTTAACATATACTCGGCTCTTTCCGTGTACTCTTTTCTTTTTTTTCTGTTAATCATCATAGGTAAAGCAACATTTTCAAGAGCATTTAAAGAATTTTCAAGATAAAAAGATTGAAAAATAAACCCGATTTGTTTATTACGAAATTCAGAAAGTTCTTTTGATTTTTTTTCGGACATATTTACATCATTTATCAAAACACAGCCCGAAGTGGGCTTACTTACAGTTCCGAGCACATTAAGCAACGTTGTTTTTCCTGAGCCTGACTTACCGATAATTGATACAAACTCTCCGTCATCAATTTTTAAATTTATATTGTCAAGAGCTTTTACAAAATTTTCCGAGCTCAAATTTCCGTAAATTTTACATACATTCTCACATATAATCATAAGTTTCTCCGAGATAAATTTTTCTTCACATTAACAAAAACCGCCAATATGCCTGTAAAAATCAAAATACAACCCATACCGATTGCCGAAGCATAAACAAAACAGTTAAAAGGCAACAAAATATCTTTTAACGATTTAAATTCCGGCGTTCCGTACAACATCAAATATCCCATAACAAAACATATAAAAAAAGAAAAAAAGCTGCCGCTGATCCAACCGATTATTCCGTATTCGACACCTTCACACATCATAATTCCCGCCACAGAATTTTTTTTCGACCCAAGCTTTTCCAATATGTCCCATGTTTCAATTTGTTCTTCATAATTTCTGTATAATGTCGAAAAAAGCATGAAAAGCGTCACAAAAACAGTCAATATTCCCACACACTTTAACATGCGCTGTAAAAAAAGTATCAAAATCTGTTCGGAAATAAGTCGTTCTCCGTCTGCTGACGCTATAATACTGAATCCGCACCTTATATCATCAAGCAAAGGCTCAAGAGAAGAATTATCGTTTGCATAAACTCTTATAAAACTTCCGTTGGCATTTTTTAAGTCGGGTATTAATTTTTTTACAATATCCGAAGATACAAGCATATCATTGCTTAAAGCAGTCATCATTCCTTGCTTTTTAAACATATCTTCATCAACATTCCAAAAACGATCCGATAATTCTTCGTTATAAATTCCGACTATCAAAGCCTCGGCTTCGTTATCGGCATAAGTAAACTTTATTTTTTCACCCACCGCCTGCTCAGCGGTTACATCGTAATACTCAAGCATACAGTTGCTTACAATGGCGACATTTTCTTCCCCCTTATACGGCAATCTTCCCGCAACCATAATTTCTTTGTTTTCGGAGATAAGTTTATCTGTAAGTGATCCGGAAAAAAAATCAAAATTTGTATCAAATCCGCGCATCTTCGGAATCATTTTTTCTTTTTTTCCAAACATTTCGAATGAATAATTAAAAAAAAGAGTATCATATTCAATAACAATATTTTTAACTCTTTTATCATTTTGCAAATATGATATCAGCACCGTTGGTTCTTTTGCAAATTCATTTTGTGCTTCATCAATACTTGAATAATCATATGACGAGTCAATATTTATATATATTTCCGTAATATCAACTCTTTGTTCTTCATTGCGCGATGTTACATAAACGATGCTGTTTTCGGATGTGGCTTTGAATTTTCTATATGCAAAATCAAAATAAAATGAAATTGTGATTACAACAAAAGAAAGTGCAATTCCAATCACGACACTGATTGTTCTGCCTTTCCTTTCTTTTATTTTTTTTAAGGCAAACCATGCTTCCATTTATCAATACCGTCAAAAATTAATTTTTATAAGGATTGGTATCACTTGTATCAACAAAAACTCCGAAACACTCAGAAATTATTTCATATATTTGTTCTTTTGGAGAAAAACTTGTTACTCCAACACTCAAATTCTTTTTTGCCTCCGCTTCGGTACAATGAATTCCGGAAACTTGGCGTACCTTTTCAACGTCACATTGATAACCGGTTATCGTTTCCTTTTCGTATGTTTGATATAACTTATACCATATCCCCGGCACCGGTGAATATGTATAAGAAGTTTTAACAGTTGTTTCATCAGAGTTTTCCCATTCATGAGAAAATGCCGACTTCAAATCACCGATTCCCACATTACTTTTTAAAGATAAATCAACCGTTGTTTTTCTTCCTTCCGTATGACTTGCTGAATGTTCAACGGCATGTGTAACACTTCCCTTCGGAAAATATGACCATGCGGTCATTGCACTGTAAAATTGATTACTGAAGTTGTCAATATCTTCGTACACATCACTATACGATTCAACATATGCATCATACCAAATTAAAGTCTTTTCCCAATAAGAATCATGATAAAAAGTTTCCGCCATTTTTTTATTATCAACATGGAAATCGTAAAAATCATAGCAAAGAAATGTCAAAGTCAAAAAAGAAGTCAAAAAAGAAACACATACAACAAGAAATAATTTTTTATTTTTCATTTTCCCCGTCCCCCCCATAAATTTTCTTTAAATAAAACACGACTTCATTATACGATTACATATATATGATGTCAATCGCAAAGCAAGAAAAAGTTACCTTTTCTGTCGTCCGAAGCATTTAAAAAAGTAAAAAAACATATTGAAATTAAATTTCTTATGTGGTAAAATCTGACAGTCGCTGGTGTGGTGGAATGGCAGACACAACAGACTCAAAATCTGTCGGGGGCAACTTCGTGCGGGTTCAAGTCCCGCCACCAGCATTTTTTTTATAAAAAAAGAGGAGGATGCCATGGAAATTGTATTGCGTAATCTTACCGAAGACTATGTTATGCTTGTCTACAACCAAATTGCGGACACACTCGACTGTTGCAAATGCGATCAATGCCGACTTGACATTCTTTCCTATACTCTGAACCGCGTAAAGCCGAGATACGTTGTTTCTTCGGAAGGCGCACTCATGACCAAGCTTTGCGAATTTGATTATCAATTTGAAACTCTTGTTATATCGGAGCTTACAAAAGCCGCAGAGGTTGTAAAGAAAAATCCGAGACATAAAAACCCGCTTAATAATTAAACACACATAAAAATCCTTGTATTACATGTTACATACTGAAAATTGATCATAAAAAAATCCCGATTTCTTCGGGATTTTTTCTTACTTAAATTTCTTAATTTGTCATGTGTTCTCTCTTACCTTGTCCCACATGCCCTTCTTTTTGAAAGCAATATAATCGTTGTATGCTTTCTCCAAAATTTGCTTTTCGTTTGTAAATTTCAGAAGATGATACGCTTCGTGATACTTATAATATCCCGAATCCGTAAAAAATTCTTCTCTTTGCGGTTTGCTATAATAGCTGTCGGATGACATCAAATACCAATGAACATCCTTTGATACGATATCAGTTTGCGTGGAAAAAGTATACGAACTCTTTCCCACATAAGAAACAATTATTCCGTCAGCGCCCGTTTCCTCCTTTACTTCCCTGACTGCCGTCTGTTCATGTTCCTCGCCCGGTTCCACTGTACCTTTCGGAAGGACCCATCCTTCGTACTTGTTTTTGTAATTTTTGTACAGCAAAAGTATCTTTCCTCTAAATATAACAACACCGCCGCAGCTCGTTGCTTCAATCATCGCCGGCCTCCACAAGTGTTATTAAAAACTTGTGTAAAGTATACAACATTTGAAATAGGCTTGCAACATAAACATAAAAATCGTTTATACAAAACCGGATCCAAATTTCAAGAGCTTATACTTTTAAGTCATATAAACGCCGCAAATCATCTGTACCTCATTCAACGCCCCGTCTTATATGCCCTCTCGTAAATTTTCCTTTGGGCTCCGTATGATTTAAGTAAGCTTTTATTATTTCTTTTGTTTCCGCGTAGCTTTCTGTCGTAAAGGAAAGCATATGGCTTTTTGCGTAACTTAATTCCTGTTCTTCCTTAAGCCCGATTATCGAATAAATTTCGGAATTATATATAATGTTTACGCAGGTCGTGCAGCATGTTTTAACGGGGAACACCGCTCCCGTCTTATCGGTAATACTTATTTCCTTTACCGTTCCCTTTAAATTTTTGGAGCAGTTAAGAAAATTATCCCGCACACACCCTGCAGTCACCATAAGAGGCACACGCCCGTATATCGGCATATTTAACTCCGTAAAATCAAGTTCCTTTAATTCCGGTAAATTAAGTTCAAGAGATGCGGTAATAGTCTTTGCTCCCGTGATTTTCTTTAAAAATGCACCCGCCTCGTTATTCATAACATAAAGGAACTCGGAACAGATTATATTCTTACATTCCTTATGCTTTTTTAAAAATGCGATTTCGTCAAGCGAATGCACCATAACTCCGTCCGGAATCGCAAAATCCGCTTCCTTATCAAGTCTGTCCGCATCCCTGTATCTTAAAATTCTCGGGAGACACAAAACAGCCTTTATATTTTTTTCTTTTATTTGTTTTATATAATCAATTTGAGCGGAAATACTTATGTCTTGCATATCAAGTATAATCAAATCCGGTGTAAAAGTGTCCAAAACGGCATCAAGTTCGGCTTTATCGGAAACCCTGCAAACAATTTCCGGGATTGATTTTATTCCGCATTCATCGTTTGATTTTGCTTCATTTTCGTATTCAAAGCACTTTTCCGATTTTCTTTTATATGAATCGAGTATTGTGTTTTTTAGTCCGAGAAATGCCGCTCTTCTGAGTTCTTTTAATTTTCCTACGGGTACAAAAATATTGTCTCCCATATCCACGGTCAGGTAAGAAAAATCAAATTCGCTTTCACCCGTTTTATTTAAAACTTTTTTTATGTCATCCGCAGACATCGGCACATTTTTTGCTTTTTCCGCAATATCACCCGTAACGGTGAACGAAAAATTATCTGAAGAAACGTTTAAGCGTATTTTTTCGTTTTCATATAAAACAATATGTCCGCTTACACTTCTTTTTGCATGCTTAACAAGATAACTTTCGTTTATTTTATCATAAAGCGTTTCATTCTTTGTTCTGTATACCATGTCCCCCGCTTTACATTTAAAATTTGCGGGAATACATATTTCATAAACCGAGTCACGGCTTTCGTTATACGATTTTAGTCCTTCCGCACCCACGGTAAATTCAAAAGTATCGTTGTTTCTTATTTCAAGAATGTCACCCTTGTTGATTTTTTCGGTTATGTTTATTATCGCACTTCTTCCGTAAACGTTTTTTAAATTTCCCACCAAAATTCCCGAGTGATTCGGGCGCTTATCGCTCATCATATTCTTTCCGTGGTAACAAAAATAATAACCTTTCGAAAAGCCGCCGCGATTAAAAAGTTCAGAAACCTCTTTTATTTTTTCGGGAAGTTCATTGGGATTTTCTTTTATATATTTTTCAAATCCGTCACGTCCTTTGGTTTCATAAAGACGCGCAATGTAAGAATACGCGGCCGTAACTCCCGCCGAATATTCGGGGCGCTTCATTCTGCCTTCGATTTTAAAGGAATTAATTCCCGCATCAATCAAATCGGGCAAAAAATCAAGCGTGCACATGTCTTTAAGACTAAGCAGGTATCCGTCCCGTACTTTTTTAGATTCTTCAGACAATGTATATTTTTGACGGCATGGCTGAGCACATCTTCCCCTGTTTCCGCTTCTTCCGCCTATCATGCTCGAAAACAAACATTGTCCCGAATACGAATAGCATAACGCCCCATGCACAAAGCATTCCATTTCGAGGCCGGTTTCCGATCTGAAACGTTTAATTTCAGTGAGTGACAATTCCCTTGCGGGCACAACACGTGTTACGCACGCATATTTTTTAAGAAAATCCGCACCCGCTCCCGTACATATTGAGTTTTGGGTGCTAAGGTGAATGGGTAACCCCGGAAAATTCTTTGAAACAAAAGAAAGAACACCCAAATCCTGCACAATAACCGCATCGATTCCGTGTTCATAATACACTTTCAAAAAATCAAAAAGCTCCTTTTCAAGTTCTTTTTGCTTAAAAAGCGTATTGACGGTCATATATATTTTTTTTTCGTTTAAATGCACAAAATCGATGGCAGAAAGAAGTTCACTTTCATTTGGGTTATTGGCATACGCTCTTGCCCCAAATTTATTGCCACCGACATAAACTGCATCCGCACCCGCCGTTATTGCACCGTAAATTGATGCGTACGACCCCGCAGGCGCGAGAATTTCTGTTTTATTCATATTTTTTCCCGTTATAATTTTATTATCTTTCTTTGCTGATCGAAATCGGGATTCTTAACCTTTTCTTTTAAAAGATTCAAATCTCTCCTCACAAAATCAACTTCTTTTTGCTTTATGTCATAGGCTGCTTTCAGCTTATCGTATTTATCGCACATTTTGATGTAGTCGTCCGCAAGATTTATCATCATAAGAATATTCTTTTCGGAATCGTTTATGATATTGTTGCTGCTTTTTTTGTTGACTTCCGTTTGTTTTGCTTCAAGGTAATCGGCAACCCTCTTTAGGTATTCGACACCTTCTTCACCCTGAATATTGAATCTTCTTCCGTTTATTACAACTTCAACATCGCACTTCTTAGCCATATGACGCTCCTAAAGCATAACCCAATTTAAAAATATTGCCAAAAAATTTGCAAATTAAACCTTAATATCACCCGGGCATATTTAATCCCAAATGTTTATATGCGAGTTCACCCGGAACTCTTCCCCGCATCGTTCTTAAAATAAATCCGTTTTGCACCAAAAAAGGCTCATAAACTTCTTCAAGAGTTCCCGGATCTTCTCCGATTGTTGTCGCAATCGCATCAATTCCTACGGGACGACCGTTAAATGTCAATATCATGGCATTTAAAATCGCTCTGTCGGTATTGTCAAGCCCGAATGCGTCAACCTCAAGAAAATCAAGTGCACTCTTTGCCGCATCTATATCGATCACACTTTCAAATTTAACTTCGGCAAAATCACGTACTCTTTTTAAAAGTCTGTTTGCGAGTCTCGGCGTTCCACGCGATCTTTTTGCGATTTCCGTAGCCGCATCCTCTTCAATTTTTACGTTTAATACATCCGCGCTTCTTTTTATTATTTCCGTAAGCTCCGATGTGTTGTAATATTCAAGACGGCTTACTATTCCGAATCTGTCGCGTAACGGTGCCGTAAGCATTCCGGCCCTTGTTGTCGCACCCACAAGCGTAAAATGAGGCAAATCAAGTCTTATTGATTTTGCACCCGCGCCTTTTCCTATAACTATATCGATAACAAAGTCTTCCATTGCGGGATACAATAATTCTTCCACCTGGCGGTTGAGTCTGTGAATTTCATCGATAAAAAGGACATCGCCCTCGCTCAAATTGTTTAAAATTGCCGCCATATCACCGGGCTTTTCAATTGCGGGTCCCGCAGTCACCTTTAAATTTACGCCCATCTCATTTGCGATAATTCCCGCAAGAGTTGTTTTTCCGAGTCCCGGCGGTCCGAAAAAAAGCACATGGTCAAGTGTCTCTTTACGCTTTTTTGCGGCATCCATATAAATACGCAAATTTTCTTTTGCCTTTGTCTGCCCGATATATTCGGACAATTTTTTGGGGCGAAGCGACCCTTCTATTTTTTTGTCTTCTTCCGTAATTTCTGTTGTAATAAGTCTTTTTTCCTGCATACTACATCTTCTTTAAAGCCTGCTTTATAACGTCTTCCGCTGTAGTCCCATCATTTATTTCAATTGATTTTACCGTTTTCATTGCTTCCGCATAAGAATACCCGAGTGTACATAAAGCATTTATCGCATCGGTTTTGATTTCGTTCGCATTTTTATCGGAAATACTACCGGAATCAATATTATCTACGCTTGTAGTTAAGGGACCTGTTTCCTTAGTTTCAAACTCGCCGACGGAATCCTTAAGGAAAATTATTATTTTTTCCGCCATTTTTTTACCGACGCCTTGCGCCAATTGAAACGCTTTTGTATCACCGGAATATATCGCATAAACAATGTCCGTAATATCAAGCACTGACAGAATCGCAAGTGCCGCTTTCGGCCCAACACCCGTCACCGTTATCAATTTTTTAAACATCTCAAGCTCTGCGGCAGTCAAAAATCCGTACAAAAACATCCCGTCTTCACGAACGGACATATACGTATTTAATGAGATCTCCGCTCCCGTTACATTATATTGTCCGAGCACCTTCGACGTAACATATATTTTAAATCCGATTCCGGCAGCAGTCAAAACAACCAAAGAATCATCTTCAACCTTTAAAACCTTGCCTTCTATATAAGAAATCAATTTATTTGCCCTCTTTTAATTGTTTAAACTCCCCTTTGCTTACCGTAAGCCTTCCCTCGTCGATAAATCTGACCACATCAAGCGGTGAAATATCAAGTCCTTCCGCTATTTGGATGGCATTGCTGTTGGGAAATTTTTTAAGATAATCCGCAATTTTTTTAAATTCCGCTTCTTCAATTTCGGCACAATCCTTGCATACGGACTTTTTATTCCATGAAACAAAGGGTTTTCCGCAATATCTGCAAACATTTGCTGTATTCATTTATTATCCTTATCTTCCGATTCATCCGAATCTTTTTTCTTATCGGAATTTACATGTTTCTTGATGTCTTCGATAACGCCCGCCTTAATTCCCGTAAATTTCATTGTTGGGAAAGCAAGCGAGAATCTTCCGGCAGTATACTTATTGTATCCCTTAAAGCCTTCGCCGATTTTATTTAAGCCTTCCTTAATATGGGATGCAAGAAGTGTATATTTGTCTTTACCCGAATCTTTAAGCGTATCGATATGCACCTTGTTTGATGCGAGCACCTTGTCGACTTTCGCAATTTTATCGTCGATTTTATCCGAAAAATCGTCTTTTCTTTCTTCGTATCCTTGCATCATAAAGGCAATGGTCGCATCGATTCTGTCCATTCCGTGCTCGATAACGTCACCGACTTTAGTCTCACCGTACTTTTCCTTAAACAAAGTCTTCTTTTCGACTTCCGTTTGACGTGCAAAATCCGCAAAATCCGATAATTCCGCTTTGATCTTTGCAATAGCCGTAATCTTATGATCGAGGCTGACGGTCGCAATGACGGTTGAAACAAGATCCGCAAGGAATATTACGATAATAACGTAACCGATTATTTCAAACACGTCCCTGTTCATGGAAGATATTATGTTTAAAACCATGGGATGCAACACTTTTACGAGGAAAATCGAAAGTAGCCCCCAAAATGCGGACACCGGCAAACAAATTCTTCCCTTTATATTTAACGGAACATGCGAATAATCCCACCACTTCGCATGGAACAGTTTTTCCATCGTAAAACTTGTAACATACTCAAGTAACGATGCCACAACGGCACCGATCAGGAATATCGATAAAAAAGCCTTGGGCGTATTTTCCGTTGTTAGCGCGATCATTTTGTCGTTAAAAAAAGCGAGGAAAATTCCCGTAGCCGCACATCCGTATATCGGAATGACAGGGCCGTTAAGAAATCCGCGGTTTATAAGCTTTCCTTCAACCGTCGAACAATAACAGCATTCCCAAATCCATCCGCAAAAACAATACATGAAAAAGCAATAAAACAATTCAAAAAAATCAATTCCGGCAAAACTTAATTCCCACATGTTATCCGTCATCCTTTTTATGAAAATGGTGTACAAAAAAATCTCTTTATATCTTACCAAATTTCCGAATAAATTTAAAGCATAAAATGCTTTTCATAAATATTTAATGATGTCCCCAAAAAGAAATTTGCAAGGCATTTATTAATCACTCGACAGTTTGAAATTTTATTGTATCTGTGATATAAATCTTTTTGCGAGGTGCCTTATGAAAGAAATAAAGACAAAAAAAAATTACAGAATACCCGACAACTTATTGTTTTTTGATATCGAAACAACGGGCTTAAGCGCAAGAACATCTTATGTTTATCTTATAGGTTTTATGACAAACGAAAACGGAACATGTTTTCTTAACTTACTCTTGTGTGAGGATTTTAACGAAGAAAAAGAGCTTTTGATTAAGTTTTCGGATATTCTTAAAAAAAGTCGGAAAACGCCCGTAACATATAACGGAAATACCTTTGATATTCCCTATTTAAACGAAAAATTTAAGCGTCACCAAATCAATTTTTTTATCGATACTATGAACACAATCGATTGCTACAAAACACTTATCGGTTACAAAAAGCTGTTTGATATAAGCGACTTAAAGCTTGTTACCGTCGAAAAAAAAGCGGGATATACGCGTGAAAACTTCATCTCGGGCGAAGATTTGATAAATGTGTACGCTGAGCTTACGGGGCTCATTCGCTTATATGAAATAACAAAAAGAGAGGATGTAAAAGAAAAAATAAACGCACTCGAATTTACGCTTCTCTCTCACAATTCGGATGACATAGAGGGGCTTTTTTGTATTTACGAAAAAACAAATATTTTAAGCGCAAAAGAGTTTTTGATTAAACCGGAAATAAGCGTTTCGGAAACCGAAATCACGCTTACTTATCCTGTTCCGCTTTTCCCGTGCGAAACCGAATTTAATTTTTCGAATTTTTATTTATTTAACGGGAAAACAGCCTCCGAAATCGTTATTCCCATAATAAATACTGAGTTCAAGTACTTCTTTAAGGATTACAAAAATTACACATACATCGCATCAAAAGACATGTGTATGCACAACTCCGTCGTAACCGGATTGCCGAAAGAAGAAAAAATAAAATGCACGCGTGAAAACGCATACATAAAAAAACAGGACATGTTTTTGTTTGTCCCGAAAAATTTTATTGATTACGCAAGCGAAAATCGCATTCCGCTTTTTAAAGCAAATTACGATTCCAAAGAATTTTATATGCAAAAAAACAATTTTGAAAATCATTCCGACGAATATATAAAATCGATACTGAGCGAAATAAAGTAGAATGTCGTTACGGCTTTTTATATGAAGCCCTTTTGCCAAAAAGAAAAAGGCGGGTTTAAAAACCCGCCTTTATAAGACTCTTATGCCTGAGCAATGATCTCTTTCTTGTTGTAAGAACCGCAGCTCTTGCAAACTCTGTGAGGCATCATTAACGCACCGCACTTGCTGCATTTAACAAGGTTCGGAGCAGTCATCTTCCAATTTGCTCTGCGACTGTCTCTTCTTGCCTTGGAATGCTTATTCTTCGGACAAATAGCTCCCATGATCTACACCTCCTTACTTGGTTTTGAAAATATCCCGGATAACAGACATTCTTGGATCCGACTCTATGCGATCACAACCGCATTCACCTACGTTCAGATTGTGCCCGCATATCTTGCAAAGTCCTTTGCAATCTTCGGAACACAGAACCTTCATCGGAAACCCAAGCAAGATTTCTTCATAAATCAATCGATCCACGTCTAAATCGTATCCGCTAATGTACTCTGTATCATCTAGTTCAAGTGCACGTTCTTCCGATGTCAAATTCATGTCAACATCACCCGCAAAATCAATCGGAACACTTACCTTTTGCAAAGAAAGACACCTGTCGCACGGAACAAGAAATTCAAAAAAACCTTTTACCTTAATACGAAGCTTTTTGTTACCCTTGTTTGTAACCGTAATCAAAATGTCGTCTTTTTTTGTGATTTCATATTCCTTCCCCGTGATACAGAGGACATCGGGCTCATATTTATATGTGAACTCGTTGTCTCCGCGCGGAAGATTCATGATTTCCGAAAGTGAAATTAACATAACAAACACCTATGTGCACAAATGTCACATTTGTATATTATACGAACGTGACAGGGTTTTGTCAACAAAAACTTTAAAGTTTCTCATATGTGAGAAGTAAAAAAGACTTCCGATAAGTTATATGAGCGCAACCGTTTCTCTTGCAATCGCAAGCTCTTCGTTTGTGGGTATTACCATAATCTTGACGCGTGAATCGGATGCCGACACAACGGTTTCCTTTCCGCGAACCGAATTCTTCTCGGGATCGAGCTTAACGCCCAAAAATCCGAGATAAGAACAAATTCTTTCACGCATCTTGCCGTCGTTTTCACCGAGTCCTGCGGTAAACACAATCGCATCGACACCGTTCATTGCGGCAACATAGCTTCCGATATATTTTGCGACTCTGTATACGAATGCTTCGACGGCATCCTTTGCTCTCTCGTTACCGGAATTTGCTGCGGCTTCAAGATCTCTGAAATCGCTCGATACGCCGGAAAGTCCGAAAACACCCGACTTCTTGTTTAAAATATTCAAAACGTCGTCAACTGTTCTGTTTTCCTTGTTTGCAATATATTGAACAACCGCGGGATCAACATCACCGCTTCTTGTTCCCATAATAAGGCCTTCAAGAGGAGTAAGTCCCATTGAAGTATCAACGCATTTTCCGTTTACGACAGCCGAAAGCGAAGCACCGTTTCCGAGGTGGCAAACGATAACCTTGGAATTATCGGGATCAAGACCACCAAATTCGATTGCTCTCTTTGAAACAAACGAATGACTTGTTCCGTGGAAGCCGTACTTGCGGATTGCATACTTATCGTAATATTCGTAAGGAATCGCATATGTATATGCTTTTTTGGGCATTGTCTGGTGGAAAGCCGTATCGAATACTGCAACCTGAGGAGTGCCGGGCATAAGTGCTTCACATGCTTCAATTCCGATAAGGTTTGCGGGATTGTGAAGAGGGCCAAGATCAAAGCACTCACGTATAACACGCTTTACGTCTTCGTTTACGACGATCGATGCGGAATAATATTTTCCGCCGTGAAGCACACGGTGACCTACCGCATCAATTTCAGACATATCCGAAATCACACCGTAATCCTTGTTTAAAAGGGCATCGATTACAAGCTTAACAGCAGCCTTATGATCGGGCATCGATTCCTTTCTGTCCTTAAAGCCTTCCTTGTCGGCGGGCTTATGTGTGATCATGGAGCCTTCCATGCCGATTTTTTCGCAAATACCTTTTGCGAGAACGGACTCGTTTTCCATATCGATAAGCTGATATTTAAGCGATGAACTTCCGCAATTCAAAACCAAAACTTTCATTTGATATAATCTCCAATCTTTACTTTTGTGCTGCCTGAACAGCCGTAATTGCGATAACGCCGACGATATCCTCCGTGAAGCATCCTCTCGAAAGATCGTTTACGGGAGCGGCAATTCCCTGTGTCATAGGGCCGTAAGCTTCTGCCTTTGCAAGTCTTTGAACAAGCTTATAACCTATATTTCCGGCATCGAGATCGGGGAAAATAAGTGTGTTTGCGTGACCTGCGACCGCACTTCCCGGAGCCTTTGAAGCGCCGACCGACGGAACGATTGCGGCATCAAGCTGAAGCTCGCCGTCTATCATGAATTCCGGATAATCCTTCTTTGCGATTTCAACGGCAGCCGTAACCTTGTCAACGTCTGCGTGTTTAGCTGAACCTTTTGATGAGTGTGAAAGAAGTGCAACCTTCGCTTTTTTACCCACAAGTGCCTCAAAGCTCTTTGCACTGCTGCCTGCGATTGCCGCAAGCTCTTCGGACGAAGGATTCTGTACAAGTCCGCAATCCGCAAATACGAATGTTCCTTCCTCGCCGTATTCGCAATTCGGAACAACCATGATGAAGAAAGCCGAAACAAGCTTTGTGCCGGGAGCAGTCTTGAGGATCTGGAGGCAGGGACGAAGGGTGTTCGCGGTCGAATGGCAAGCGCCCGAAACAACGCCGTCTGCGTCACCCATCTTAACCATCATAACGGCAAATGTCGTATAATCCGTTGTGAGAGTCTCTCTTGCCTTTTCGGGTGTCATTCCCTTTGCCTGACGTAACTCAACAAGCTTATCGATATAGCTCTGAAGCTTGTCGGTCTTATTGGGATCGATTCTTGCGGCCTTACTTATGTCAAGTCCCTCCGCCGTCTTTTCGATCTGTTCGTCGGAGCCGACCAAGATGATCTTTGCGGTGCCTTCCTTTAAGGTAATCGCTGCGGCTTCCATAACTCTTCTGTCTTCGGTTTCCGGGAGAACGATTGTCTTAATGTTCTCTTTTGCTCTTGCTTTAATTCCTTCAATAAAGCTCATATTAAAATCTCCTTTCGATTTTGACGCAAAAATCTTCGAATGTCTTACCTTTAAATCACGCAAGTCCGTTCGGATGTTTTTTTTGCGATACTTTTAAAGTATTTATTTACACATTTGGATTTATTATATTATAATCTCTTTCGATAAACAAGATTTTTTTTTCGAAAGTCGGTAAAAACAATGGCAAAAACAATTGCGGCAATCATTGCCGAATTTAATCCTTTTCACAACGGTCACAAATTCCTTGTCGAAAAAATAAAACTGGAACTGAATCCGGATTACATAATCGCAATCATGAGCGGCGATTTCGTTGAACGCGGCGAGCCCGCAATATGCGATAAATTTTTGCGTGCGGAAAATGCAATATGTAACGGCATTGACGCGGTTTTTGAATTGCCTGCGGTTTATTCTTCCTCCGCAGCGCCCGACTTTGCATTCGGCAGCGTATCTGTGATACACCGCATGCACGCGGTAAGATACTTATGTTTCGGAAGCGAATGCGGTGATACGGATATTCTCCGTAATACGGCAATATATTCGCAAAACGAAACGGACGAATTTAAAAAATTATTTTCGGAATATAAAACCAAGGGGCTCTCATACCCTCTTGCGCACTCAAAGGCTTTTGATAAGCTTTACCCGGAATACGGAGACGTTTTAAAAAGTCCGAATAATACACTCGGTGTTGAGTACATAAAAGCATTAATGAAATTTAATTCTTTCGTTACTCCCGTTACGTTTAAGCGTTTCGGCGTCAATCACGATTCCGATAAAATCTGCAACGATTCGGATTCAAATATTTCCTATTTAAGTGCAAGCGCAATAAGAAATTTGATGTGTGACGGTACTCCCGAAAATCTGAAAACACTTAAAAAAGTTTTACCTTCTCAAGAAAACAACAATCCGGATATTTTAAGCCTTTTAAACAAAGCTTATCCTGTTTTAGCGAACGATTTTTCCGCTCTTCTCATGCAAAAAATCGATATGATGAGTGTGGATGAATTGTCTTGTCTTCCCGGTGCAAACAAAGACATTGCGTTGCGACTTAAAAAGAAATCGGTTACAAACAATTATTTTACTTGTCTCGCAAATGCCGTTTCAAACAAATCCGTTACGCGTGCAAATGTAAACAGGTTTCTCATTCACACACTTCTCGGAATTTTTGATTCGGATATAGACAGAACGAAGGGTGTCCCTTATTTACGGCTTCTCGCAATGAATAAGAATAAATCCGGCCTTATCAATATAATAAAAGAAAATTCCGAAATTCCCGTAATAACAAAGATGGCGGATTTTGATTACGATTCGGTTCCGATGCTTAAAAAAGACATATATGCTGCAAATCTCTACAATCGCACGATATTATACAAATTTAACCGGGAATATATTAACGACATCACAAACTCACCGAGAATAAAAGATATATGAACATATGCCGCAAAAAATGTCTTTTAAATCAAATATAAAGATTCCCATATATCAAAAAAGCAAAAAAGCTTCGTCTTAAACAAACGAAGCTTTTTTTACTTTGTAACACATAAATTATTATTTATTTTTTGCTCCCGCAATGCTGAAATTATTATTCACCGTCATCGATAATATTTTCGACATTTATATTGTAATCGTCTGCATTTTCGTCGTCACCGAAAATCTCATTGTCCGTAGGATAAGTATTCTCGTTTTGTCCGTCGATTTCCGCTTGCAAATCGGAATCAAGTCCGTTTTCGGGAGCAATCTCCTCGCAAAGCTCACGACGGTTTTCCGTAACTATTTCAAGGTTACGGGACAGTGATTCGATAAACGAATCCGCACGCTTCTGTGTTTCGCTTAAGGTTTGCGAAAGAACGTTTTCTATTTGCAAAAGCATATCTTTTGTGTATTCGAACGCTCCGTTTCTCACCTGATTTGCTTCATACGCGGCAATGCTCATTGTTTCGTCGGCCTGCTGATTTGCGCGCGAAATAAATTCATTTGCCTGAAGATATGCCTGACGCATTATCTCGCTGTCATGAACCATTGCTTCCGCTTTTACGCTTGCGTCGTCTATGATTTTTTGAGCGCGGATTTCGGCTTCACGCAAAATTTCGTCCCTTCTCTCAAGAAGCTTTGCGCATCTTGCGATTTCCTCCGGAACTTTAAGTCTCATTTCGTCTATTTTATCAAGCAATTCGCTTTTTTGCACTTCTATCTTTGTTCCCGAAAAGCCCTTTGTTTTGCAAGAATCAACATACTCATAAAGCTCATCGATTGCCTGTTCAATCTTCTTCTGTCCCATAATAATCCCTCCGTTATCTGTTGTACTTGTCATAAATATCTTTAATTATGCATTTCGGAACAAATGCACTGATGTCTCCGTTATATGATGCAATCTCACGCACAAGGCTTGAGCTTACATAAGAATAATCAATACTTGTCGTGAAAAAAACGGTATCGACTCCCGAATAAAGCTTGTGGTTTGTTTGCGCAATCTGAATTTCGTATTCAAAGTCCGTAACCGCCCTTAAGCCTCTCACAAGAAAATCGGCGTTTTCTTTTTTTGCGAAATCGACAAGAAGTCCGTCATACTTTTTAACCGTAACATTCGGTATGTCGATTGTTGCGCGCCTGATAAGTTCCATACGCTCGTCCGCACTAAACAAAGGCTTTTTCGAAATGTTTTTTAAAACGGCAATCACAAGCTCATCGGAGAGCTTTGACGCCCTTTTTATGATATCCAGATGTCCGAGCGTAATCGGATCGAAGCTCCCGGGATAAATTCCTTTTCTCATTTGTTTTCCTGTCTTTTCATCTCATTTTGCGGATGAAAACATGCTTATTTGTTTTATATATTTTTTCTTTGAAAATTTCAAACCCGAGTTCCGGTAAATAATCGAAATCCGTTTGATTTGACGCTTCAACGATAATCCACGTGTCGGGCTTTACAATCCCCGAATCCGCAAGCTTATATAAAACACGCTTTTCGTGAAGGTTGTTGTACGGCGGATCCATGAAAATAAAGTCAAAAGACAAGTTTTCGTTTTCAAGCACCGAAATCGCATTTACGGCATCCGAAAAAATCACCCTTGCTTCTTCCGTAAGCCCGGTTGTCCGTAAATTTTCTTTCATGCACGAAATCGATTTTTCGCTTACGTCAACCATTACGACGGGACTTGCGCCACGGCTCAACGCTTCTATTCCTATTGCTCCCGTTCCCGAAAAAAGATCCAAAAACGAACTTCCCGCAATATAAGGATTGATGCAATTAAAAAGTGTTTCCTTTGTAATGTCCTGTGTTGGTCTTACCGAATCTCCCGGTACCGACTTTAACAACAAATGTCTTTTTTTTCCGGCAATAACTCTCATAATTCTAATCTATTTATTTTGAATATTCAACAAGTTTTACAATAAAAAATATTAAAACGTCTACTTACATGCTCTTCTTGATTATCTTGTTTATTTGCGAAAAATCATGAAGCGCTTTTTTGCCTATCTTAAATATCTTCTTCATGTTGATCGAATTTACGCCGCCCTGGCGGGGTCTGAACGTAATCGGAATAAACTTGACCTTATATCCCTTTTTGATAAAAAGAACCGAAATTATAACGTTTGAAAGGTTGTAATTTTCGGGAATAAGTCCGATTTCCTTCTTTAAGCTCTCCGCCTTCATAAGTCTGAAAGGCGTGTTTGCGTCGACAATCGTGACATGGAAGCAGATTTTACAAACGAGCTTAAGCGTTTTTGTAACAAAGATTCTCGAGAATCCGTCCTGTCTGCCTTTTCTGTGACCGATTACCATGTCAAAATTATTTCTTTCTTCCCAAAAGCTTTCGAATTCGGAAGGCAAAGTCTGTCCGTCGGAATCCGTTTGGAATATGAAATCGGCGCCTTCTTTAATCGCATAATTGTATCCGAAAAGAATCGTCGAACCGTGTCCGCCGTTAGGCTTTGTGAGCGCAATCATTTTGGGTCTCGATTCCGCAAGTTTTTTAAGAATCTCGTATGTGTCATCCTTTGAGCCGTCGTTTATGACGACAAGTCTTGAATCATCCCCGTGCTTATCGACAACAGGATACCAGTCGTTTACAACGTTTTCGATATTGTCCCTTTCATTGTATGCGGGAATAACAATATATAACTTATCCATTTGTTCCTCCGTTTTTGTAAATTTTTTCGCTTGTGTCAAAAATTCTTATTTCCCACTCGCCTTCGCCCGACGAATATACTTCTTTGTAGGTTGCGGCGATATTGTCTTCGTTAAGCTCATAATCGGTGCATTGTCTTACCGTTATGTTCACTATTATATAATCTATGTCGGATTTGTATACGTAATAATCAAGTTCCGTGGGCGTTGACGCTTCAAATATTTTTTTGACCGTTGCAGCGCGTTCCGCGGTGTCATACCCCGCCGACCATGCGCAATAAGGATACGCATAATAGCTCATGATTCCGCCGAGCACGATATTCGTGAGCGGATAGGAATCCGTAAGCACAAGGTCGTCGCATGTGACATTTTCTTTAAGCCAAAGTGTCGTTTCGTCACTTAATGAAAACTCAAGATGACCGTCATCTTCTCTTGCCTGAATATAAAGCTCCGTAACACCCGTAAACGTAAGCACAAATATGAGTGCCCCCGCAACAAGATAATTTATCACTTTTCTTTCTTTTATTATCCATGTAAGGAAATATGCCGTATACATCGACAAAAACATAAGGGAAATGATTATCCACTTATGGTTTACACCGATATCGGGTGTAAGAGACAGGAAAAACGACATTATAAAAGGCACGGCAGACACAAGGAACATATATCTTTCGGCGCCCTTTGTGCGAAGCATTCCGAACACGGCAACCAAAAGCGTGATTCCCGTGAGTGCGACAATGTACGAAAGCACACCGAACACCGTTCTGTTTTCCGCCAAAAATCCGAAATAATATGACGGTGAAACCGCCGCTCCGTTTATGAAAAACTTTGTTTGCGCGAACGACAAAACAACAGCTATTACCGCGGCAATAAGGTAATCGAGTCTGCATACCGAAAACGCAGCCATGAAGAAAAGCATCGCAAGTGCCGCAATTTCGCATGAACCGTGCCAAAAAGCAAGCATTCCGAGAAATAACCCGGAGCCTATCGCAATCTTCGGATTTTTAATTGCAAACGAATCGTGTGAAAAGAAGCATACTTTGATGAAATCATACCATCTTGCTTTTCTTATCGTATATTCGTCACCGTCTTTCACGAGCATGCCTTCGCTCTTTAACGCAACCATGTTATCTCCCATTTCACGCAAATACGGAAGAAAAATGATAATCGAGAGCAAAATTGCGGTCATACCGAACGCCAAATGCCTTTGGTTACAAAAAACTCTTGTGCACCAAAAGCCCCAGCCTTCATGATACTCGGAATATGTGAAATATTTTCTGTTTTCGAGTAAAGCCTTTAACGGATTTCCCGATGTGTCGTTTGCAAGAAAATCAAATGCCGAAAACGAACTTCTGAATGTAAACAGAAGTCCGCCGAGGCACGCCGTAAGCCTTGAATAAAAAAGATGCACCGTAAGCGTAAACAAAAGCATGTAAACCGAAAAGAGGTTGAAAATGCTCGGAATATTGAACGCATGATCAATTCTGAGACCCAAAAATTCAAGGTTTCCGACCAAAAATTCATGCATAAAATGATAACGTATATCCGCCCCGCCATAATAAGTGTAACCCGTCGGAAAATTGTTGCTGTAAGAAAACGATCTTATCATTCCGAGGTGGGCACCGAAATCACCCCACACGGAAAGCCCAACATTCATCGTGTCATCGGTGACATTGAAACTTCTGTACATGATAATCGTGCAAAAACAAAGTACAATTATCGAATAAAAGGCATATAAAGGATCGCCGTTCCAAAAAAATTCGCGAAGAAGATTAAAATCAAGCTTTCGTATTTTTCTGTGATAAATATTCATTCCGTAAAAGAACGCAAAGCACGCGAGCAGCATTCCGAGAACTATCACATTTCCGAAAATAAGGGGCTTGGGTTCGTTTTTACAAATGTATGAAACTATATACACGAGCCACGTTACAATAAGCGTACCCGTCAGATACCATGCGGGCAAAAGCACATAATATGACGGTAACGAAATTGTGGTGCCGTCACTCTTTTTGATATATGCATTTTCGATCAAACGAGGAAAGAAAATCTTGCAAAACATATATCCCGTAACTATGCATATAAATATATAAAAAATACCAAGCATAAAAACCTCAATTATTTCTTTTTGAAATTATATAACGCGGACGTCCTTTAATTTCATGATAAATCCTGTCAAGATAAAGTCCTATGATTCCGAGACAAATCATAAGCGCGCTTCCGATAAACAATATAAGCAAAATCACCGTCGTAAATCCTTGCAAAGAAGCACCCATAAAATAACGTACGAGCGTTTGCACGGAAAATATTATCGATATAAAAAGAAGCAAAAATCCGAGGAAACATATAAGCTTAAGGGGTGCCGACGCATATGACGTGATCGACGTAAGCGCAAGATTCGTAAGTGCCTTGAAGCTCCATTTTGAAGTCCCCGCCACTCTGTCTTTAACCTTAAATTCGATTACGCGCCTTTCAAATCCCACCCATGCGGACATTCCGCGATAAAAGGTGATTTTTTCGGGCATTTCCTTTATCGCTTCGACAACGCTTCTGTCAAGCAATTTAAAATCGGACGCATTTTTTAAATTTATCGAAGTAAGCTTATACAAAATCTTATAAAAAAGATTTGCTGTAAAACGATAAAATTTGTTTTCGTGGCCTCTGTCGGACTTTATGCCCTCAATTATGTCAACGCCTTCCTCAAGCCATATCTTCACAAATTCGGGAATGAGTTCCGGCGGATGCTGAAGATCCGAATCGAGTGTGACGACCGCATCTCCTTTTGCCGTGTCGAGTCCAGCCATAAGTGCGGCTTCCTTACCGAAATTGCGGCTGAAGCACACGGAACGGATTCTTTTGTCTTCACAAGAAAGCTCCGTAAGCGCTTTCCACGTATTGTCCTTTGAGCCGTCGTTGATCAGCACGAATTCGTAATTTATTCCCGCATTTTCGAGAATTTCCTGCACCGTCTTTACGGAATTTTTAATATGCGTGCCTTCGTTGTAAACCGGCATAATTATTGAAATCAATGAGTTTTTGTCTCTCACCACGAAATATCCTCTTGTTTTAACTCTGTAAGCTGTTCCATCGAACAAACTTCGCTTTTTACAACCCTGTTTGCCTGATTCACTATCA
Source organism: uncultured Lachnospiraceae bacterium (assembly GCA_964653855.1). Taxonomy (GTDB): domain Bacteria; phylum Bacillota; class Clostridia; order Lachnospirales; family Lachnospiraceae; genus RGIG3528. Next base: position 31,137 of record CAZZFV010000004.1, read on the forward strand.
TGCTTTCGAATAAGTTTCTGATTCCTCTTGCGTTTCCGAAATCGTACTTTTTGTTTTCCGGCATATTTTTTAGGTAATCAAGCAATTTTTCCTTGATGCCCGGATCCAAAACAAATCCGTTTTTCTTTGCCATCTTTTCCATGATTTCGGTGAGCTCTGTGTCACTGTAATCAGGGAATTCTATAAACCTGTTGAACCGTGAAACAAGGCCGGAATTGCTCTTTAAGAAATTCTTCATTTCCTTTGTATATCCGCAAACTATCACAACAAGGTCGTTACGGTTGTCTTCCATGAGCTTTACGAGAGTGTCGAGCGCCTCTTTTCCGAAATCGTTTGACGACTCGCTTACAAGGGCATACGCTTCATCGATAAACAATACGCCGCCGAGGCTCTTTTCAACTACTTCCTTTACCTTTAACGCCGTTTGCCCGACATATCCCGCAACGAGCCCCGAGCGGTCCGTCTCCGTGAGCGTTCCTTTTGAAAGAATACCGAGTTCCTTGTAAACACGCGCAACAATTCTTGCAACCGTTGTTTTTCCCGTACCGGGATTTCCCGTAAAAACCATATGGTAAGAAATTTCCGGCTGCGGAAGCTTGAATTCGTCGCGCATCTTTCTGACTTTAATAAGATTGATTAAAGACCTTATTTCTTTTTTTACTTCTTCCATTCCGACAAGGGAATTAAGTTCATCCAAAACTTCGTCAAGCTTTGAATCGTGAACCGCATTCAGAATTTTGGATTCTGTTTGATTTTTCTGTTCCGCTTTATTGTCATTTTTTTCCGTCGGGTCTATCGTATCCTTTAAAATTCCGTTTTCGTCGCGCTCCGCATATTTTGAAACGGTTGTGCTCGCGACGGGCTTTAATTGATCGGGCGAATAAAAGAGATGCTTAATCTTATAAGCTTCAAAATCGCAATCGGCTTCTTCTATCTCTTTTGCGCTGTTAATAAGTTCCCCTCGGCACAGCTTCTTAAAAATATATTTACTGTCGACGGATTGCTTTTGATTCTTATTATTTGTAAGAAACGTACCCACCTTGTCAAAATAAATTCCCAAATACTTTGTCGCCGCAGCCATATGCGCTTCGTCTTTTGCATGATAAATGAGGCTTAACATCAAATTTACTATTGCGTCAAAAAACAACGCCGCCGTACCGGAATTTTTTTCCATATCGCGAAGAGAGAGAAGCTGAAAAAGTATCGGCGGAGTACGCTGAAAACGGGTGGCGTCGGCAAGTAATTTTGCCCCGTCTTTTTCGTCCGTTATGATTTTTTTGATATTTTCCGAAAGCGTTGCTATATAATTCTTTTCGGTATCGTTTAAAATATTACAGAAATCCGAAAAGCATACAAGAAGCGATTCCACATATATATCAAGAATTTGCTCCGCAGACATATTTAAAACCTTTTCGGCGGTTTCCCAATATCCTTCCATGCAAAGCAAATCACAAAATTTTTTTAGAATCCTGTAATTGTCATGTGCAATCTTATAAAGTTGTTCTTCGGAATATTTGGTTTTTGGCATAATGTTTTGTCCGCGTTTTTTTGTATTTAAAATTCGTCTGTTTTTTATCAACCGGTACTTAAATCCGTAACTTACACATCTTTATATCGTACCATAATTATCAAAAAAAGGAAATATGTCTTTCGCACCGCTTTCATACATTTTTTGCAAAATATTTTCGGTTTCTTTATCGTTTATTTTGTCTGCGGCATCGGATGCATTTTTTAAAATATCCGCATCGTTATAAATATCGGCAATTTTAAAGTACATTTCACCGCTTTGACGGGATCCGAATATGTCTCCGGGACCGCGTAGCCGCAAATCCTCTTCGGCGATAAAAAATCCGTCGTTTGATTTGACAAGTGTGTTTAAGCGCTCTTTTCCCTCTTCCGTTACGTTGTCGTACATAAAAACGCAATAAGACTGCTTATCGCCTCTTCCCACTCTTCCCCGCAATTGATGAAGTTCCGCAAGTCCGAATCTGTTTGCGTTTTCTATAAGCATGGTTGTGGCATTCGGGACATTTACCCCCACTTCGACAACTGTAGTGGAAACAAGCACATCTATATTACCGCTTGCGAATTCGCTCATTATCTTATTTTTTTCCTGCGGCTTCATTTTTCCGTGAAGCATTTCAACCTTTATTTCGTTTTTGTATCTTTCACGTAATTTTTCCGAATAATCGGTTACGTTTTGAAGCGATGAATCCTCGTCCGAATCAACCATAGGACAGATAACGTAAGCCTGCCCTCCTTTTTTTACTTCGTCATAAATAAACTTGTACGCAGCCTCCCTGTATGATGTACCCACAACGCAGTTTTTTATGGGGAGCCTGGTGCTCGGAACCGTGCTTATTTTTGAAATATCCATGTCTCCGTATACCATCATCGCGAGCGTTCTCGGAATCGGCGTTGCACTCATGACAAGGACATGCGGATTTTCGCCTTTTTTTAAGAAATTCTCGCGTTGTTTCACGCCGAACCTGTGCTGCTCATCGGTAATGCACAAGGAAAGCGAATGAAATTCCAAATTTTCCTGGAAAAGCGTATGTGTTCCTATCACTATATCCGTATTTTTTTCTTTTATGTCTTTATATGCTTTTCTTTTTTCAGCCTGAGTCATCGATCCCGTGAGAAGCGTGCATCTGATTCCGAAAGCCGAAAAATCTTTCGAAAGAAGCTTGTAGTGCTGTGCCGCAAGCACCTCGGTCGGTGCCATAATCGCACCCTGATATCCGTTTGATGCGGCAATAAGTAAGGCGGTTTCGGCAATTACCGTTTTTCCGCTTCCCACGTCTCCCATTACGAGACGTGCCATGACGTGTCCCGACATAAAGTCTTTTTTTATATCGTCGATTACCGTTTGCTGGTCTATAGTCAATCTAAACGGAAGATTTTTGATAAACTCATCGACCGCACCAAAATCTTTAAATTCATACGCCGATTTAACGAGATTTTTGCTTTTCCCCATGTTCTTTAAGAACAATTTAAACAAAAAGAATTCTTCAAACACAAGACTTTTTCTTGCTTCGATAAGTGAATCCTTGCGCTTCGGAAAATGCATTTCATTGATTGCCGCGCTTTTTTTTATGAGTCCGTGTTCTTTTCTTACAGCCAACGGAATAAATTCCGGGAAATCTCCCGCATTTGTAAGCACGCTTTTTACGGCTTTTGTGACAATTTTGTTTGAAAGCCCGTGCGTTAACGGATACACAGGCTGCAAGGCACTTTGAAGGCGGTAATAATCCTCTCTTTTATATACCTTTGCCTGTTCAAGCTGTAATTTTTTTCCTTTTCTTTTAACCGTTCCTCTGAAAATAAAATGATATCCGGATTTTAATTCATATTTTATATAAGGCTCATTAAACCAAATAAGCTCGATTTCGTTGTTTCCGTCGGACACAACGCATGTCAATACTTTTACGCGCGAGTTAAATTTTGGCTCCGTAACACGGCTCACAAGTCCCAAAATTACGCCGGTTTCGTTTTCCTTTAAATCCTTTATCGGTGTGGGATCAAGATACGACTCATATCTTCTCGGATAAAAAGTAAGAAGTTCCCCGACACTTTTTATTCCGAGCTTATTAAACAATTTTTCTGTTTTTTCGCCTATTCCCTTTATAAGAGAAATGCTGTCCGTAAGTTCCATATATTGACCCGTTTTCTTCTTTTTGATACTAAATATTGTATCTGATTATAGCAAGTTAGAGCGTACGGTTCAAGGAGTTTATTAAATAAAAAATGCGTATGCCACAATAACATACGCATCAATAATTCTTAATTATTCAACGGAAACAATATAATAGTATACGGGCTGATTTCCCGCATGAACATCAACTTCGACATTTCGGAAAGCGTCGGAAATCCTGTCCGAAAGCGCAAGTGCGTCGCTTTCGTCTTTTCCGGCACCGTAGTATACGGAAACAAGCTCCGAATTGTCGTCGATCATTTGAGATACAAGCTCAAACGCAACCTCTTCGACATCGTTTCCGACCGCCAAAATTTTCTTGTCGTCAAGTCCCATTATGTCATTTTGCTTGATATCAAAGCCGTCTATCGAAGTGTCACGTACCGCATACGTTATCTGTCCCGTTTTAACCGACGAAAGCGATGCCGTCATTACGGCTTCGTTGTCTTCCGGCGAGTTGTCATACATATAATTTATCATTGCGGTAATTCCCTGCGGAACGGTCTTTGAAGGAATCACGATTATATTCTTGTCTTCCGTCAGCATTTTTGCCTGTTCGGCGGCAAGGATAATATTTGAGTTGTTCGGAAGAATATAAATATTGTCGGCATTGATTTCTTCGATGGCATTCATAAAGTCATCCGTCGAAGGATTCATCGTCTGACCGCCTTCGATTATTTTATCGATTCCGAGACCGGAAAAGATTTCACTTAAGCCGCTTCCCGAAGAAACCGCGATAAATCCGTCCTTCTTGCGGGGTTCCGTAGCCTTCTTTGCGGGCTCCGTAACTTTTTCTTCTTCCTTTTCCTTTTCCTTCTTTAAAATCTCGTTAACACCCGAAATAACACGTTCGTTGTGTTCTTCTCTCATATTGTCGATTTTCATACGTGTAAGCTGACCGTATGTAATCGCCCTTGAAAATGCGGCACCGGGATCGTTTGTGTGAACATGCACCTTGCAAACTCCGTCATCCGCAACAAGAACTATCGAATCGCCGATCGATTCCAAAAATTCCTTGAAATTTCTTTCTTCGCTTTCGGGGAAATCTTTTTCGAGAAGGATAATAAATTCCGTGCAATAACCGAACTTGATGTCGGCCGTTGAAATATCGTTTGATGCGGCGCCTTTTGCTTTACCCGTGCCGGCACTTGTTGTAGCCGTAACCGTATCAAAATCGATCGTATTTCCGTTTAATGCGGCAAACGCACCGCGCATCACTTCAAGGAGTCCCTGACCGCCCGAATCCACAACGCCCGCTTCTTTAAGCACGGGAAGAAGCTCGGGTGTATAATCGAGAGTTTCCTGCATCTTGTCAAGAATTTCGGTAAAATACTGTTCCATGTTCTCGGCAGTGTCGCAAAGCTCTCTTGCCTTTTCGGCTCCGCTTCTCGCAACCGTCAAAATTGTGCCTTCCTTCGGCTTCATAACAGCCTTGTATGCCGTTTCAACGGCTCTTTCAAAGGATTCGGCAATTATTTCAATCGTAAGCTCGTTGTAATTCGTAATTGTCTTTGTAAATCCGCGAAGGAGCTGCGAAAGAATAACTCCGGAGTTTCCTCTTGCGCCGCGGAGCGATCCCGACGAAATTGCCTTTGAAAGCTCCTGCATCGTGGGATTTTGAAGTGCCGCCACTTCTTTTGCGGCAGACATAATGGTAAGTGTCATGTTCGTGCCCGTATCGCCGTCCGGAACCGGGAACACGTTTAATTCGTTGATATATTCCTTTTTTGCTTCCAATGTTTTTGCCGCGGTAAGAAATGCGGTCTTGAGCATCGAAGCGTCGATTGTATTTGAAGTCACAAGAATTTCCTCCTTAACGCCCACGCCTAATCAATGGCACGGACACCTTCCACCAAAACGTTTATTTTTTCTATCTTAAGCCCCGAAAATTCTTCGACCTTGTATTTTACGTTGCTAATAAGATTGTTTGCCACAGACGCAATATTCACACCGTATGAAACTATGATATGCAAATCAATGATTATTTTATTGTCAGAAGTTACGGTAATGTTAACACCGTGCTTCAAGCTTTCTTTTTTTAAGAGTCTGGCAAGTCCGTCTTTGACACTGTATGTTGCCATTCCGACAATTCCGAAACAGGAAGCCGCGGAAGAACCGGCATACTTTGCGATTACATCGCTGTCTACAAGAACATCACCGAGATTCGTATTCAATGAACCTGTGTTTGAACTCATACTTTACCTCCGTAGAAAAAAATATACATGCATTCTTTAATATACTACAAATTGCGTAAAAATAAAACCCTTTTTACGAAAAGACGTAAAATCTTTTGTTTTTCATGTGAAAAAGAAAAAGGACGTCTAACCGACGTCCTTCATAAGCGTACAATATTTAAGCGCGCTCTACTTTGCCCGATCTTAAGCAGGAAGTGCATACATACATCTTCTTATTACCCTTGTCTGTTTTAACGCGAACCGACTTCACGTTAGACTTCCACATCTTATTCTCTCTGGCAGATACATGGCTTCTGGAGAAGCTGAGCTGCTTTCCGAAAAGACCACCTTTGTTGCAAATTGCACATTTAGCCATGATATTTACCTCCTATGGTCACAAGTTTAAAATTACTTTCTGAGTCCAAGCTTATCGATCAATGCACGATAGCCTTCAAGATCCGTCTTCTTGAGATATTCAAGTAAACCGCGTCTCTGTCCTACCATCTTCAAAAGACCTCTTCTTGAGTGATGATCCTTCAAGTTGTTCTGAAGATGAGCGGTAAGCTCGTTGATTCTCTCAGTAAGAAGTGCGATCTGAACCTCGGGTGAACCTGTGTCATTGGGGGTTCTGCCGTATGCGGCAATGATTTCTGCCTTCTTTTCCTTTGTAATCATGATTTTTCCTCCTATCAAACTGTATTTGCCAAAAGCCAAAGAAGCGGTCGGAGTTTAGTCCGTCTTCTGAGCCTCGGTCATATAACGTCTGTCTTACGCAGACTTTGGAAGTATACCACATAATTTTGCGATTGTAAATATATTTTTTTGTAATGTAAGGCAATTATGCTCTCTATATCTTATGCATAAAGAGTCCCGACCTTAATTTCGGTTCAAACCACGTTGATTTGGGAGGCATAAGAAGTCCCGCATCCGCAACCGTGAAAAGTTCAGAAATCGACGTCGGATACATCGAAAAAGCGACCTTCATGTCTTTTTTGCAACGCTTTTCAAGTTCCGTAAGTCCTCTTATTCCGCCCACAAAATCAATGCGCTTGTCGGTCTTCGGATCTTTTATCCCCAAAATTTCGTCAAGAACATTTTCCTGTAAAACTGAAACATCAAGGCTTTTAACGGGATCCGTCATGTCGCAAATCCCGTTTTTCGCTTTTAAAAGATACCAATTGTCCGAAAGATACATTCCGAATTCAAGTTTTTTCATGGGGCTCACCGGAACATCACTTTTTGAAACTTCAAATTTTTTGCTTAATTTATCAAGGAATTCCGTTTCACTAAGTCCGTTTAAATCACGCACAACCCTGTTGTAAGGCATTATCATAAGCTCGGAATCCGGAAACAAAACGGACAAAAAGAAATTGTATTCGGCGTTTTTGTTTTCAATGCCTTTTAGTTTATCCTCTTCTCTTTTCTTAAGTCCCACGTTTACCGCGGAAGCCGCCCTGTGATGTCCGTCCGCGATATAAATATTTGAAATGCATGAAAATCTCTCATGGATTTTTGCTATATATTCGTCGTTATCGATAACCCACACCCTGTGCGTAATGTTGTCGTCTGAGGTAAACGAGACTTCAGGCGCGTTTTGCTTAACTTTACCGACAACGTCACGAATTTCTTTATCTTCCCTGTAGGCAAGAAAAATCGGGCCCGTTTGAGCGGACACTGTATACACATGATTTATTCTGTCGATTTCTTTTTCTTTTCTTGTATTCTCATGCTTTTTGATAACGTTGTTTAAATAATCGTCAACAGCCGCACATGCGACAATCCCGGTCTGTGTGCGATTATTCATAGTAAGCTCATAAATATAATAGCATGCTTTTTTGTCGGTTACATAAATTCCGTCTTCGATATTTTTATTAAACATTTCGGCCGCACGCGCATAAACTTCCGGAGCATACATGTCATAATCCTCGGGAAACTGTGTTTCCGGTCTGTCAATATTTAAAAAAGAAAGAGGATCTTTTGATGCCGCTACACGCGCTTCTTCTCGCGAATAAACGTCATAAGGAAGAGCAGCAACACGTCGCGCCAACTCCGTACGCGGTCTTATTCCGTTAAAAGGTCTAATTTCAGCCATAATCGATCTCCTTTAAAAGATACATACTTTTTTTATTTAATGAACACATTTAGAACACATTTATTTTTTAATATATGCGTGTCGGGTTGATAAAACACGACAGAGAAGAAAGCCAACCCCCTAAAGGCTTTCCTTCCTCACTTATTTATTTTTTATATTTTTTCATAACTCCCCATAAGATACGGCAGTCACCCCTGACTGCCGTAATCTTTTTTTACCGTATCGGAAACTTCATTCCCATACATACCCTTGTAAAAAGTCATGAAAAAATCATTTTTCTTCAGAAATTTCTTTAACGACATTCTTTAAATATATCAAAAATTTTTTTCTTGTGAGAATCAAAAATATCACTTCGATCACAAACATCGTAACGCATTGCGCAAGCCGTGTCACAAGCGACTGCACGCTAAAAGGCACACCGCCGAACAAGAATAACGCGCCCGTCGTAATCACAAAACTTCCCACAAATTGGTCGAGTATCGCCGCGATCAGAATTCTTAAATTCGATTGCTTATTGTACAAAAGAAGTCCGAAACATACATTTTTAAACATCGAAGAAAATGTAATACCGAGATTTATCGTATATCCCTTGTAAAGACACCCGAGAATATCGGATATTATCCCGATTATTCCGGCATATACGGGTCCGAGGCACGTTCCCGAAACCGCACGTGCGGCAAACGTAAAACTTACCCTTGTGACCGCTGTATCCACGGCCAGCATTCTCTCGAATATTATTTCAAGCGCAACCATCAAGCCGCAAATCGCGATGATTCGCGCGTTAAATTTTGGAATAAACTTAAATTTATGCATGCATGTCTTCTTTTCTGAATGTTATAAATGAGAAATCATATGTTGTATGTCGGTTTTTTGTATATTTTAAAAGACGGATAAAATCTGAAAATCACCTTCGCAACGATATCTTCTTCCTTAAGATATTGATTTACTTCCCAATATCTTGCGTCTTTGGATGCGTTTCTGTTGTCACCGAGCGCAAAGTAACAGTTATCCGGAACAACATACGGGCCGAAGTCCCCGTTTATTTCTTCCAAAATATAGTCTTCTTCAAGTTTAACCGAATCGATATAGACGGCTCCGTCATGGATTTCAACCGTTTCACCCGGAAGCCCTATGATTCTTTTAACATAATAACAGTCTTCTCCCGAATAATTGAGCGCCGGAAAAATCACGATGTCTCCTCTTTCGATCTCCGAAAAAAGCCGCCATCCGATAACCCTGTCGTCAACCATTATCGTGTTCATCATGGATCCCGACGGAATTTCCGCTTTAAATATCACGAAGCGTGTCACAAGTAAAGCCACCACTATCGCAAGCGCTATCGAAACAAACCAGTCAACGGCTTCCTTTAAAACTCTCTTTGATTTTGTGAGAGATGTGTCACCTTTTGTTTTGTTTTTGTCTTCGTTTAAATCGTCGTTCATCTTATCTTCGCCCTTTTATATTTAAATTCCGATGTGTTTTTACATCTTACATGTTTTTTCGCTTTAAGAATTTTACCGTTTTCAAAATCCGTACCACAAGTATACTTATTTATCGATTATTTTGCAAGAAAAATACCGACCGCAAACCACCAAATTTTAAGTAATCCGGGGTCACGAGTCGGTATCTTTATATTTTTTAATGAGTGTCAAAACGTACGCTTCAATAACTTATCGTAAATCAAAGCCTGCTCTTACAAATCAAAGCTTGTCCTTATTAATCAAAGCTCATTCACATGATCGATAAATTTTAAAAATGCTTTTCTTCCATTTTCGTCGCACTTATAAACGCCTGCGTCTTTGAGCACTTCGACAAATACGCTGCCAACTTCATTCTTTATGATGTCGTCCGTATTTTCTTCGGTAAAGGAATCATACTTATTTTTAAGCATATCAAACCAATCTTTATGCTGCTGCAGTTCAGGCACGTCGTCGATGCTTTTTCCGCTTATGAGTGCTTCCTTGATAAGCGTAAGCTCCTTCTTAAGTCTTGCAGGCAAAATCGCATATCCCATAACTTCGATGAGACCGATGTTTTCCTTTTTGATATGGTGAAGTTCGGCATGCGGATGATATACGCCGAGCGGATGTTCGGGAGTCGTTATATTGTTTCTGAGTACCAAATCGATTTGGAACAACTCTCCTCTTTTTCTTGCGATCGGTGTGATCGTGTTGTGCTTTTCGCCGTCGGTTTCCGCAAATATAAAGCTGTCCTTATCGGAATATTTTCTCCATGCGTTAAGTATTTTATCGGAAAGCTCAATAAGTTTTTCCTTGTTTTTGCACGTAAGTCTTATAACTGACATCGGCCACTTAACTATTTCGGCGTCAACATCGTTAAATCCTTCAAACGAAATTTTGATTTCCGTTCCCGCCTTTGCCATCGGGAACTCATAATTACCGCCCTGGAAATGATCGTGCGTGAGTATCGAACCGCCCACAATCGGAAGATCCGCATTCGATCCCAAAATATAGTGAGGGAACAAATCCACAAAGTCGAGAAGCTTCACAAATGTTGCACGGTTTATCTTCATCGGCGTATGCTCGTGATTTAATACAATACAATGCTCATTGTAATAAACATAAGGCGAATATTGCATTCCCCATGCCTCGTTGTTTATCGTAAAAGGAATAATTCTTAAATTTTGACGTGCGGGATGATTTGTTCTGCCCGCATATCCTTCGTTTTCGACACAAAGCTGGCACTTGGGATATGACGCCTGTTTCATCTTTAAAGCTGCGGCAATCGCCTTCGGATCCTTTTCCGGCTTCGACAGATTTATCGTGATATCCATGTCGCCGAATTCGGAAGAAGTTTTCCACTTTATGTCCTTTTTAACTCGATTTGTTCTTATGTAGTTTGTGACTCTCGAAAGGTTGTAAAAATAATCCGTTGCCTTTTTTACGTCTTCTTTTTCAAGCTTGTTGAATTCTCTTATCACAACCGACGGACGGGGCGTAATGAGTCCCATAATTTTTGTGTCAAACAGGTCCCTGTATGTAACCGTATTTTCGGGAATCAATTTTTGTTCTGCGGCGTAATCCAGGATAACCCCCAAAACATCGTCAAGATTATCCGTTGAAACAGTTATTTCACCTGTTTCCTCACACGTGAGTTCGTCAAGAGAAAGTGCCTCAAGCAACGTATTTTTTGTAAAAACAACATCTTCTTTTTCGATAAGGGAATATTTTATTCCGTATTCGACAAGCCAATTTACACATTCGGAAATATTCATATAATCACTCTTTTTTTAATTTATGATATTTAGAGCAAAGGTTCAAAATTTCTCTTTACAAAGAAATTCGCACTGAAATCCGATCCTTTTTGCCCCGTGTTTTAATATATTTAATGCAAGTTAAATTTCTGCCGGGCCGCCGCCGATTTCGACAACATAAAAATCAGCCGCATATCCTATTTTTTCAAGGTATTTCTTTCCGACGGTGTCGATGTATTCGTTTACGTTTTCGTCTTTTACTATCGCAACCGTACATCCGCCGAAGCCCGCTCCCGTCATTCTTGCGCCTATTACTCCCGGCACTTTCCATGATGCTTCGACAATCGTGTCAAGCTCGATTCCGGTAACCTCGTAGTCAGCGGCAAGCGACTTATGCGATTCGTTCATAAGACGCCCAAAAAGCTCTATGTCACCCTTTTTAAGTGCTTCCACAGCTCTCACCGTACGCATGTTTTCATAAACCGCATGACGTGCACGGCGAATTTTAACGGGATCTCCGATTACGTCCTTTACTTCTTCAAACTCGCTTTCCGTAAGCTCTCCGAGCGACTTTACGTTCTTAACTGTTTGGATACGCTTTAATGCTTCTTCGCACTCGCTTCTTCTTTCGTTATACTTTGAATCTCCGAGTCCGCGCTTTTTGTTTGAGCAAGTTATCACAATCTTAGCGTTGTCAAGCACAACGGGTGCATATTCATACTTAAGTGTTGCCGTATCAAGGAAAATCGCATTGTCTTTCTTGCCCATGGCAATCGCAAACTGATCCATGATTCCGCAATTGACATGAATAAACTCGTTTTCTGCCTTTTGCGAAATAAGAGCCATATCGACAAGGCTCATTTGGAAGCCGAAAAGCTCACGGCAGAGGAAACACGTCAAAACTTCAAGAGATGCCGACGAAGAAAGCCCCGATGCATTCGGAATATTTCCGAACACAAGCATGTCTATTCCCGAATCTACACGTGTCTCATGCTCGTTTAGCATCTTTATTACACCCATGGGATAATTTGCCCAATCGTACTCTTCCTTGTCGTATTCAAGTTCATCAAGGTTTACCGCATGAATTCCCTGAGCCTCAAAATTCATCGAATAAAATCTGCATGTGTTCATATAATTTTTTCTTGCGACGGCATACGTGCCTATCGTAAGTGCGCACGGGAAAACGTGTCCGCCGTTGTAGTCCGTGTGCTCTCCGATTAAGTTTACGCGTCCCGGCGCAAAAAATGTACGGCACTCGTCCGTTCCGCCGAAAACTCTTTCAAATTCATCCAAAAGTTTTTCTTTGATGTTATCCATGATTTGTCCTTTCGTTTATTTTAATATTTTTGTTTTAAACCATAATTTTTGTATCATTATATCAAAGCTCTCTTTCTTTGTAAAGAAAAAATAAGTAAAAAGATATCGATTTATATTTTCCGATGTTCCTTAAACTTAAAAAAATACCCGCGGCAAAAACCGCAGGTACTTTTTTAAGCAAAACAACCAATCGTTATAAACATTTTCCTGTGACACTTTTTAAATAAAAGCCAAAAGGCAAAGTGTCATGATGTAAACGCACAAATATGTGATTTGAAATTTTAATTTTTTTAAAAGATAGTTATTCATAAATGCCTCCCGTGACTTCAGATTTTGTTTTCGGCTCTTTCGGTTAGCCTCTGCTAACTTTATAACACCGCTAAAAAAATTTGTCAACAGATTTTTGAAACTTTTTTAAAAAAGGACAAAACTTTCGTTTTGTCCTTTCCCCAATGACCTGCTTTTATTTATTTTTTCCTTGAATTTATTTCGTCAACAAGCTCTTTATACTTTTTCTCGTCGATAATGTACTTTTTCTTAATCAAAACATATGCCGCACCTATCGTAACAATCGGAACAAGCACAATCCCGAGTCTCAAGAGGAATCTCTGCCCCGAAGTCGCAAGGCTTATATAATCGTCAGCCGCCGCTATAACCTCATCCGATGACATTTCTCCCGTTCCCGCTTTGATTTCAAGCCCCGAAATATTCTGGCTTATCGCATAAATATTGCTGATTATGAGGATTAAAGCCACAACCGCCTGATCGACCGCACTCGCAAGCTTTGCGGAAAACGATCTCACCGCAGATATTATGCTGTCGTGACGCTCGTTAAATCTCACTTCGTCATACTCGATCGTATTGTTGAGCATGACAATCATTGTCATGTTAAAGACTCCTTGCGAGAAGAAAATGATAAATCCGATAAAATTAAGCAATATCGTATTTTTCGGCAAAACATAGCCTACACTCATAAACATCAAATATCCGACAATCGTGACTATTGTCGATATAGTGATAATTTGAATACGTGTGAGTTTTGACGATACCCACGCAAAGCTCGCTTCAGAAACAAGTGTTCCGAGCCCGTACATTACGGTAAACCAAAACACAAGGCTTCCGCCGACCGAGTAACCGAATTCAAAATAAAAGAAATTCATTCCGATCATTATAAGGAGGTTATTTCCGATTTGAAAAAGAAGAGCCGCAATTCCGATTACCATAAGCTGGTCGTTTCTTATAAAAATCTTAAACATATCCTTTAAGGAAAGCGTTTTCTTGTTTTCCGTACGTTCTCTTTCTTTAACACCGAAAAGCGTGATAAGCTGAAAGAAAATAAAACACGACGCAATCACAATCGCAGCTATTCTGTAAGCCGTTATCGCATTTCCGGCAACCATGTCCGGTAAAAGCCCCGCAACCGAAAATTGTCCGACACATATAAAAATTCCCTGTACGGTAACAAGCCAGTTTCTTTCTTTGGGATCCGACGTAAGACTCGGAAGCATTCCCCAATATGCTATGTCATTCATCGTATAAGTCATTCCCCAAAGTAAATACCCCACTCCGAAAAACGCCACAAATCCCCAGCCTTCCGGTCTTACCGTAAACAGGCAAATTATTACGATCGAATTTAATATTACACCGAGCAAAATCCACGGCTTAAACTTTCCCGATTTAAAATGCGTATTTTCTATGATAATTCCCATCATTGGATCATTTATTGCGTCCCACAATAAGCACACAACCATTATCGCGGATATTACGGCATATTGCGCAACCGACAGTTTCATCGTGTATTGAATGTATGTGAGCAAAAACATCGAAACAAGTGCATACGCCATGTCGCGCCCCGTTGCGCCGATGCAATAGCTCCACTTTGTGCGTTTGTCAAGTTTCTTCTCTTCCATTATATTAACTCCTCCTATTTATGAAACATCCTGAAAAAAGCCTTTAGGTATTTTTTATTCGCGTTTAAAACAAGCATATCGATAAGTTTTGCCGAAGCGATCCCTCCGCTTGTCGCAATAAGTCCTTCAAGGCATCCTTCCTCAACGCCTTTTTTTACCATTAAGTATGCGGGATCGTCTTTTTCCTTTCCTTTTAACATAACTTTTAATCCGGCATTTATGATCCCGTTGACCGCTTTTCCGAATAAAGACATCTTTACGACATCCTTGTACGAATCGTATACGGTAAATTCACCGCGTTTTTTTTCTTTTCCCGAAATTTCTTTCCCGTAAAGCCTCTTCCACACATTAAAATCGATATCCATTCCGTGCGGCTGAGGATTAAAGTAATCGGGATAAAGTTCCTTTTCATTTATACCGTATTTTTCACCGATCACGTGTACCGCAGCCGTAAGCCTTGTGTCTTTAACAGACGCCGAAACACATATATCGTACATCCCTTCGATAACGGAAAAACGTTTTTTTGAAATGTCAAACACGGAAAAGCTTCTTTCGTCAAGTTCAATCTCTACTTCCTTTTCTTCGCCGGGCTTAAGATAAACCTTTTTAAAGCCTTTTAGTTCCGTTTTGCTTCTGATAAAGCCGATTTCCTTGGGATTTACATAAACTTCCGCAATTTCCGCTCCGGGAACCGTTCCCACATTTTTGATTTTGAATTTAACGGTAAGTTTTCCGCTTTTATACTCATTTTCTGCTTCCAAATCGGAATATTCGAATTTTGTGTAGGAAAGCCCGTATCCGAAAGGATATTTAACGGGAACGTCATAAGTTTCGTAATACCTGTATCCGACAAATATCGTTTCCCTGTATTCGACCGTGTCCGTGTCATGCCCAAAATAACGATAAGCGGGAGTATCGGTAAGTTTATAAGGTATTGTTTCCGCAAGCTTTCCCGAAGGATTTACATGCCCGCTTATCAAATCCGCAACCGCTTCCCCGACCGCCTGACCGCCGAGATACATGTGAAGAGCAGCACCCGCATATTCGTCAAACGAAAAATCCATGGGTGCACCGCCGAAACTTATGCATGCTATATTTTCACTCCCAAATTCTCTTGAAATATTTTTAAGAAGCAAAAGCTCATTTTCCGGTATGTCAAGCGTTGTTCTGTCGTAGCCTTCCCCTTCAAACTTATCCGTAAGTCCGATAAAATATAAAATCACCGTGTTGTCTTTTATAAAGTCCTTTTTGATTTCGGAAATTGTGTCCGAAATTTCTTTATCGCTTATTTCCGTCCGGTTATTGTCATATCCTTTAACATATTTTACGGAGTATCCTTTTTCTTTAATCGCATCAATCGCGTTCTTTGTTTTGAATGCGTTTATGTGACTGCTTCCGCCGCCCTGAAAACGCATTTTTTTTGCAAGTTCTCCAACAATTATTACTTGTTTCTCATGAGAAACCGGAAGCACACCCGTGTTTTTTAAGAGCACCGCACTTTCGTCTTCAATTTCACGTGCGATTTCGTTTTGTGAATCAAAATCCGCTTGATAATTTTCTTCGACGTTTTCATAAAGACTTACTATTTTTGTAAGAACATTTTTTACCCACAAATCAAGCTCCGCGTCAGTTATTTCACCTTTTTCGTAAGCTTTTTTTAAGACTCGCGTGTGAAATCCGTGAGGGTCCGGCATTTCAAGTGTGAGCCCCGATTTAAAGCACTCTGTAACGTTATTTACCGCACCCCAATCGGAAATCACGGCACCTTCATATCCCCATTCGTTTTTTAAAATATCGGTTAGGAGATATTTGTTCCTTGCACCGAATTCACCGTTTATTTGGTTATATGATGCCATAACGGACGTGGGATGAGCATTCTTTACAACATATTCAAATGCGGATAAGTAAATTTCCCTCATTGTCCGCTCATCCGCAAGACTGTTCTCAGTCATTCTTCTTGTTTCCTGCGAATTTAGCGCAAAATGTTTTAAAGATGTACCGACCCCCAACGACTGCACCCCGTCAATATAATTTTTTGCAAGTCTCCCGGTAAGAAAAGGGTCTTCGCTCAAATATTCAAAGTTTCTTCCGCAAAGCGGCGAACGCTTTATGTTTATCCCGCACCCGAGCACCATCGAAATTTTGTAGCTTTTTGCTTCACGTGCTATCGCTTCCCCCATTTTTTTTAAAACTTCCGGGTTCCAGCTGCATGCAACCGCAGAAGCGGTCGGAAAGCATGTTGCGGGAAGACTTGTTTCTATGTCACCCACCTTTTCATTTTCAAGCTTCCTTATTCCGTGCGGCCCGTCGGTCATCATAACAACGGGAATTTTACCGTTACACGAATACGTATGCCAGTCGCCGTCCCCTCCGAGCAAACGTATCTTTTCGTCGGTTGTGAGACTTTTTATTGTTTTTTCGATGTCCATGATTTGACTCCCGTATTGTTTAATTTTAACCCCCAAAACTTTCTGCTCCGATACCAAAATGTCAAAATTTCTCTCGCAAATAACTTTGCATCAAAATTTTGAACTTTTTGAACCTTGTATCATTTTATACAAGAACATGATATAATTATATTGTTTAATCGTGTTTTTTATCAAAATTTCGTGATTGATTTTAACAAAAATTTAATTTTTAAATTCAACAAAATCGGGGAGCAAAAAATGCATAAAAAAAAGCAGGAAATCGATACCCTACTCACAAAAGAACTTTTAAATAATTCCGAAAACTCGCTTTTTCACACATCCTATGCAGAAGAAAAAGCGATACTCACTTGTGTTTCAAAAGGTGACGTTAACGCACTTGAATCCGCATATTATTCGCTTCCCGAAACGGTTTACGGAAAAATGACCGAATCAAAATCGGAACTGAAACTCCTGTTTTACGCAAGCATATCAAACACGACGCTTGTAACGCGATACGCAATCGAAGGCGGGCTTGACGAAGAAACCGCGTTTTCGTTAAGCGACATTTATATACGAAAAATGGAAAAATGCACAACGGTGGAATCTCTTGTTTCTCTCAACGAGCAAATGGCGACGGAATTTACGTTAAGAGTTCATGAGACAAAAAAAGCGGGCGATTTTTATTCGCCCGCAGTTACGTATGTTTTAAACTCGATTTGTCACGGAAAAA
This sequence comes from uncultured Lachnospiraceae bacterium, assembly GCA_964653855.1. Taxonomy (GTDB): domain Bacteria; phylum Bacillota; class Clostridia; order Lachnospirales; family Lachnospiraceae; genus RGIG3528. The sequence continues at coordinate 48,676 of CAZZFV010000004.1, forward strand.
CCGCCGCCGTTGATTTAAACGCGCTCGCGCTTTCCGTAAACTTAACGCCCAAATATCTTTCCGCACTTTTTCACAAGGAAACCGGTCACACGCTCACCGATTACAGAAATCAAGTCTTAATCGAAAAAGCAAAAAACATGCTTTCCTACTCCGATTATTCGCTCGGAGAAATCAGCAATTACCTGAATTTTGCAACTCAGAGCTACTTTTCTTACATATTTAAAAAGTATACCGGCGTGACTCCGGGCGTGTACAGAAAATCAAATAAGATTTTTTATTCCATTTCAAATGCGCCGGTGTAGAGCTGGTAGTAAACTCCCTTTTTCTCGAGGAGCTCCTCGTGTGAGCCTCTTTCGATAATCTGACCATGATCGAGAACAATTATCGAATTTGAGTTTCTGACGGTTGAAAGTCTGTGAGCGATTACGAATACCGTTCTGCCCTCCATAAGCTTATCCATGCCGTCCTGTACAAGAGCTTCCGTACGCGTATCGATTGAGCTTGTCGCCTCGTCAAGTATCATTGCGGGAGTATTTGCGACAGCCGCACGTGCGATTGAAAGCAGCTGCCTCTGTCCCTGCGAAAGAGACGCGCCGTTACCCGTAAGCATTGTATTGTAGCCTTCGGGAAGTCTTGTGATAAAGTCGTCCGCATTCGCAAGCTTTGCTGCGGCAATACATTCTTCATCGGTCGCATCGAGTCTTCCGTAACGGATATTATCCATAACCGTTCCCGTAAAGAGGTTTACATCCTGAAGCACAAGCCCGAGCGAACGTCTCAAATCAGGCTTTTTGATTTTATTGATATTTATTCCGTCAAAACGGATTTTTCCGTCGGGAATATCGTAAAATCTGTTGATGAGGTTTGTAATCGTGGTTTTTCCGGCACCGGTCGCTCCGACAAACGCAAACTTTTCGCCTGCCTTCGCATGGAGCGAAACATCCTTTAACACAAGTTTTCCGGGTACATATCCGAAATCAACGTGTTCAAGCTCGATTTCACCTTTGAGAAGCGTATATGTGACTTCTCCCGTATCCTGGTGGGGATGCTTCCACGCCCAGATGTTTGTGTGCTTATCGGTTTCCTTAAGATTTCCTTTTTCGTCGTATTCGCAATTTACGAGTTCGCAATATCCGTCGTCCTTTTCGGGCTCTTCGTCAATTATCTCGAATATTCTTCCCGCTCCCGCAACACCCATCATTACCGTTGTTATCTGCTGCGAAATCTGTCCGACCATTTGGGAAAGCTGTCTGAACATTCCGAGGAACGTAACGATGATACCGAGTGTGAGCGGTTCAACACCTTTAAGGCAAACATTCGTCGCACCCAATGAAACAAGCGTTGCACCGAATATTGCTATTATAACATAAAAAATATTTCCGACGTTGTTTGTGATAGGTCCGAGTACGTTACCGTATTTGTCGGCAAGAGCAGAATCCTCATAAAGCTTTTCGTTTAAACGGTCAAAGTCCTTCTTTGATTCTTCCTCGTGAGTAAACACCTTTACAACCTTGAGTCCCGTCATCATCTCTTCGATGTAGCCTTCTTCCGTTGCAAGCGACTTTTGACGTCCGACCATGTATTCACCGGATTTTCCGCCGAAATGCTTGCCCGCAAAAGCAATTATTACGAGAGCAACAACAACAAGCAAAAACATCCAAAGACTGTAATAAAGCATGACCGCAACAAGCGCAACAATCGAAATGATCGAAGAGAAAAGGTTCGGCATACTTTGACCAATAACCTGTCTCGCGGCATCCGTATCGTTTGTGTATGTACTCATTATGTCGCCGTGAGCATGCGTATCAAAAAACTTTATCGGAAGCGTTTGCATCTTGTCAAACATATCGTCACGGAGATGCTTTAATGTGCCTTGCGTTACAACGGCCATGATTCTGTTGTATGCAAAATTACACATTATTCCGATTAAATAAATACCCGCAAGCAAAAGTATTATCTTTAATGTTTGCGCGGCAACGGCATCCCAGCCCGACTTGATTCCCGGCGTAATGCAATCGTCGATGAGCTTTTGCATAAACACGCTCATCGCAATCGACGAAACCGACGAAACAAGGAGGCAAATCATTACTACTATAAGCTCAAAACCGTAGTATCCGAATACGGTTTTCATGAGTCTTTTAAAGGTTCCCTTTTTAACTTTGGGACGAGGTCCCATTCTTCTTGGTCCCGGCATAATTATTCCTCCTTTCCTTTCGTCTGCGTTCTGTAAATCTCGGCATAAATGCCGTTTGCCTGAATTAGCTCGGCACTTGTGCCCTGTTCAACTATTTTACCGCCGTCAAGCACGATTATCTTGTCGGCATCCTCAACCGACGATACACGCTGTGCAATAATAATCTTTGTCGTTCCGGGGATTTGTTCCTTAAAGCTCTTACGGATTAAAGCATCCGTCTTTGTGTCGACCGCGGATGTCGAATCGTCCATGATAAGGATTTTGGGTTTCTTAAGAAGCGCTCTCGCAATGCAAAGACGCTGTTTCTGTCCGCCCGAAACGTTTGTGCCGCCCTGCTCTATGTATGTGTCATACTTATCGGGCATTGCGGAAACAAACTCATCCGCACATGCAGCCTTGCATGCTGCGACGATTTCTTCATCCGTGGCATTTTTGTTGCCCCATCTCATGTTTTCTTTTATTGTGCCCGCAAAAAGAATATTTTTTTGTAACACAACCGCAACCTGGTCACGGAGTGCCTTTAAGTTATATTCCTTAACGTCTTTATCGCCCACAAGCACGCGTCCGCACGTCGTATCGTAAAGACGCGATATAAGCTGGATAAGAGTTGTCTTTGAAGAGCCCGTGCCGCCGATGATACCGACGGTTTCTCCCGACTTTATGTCAAGATTGATGTTTTCAAGTGAATATCTCTTGGCATCCTCGCTATATTTAAACGAAACATTCTCAAATTTGATATCGCCGTTTTTAACAACCTTTTCGCCGTCATCGTTTCCTGTAAGCGTAGGCTCGTAAGTCAACACTTCCACAATACGGTTTCCGGATTCACCCGCCATCGTAATCATGATGAACGCAAAGCCGAGCATCATAAGAGCGGACAATATTTGCACACCGTATGAAGTAAGCGAAGAAAGTTCACCCGTCGTAAGATCGGGAACCGGATTTCCTGCCGTTGTAACAATTACCTTGGTACCGAAATAGCAAAGCACAAGCATACCGAGATCGATACAGAAGCTCATTACGGGGCTGAAAAGCGCAAGTCTCTTTTCGGCAACCGTAAAGTCGTCGCAAACTTCCTTTGAACGCTCGTTAAACTTCTTTATTTCGTAGTCTTCTCTCACAAATCCCTTTACAACACGGATTGCGGAAACGTTTTCCTGAACGGAGTTGTTGAGAGCATCGTATTTTTTGAATATTCTCTTAAATATTTCATGAACCGAAGACATAATAAGAAGAATAACGCATGCGAGAGGCGGAACAATCACAACGAATATCATCGTGAGCTTCCAGTTGATTCTGCATCCGTTGATTATCGAAAAAAGGAACGTAAGAGGTACTCTTACCGCCATTCTGATAAGCATCGAAAATGCGTTCTGAATGTTTGTTACGTCTGTGGTAAGTCTTGTTACAAGTGAAGAAGGACTGAATTTGTCGATATCCGAGAACGAAAAATCGACAACCCTGTGAAAAAGATCGTGTCTAAGATTTTTTGCAAAGCCGCAGCTTGCCGTTGCTGCCATTCTTGCGGACATTGTTCCGAAGAAAAGGCTCATTAACGCAATTACGACAAGCACGCCGCCGTACATTAAGACATTGTTAAAATGATTTGCTTCCAAAGCGTCTATGAGCTTTGCCATAATAAGCGGAAGCAGCGTTTCCATGCTTACCTCACCGCACATAAAAAGCGGAGTGAGTATCGTCTGCTTTTTATATTCGCGGATGCTTTTATTAAGTGTTTTTACCATATTTGCTCCTCTACTTTTTTCTGATTTTCCCCGTATTTATAAAGTAACTTACCCTCGAAAGCGGTATGCCCGAAGCCTTCGAGAGTTCCATGGCATTCATGCCCGGATTTTTGCTCATTGCGTTCGCAAGGGTTTTGAGAGTTTCCGCTTCCTTCACACGGCATGGACCGCATATTGCTTCCTCTTCTCTTTTTGCTTCAACAAGAATTTTTCCGCACCATCTGCATGAATACATAAAAAATTACCTCACTTAAACATTTTTTAATGAATTTTACTCTTATGTTTTGCAATATACAAATTATCTTTATATAAAGTTTTCAAACAATCAAATCTTTGATTTTTGTTACGTCTCCGTCCAAAATTTTGTATGTAGGATTAAGTGCTCCGTATTTCCTCGGTGAAATATTTGAGTGAATATAAAGCGAATCCATTCCTGCATTTACCGCTGTCATGATATCGCTTTTTTCATCGTTTCCTATCATAATCGTCTTTTTTAAATCGGGAGAATAAGTGTCAATAAGACGCTTCATAAAACGTGCACTCGGTTTTTTAACCCCCTCTTCCGACGAGATAAATATCGCATCAAAAAAATCAAAAATTCCGAGGGACTTAATCTCAGGGATTGTAAAAGCCGCCTGCGCATTAGAGAGTAAATAAATTTTTTTGTTTTTCTCTTTAAGAATTTCAAGTAACTCTTTTACCCCCGGATAAAGCTTTATGTATTTTCTTGAAAGCACACGGAAAGTTATCGCCGTATGATATATAAGTTCCTTTGACGCTTTCACATTCTTTTCTTTAAAAAGCCCGTCAAAAATTTTAAGGATATCGGGCTCATAACACTCGATATTTTTATGTTTTTCGGTGTCTTTAAAAATAAGTTCCTTATATTTTCTTTTTAATTCCGTTCCCGAATAATTTGCTCCGTAGCTTGAATAAATTTCCGCGAGTTTTTTCCAAAATCCATAAGTTTCTTCGTTCGTATTTATGTCAACAAGCGTTCCGTAGAGGTCAAAAATGTAATTTTCATATTCCATACACTAATGCCTCCGGTATTTTCTCATAAAAGGAAGAATTTCCTTGATGCAAGATAACGCATAGTCAACTTCTTCTATGGTCGTATACTTTGAAAAACTGAAACGAAGCGTCGATTGCAAATATTTTTTATCCGTTCCTATTGCGTTTAAAGTACCCGAAATATCCGGATGATTCGACGAACATGCGGATCCCGACGACACATAAACTTCTCTTTCCGAAAGCGCATTTAAAAAAGATTCCGCTTTTTCGATACCTCCGAAACCGCAGCTCACAATATGCGGAGCCGTTTTATATATATTTTCCCTGATTTCGTTTTCGTCCGTATCGTTTCCGCCGATTGTGTGAATATATACGTCATCGTTTTCAAGAAGCCCGAAAATAAGTCTTTCCTTTAATTCATAAAGGTGCTTTCGGTTAATTTCAAGATTATCGTACATTTCTTTTGCGGCGACACCGAGTCCCGCAATCGCAGGCACGTTTTCCGTACCCGACCTCATTCCTTTTTCCTGACCGCCGCCGTAAATGATGGGCTGAATTTTCGTACCCTTTTTTATATACAAAAAGCCGCTTCCCTTGGGAGCATGGATTTTGTGCCCTGAAACCGAAAGTAAATCGATTCCGTCGTTTTTCGGCACAATTAAAATTTTCCCGAATGCCTGAATTGCGTCAACATGGAAAATCGTCTTCGGATTTACACTTTTTATAATCTTTGAAATTTCGGGAATATTGTTTACGCTTCCGATTTCGTTGTTCACATACATAACGGAAACAAGAATCGTGTCGGGTCTTATTGCATTTTTTAGTTTTTCGGCATCAACATGCCCCATATTGTCAACATCGATAAAAGTCACGTCAAATCCCATATTTTGTAAGAAAAGCACGGGATTATAGACGGACGCGTGTTCCATTTTTGTTGTTATGATGTGGTTTCCGTTTCTTTTGTTTGCGAGTGCGGTTCCGATGAGCGCGAGATTATTTGACTCCGTTCCGCCCGATGTAAACACGATTTCGTTTTCTTCGCATTTTAAAATTTTTGCGATTGCACCTTTTGATTCCTTTATATATTTTTCGGCTTCCACGCCCATATGGTGCCTTGACGACGGATTTCCGAAATCGTCAAGATAAACCGTTTTAATCTTTTTTAACACTTCATCGGAAACAACCGTTGTTGCCGCATTGTCAAGATATGCTGTCATTCATGCACTCCAATTCATACATAATTATTGAGGATATTACAAATCCCGCGGTTTCCGTTCTCAAAATTCGTTTACCGAGTGAAACGGTGGTTCCGTTTGATTCCTTTAAAAATTCTATTTCGCTTATATCAAATCCGCCCTCGGGTCCGATAAATACAGAAACAACCGGGACGTTTTCCTGATCCTTTAAAACCTCAGCTTTTACGTTATCCACAAATTCCTTAAGGCTTTTCATGCCATTTGCGTTTTCGTAGGGCACCGCAATAAATCCGGAATCTTTCTTTGCTCGTGTTACGGCTTCCTTAAGTGTCACCGCTTTTCCGATTTTTGGAATAATGCCTCTCCCCGATTGCATTGCGGCGGCTCTTGCGATTTCGGACCACCGTAGTGCTTTTTTTAATTCCGCTTTTTCGTCTTCGATCTTTGCTATCGACCGCTTCATTTTTACGGGCACGATTTCCGATACTCCGAGCTCCGTACACTTTTGAACTATAAGCTCAAACTTATCTTTTTTCGGAATCCCCTGGTACAAAATTATTTTTACGGGAAGCTCGGTTAGGGAATTTTCTTTCTTTAAAATATTGCAAACGCATTCCTTATTGTCCGTGAAACCTTCTATTTCACATATATAATCCGTTCCGCACGTATTGCATAAAACGATATTGTCATGGGGTTTGAGACGCAAAACATTTTTGATATGATTTACGTCTTCTCCCGTAACAATAAATTGATTTCCGGTATGCTTATTTTCGTCAACATAAAATCTGTACATTGCGATTCCTTTTTATTTGATAAGAAGTACTTACTTAACCCAAAAAAGGACCTTTGGAAAATAATCCCAAAAAGTCCGATATTTGCCTAATTTAAGCCGTGAACAAAACTCCCGCTTAAATTAAAATCTCTTGCGTTTTCTTGTGCTCCCCGTATCCGCATTGTCATCACCGAACGTACGCTCGTATGCTTCAAGAAGCTCCTTTTGCTCTTTTGTAAGCTTTGTCGGTACCTGTACGATAAGCGTTATGTAAAGATCGCCCTTCGAATCGTTGTTTCTTACCGACGGAACGCCCTTACCGCGAAGTCTTACTCTTGTGTCCGTTTGAGTTCCGGGAGCAACCGTATACATCACGTCGCCGTAAATCGTATTGATCTTTATTTCTCCGCCGAGAGCCGCTTTTGTAAACGGAAGAGGCACATTCGCATAAAGGTCCATGCCGTCTCGCTGGAAAATCGGATGATCTTTAACTCTTACTTCTACAAGAACATCGCCTTTCGGTCCGCCGTTAACGCCCGGTTCACCGAGTCCCGACATTCTTACCATCTGTCCGTTATCGATACCTGCGGGAATCGACACTTCCACGGTTTTCTTTTTCGAAATATATCCTTCGCCGTAGCATGCCGGACACTTGTCTTTTATAATCTTACCGGTTCCCCTGCATTGAGGACATGCCTGAACGCTTTGCGTAACGCCGAAAAGTGACTGGCGCTGGAAAACAACCTGTCCCTTACCGCCACATTTGGGACATGTTTCGGGTGTGGTTCCTCGCCTTGCTCCCGTACCGTTACATTCCGTACATGTGTCTTTTACATTTATGTTAAGTTCCTTCTTTGTGCCGAAAACGGCCTCATCAAAGGTAATCGTAATTCCGACTCTTAAATCCGCACCCTTTTGCGGTCCCGAATAACCGCTTCTTCTTGAACTTCCGCCGCCCATTCCGAAAAAGTCGCCGAAAATATCGCCGAAGCCCGAGAAAATATCTCCCATATTCGAGAAATCAAATCCACCGCCGGCACCGCCGCCTCCGTTTTCAAACGCGGCATGTCCGAACTGATCGTATTTTTGTCTTTTTTCTTCATCAGAGAGCACGGCATAAGCCTCGGAAGCTTCCTTAAACTTAGCCTCGGCGTTCGCATCTCCGGGGTTCATGTCCGGATGATACTTTTTTGCAAGCACTCTGTATGCTTTTTTTATTTCATCCTGCGTGGCGTTTTTTGTAACACCAAGCACTTCATAATAGTCGCGTTTTGTTTCTGCCATATGTGTTCCTCTTATTAAAGCCTTTAGGGGCGTCACAAGACGCCCCGCAAGGATTGATTATAATTTACTTATATTAAACTTCTCTGAAGTCACCGTCAACAACGTCATCGTTCTTTCCGTTGTTTCCCGCATTCTGTGTATAGTCGGCATTCTGTGTATAAGCCTCACCGCCCATATTGCCTGCACCTGCTGAATTTCCTGCGCCCTGATTCTGCTCATAAAGCTTTGCGAAAAGCGTCTGTGCGGACTGCATAAGTCTTTCCTTTGCGGCCTTTAGGTCGTTAACTTCGTTCTGAGTCATAACCTCGGGATTTGCCTTGTTTACAAGGTCCTTGAGGTTTTCAAGATCACGCTTTACCGTTTCCTTTTCTGATTCCGAAAGCTTGTCGCCGACATCGGTCAAAGTCTTTTCTGTCTGGAATACAAACGAATCGCACTCGTTTTTTGTGTCAACGGCATCCTTTCTTCTCTTGTCTTCCGCTTCATATTGAGCGGCTTCCTTAACTGCCTTCTCGATTTCGGCATCCGAAAGATTTGTGCCGGATGTGATTGTGATATGCTGTTCCTTGCCTGTGCCGAGATCCTTTGCGGATACGTTTACGATACCGTTTGCATCGATATCGAAGGTAACTTCAATCTGCGGTACTCCTCTGGGAGCTGCCGGAATTCCGTCGAGTCTGAACATACCGAGCGACTTGTTGTCCTTGGCGAACTGTCTTTCCCCCTGTACGATGTTGATATCAACGGCTGTCTGTCCGTCTGCCGCTGTAGAGAATACCTGACTCTTCTTTGTGGGAATCGTTGTATTCTTCTCGATAAGATGTGTTGCTACACCGCCGAGCGTTTCGATTGAAAGCGTAAGAGGTGTAACATCAAGAAGAAGGATGTCGCCCGCACCGGCATCACCGGCAAGCTTACCGCCCTGAATCGATGCACCGATTGCTACGCACTCATCGGGGTTAAGGCTCTTTGAAGGCTCCTGACCGGTCATCTGACGAACAAGTTCCTGAACTGCGGGGATTCTCGTTGAACCGCCGACAAGAAGTACCTTGCCGAGATCCGATGCACGAAGTCCGGCATCGTTAAGTGCCGTCTGAACAGGTCCTCTTGTTGCTTCAACAAGGTCTCTTGTAAGTTCATCAAACTTAGCTCTCGTAAGTGTTATGTCAAGGTGCTTGGGTCCGTCCTGTGTTGCCGTGATGAAAGGAAGGTTGATGTTTGTCTGTGTCTGTGTCGAAAGTTCCTTCTTTGCCTTTTCTGCGGCTTCCTTAATTCTCTGAACGGCCATCTTGTCGGTCGAAAGATCGATTCCGTCAGATTTCTTGAATTCGTCCATCAAGTATCTCATAACTCTGTCATCAAAGTCATCGCCGCCGAGTCTGTTGTTGCCGGCCGTTGCAAGAACTTCGATAACACCGTCGCCGATATCGATGATTGAAACATCGAACGTACCGCCGCCGAGGTCATAAACCATTATCTTTTGTTCTTTTTCATTATCGAGTCCGTATGCAAGCGCTGCGGCTGTGGGCTCGTTGATGATTCTCTTAACATCGAGTCCGGCAATCTTACCCGCATCCTTTGTTGCCTGACGCTGTGCATCGTTGAAATATGCAGGAACCGTAATTACGGCTTCCGTAACCTTTTCACCGAGATAAGCCTCCGCATCCGCTTTCAGCTTTTGAAGAATCATTGCGGAGATTTCCTGAGGTGTATACTTTTTGTCATCGATTGAAACTCTGTAATCGGAGCCCATGTGTCTCTTAATTGAAGAAATTGTCTTCTCCGAGTTTGTAACCGCCTGACGACGTGCGGCATCACCGACAAGTCTTTCGCCTGTCTTTGTGAATGCGACAACCGAAGGTGTCGTTCTGTTGCCGTCGGGGTTTGTTATAACTACCGGCTTACCGCCTTCCATAACGGCTACGCATGAATTTGTTGTACCAAGGTCAATACCTATAATCTTGCTCATATTTTTATCCTCCTGTAATTTAGTTGGCTACTTTAACCATTGAATGTCTTACCACTGTGTCTTTATAAAAATAACCCTTTTGGAAAACTTCGACTACCGTATTTTCTTTTTCGTTTTCGTCATCCACATGCATTACCGCATTGTGGAGATCGGGGTTAAATTCCTTGTTTAATGCATCTATTTCTTTAAGACCCGCATCGGATAAGCTTGTCATCATTTGCTTATAAACCTTATCCATTCCGGCAACAAAAGGCTGTTGCAATTCTTCTTCCGTAAGTCCCTTAAAACCTCTTTCGAAGTTATCGAGCACCGGAAGTATTTTTTCCACAATTGCTTTCGCACCGAGATCAAACATCATTGCCTTTTCTTTTTCGGTTCGTTTTCTGAAATTGTCGAACTCAGCCATCTGACGTGCCACTCTGTCCGTAAGTTCTTCTATCTTTTCGTCTTTCGGGTCTTTCTTGTTTTTCTTCGAAAAGAAAGATTTGCCTTCTTTTGCCTTATCTTTTTTGTCTTCGTCCTTTACTTCCGTATTTTCTTCGGATTCAACAGCCTTCTCGGATTCTTCGTTTTTTTCCGTTTTCACTTCCTCGGAATCTTTGTTTAAATCCTTGTTTTCTTCAGGACCTGCGGAGTTTTCAATATTTTCTTTGTTTTCCGCTTCACTTTTCAACTCTTCCGTATTTTCTTTATCGTTCAAAGCATTCACTCCTTTCAACTATTTTTTAATCAGCTCATCGATTTGATTTCTTATCGTGGTGAGCGCCGAAACAACCTTTTCATAGTCCATTCTCTTCGGACCCACTATTCCGAACTTTCCGTACATTCCGTCCGCAAGCTCATACGTTGCGGTAACAACCGAACAATCCTTCATCGAATCAACCGTAACCTCATCGCCTATGTAAACCTGGATTCCGTCTTTTTCCTCATCCTTCTTCATAAGCTCGGTAAGCTCTTTTTTGTCTTCAATCTCATAAAGAATATCAGATGCATTGTTACCGTCAAAAAGCTCCGGATATTTCAAAATGTTTGTCGCACCGCTCGTATAAACCTTTATCTTTTCTTCTTCGCCGAGCGCCGCCGCAACCGCATCAAGAACGTTGTTCACGATCGAATCCATGCCTTCCGACTGCTTTTTCATATTTTGGATGATTTCCAAATTAATTTCGGTAAGGTCAAGTCCCTGCAAATAGGTGTTAAGCATCAGGTTAAGCTTAAGAAGTGTTTCTTTGTCAATCGGATGATCGATATCGATTACCTTGTTCTTTACTATGTTTCCTTCAATCAGGATAACCACAAGAATTGAAGTTTCGTTTATATCGGTAAGCTGTACAAATTTGATTTTTTTGCTTCTGAGCATCGGCGTCGTAACCATCGCCGTGTAATTTGTACAAGCCGCAAGAAGCTTCGTTGCCTGTTCGAGAAGAGTTTCCATCTTGTCCGCTTTTTCAAGGAAAATGTTTTTGACTTCCTTAATTTCGGCATCCTTGCTTTCCATCATCTTGTCAACGTAAAGCCTGTAGGCCTTGTCCGTCGGAATACGTCCGGAAGAAGTATGGGGAGATGTGATATAACCCATTTCCTCAAGGTCGCTCATCTCATTTCTTATCGTTGCCGAAGAAAGATTAAGGTCCGTAAACTTTGATATCGTACGTGAACCGACCGGCTCACCCGTTTCAAGGTAGTTACTGATTATTGCCTTTAGTATCGTCCATTTTCTGTCATCAAGTTCCACCTTTTCACTTCCTTTCCGCAATTGTACGAATTTTTGATTGTTAGCACTCAAATATCAAGAGTGCTAAATCATGAATACAAGATACCATTAGCACTCTCTTTTGTCAAGTGCTAATATTAATTTTTTTCAATAAAATTTAAATAAAAAAAATCGGCTATTTACTTTAGTATTTCAAAGTGTTAAAATACAAAAGCGTTAGATTATTATTCCTTTAAGGAGGATTTAAAAAATGAGTATCAATCTGAAAACACCCGCCGTAGATTATTTCTTTGACGCGGTTTTAAGCCTCAGCAATCGCGAAGAATGTTACAAATTCTTTGAAGACATATGCACCGTAAACGAAATTCTTTCATTTGCCCAGCGTTTTGAAGTTGCATCGATGTTGCGTGCAAAAAAGACATATCTTGAAATTGCCGAAGAAACGGGAGCTTCAACCGCAACAATAAGCCGTGTGAACCGTTCCTTAAATTACGGAAACGACGGATACGATATGGCATTTTCGAGACTCCCAGAACCTCCCTACAACCATTCGAAAGAATCGAAGGAATCGGAAGAGCCGGGCGAAAGCAAATAATAATGTACAAAAAAGCGGAGTGATTTTCACTCCGCTTTTTTTCACAATTTCACATTTTTGCAATAACCGATTTAAATTTTAACCGATCAATCGACTTTTTTGAGATTTGCAAACTGCGAAAGCATCTTCTTTACGCCGAATTTTTCGAATTCAACGGTAACTTCATAGTCCTTACCGCCCTTCACAATCGACTGAACGATACCTTTACCGAACTTAATATGTTTTACCGTATCTCCTTCCGCATAAGCAAGATTTGCATCACCTACGGATTGATTTATGATCTTACCGTAATTTAAAGAATAAGGCTCTACAGCCAGATCATCTCCGTCATGACGCTTGTATCCGTCGTCTCCGTTTGCCTTTGTGTAAGCCGGTGTCGCTTTTTTGATTTCGTTATCCATATCTCTTCTCCTCCCAAAATTATTTACTTTGTCGGCTCCGATATCGAGCATATATCTCGGTATCTCGTCTATAAACCTTGACTGTTTGTTGTATTGTGATTCTCCGTAAAGACGGCGTGTCCTTGCGGATGACAAAAAAAGTTCTTTTCTCGCTCTTGTTATGCCCACATAACAAAGGCGTCTTTCTTCTTCGATTTCTTCCCGTGAATCGCTCGCATAAATCGACATTGAGCTTGGGAACAGGCCTTCTTCCATTCCCACAAGAAAAACATAAGGAAACTCAAGTCCCTTGGCATTGTGAAGAGTCATGAGGGAAACATAATTCTTTTCGTCCTCTTCTTCACCTGATGCCGCTTCCTCGGAATTGAGTCCGCAATATTCCAAAAATCCCGTGAGATCCGCCGAATCCTCTTCCGCTTCGTATTTGGCGGCATAAGATACAAGAGCCTCAATATTTTGAACTCTTTCGTCCGCGGTTTCCGGATCGTCTTCTTTTAAGTATTCGATATAGCCCGTCTCATCAAGAATTCTCTTTATGAGATTCTTTATGAGGATTCCCGTTTGTTCTTTTTCGTGTCTCAGGCTTTCAATCAAAGCGACAAAAGATTTTATTTTGACACCCGCACGTTCCGCACCCGGAATAAAATCTGCACGCGCAAGACCTTCGTAGAACGAAATCTCATTGCTTACGGAATATGCCGAAATCTTTTCTATCGTTGTGGTTCCGATTCCTCGCTTCGGCACATTTAATATTCTTTTTGTCGCAATATCGTCTTTTGCGTTGTCGATTGTCTTAAGATAAGCGATTACGTCTTTAATTTCGCGTCTTTCAAAGAAGCTTACGGTACCTATAGTCTTCGCTTTAATATCGTTACTTCTCATTGCTTTTTCAAAAGAAAGCGACTGAGCATTCGTTCTGTAAAGAACGGCAAAATCCTTATATTCGGCATTTTCCGTTCTCATCAATTCTTTAATTTTTCCGGCGACCCTATCCGCTTCCGCACTTTCGTCTTCGTACATATTATAATGTACGTTTTTGCCGGACGGATTGGAAGTCCAAAGCTTTTTTTCTTTTCTTTCCGTATTGTTCTTTATAACTTCGTTTGCGACACTCAAGATTTCGGGCGTCGAACGGTAATTTTGTTCAAGCTTTATGACACGTGCGTCCTTGTAAACCGCATCAAAATTTATGATGTTTTTGATGTTTGCGCCGCGGAATTTGTAAATCGACTGGTCGTCATCACCCACAACGCAAATGTTTCTTTCCGTTACGCCCTCATCGTTTACATGACACGCAAGAAGCCTTATAAGCTCGAATTGAGCCGTATTGGTGTCCTGGTACTCGTCAACCATGATATAGCAGAATCTGTTTCGGTAATATTTAAGTACGTCGGGATTCGTCTTAAAAAGTTCGACGGTTTTGCAAATCAAATCGTCAAAATCAAACGCATTGCTTTGTTTTAATTGCTTTTCGTATTCGGCATACAATGACGCAATCCTTTTTTCGTTGTAATCGTAAGCCGTTTTGGCAAATTCTTCGGGGCCCACAAGTTCATCCTTCGCGTGGGAAATCGCATTTAAAACCGTTTTTTCCTTTAATTGCTTGGGATCGATGTTTTGCCTCTTCAAAATGTTTTTCATGAGCGACTTTTGATCGTCGGAATCATAAATCGTAAAGCTTCTTTCATATCCTATATATTCGCAAAAGCGTCTCAAAATCTTTACGCACGTAGAGTGGAATGTGGATACCCAAATGTACTCACTTCCTTCTCCGACCGTCTGCGCCACTCTTTCCTTCATTTCCTTTGCGGCCTTGTTTGTAAACGTTATTGCGAGAATTTGATACGGAGAAACGTTTCGTTCTTTTATGAGCCATCCTATACGTTCCGTCAAAACTCTCGTTTTTCCGCTCCCCGCTCCCGCAAGTATAAGAAGCGGTCCCTTGTCGTGATGAACCGCAAGCTGTTGTTCCGTATTAAGTGTCAGCATCAAAACTCCCCTTTATCTTTCCCGTATAAAAATTGCCGATCGTATAAAACGACCAGCATTTTTAATTATAATCGGATTTCATTTTTGTTCATGGCGCATAAACGCACCTTAAAATCAATTATTCCTCAAACTCATCCTGTGTAACTTCGATGTCTTTGTATTTTTCTCTTACAAGCAATCTGTAAACGGTATAACAAATCGTAAAAACAATCGTTGAAAATCCCACAAACGCGAGTGCAACCTCGAGCGGATTTTTCTTTTCTTTTTTCACAACTTTGTTTCCTTTAAGTGCATTAACAAGATCGGTATTGGTTTTAATAAGCTCATCCATACCCGTCATAATTGTCACCTCTGTCTTAAGTCAAATCCGAAACCTTATGTTTGATTTTAATATCTAAACCCGAAACTGTCAATCACGAACTTACTTCAAATCATGATTTTTTCGGTTCCAAAATATTCAAAACCGGATTCTTTAATTTTCCTTCCTTTTTTATGCTTTGCTGTGCTTCTTTAAAGAAAGAATCGGCACATTTCTTGAGTGTTGCCTTTTCCTCTTTGTCAAGCTCCAGGTATTTTTTAAACATTCCTTTAAATGTCTTAAAAAGATTTGCGTTTATTTCATCGACGGTAAAAGCGTCATTTGCGGAAAGCATCTTAAAAAGCGTTTCCGTAAATTGTTCACGATCCGCTTGCGAAAGTTCCCTAAGCCAGTTTCTCATCGTCTCGTCAAAAATTTTTCCGACCGACTTAAGTTCATTCGCCGTAACAAAATCTTTTCCCAAAACCCGCCATGTGCCCGCATCATGCTGCAGCACACCTTTGGCGGAACTTTTTACTATTGTGAATCTGCTGAGATCGTTCATTATGGCACCGACTATCGATTCGTCGGGCGTAAACCATTCGGTTTTCGGAAAAATATCGTTTCTGCCGTCCCCAAGGACATTTTCGTCCATAAAGCCGGGGCCGTCAAAATTATATACCTTTTGAATTCTCGCACGCACGTTCTTTTTTGCCTTACATGCCGCATAAACGGCCAGATTACCGCCCTTTGAATGACCGGCGATATAAATTTTCCCTCTGACTTTCGACGCGATTTCGTTTAAATAATTGAGAGCTTTTTCCTGAGCCGGAACCGCATTCATGAACGACATGTTAAAGTCTTCCTTCCAGCCGATAAGATGCTCGTCCGTACCGCGATATGCGATAATATATGTTTTCGGAGCCGCTTCAACGGTAACGGCCGAAAATTGGGAATCTATCTTCGTAACGATCTCGTTTCTGTGGCAAAACATGCGCATCAAGGAAAATCTTTCCGATGCGGCACATTCTTTTAACAAGAGTCCCGCCGTCTTCGTAAACGAATTGGATTCTTTCATTATCTTTTCGATGTCATTGTTTTTTAAAAAGACATCCGCCGTCTTTTTGACCGTCGCGAAAGCAGAATTGTCGGACGGAACTATTCCTTGCATGTCAATATAGGAAAGCCACGAAAAAATCAGGCAATCAATCTTGTTTACGGGATCAACACTCACCTTTATGTCCCCGCGCCATTTGACATAGTCAAAAAAATCCGCCATTCAATTACTCCTTTCAAATGAAAAAATCAATTTTTTGTTCCGAAAGTAATATCAAATGTTTTCTCGACATAAGTGCCCTCAGTCCTGATTTTTACGGTAACCGTGCCTTCGGTGTTTCCTCTCGTACACGAAATTATCTTTTCGTATCCTTCCTGACTGTTTATCGTTATGCCGTTAATTTTTGTGATAATCATGCCTTCCGTAAGCCCTGCTTTTTCGGCGGGCGAATCGGACTTGATTTCTTTAATGTATATACCTCTCGGCATATTGTATGCCGTTGCGTAATCTTTTGTTATAACCTGCCCCACAATACCTATGTAAGCCTGCTCGCTTTCCGGGATTTCCGTCATATTCATGAGGCTCTCGATAATCGGAATTGCGGTCGAACACGGTATCGCATAACATATGCCTTCAACGCTCTCATCCGCAATTTTTGCGTTATTTATTCCTATAAATTCGCCTCTCGAATTTAAAAGCGCACCGCCGGAGTTACCGGGATTTATCGCAACATCTGTCTGAATAAGCGACATCGTGTATTCGTCAACCGTAACCTCGCGATTTACGGCGCTTACATAGCCGACCGTCACCGACTGTCCGTATCCGAGTGCGTTTCCTATCGCAATAACCATTTCGCCGGGGCAAAGGCTCTCAGAATCACCGAATGTCGCAACCTTAATCGCCGCAAGGGTTTCTATCGACAAATCCGAAACCTTGACGGAAACCACAGCCAAATCCTCCGACTCGTCGCTTGCCTTAACTTCAGCCTCTGCGGTCGATTCGTCGATAAAATTTACGGAAACCGAAACCGCGTCTTCGACAACGTGATAATTGGTTGCAATAAGTATTTCGCCGTTGTTTTGCGCCGCAATGATACCCGACGCGTTTGACGTTGTTTCATAAGCATATGTTCTTCCGAACATGTCGTACTTGTATGTCACGCCCGAAACGTTTATCGCAACAAGTGCGGGCATTGCGTCACTTGCGATCTTTGAAACGCCGTTCCCGTTTTCTTGTGTCGATACTTTGCTTTCGCTTGCCGCAGAACTATATTGCTCCTGCAATTTTTCATATTTTTTTACTACAGCGTCAATTTCTTTTTTGTACTTTGCGTATTTGATTCCCGCAAATGCCATACCGCATACGGCACCGGTAGCAATCGCACATATTATATATTTCCAAACAGATTTCATATTCATATCACCTTCCGTTTCGTTTAAACATTAACACGAAAGTATGAAAGAAATGTGTATTAATTATTTTGCTTTTCAAAAAATTCCCGGACTTCGGATGCCATATAAAGAGAGCCGAGACAAAGCAAAATATCGTTTTCTTTTGCGTCGGAAATTGCGAGCTTTATGCCGGAAGAAACATCTCCGCCCGATTTAATCGTATTTACGCTGTCACCGCAAACTTTTTTGGTGAGCGAAAACAAATCCTCACACTTCATTGCCCTGTTGTAAACGGGTTCGACGCATATTATTTCGTTTGCGATTTCCGATAAGATTTTTAGAATTCCCTCTACGTCTTTATCCGCCATAACACCGAATACGCATATTACGTTGGGCCTATTTTCCTTATATTCCTTTAAGCACGAAATTATTGTGTCAACGGTTGCACGCATTCCTTGCGGATTATGTGATCCGTCCACAAATGTAAGCGGATGCTCGTTTATTTTTTCGAGTCTCGCAATCCATTTGAATTCTTTAAGACCCATGTAGACTGCCGAGTCCGGAATATCATATCCGCGTCTTCTGAGTGCTTTAATGCCTTCTGTAACAACGGCCGCATTTTTTCTTTGATAGCTCCCTATCATATTCATTTGAATATCGTTAAATCCGCCGTACGAAAAAATCTGACACGACAAATCGGCGCGTTTTACCGCAATATCGTTAAAATCGGGGACTGTAAGACTTGAGCCTGTTTCTTCACATTTCTTTTTAATTTCCGGTAAAGCGTCATGCTCTTCACCGTAAAATACTACTTCGGAGCCTTTTTTAATTATTCCGGACTTTGTTCTTGCGATTTCACCGACCGTATTTCCCAGATATTGCATATGGTCAAGGCCGATATTTGTGAGGATCGTGAGTTCGTTTTTTAGGATCACATTTGTCGCGTCAAACTCACCGCCCATGCCCACTTCAAGTACCACGATATCGCAATTTGTTTCAAGAAAATACAAAAACCCGATTACCGTGACAACCTCAAACTCGGACGGCGGCTCTTCCATTAAATCAATCGCACTTTTTACTTTCTCCGTAAGTCTTGCGAGACTTTCATCGGGAATTTCCCTAAATCCGGGGAGTGTCTCCGATTCCGCATTTTCATCGCTCACCATAATGCGTTCGTTAAAACGCATTATAAAGGGCGACGTAAAAAGTCCAACCTTATATCCCGCAAACTTCAGAATTTCCGCAGTCATTGCGGACACGGAACCTTTTCCGTTTGTGCCGCCGATATGAATAAATTTGAGGCTTTTTTCCGGATTTCCGGTTAAATTTAACAACTCGCGGGTTTTTGTAAGTCCGAGTTTTTTGCTCATCCAGCGAAGCCCGTGTATATATTCCAAAGCTTCTTTGACATTCATTTTCATTGCTCCCGTTTTTCCATATTTTCAAACGCCGTCGCAAGCATAAGCTTGATACGGTTAAGCTGGTTTACCTCGGATGCACCCGGGTCATAGTCAACCGCAACAATGTTTGCTTCCTTAAATGTGTTTCTGATTTCCTTGATTACACCTTTTCCGACAATATGATTCGGTAAGCATGCAAAAGGCTGGCAGCAAACAATATTCGTTACTCCCGAATGAATAAGCTCAATCATTTCGCCCGTCAAAAACCATCCTTCACCCGTCTGGTTACCCATCGAAACTATGGGAGAAGCATATTCCGCAAGTGTCGAAATCGGAACGGGCGCACTGAATCTCTTGCTGTTTTTGAATGCTTTTACGGCATCCTTACGCATAAATTCATAAAACTTCACAATCATATTGTTGATTCGCATCGACTTCTTGGACTTGCCGAGCGCTTCATACTTAAAATTCGAGTTATACGAGCAATAAGACAAAAAGTCCATGAGATCCGGCATAACTGCTTCGGCGCCTTCTTTTTCAAGCAAATCGACAAGATAATTGTTTGCCGCCGGCAGGAATTTTACAAGAATTTCGCCCACAATTCCCACTCTCGGCTTCTTTATGTCCTTAAGCGGAATTTCATCAAATTCCTTAATGATTTGCCGAACATTTCTTCTAAAATCCCTAAAATGACCCGTTTGAACCTGTTCTATGCATATCCTCTTCCATTTTTCATGAAGCCTGTTGACGCTTCCCTTTTCCAGTTCATACGGTCTTGTCCTGTAAACGACTCGCATAAATATGTCGCCGTAAACAAGCGCCTGCATAGCCCGGATAATCATTTTGGGTTCCAAACTGAATCCCGGATTCTTTTCTATACCGGAAGTGCTAAGCGATATAACCGGCACCTGTTCCATTCCGGCTTTTTTGAGTGCTCTTCTTATAAACGCAATGTAGTTTGTCGCTCTGCATCCGCCGCCCGTTTGGGTTATGATTACGGCGGTTTTGTTTAAGTCATATTTTCCCGATTGCAAAGCTTCTATCATTTCTCCGACGATAAGAAGCGACGGATAACATGCATCGTTGTTTACATATTTAAGTCCGATATTTATCGTGTCACGCGTGGGCTGCGGAAGCTCAACAATATTAAGTCCGCACGACTTCATTGCGGGTGCGATTATGTCAAAATGAATAGGAGTCATTTGAGGAATAAGAACGTTGTAGGTTTTTCTCATTTCCTCCGTAAAAATAACTCTGTGGTAAGCCGCATCGTTTACTTTGTTTGTGATGCCCTTTTGCTTTCTGTCGTTGATTGCGGAAAGCAATGACCTGATTCTTATCCTTGCCGCACCTAAGTTACTTACTTCGTCGATTTTAAGCATCGTGTAAATCTTACCCGATCCCGTAAGTATATCCGCAACCTGGTCGGTCGTAACGGCATCCAGTCCGCATCCGAACGAGAAAAGCTGTATAAGGTTAAGATTCGGATTTTCGCGAACATACGAAGCCGCAGCATAAAGTCTTGAGTGATACATCCACTGGTCTACAACGATAGTAGGCCTGTCCGTCTTTGCAAGATGCGAAACCGAATCTTCCGTAAGCACGGCTACACCGTAAGAATTGATAAGTTCCGGTATTCCGTGGTTGATTTCGGGATCTATATGATAAGGACGTCCGGCAAGAACTATTCCCTCGCACTTATGTTCCTCAATATACTTAATCGTGGCTTCTCCGGCCTTTTTCATGTCATTTCTGGCATTTTGAAGCTCTGCCCAAGCCGCATGCGCCGCTTCCGTAACTTCGTCTTTCGGAATATTGTTTTCGGTTCCGAAAAATTTCACAAGACGGTTTGTGATGATTTCTTCCGACTCAAGCGAAACAAAAGGATTTTGATACTTAATCCCAAGCGTTTTTATCTCTTCGACATTATTCTTAATGTTTTCGCCGTATCCCGCAACCATAGGACAGTTGTAGTGGTCACCGGCTTCCGGAAACTCGATTCTTTCGTAGCTTACACAAGGGTAGAATATATATTTGACGCCTTCCTTTATAAGCCAGCTCACATGTCCGTGAGCAAGCTTTGCGGGATAACATTCCGATTCCGACGGAATCGACTCAATTCCCATCTCGTATATCTTTTTTGAAGAAAGAGGCGACAAAACAACCCTGTATCCGAGATGCGTAAAAAACGTAAACCAGAAAGGATAGTTTTCATACATGTTTAAAACTCTCGGAATTCCGACGATTCCGCGCTTTGCCGCAAATTCTTCGAGCGGCGTATAGCCGAAAACTCTCTTCAACTTATAATCAAAGAGGTTCGGGATGTCCTTGTTTTTCTTTTCTTTTCCGAGTCCCTTTTCACATCTGTTACCGGAGATAAAATTACGGTTTCCGGGGAAACGGTTTATCGTAAGCAAACAATGGTTTGTGCATCCTTTGCATCTTGTAAGCGTCGAATCAAACGTAAGCTCTTCGATCTCCTTAAAAGAAAGCATGGTTGTAGCCTCACCGTTATAATGGCTTCTTGCTATAAGTGCCGCACCGAACGCGCCCATGATTCCCGCAATGTCGGGACGAACAACGTTTGCACCGACGGTCTTTTCAAAACCTCTGAGCACGGCGTCATTATAAAAAGTTCCGCCCTGAACGACGATTCTTTGCCCGAGATCCTTCGCATCACTCACCTTTATAACCTTATAAAGGGCATTTTTTATTACGGAATAAGCAAGTCCCGCTGAAATATCGCTTACCTCCGCTCCTTCTTTTTGCGCCTGCTTTACCTTTGAATTCATGAAAACGGTGCATCTTGTGCCAAGGTCTATGGGATTCTTTGCAAACAAAGCTATCTTCGCAAAATCGGCAACTTCATAATTCAACGATTTTGCAAAAGTTTCGATAAAGGAACCGCACCCCGATGAGCATGCCTCATTAAGCTGCACCGAATCAACGGCATGATTCTTTATCTTTATGCATTTCATGTCCTGTCCGCCGATATCAAGGACACAATCGACTTCCGGGTCAAAAAACGAAGCGGCATAATAATGCGCAACCGTTTCAACTTCTCCTTCGTCAAGGATGAGCGCGGATTTAAGAAGTGCCTCGCCGTAGCCTGTTGAGCATGATCTTACAATTCTCGCGCTTTCAGGCATAATATCCGCAATTTCCTTTATTGCCTTGATTGTCGTCTTTAACGGGCTTCCGTTGTTGTTTTGATAAAACGAATAAAGAAGTGCCCCGTCTTCTCCCACAAGTGCAACCTTTGTTGTGGTCGACCCCGCATCGATTCCCAGGTAACAATTACCCGAATAAGTCTTTAAATCGCCTTTTCTTACCGTTGCGCGCCTATGTCTCTTTATGAATTCGTCATAAGCCTCTTCGTTTTCAAACAAAGGCTCCATACGTGCGACTTCAAAATCCATCACTATTCCTTTTTCAAGGCGTTCGATGAGATTTGAAAGAAGGACACACGAATCGTCCTTCCCTTTAAGCCTGTTTAATGCGGAACCTATTGCCGCAAAAAGGTGCGAATTGTTGGGCACGATCGTGCTCTCGGGTGTAAGGTTAAGCGTTCTCACAAATGCTGCACGAAGTTCCGTTAAAAAGTGCAAAGGTCCCCCAAGAAAAGCAACATTTCCTCTTATCGGCTTACCGCATGCGAGTCCCGATATAGTCTGATTTACAACCGCCTGGAATATGGATGCTGAAAGATCTTCCTTTGACGCGCCCTCATTTACGAGCGGCTGAATGTCGGTTTTTGCAAATACGCCGCATCTTGCCGCTATCGGATAAATTGCCTTATAATTTGCGGCATAAGTATTGAGCCCCATCGCATCGGTTTTAAGTAAAGATGCCATCTGGTCGATAAACGAGCCCGTTCCGCCGGCGCAAATTCCGTTCATTCTTTGCTCTATGCCGCCGGTAAAATAAATAATCTTTGCGTCTTCACCGCCAAGCTCTATCGCAACATCGGTTTTGGGAGCATATTCCTTGATCGCACCCGCAACGCTCACAACCTCCTGCACAAAGGGAACATTTAAGTGATTTGCGAGCGTAAGTCCGCCGGACCCCGTAATTGCGGGATAAAGCACGGCTTCACCGATTTTTTCTTTTGCTTCTTTCAAAATCAAAGCAAGCGCATTTTGAATGTCCGCATAATGCCTTCTGTAATCCGAAAAAACGAGTTCTCCGATTTCATTCAAAATCGCAACCTTTACCGTTGTCGATCCGATATCGATTCCCAAATAATAATGTGTTAATTCTTCTGACATGTCATGACCCTCATAATCAAATATTTTCGATTTGCCAATCTATAGGCGTGCGTCCGTTATTCACCAAAAATTCATTTGCGGCCGCAAAATGACCGCATCCGAAAAAGCCTCTGTATGCCGACAACGGACTCGGATGCACCGATTTTAATACAAGATGCTTCGGATTTGTGATAAGCTCCGATTTTTTTTCCGCCTTGCTTCCCCAAAGCAAGAACACAACCGGCTCTTTTTTTTCATTAAGTTTCAAAAAAATATTGTCCGTAAATTCTTCCCAGCCGTGACACTCATGGCTCCCCGCCATATGTTCACGCACGGTAAGAACGTTATTTATAAGTAATACGCCCTGATGCGCCCACTTTACGAGATTTCCGTTATTCGGCACAAAAGTATTAAGTTCCGCATTTAATTCCTTATATATGTTCATAAGGCTTTTTGGGATCTTTACACCTTGCTTTACCGAAAAAGCAAGTCCGTGTGCCTGTCCCGGCTCGTGATACGGGTCCTGCCCCAAAATCACAACTCGTGTGTCTTTATACGACGTATACTTAAATGCATTAAATATATCACTTTTTTCCGGATATATCACATAATTTTCATACTCATTTTTTATAAAATCCATAAGGCGCGAATAATAAGGCTTTGATTTTTCCGCATCTATTATCGCTTCCCAATCCGAAAAAATTTCGTTTATCATATTCTGACCGATATACCGTTTTCTTTCAAATAATTTTTGACTTCTTTGATTTCAAGTTCCTTATAGTGAAAAAGGCTTGCCGCAAGCGCCGCATCCGCATGACCGATTGTAAACGCGTCCTTAAAGTCTTTTAAACTTCCCGCTCCTCCGGACGCAATAACGGGAACATTTACCGTATCAGATATCGTGCGGGTAAGTTCAAGATC
>CAZZFV010000005.1:0-2456 GCA_964653855.1 uncultured Lachnospiraceae bacterium
CGTTCTCTCTCCTATTCCGAATAGCGAGCAGTTGACTCCGCTTGCACCGTAAAGCCATGCCGTTGTGGAATTCGTAACAGCCTTATAAAAATCGTTGTGTCCGTGCCACTCGAGCAATTCCGACGGAACGCCCGCGTGAGTCATAAGTCCGTATATGATTCCCTGAACGGAACGAGGAATAACGGCACCCGAAAAGTTTACGCCGTATCCCATCGTATCGCATGCTCTTATCTTAACGGGAAGATTATATTCCGCACCGAGCTTCATAAGCTCAAAGCAGAAAGGAATTACAAATCCGTATATATCCGAACGCGTAATGTCTTCAAGATGGCATCTTGCGGCAATACCCGTTTCGAGGCACTCTCTCACAACGTTAAGATAATGTTCCATTGCCTGAGCACGTGTCATTTTCATCTTATAAAAAATATGATAGTCGGAGCACGAAACGAGGATTCCCGTTTCCTTTACGCCTATGTCGCGCACAAGCTCAAAGTCCTTTTTGTTTGCCCTGATCCACGTGGTGCACTCGGGGAACTTGTATCCGCGCTCAAGACACTTATAAAGCGCGTCTCTGTCCTTTTTGCTGTATACAAAAAATTCACTCTGACGGATAAGTCCGTTCGGACCGCCGAGTTTATGCAAATAATCGTATATTGTGACAATCTGATCCGTCGTATAAGGCTCTCTCGACTGCTGTCCGTCACGGAATGTTGTATCCGTAATCCAGATTTCATCCGGAAAGCAATGCGGAACGATACGATCGTTAAATGCTATTTTCGGAATTTCGTCATAAGGAAAAAGATTTCTGAACACATTCGGCTTGACAACGTCGACAAGTTCATACATATGCTCCTCGAGCATAAGGAGGTTATTGTGCGGATTTACGCGCACCTTGCGGTTTTCCATTACATTTTCAATCATGACTTACTCCTCTTATATAATCCCAAGTTTATTCAAAGATGTGCATTATTGTATACAATGATACTTGAATTGTCAATAAAAAAGTATACACGAAAACATTAGAAATATTCATAACTACGCTTATATAAACAAATCCTTTTGTTATGTCGATATAAATCATGTATACCGATTGTTGCATTAACTTACGTATATCGATTATTACATTATTAACCTACATATACCGATTGTCACATTGACTTACATACGACGATTATTACGTTTCATTCATCATAAAAAAGGATTTAAAATCATGAAAAAAATATTTTACACTCTCATATACGGAAACAGACGCACAAAGCTCATGCTTCTTCTTATGATCACGGGCTTTATTCTCGGATTTTCGGTTTTTGTTTACGCTCTCATCGTCAAAAATTACATAGCGGTCGTATCGGCGCTTGTGCTCCTTGTGGCAGACATAATTCTGGTTCTCGGAACAGACTTTAATACGCTTCTCCTAAATACGGAAAAATCAAAAAACAAGCAAAAATCTTCAAAAAAAGCGAATAAAAGCAAGGATTTAAGTGCCGACGAAAATGTCCCCGAAAGTGACAACGACTTACCGGATTTAAACACAAACGATTTTCAAAACAGAAAAAAAACAAATGATTTCGAAAAAAATGACCCGGAACCCAAAAAGAACATTTTTGAAGAAGACGAAGTAAATCCTCTAACGCTCTACGACAAAAATTCCTTAAAAAAGCTTTTCGTAAAATACAAGGTAAAACAGGAACATACTTTAATATTGATAGACGAATGCAAAAAGGAAAAAATTTACGAGTGCCCCGGAATTTTGTGGAAAGATAAAGTATACGCTTACATCCTTCTCCTCGAAAAAGAGCCCCGCATGGTAAAATTTAATTTTTACGATTACAACGAGCTTCACATCCGTGTAGAAGTGCCCGCGGATCCCGAAAGAGAATATAAACAATTTAAAGAAAAAACATTGCTCGGCGAAATGTATAAGTCGTATTTACCGAACTATACGATTTTAAATCCCAAAGACAAATTCGCACGGAAATACAAAAAGAATCTTTACGGAATAGGCCCCGACATTTTTTGCACGTCGTCGTCCGTAAAGAACATCATGAAAATATTGTCGTTAAATCTTGTGCTTACCGAGTCAAACATCCAAAAGAGATCTTACAGCGACTGGTTTAAGAGAATATACATCTCAAGACTCATGTATCGCGACAAGGTGTTTGAGCCCGAAGAATACAAAAATCAGGTTCTTGCGCTCCTTAACGAAATGGCGGAGACCGCAGACAACGAAGACTTTGCATTAAGTCTTTCGCAGCTCCTTAACGGCTCTCTGATTCCCCAGGAATATGCCGATTACGCAAATTATAAAAGAAAGAACAAGTAAGCATACGGCATGATAAAATGTCTTTGCCGTATAAAAAAAGAAAAGCCAAATGAGTGGATTTCACTCTTTTGGCTTTTTTGTTATTAATTTTTGATATCAAATTTTAAATTGTTCTTTTAAAACATTCTGTTAA
>CAZZFV010000005.1:2556-25999 GCA_964653855.1 uncultured Lachnospiraceae bacterium
AAACATTCTGTTAAGCATTCTTTTAAAACGCTTTACTCGGCATCTTCTTCCAAAGGAAGCGCGGTACCGAAAGAATAGCTTGTTGCACGCTCTTCTACGTCTACCCAGCTTTCGTCAAGGTATTGGTTGAATCTCTCGCAAAGTCCCGAACCTTTTCTGAATATAACAACATGCTCGTTGTCTTCAAGGTCGCAAAGCTTTGTAAGGAATGTGTAATAACCGTATACGATATATTCGTCGGCTTCAAGCGTAGACATAACCGCAGCCGCACACTCTTCGTTTTCCACAAGAGTCAGCATATCGTTGATTGTCTCTGCCGTAACATAAGTATATCCGAGAGTCTTCATGAGTTCTTCGCCTTCGGAATCCTTAACCACCGCAATCGTCTGACCTTTAAGATCTTCCGCAGACGTATATTCGTTGTACGAAGGAACTATGAAGCACTGTCCCTCAATAAGAAGCGGGTCCGATACGTCAACGTCTTTTCCCGCAAGATCATCCGGATCAACGCATGTCCAAATACAATCAACCTCACCGCTTGCAAGCTGATCATACATTGTATCTTCCTCGACAACGGAAACTCTTACCTGAAGTCCGAGCTCGCAATAGGCAAAAAGCTGAGCAACATCGATATAAAATCCGACGGGATAATCGTCTTCGTCATAAAGGAAAGGCTCGCGCATAACCGCACCGATAACGATATATCCGTTTGTGAGCGCACTTGCGAGATCGCCGTTTGTGTCGTTGATTACGACATCGGATTTTGAGGAATCATCGCTTCCCTGAGTATCCGTTGAACCCGTATCCGTATTCGTCGTACCGGAATCCGTATTTTCCGTATCCCAAAGCTCATCGTCCGAACCTTCGGGATTGTAAATTTCGGTTTGCTGCTGCGTGCCGCATCCCGTCATCGTTCCGAGCATCATCGCAAAAATCATGCCAAAAACCAAAATCTTTGTAAATTTCTTTCTCATACAAAGCCCCTTTTTCAAATTAAAGTTATGCGTCAAAAAACGCATTGCATACCTTATCACACCGCACCGAAAATTTCAATGTTTTTAACAATTTTTACACAAAGACGAAAAGGCTCAAAATCTCAAAATTTCGGTGCAAAGTTTTTTCCTATCCTATATGCAGCAAAAGTATCCTCCGCTCCCGCCGCAGCAGCAATTAAGTATCAGACACCATGTGCACAAATTATTTAATCCGTGGCTTCTGCCATACCCTTCGCTTCTTCTGTCATACCACGTTCCGCCCGATTCCAGTGCCTCATAAAGATGCCTGTAATCGTAATTTTCGGGCTCAAGGCTTGTTGCCGTCCTTGCGTGTTCGGACGCCGCAACATTGTTTCCCATATGAAGATTGCACACCGCGGAAAGATAATACCATTCGGCATCCCGTGACTCGGACGGAATGTTCGATAGAACGTTTAACGCCTCTCTGTAACGGTCCGCAGCCATATATCCGCGTGCGGATCTGTAATATTGTTCTTCGCTTGAATACGAGTTTCCGTGTTGCGAGTTTCCGTATTGTGAATTCCCGTATTGCGAACCGCCCATATTCCGGAAAAAATCGTAAAAATCTCCGAAACCGCCGTAGCCGTAGGAATCGTTGCCGTTACCATAGTTTCCGTATCCGGAGCCGGAATTTCCCTCATAATTATAAGAAGAATCGGTTCCGTGTTCTTTTTCGTATACGATCTGCTCGTACGCCGCCTGAACCTCTTTAAATTTTTCTTCCGCTTTGTCTTTATCAGGATTATTTATGTTTGAATCTGGATGATATTTACGGCTTAACGCCCTGTATTGCTTTTTTATATCATCCATCGATGCGTCTCTTGAAACCTCAAGAACTTTGTATGGATCCGTCATCACTCTTTTCCTTTTCGTAAGTTTCATTTATCCGCGTAAACATTCCCGAATAAATGATATTTCGCAAAATTTCCATATTATCTACAACAGGCAGTATTTCAAAAAGTCTTGCGACTTCCGCCGCCATCATTTTTAAGACTTTTTTTCCGTATGTTTTTACATCGTTGTTGTTTAAAACAAACGGATTGTAACTGCCCGATTTTTTATCTT
The DNA here is from genome assembly GCA_964653855.1 of uncultured Lachnospiraceae bacterium. GTDB lineage: Bacteria > Bacillota > Clostridia > Lachnospirales > Lachnospiraceae > RGIG3528. The sequence continues at coordinate 4,638 of CAZZFV010000005.1, forward strand.
TTTCATAATCGCAATAAGCATCCGCAAAATACACGAATTTCCCCATATAAAAGCCGATGCCCCTTAGGATTTCACTCCACTCGTCATTATTTTTTGCATATATCTCGCCAAGCATTCTGCCGGTTAAATTTGCGGCAGCTTCAAAATCCGGATTCTTTTCGTTTTCGATTTTATGAAGCTCCGTAATATAATTGTCCACTGCTTTTGCCTGACACGCATACGCTTTTTTTATTTTTCCGGTTTTATGTTTTATAATCAATGCATAAACAAAAGCAAATAAGTTCTTTGAATCGTACCATTTGTCTTTCATGTTTTCATACGACAAAAGAAGATTCATGTCGGCGGCATATTTTACGTTGTTGCCGGCAATCGCCTTGTGACGGATTACAGGATTTGCGAGACACCTTTTACTTACAATTTTTGTTTCGTCGTCGTAAAGCCCGTCAAGCAGCATCGCAAGAAAAGTCATGTCAAAACTCAAAACAATTCTTCCGTGCGGACCGGTATTTTTTCTTATTTCGTCACAAACGCCGCAATAATAGGCACGATACAGTTCGTAGTCCTTTATCTTAAGCTCCTGTTTATTTATGTTTATATAACCGAACAACTGATTCTCCCGTTTTCCCGGCGTATTACTTTCTTTTACCGGTATGCTTTACAAATTTTCTGCCGCATTTTTTGCACGTGATTTCAATTTTTCCGTGATGACGCGGCACTCTTATCTTTTGCTTACATCCCGGACACTTAAAATACCTGTAGTTTTTGTCAAAACCGAATCCGAATATCCCCTTTATCTTTCCGATTATGGCATAAAACCTGTAATTTTCGCGTGCACGCTTGTCTCTCTTGGTCGAAAAAATTCTCATATATTCATATACAAGAATCAAAATCGACACCACATATACAGACCTCCTTACGTACACATTCGGTATAAATTGGGAACCGAGCATAAGAATAAGCCCGAATATAAAAAGAAACTTCCCAAAGCCGTCAAATCCGTACCTGTTGTACATCGCGCGGCTCATTTTTTCCCTCATACCGTTAAAAAGCCCTTTTTGTTGCATATTTACCTCCAAAAAAATTTAAAGAATCGCTCGGGCTTTCATACATAAAAAAGCCTTCGGACGATAATCTTTAATTATTAAAGATAATACTCCAAAGGCGGGAATTCAAATAATAATTTTATAAACTCTTTACAAAGACACACAACCTTCAAATATCTCTATTGCCTCGTTAAGTTTCTTCTCGGCTTCGCTTTCGCCTATCGCAACTCCGAACTCTTCAAAAAGCTTTGTGGAAACTATTTTAAAATATCTTTCATCCGTAGATGTTGTTTTTTTGCCGTTCAAGGCTCTTGTTTGCTTACGTATGCAAAGTGTCTTCAAAAGTTCAAGCCATCTGATACAGTCAAGCGAAAAAATTGCGTCCTTATATACAAGCTCGCATTGCTTCTCGTTTACAATGGTATATTCGTTGATGCTGTCTATTTGAGAAAGTGCATCATTTGCCTGCTCAGCGGAAATAACCGGGCGAATCTTCGCCTTTTCGTTGTTTGTGGGGAGATAAATGTAATTGGTCTTATTGCCTATCGGAACCATGATATAATATTCCGTTCCCATGTCGGTGCCCGCCATACCCATGACAATATCCTTGACACAACAGACTCCGTTATTACCGTATTGCAATAAATCTCCTTTTTTAAACACTGTACACCTTTGCCTTTCTGAAAGCAGACCACTCTCAAGCTATATTATAGCACATCATTCAAAAAAAGTTAATAGAAATTTTAAATTTTGCGAAAATTTCCCATACGACAAAAAAAGAGTGACCGCTTTCGATCACTCTTTAATGAGCCACGCGGGACTCGAACCCGCGACACCTTGATTAAAAGTCAAGTGCTCTACCGCCTGAGCTAGTAGCCCATATTGATTATAAACACAAAATTGTTTAAGCAACAACGACTCATCAAAACCGTTATGCTTTAAGCTGGGCTAGCTGGATTCGAACCAGCGAATGCAGCAGTCAAAGTGCTGTGTCTTACCGCTTGACGATAGCCCAATGTTTGCTATTGCCCAAAAATTACACAAGGTGGATACAGGGACTCGAACCCTGGGCCTCCAGAGCCACAATCTGGCGCGCTAGCCAACTGCGCTATATCCACCATATATTTATCCAAAAAATATGCGCTCTGCTCCACTATATCGGCAGACCGCAAGTGAACTTAATCGGATTTTTTAATGTGTCTTTCGAAAAAGCCCTTAAACAACCGGGATTCATTCGGAAATGTGTCAGAAGGGATTCGAACCCCCGACACCCGCCTTAGAAGGGCGGTGCTCTATCCAGCTGAGCTACTGACACATGCGTTTAAGTTTTTTTGCTTAAACGAGAGCGGGTGATGGGAATCGAACCCACGTGTCTAGCTTGGAAGGCTAGTGTTCTACCATTGAACTACACCCGCATAATATCACATGTATTTAATTCAAAATCGGGGTGACAGGATTCGAACCTGCGACCTCCTGCTCCCAAAGCAGGCGCTCCACCAAGCTGAGCCACACCCCGCCGGTAGTGTTTTCTCTGTCCACCTTTTTTGAACGCAAGCAGGATTATACAACATAGAAATTTAGTTGTCAACTACTTTTTGTTAAAAAATTTACCGGTTCTATTAACCTTTTATTTCCGCTTTGATTTTGGCTTTTATCCTTTTATTTCCGTTTTGATTTTACCCTTTTCTCCGGTCTCATATTCAAAAGTCGTTTCGATAAGCTCGTAATTATTCTTGCACGTAAGCTCCGTATCAAAGGAACCGTTATCCGTTTTTACGTTAATGTCTCCGATTAACCCGAATCCGTCGATACTTACAAATTGAAGCTCGGTTACGGTAAACGAAATTCCCGTTTCTTTTATCCTGCCGCTTCCTTTTAAATTTAATTTTACGGATTTTTGGTTATATGTGCCCGTGCCCGAAATTTCGATACGCGTTTCCGTATCCGAATAAATTTCCACAACAAATCCCAAATCGTTATTGAGCCTTGTATAGCCGGTTTTCAGATAAATTTTTGTATCCTCTCCCGTTTCTGAGTCGTTTAAACAAATATTACCGTCAAACATCGTAAGCCCGTATTTTTCGTTTATGTACGCTTTCCCCGTTATTTCGGAAATCCCGAAGAGGCAATAGTCTTTTTCTTCGAAATAATCGTTCACGCTCTCAAGAAATTCGTCATAGGAACATGTGTTGCGGCGCACTGCGTCAAATGCGAGTTTTAAGTCCTTATCTTCTTTTGCTGCGTTTATTGTCACCTCTACGGCACGTTTTACATCCGTTTTGTTTAGCGAAAACAAAACTTCCGTTTCAACGGAAATCACGTCGTTTAGATTATTTATAAAATTGTCGTTACGCGTAAAATCGCACTCTGACGTAAGCTCATACACAAATATTTTTTCGTATTTTTCCAAAAATTTGCTTATCTTTTTTTGCTTTACATATTTTGAAATGCCGAATTTTGTATTGTCTATGTTTTTAAATACTTCTTTTTCGTAAATTTCCGCACCGTTTACACTTAAAAGGATATTCCCGTCCGTATTTAACGATGTGCTTAAGTTAATTTGATCACCGAACAGCATAAAAAGCAATTCGTAAGAATCGGGAACCGTTCCGAACGCACTTGTCACAATATCAAGACTTTTTACTCCTCCGTTTTCCGATAAATCCTCATAAGACGCAAGTATTTGGTCGTTATATCCGGATAACAAATCAAGCACCGCATCCGAAAAAACTTCCCCCGTCGTCCGGCTCTTACTTGTCATATCCGAAAACACACCCGTTCGGTAACAATACAAAGAAACCGCAACCACAATAAGAAGAAGGCCGAATATCGTCCTTCCCCTCTTTACCGTTATCTCTTTTTTATTGTCTTTTGTATCGGTTTTGTTATCCGTTTTTTTTGAAAAATCGGAATCAGGCATTTAATTATCTTCTTCCTTTTTGGTCTTAAATCTTGCTTCCATAAAATTCCATACGGGTCCCGTAAGGCAAATCGAAGAAAACATTCCCGCAACTATACCGCACATAAGCGGAACGGCAAATTCCCTTATCGAATCTCCGCCGAATATTACAAGCGAAAGCACCATGATAAATGTCGTAAGAGACGTATTTATGCTTCTCGAAAGCGTTTGCGTGATCGACCTGTCGACAATTTCCGCATTTGTTTCTTTGTCGAGCTTTGCGGCAAGATTTTCTCTCATTCTGTCAAAAATAACGATCGTTGCGTTGATCGAATATCCGACGATCGTAAGCATGCATGCAATAAAGCCCGTTCCTACGGAAATTCTTGCAATCGCATAAAGCGTAAGAACTATGAGCACGTCGTGCATAAGCGCGAGAACCGCCGAAAAAGCAAAGTTAAAATTCTTAAATCTGAACCAGATATAAATAAGCATGCAGCATACGGCAATAATCACGGCTTTTAATGCTTCCGCCTTCATTTCGTTACTTACGCTTCCCGATATGTTTTCGGTATTTATCAAGTCGTCGGAAACACCGTAAGTATCGGAAAGTGCGGTTATGAGTAAATTTCTCTCTTCCTGCGTAAGCTCCGATGTTTTTATTACATACGTATTTTCGCCGGACACCCGCGTAATTTGCGAAGTATGCGAAATCGTATTGCTTACAAGTGTGCTTAATTCGGAATTCATATTATCCGTGTAATTGTCGGGCAAAGTAACGGACACTTGGGTTCCGCCCGAAAAATCAAGTCCGTAATTTAAAGCGTGGTTTCCTTTTGCTTTGTTTACGCCCATCGTAACAAAGCCCGTAAGAATCACAATTCCCGCAACGATGACAAATTTAATGCAGTTCTTTACAAAAGGAATCGGCTTTCTTTCCCGTGTCACACCATAAAACTTATCGTCGCTAAATCCGAGCTCATAAAGCGTATTCAAAATAAATCTTGTGACGGTAAGCGCGGTAAACATCGAAAGCACGATACCGATCGCAAGCGTTACCGCAAATCCCTTCACGCCGCCCGATGCCATAAAATAAAGCACCGCTGCCGCAATGAGTGTTGTGACGTTTCCGTCAAGTATCGACGAAAAAGCCTTCTTAAAGCCGTTCTTTATGGCGCTGCGGGGGGTGAGCCCTATTCCGCGCCCGAGTTCCTCTCTGATTCGCTGGAAAATAATTACGTTTGCGTCAACCGCCATTCCGACTGACAGAATAATTCCCGCGATTCCCTGAAGCGTCAATGTCACATCAAAAACATTTAAGCAAAATACCATGAGCCCCACATAGATCGTGAGCGCGATTGATGCGGCAAGCCCCGGGATTCTGTAGTATGCGATCATAAACAATATAAGTATCAAAAAGCCCACAATGCCGGCAATTAAGGATTCTTTTATCGCGTTGTCACCGAGCTGTGCGCCCACAACGTTTGATCTTATTTCTTTAAGCTCAATCGGAAGCGCACCGATACGTATCGTGGACGCAAGGATCGAAGCTTCTTCATACGTCTTTTGCCCCGTAATCTGTGCGACACCGCCGGTAATAGCACTTTGCACGGTCGCAACCGACACAACCTCATTATCGTAAACGATCGCTATTGTTTTACCTATGGAATTTGTTGTTGCAATACCGAACTTTTCGGCGCCCTCGTCCGAAAAATAAAGTTCGACTATGTTATCGTATGTTGTAACATATCCGGAAGACTGCTGTTTCCCCGCTTTTGCGTCCGTAACGTCGCTTCCCGTAAGGATTATTTCGCCTTTTTCGGAAAGTTCGTCAATGGAATACACAAGGCTAAACTCGCCCGTTTCCGAATCATATTTTACGTTTCCGTCACCGTATATAAAATAAAGTGCACCGGGATTTCCGAGTTCCGTGAGAATTTTGTCTGCATCCTGTACACCCGGGATTTCGACGGTGATTCTTTTTGTCCCTTCGCGGTAAACTTGTGCCTCTGTGGAATACGTGTCCGCGCGGAGCTGCAATTTATATTGTGCATCTTCCATTTCCTCATCGGTCGGATTTTCCGTTACCGCCTCATAGGTAATGCTGACGCCGCCCGCAAGGTCAAGTCCCTGCTTAATCTTTGATGCCGAAAAGAGTTTACCCGTACCTATTCCGAATACGGATACATAAACAAGAAATGCCGTAATCAGAACAATTCCGATTGTTTTAAATATTGCTTTTGTTTTGAGATTCATTAAAAGTTACTTCCGATTGTTACAGTTTTTTTTAGGATTTTCCGCTCATTCACGCACATAGTCGATTCCGAGGCGTTCCATCTTTTCTTTTTTCTTCATTACTTTGTTTTTGAGTTCTTCCTTGTATACTTCTATTTTTTTAAGAAGCACAAGGTCTCCGACAGCAAGTATTTTTGCCGCAAGAATACCGGCGTTTGCTGCTCCGTCTATCGCAACGGTCGCAACGGGAATTCCCGCAGGCATTTGCACTATCGAATAAAGCGAATCGAGCCCGGAAAGCGCCGCACTCTTTATCGGCACTCCGATAACGGGAAGCGGGAAAATTGCCGCACACATACCGGGCAAATGCGCCGCTCCGCCGGCACCCGCAATTATCACCTTAAAATCGTTTTTGACCGCGTTCGCCGCATAATCAAAAAACACGTCGGGCATACGATGCGCCGAAATCACTGTCATTTCGTATTCGATTCCGAATTTTTCAAGCATTTCCGCCGCCTGCTTCATTATCGGGAAGTCCGAATCGCTTCCCATTACAATACCTACTTTTGGCATACAGTTCTCCTTTTCGTATGAATCATTTTTACAGATTTTCGTTTAAGACTTCCGTCCCCGGAACAACAAATCTTCCGTCTTTTATGATTAAAGTTTCTTTTCCCGATTTGTCCACCGCCGCAATTACACCCAGTTCGTCATAAGGAATCGTGATATCCGTATGACAGTTGAAATATGCTTTTTCGGGCTCCGTATGACGAAGTTCGCTTATTTCGTTTGTACGCGCGATTATTTCCTTGCCGTCGGGATTGTAAACAACGTGATCCTCCGCACGGCTGTAGCATGTGTCACCTATGGCAAAATGCGGTCCCGTCTTTTCGGCGATTAAGATCGGCATTTTCGCCTGAATTCCGTATTTGTTTGCCATTTTGTATGCAAGCGTGTTTGTTCCTATCGCAAATTCGCCGAGAGGCAAGAAATCATGCTTAAACAAGAGATTTTCATAAATAAATTTCTTGTTTTCTTCTTCCGAATCAAAGTTTTTGCATGTAACTTCTGCGGTGATTCCGTCTTTAAAACGTACTCTTAAATCCTTATATTCGAGTCCGTTTAAGAAAACGCGCTTTACGTGCAAAAGTCCGTTTGTGCCCTTAAGACACGGAGACGTAAACACTTCTCCGACGGGGATATTTACATCCGCCGTGCAATTTTCAAAAAGCGTCTGGTGTGCGGGATCAGTCATTTCCATGAGAGCAACCGTGATATCCGTTTCGTTTCCGTTTTTACCCGTAACATGAACCTGTCTTCCCGTATTTAAGACATCGATAATATTTTGCTGTATCTTTATGTATGTTTCGTTGTCAAGGTTATTGAGCTCTACCGTATCCGCAAAAATATTTTCAAAATCCTTTCCGATCGAAGATACGGGATAAGCTATGATACAGAAGGACGTTTCGTCGGCTCTGATTGCCTTATATATAATTTCGCTGAATCTTCTCTTATACTCGACCGCAAGTTTTTCCTGAAGCTTTGAATAGGAAATCTGAGCATGATTATTGACGGGCGCAAACTCCTCTTCACCGAATGTTTCTATATAACATGCACCGTTGTATAAATCCATGAGTTCCTTGTTCTTTTCGCAATATGTGCTTGCGGTTTCAAGGCGTTTCGTAATGAGATTTCTGTTAAAATAAAGCGCATCGTCGTTTCTGTGATCGTAAACAAATTGAGGATTTAAGTTTGCGACACCGAATCCTCCGTCACGGCCGTTCCTTGACTTAAGTGACGTCTTTGCGGACGTAACTTTAAGATGTTTTTCCGTAAACAGCTTATCTACCTCGTTTACCATCTTTTCCGTTCCGACGGGATACAAAAGGAATGTCGTTCCCCCTTCCTTCATTACTCCCGACATCGTGACAAAGCCTCTCAAATAGCCGTTTACCATGGTTTCGGCCATTTTCTTAACTTCCGATTCCGGCATATTATTTAAAAATTTTGCCATGTTTATTTCGTTGTCGCCTATGTATTCACCGTACATATAGAGGTAACGAAGATCCGACGTGTCGGACTTATATATTTTTTTAAGAACGTTTGACGCAGGGTTATATTTCTTTTCCAAGGACTCCGTATGAAACATGAATGAGTTGTCAGCCATATATGCGCTGTATACGTTTCTTCCCATTTTCGCGCCTTCTCTTCTTGCCGCCGAAAGCGTGTTGTTTTCCGTAAAAGAATCGACAAAACAGCAATAAATTTCGACAAAAAGCTCCATTTCCATTGTGAGCCGCTCTAAATCGCCCATTGCGGCATAAGGCATAACATTATATATGTCCGTAATGAGTGTCGAAAGTATTTGTCCCGTCTTTGCCTGAAGTCTTTTGAGTGCCATAGCCGGATTTTCGAGACTTTTTTTGTAGTTTGCGGGAAAGACATTTTTGTAAAGATCGTCATAAAAAGCTTTAAGTTCATCCATGGACTTATCGTATACACCGTTACCCGTATTACAAAGCGTGTAAAGTTCATTTGTTTTGATCCACAATTCGGCTATTTGCCTAAAAGCCCATCTTTCGGGGCGTTTTCCGAAAGCCTCACCGCCTTTTTCCGCGGCGATTTCTTTTATTCTTCCGAAACACAGGTCATATCTTTCTTTTACGTCTTCCATGATTTACCTCCATTCAAACTTTAATCCGTTACCGCTTTGTTTGTAATAATAAGAGCATTGCTGTATTGCTCATTGTATCGCTTGGTAAACGTATCCATATCGTATTCCACAAGTCCCTTTAAGGGGTCGCACACAATCAAAGTATTTTTTGTTTTATTGTATCCCGTAATCACGACCGCGTGTTCGTTGTTTCTCCACGTAATTATTTTGCCGTCGACTTCCCATGCGTCGCCGAGCGTCGACTGCTCAAGGCTTACCGTTGTCCAGCAAATAACCGGAACACCGCTTTTTACGTAAAGAAGCAAATCACTCATCGTGCTTCCCGAAACTTCAAGTCCTATTTTCTGGATATTTTTGTCTTCAAACCACCTGTTTGCCGCATCAACTATAACCGAAGCATAACATCCGTAACTGTTTGTTGCCGATTTCGGGTCTCCTATAAACGCATCAAACGGGGACGCTGTCCCGGGCTCCGCTTTAGTTAAATATTCGTCCGAAAGAGCGACTTTGTTTACCTTATCGTATCCGAGGAAATTAAGCACTATCGTAAGACACGTGATTTCGGGTCCGTTTACGAGTTCAGGCTTTTGCATGATATTTTTTACGTCAAGCACATACACGTCTTCGTTGTTTTTTGCGGCATCCATCGTATATTCCATTATATCTAGATGCGTTGTGCCGACACGGCTCGGCTTTTCGGTCGTCAAGTATTCTCCGTAAACATACGCATAAACGCCGTTATAGGATATTTTGCTCCAACCGTTCGAAAGAATCGCAACCCTGTGCACACAGTCGTTTTGCATGAGTCCGCCCGAAATAAGATATTCCGTGCTCCACCCCGAGCGCACGTTTACGGCTTCCGTCGCATACACCCATTCGTCGACCGTCTGACCCACAGGTTCATCCGTCATCGGTGTCGGAGTCGCAATAATAAAGGGCGTTGCCGTCGGCACAAAATAAGGATCGTCGGTCGGTGTAGGCGTAAGTATCGTGATTGTCACGCCTTCCTCTTCGCCGTATGTATCCGTACCTCCCGAAACAAAATTGTCGATCGTGTCTCCGAGTTTTTCGGCTATCGAATTCCCGACATACGTATCAAACCTTTTTGTCGCGTCGTCAAATGCCGCAATTCCGCATCCTCCGAACAAAACAGGCATACATATTAACAATAAAGCAAATATAAATTTTTTCATCTTACACCTTAAAAATCAAAGATTAAGTTCTATCTTTTTATCGCCGAACGTATAGCGGTGATAAGTCACTCCCGCGGATTTTAACATTCTTTTTGCGGCAATGTCCGTATCGCTTCCGTTATATTTGTCGGAATAATAAATTATTTCCGATATTCCCGCCTGAATTAACGCCTTTGTGCATTCGTTACACGGAAAAAGAGTTGTGTAAACGCGCGCGCCCGTGAGGTCCGTACCCCTGTAATTCAAAATTGCGTTAAGCTCCGCATGGCACACATACGCATACTTTGTTTCAAGCGTTGTACCCTCTCTGTCCCACGGATATTCGTCGTCGTTGCATCCTTTAGGCATGCCGTTGTATCCGACAGAAAGTATTTTGTTGTCCGCACTCACAATGCAAGCGCCCACCGATGTGTTCGGGTCCTTGCTTCGTTCCGCAGAAAGAAGCGCGATTCCCATAAAGTACTCGTCCCATTTAAGATAGTTTTCTCTCTTCATATCCTCTCCCGAATGTTGGTTCAAAATGTTAAAACTTTTCCTGCAAAGAGCTTTGCGCCGAAAGTAAAGCCCTTTGACTCTTGCATCATATGAATTTTTACTTGTAAATTTTTACTTAACACTTAAATTTTATTCGACAATTTTTTATTTTAACCGACTATACATAAAAATGCAAGAAAAAGAGACGTCATAAACGTCCCCAAATACTTTTTTTGAAAAGCCGTTTATAAATACGGCTCACGATAAGCTATTTATGATACGGCTCCCCGTTTATTATTTTGTATGCCCTGTACACTTGTTCGAGCAACACCACTCTCATCAGCTGATGCGGAAATGTCATTTTTGAAAACGAGAGAAGGAGATCCGCCCTATCATATATTTCCTTTGACGTGCCGAGCGATCCGCCTATCACAAACGCGATGTGGCTTACGCCGCTTACGGAAAGCTTTTCGATTTTCCGGGCAAATGCAACAGACTCAAGTTCTTCCCCTTTTATCGCAAGAAGTATCATGTATGCATTTTCGGGTAAAGCCTTTAAAATCCTTTTTCCTTCCTTTACCCTTATCTCTTCTTCCGCATTTTCGGACAGATTTTCTTCCGTTTTTTCGTCCTGCACTTCCATAATTTCGATCTTGCAAAATTTCGAAAGCCTTTTCATATATTCGTTTATTGCGTCTTTAAAAAATTTTTCCTTTATTTTTCCCACGCATACAATACTTATTTTCATTATGCGTTATGTCCTCCGATTTGCCTGTTTCTTTCGATTGTCGTACCGTTTTCTTCCAGGTTCATGCCCTTTAAAATGGCGTTTTTCCCGTATTTTTCCTTTATTTTTATTGCGGCAAGCTGCATCCGTTTTTCTTTTTCAAGTTTTTCTTTTCTCTCTTTTTCTTCGTTTTTTTGTGCCAAAACATCCGTAAAAAGATCGAGCTGCACGTATTCTTCCGTGTCCGTGCTTTTTTCTTTTGCCTTTTTTTCGGGTATCACATGATTTGCGACTATGTTTAGGCGCCTTAATGTCAAATTCTTATCCATAAGCGTATCGAAAAGTCGTACGGCATATTCCGTTATCAACCTTGTGGAAGACGTGTATTCGGGCAGATTTATCGAGCCGTGTTCTCCCCTCGGCACCGCGCGCCCGTATCTGTCATAAACAATTTCACGTGTTGTGTTTTTTGCTTTTTCGGGCAAAACCGCATTTTCCGTATCGTATCCGAGATTTATCACGATCTGGTTTGTAACCAAGTTCTTTTTTACGAGATCGAGCACAAGCAAGTCTGTCATTTCCTTTACGATAAGTCTTGCGTTTTCATAATTGTAGGGGCACTTTAACACTTGCCCGAGGCTTATAGAATTTTCTTCGGGAACATAGGATTTTATGTCCTTTATCGTTGCCGATTCGTATCCCCAGGCGTGATCTATAATAAGCTCCGCATTGATCCCAAATAATTTATAAAGTAAATCTTCGTTATGATAATCCGTGCTTTTTCCGAGAGAACACTTCGCAATATCTCCCATCGTATACATTCCGTATTTTTTGAGTTTGTCAGATATTCCGCGTCCGATTCTCCAAAAATCCGTGATCGGCGTATGCGCCCAAAGAAGCTTCCGATAGCTCATTTCGTCAAGCTCCGCAATTCTCACGCCGTCCGCATCCGGATCCATGTGTTTTGCCACAATGTCCATCGCGATTTTGCACAAATAAAGGTTTGTGCCGACGCCTGCGGTCGCCGTAATTCCGGTTTCCTTTAACACTTCCTTTATCATTTTTATCGCAAGCTCGTGCGGAGTCATTTTATAGGTATTTAAATATGCGGTCACATCGATAAAAACTTCGTCGACCGAATAGACATGAACATCTTCCGGCGAAACAAACCTGTAATAAATGTCAAGTATTTTTGCGGAATAATCCATGTAAAGCCGCATCCTGGGCTTTGCGACAATATAATCTATTTTGAGCGCAGGATTTTCCTTTAATTCATGATTAAAATACGACTCACCCGTAAATTCCTTAATATTGTTTTTTATCTTTCGTTCGGCATTTGCATTTTTTACTTTTTCCACAACCTCAAAAAGTCTTGCACGCCCCGGAATTCCGTGGCTTTTAAGCGACGGCGAGACTGCAAGACAAATTGTTTTTTCGGTTCTTTCGGGATCCGCAACGACTAAATTTGCGTCCAACGGATCCAGTCCTCTCTCAACACATTCAACGGATGCGTAAAAGGACTTTAAATCGATTGCGATATAATTTTTTGAGGGTGCATTTTTTTCCATGCATCAATTTTTACATAAAACGGGACGTTCCACAAGATTAATTTTATTTTTTGCGACACCTTCCGTTTCAAATATGATTATCTCGTTTTTACCTGTTTTAAGGAGAGGCGCGGGGATATAAAGCGTCCTTTGCGGTCCCTTTTCCCAGAAGCGCCCGAGGTTAAAGCCGTTTATAAACGCGGCTCCTTTTCCGAATCCTTCCGTATCAAGGAATGTGTCGCATTTTTCATCGATATCAAAATCAAATTTATAAAATGCCGGCTCTTTTAAAGCATGCAAGTCTTCCGGATTTTCGTGAAACTTTATTTTATCCGTATTGTCAAGCGGAAGCGGATACTCCGTTATGTCATAATGCTGATGTCCGTTTATGAGTATTGCGCCGTCGATTCCTTTACGCTGGTGCTCCATCATATAGCCATAGTTCACGCGTCCCATGTTTTCGACGAGGATGCTTAAATCCGTCCCCGTCTTTGTTTCACCGAGCTTATGCTCTGCAAGCAATTCCCTGTCGTAAAGAGTCAAAATTTCTTTTCCGTCAAGATAAATTTTTGCGCGGTCATTGGCTCCCGCAAGACGAACCTTATTGATTTCCTTGTCACGTACAAGCTTTGCCGTATAGAGAATATATCCGTAATTTTGTCCGAGCTTCTCCATCGAAACCGGATAATGCGTGTTTACGGGCGTGCTTATTTCGGGAAGCGCGTCTTTAAGGCTTTTTGTGCCGGAAAGCTTTAATTCACCGTATGCCTTTTTCTTTATTACGGTTGAAAACGAAACTTCCGGAATCTCATTGTATTTTGAAATCACCCTTTGAAACGCCTTGTATTTTTCGGTAATTTCGCCGTCTTCCGTTATCAAAGCGTCATAGTCGTAAGACGTGACATCGGGAGTTATATAATCATAATAATTTGCGCCGTTCATAAAGCCGAAGTTTGTACCGCCGTGCGCCATATAAATATTTACGCTGCCCGACTTTAAAATGTCGGAAAGGTCCGCAGCATGTTTTTCCGGATCTTCCGTATGATGAATTTCGTCGCCCCACGCATCAAACCAGCCGACCCAGAATTCCGTGCACATAAGAGGCTTTTGATCACCTATCTTATCGCGAAGGATTTTAAACTGTTCGTTTGACTTGGAACCGAAATTTGCGGTTTGAAGTACTCCCGGAAGTTCTCCGCACGAAAGATAATCGTCCCACGGTCCGTCGGATGTGATAAAAGGCACATTTGCGCCATACTTCACCATCATATCGCGAATTGCCGCTAAATACGCCGTATCTTCTCCGTATGCTCCGTACTCGTTTTCGACCTGGAACATAATTACGGGTCCGCCGTTTGTAATTTGAAGAGGCGTTAAAATCTTAAAAAGTTCCTTATAGTAATCGTCAACATGCCGTAAAAACGGTGCGTAATTGCTTCTTAAGTGCATGTTGTCTTCTTTTAAAAGCCATGCGGGAAGTCCTCCGAGTTCCCACTCTGCACAAATATAAGGTGACGGTCTCACTATCACATAAAGCCCGAGCTCCGCCGCAGTTTCTATAAATCTTTTGATATCGCAAATGCCCGTAAAATCAAATTTTCCTTTTTCCGGTTCATGCATGTTCCATGCGACATATGTTTCTACGGTATTGCATCCGAGAGCCTTGATTTTTTCCAATCTGTCCCGCCAATATTCGGGAACCACCCTGAAATAATGCATTGCGCCCGAAATGATTTTGAATTTCCGACCGTTTAAATAAAACTCTTCCTTAATTTCAAAACTTCCCATTTTAAACCTCTTTGCCCGGACCTGTTTTACACTTCTTTTGCCGGTCCGCAGCTGTTTCTTACTTTAAGTATCGTATGAAGCAAAACGACTTTAGTGTAATCGCGCGTGCCTTTCAATTTTTCGAGCATCAAATCAACCGCCGCATATCCTATGAATTTTGTGGGTATTCTGACCGTTGTGAGCGCCGGAATCATATATTTCGCATTCGGAATGTCGTTAAAACTTATTACGCTTATGTCCTCGGGAATTTTAAGTCCCGCTTCCGAAATTGCCCTGTATGCGCCTATCGCCATCGTGTCGTTGCTTGACATTATGGCCGTGGGAACATTTCCGTGCGTGAGCTCAAAAAGCACCTTTTTGTAAGCGTTTTTCAGCGAAAACTCGGGAACCGAAAAAACAAGCTTTTCGTCGTAAATTTCCTTTTTCAGCATAAAGTTTTCGTATGCCGTAATTCTCGCGTCACGAAAATCCGACGGATTTTGATTCGGATTCAAAGGCGCTCCGCCGAGATGCGCGATTTTTTTGTGTCCAAGAGAGTATAAATAATTAAGTACATCAAAAGTTGCACTTCCGAAATCGCATCCGACATGGTCAAAATCGCGTGCCATAAAGTCATTGTCGATAATAATTATGTTTTCGTAATTAAGTTTGAGTTTTGAAATAAGTTCATCTTCGAGACGCCCGAGAACCAAGACTCCACACTCCGTATGTTCCAGGTTTTCCAAATGTCCCGCATTTACCGTATGAATTCTGTATCCGTATTCACGAGCTTTTTCTTCTATCGCAAGTCTTATCGAAAGATAATACGGATCTTCCACTTCTTTTTCCGTATCATACCAGTATACAAGCGCAATTTCGTTCGGAATCGAGTTCTCCGATGCGTTTTTTCTGCTCTTTCTCGGAACATATTCAAGTTCTTCCGCAATTCCGAAAATGTTTGCTCTCGTTTCGTCGCTTACGTTGAGAGTTTCATCCATATTCAAAACTCTCGAAACCGTTGTGACCGAAACTCCCGCTTTTTCCGCAATGTCTTTAATGGTTGCCATATTTTACCTACCGTGTCCGTACCTTAAAAGGTACAAATTTATATAAAATATTATTTCATTTTTTTATAAACAAATTTAAACTCAGTTTTTTTTAGTAAAAACAATCGTCGTTACCGACTGCCCTTCTATTTGGATCACGGTATCCGAATTATATTCGCCCGCTGCCGTAAGCTCCAAATCTTTTTCGAGCGTTGTCGTATAAACTTCGTAATAATTATAACCGTTTTCCGTCGTTAAGTTTGCTCTTACCGTTTTTAAATCTTCCTCGTTTGTGAGTACCACAACCGCCTGCTTTTCGTTATTTTCGTTTGTTCCCGCAAAAGCAACGCTCTTCAAGTTATATATATCGGAATAAGGTGTCTTTACTTCCACCCTTACATAACCGCTTTTTATAAATTTTGAAAAATTGCCGAGAGTCCAAAGTCTTCTGTTTGCTCGATAAGCTTCGGCGCTTTCGTTAACGTGAATTAGTCCGTCCCTGTATCCGCCCGGGCTTACAAGCACCCAATACTGCCAGCTCGTGACATTTAAGATTTTGAGATCGTCCATAATGCAATCCGCCATATTAAACGCAGAATCCATCGTATAGTCACTGCCGTTTACCATTTCGCACCATTCGGACATATGAAGCTTTAAATCGGGATAATTGAGTTTCATCCAATTGGCAAACGACGTCTTTGTTTCCGTTGTTGTCCAATAGGAATGACAGTCGATCGCATCAAAGTAATTCTTTAAAATTTCGCTTTGCATGATCGCATTTATGTATTCCCGCGTTTTTGTGCCCCATTCTCCGCTTTCGGGGCCGGAAATTTTGACACTTTTAAGCGCCGGTCTTTCCTTAATTTCCGTCACGAATGCTTCAAGAATTTTCACAACGTTTTCCGTCGACAAATGCATTCCTTCCTGATTTCCCGGAGTCCAGTCCCATTGGGGCTCATTTATCGGCGAAATTTCGGTTACGTTTATGCCCTGCTCCAAAAAATGCTCCGCAACGTCAAAGCAATATGCGGCAAATTCGGCATAATTTTCTTCCGAAATATTTGTGTCCGTATTTGCCGTACTTTGAGCCGTTCCGTTCTTTGTGAGGCGTTCTATGGGACTGTTGCAAAAAAGTATCACGTTCGAATCGTCGCCCATTAACTCATCGGCTTTCGTCATAAACCAAACGGCACCGGCGTCCTTATCCCAGTCGTAAACGCCCTTTGACACTTCAAAACTTTCCGTGCGTCTGTGAACGTCAGAATAATTTCCTTTTCCAGTATCCGCGGAGCCCGCACCGATATTATAGCGGTAACAGTTAAGTCCGATTCCCGACACTTTGTCAAAAAGTAACGTCGCAATGTCGTCACGCGGTGTCACTTCCGAAAAATTGTTTTTTTCGTCCCAAGTTCCCACGTATTGCGACCACCAGCATCCGCTTCCGCCGAAGCTTTCCCATTCCTGATAGGTCTTTGTTTCGTCAACTTTTATGAGTGAATATTTCACATATACCTCCCGGGTCGGTTCCGGTGTTTCGGTTGCCGTGATCACAGGCGTTTCGGTGACATAAGTTCCCGCATTTTCTTCGGGTAGCTTTGTTCCTTCTTCACCGCATCCCGCAAAAGCACCGATTAAAAGAACCGATATAAATATCAAAATTTTCTTTAAATCCCGCATAATTTTCCCCTTTTATTATAGTAACACTCATCCTTATAAGCATGCACTTTATCCCACAATACCCGCATTTTCCACGTTTTCCACAAGCAAATGCTGCGTTATGAAGTAAAATATAAGCAAAGGTATCATATAAATTATGGCACCCGCCTGCTTCACCGCATCAAACGCAAACGCATTCGCAATGGGTAACTTATACCAAGTCATTATGGCATTTGTGACATATTGCTGCTGTGCCGACTGAAATGCCGTTTTAAGAATATACGCAAGATACGGTCCGTCCTGGTGGAAGTATCCCGTGTAATAGGTGTCTCCGTAGTTCCACACAAATCCGAGCACGGCAACCGTCGCTATCGCGGGCTTCGCATTCGGAAGCATTATTTTAAAATAAGTTTTGTTGAATCCGCATCCGTCAATAAGCGCCGCCTCTTCAAGTTCACGCGGCGTATTCTTAAAAAACTGCCTGAACACAAACACAAACAAGCTTTGATTTGTCCCGAATCCGAAAATTGCAAGAAGATAAAGCGTAATCGGCTTATTTATTATATTTATCGTTTTTCCGAAAAGCCAAAAGTGCTGAAAGTGAATGTATTGCGAAAGTAAAAGTGCCTGCGGCGGAACAAGGAAAACAAAAAGCACAAGTATAAATATTAAGTTTGAGCCCGGAAATTTCACTCTCGCGATCGCATATCCCACCATGGCCGACATAAATATCTGAATCATAGTAATCGACACCGCATAAAGGATCGTCTTTACGATCGTCATCCAGCCTTCCTTCATCATAAAACGCCATGCCGCAAGAAAGCTTATGTTTGACTTTTTTACCGGTATCCAGATAACGTCGGGGTTTCCGAGGTCGGTGAGGTCCGAAAAAACGTTCGGAAAAAGCTTTATTATCGGATAAAGCATCGTAAAGCACATTCCCGCAATCATTATTCCGAAAAATATACCGGAAATTGTTTTCTTTGCGACAACCTTAAAAGGCTTCGGCGGTCTGTTCAATTTTTTCTTTTTCCTAAACATCCTTCTTCACCGCCTTTCTTGCGACAAGAAGTATGATCGCGAGGCACAAAAGAACGTTGAACATGTAAACTACGGACAATGCCGACGCTATTCCTATTCTGCTCTTCGTAAAAGCAAATCTGTATACTTCCGACGCAATCGACGACTCCAAAAACAAATCCACAACCGTATAAATCACAACAAACATCGTGATGTTCCCGATCATGGGAATCGTAACCTTCCAGAAGGACTCGTAGGCGGTTGCCCCCTCTATTTTTGCGACTTCATAGAGACTCGGGCTTATGGACTGAAGTCCCGCAAGGTAAATAAGCGTTTGCACACCCGCTTCCGATATGAGTTCAAAAATATTGTCGACATAGCTCGTAATCGTGATTATTATATCCTGACTCACGGACGTATAACGAAGCAAAAGCACCGTCGCAAGCGACTGCGAAAAAAGTCCCGTACCGCGTGTCACAAGGTCTCCGCCCGTCGATACGGTAATCAAATCCGCAATTACGTCGACACCGAGGACGATAGGCAGGAAAAATATTGTTCTCACGATTCCCTGACCCTTAAATTTCATGTTCGCGAGGATTGCAAGGAAAAGGCTGAAAATAACGATTATCGGTGCGTTTATAAGCATATTGGTGTTTTCGTTCACAAAGACTTGCAAAAATGTCTTCGATCCCGACGCAACCTGTTCCGTAAAAAGCGATATATAGTTGTTTATGCCGTTCCATGTGAGCGACATTCCGCCGTTGTCGTTGACACCGACCGTGTTAAACGACCACCAGATTGTTTTTACTATCGGCACGGCAAAAAACATCACAAATCCGATAATCCACGGAACCGTATACATAAATCCGCACAATTTTCTTTTGTTTTTATACTTTATTTTCATCACTTCACCACCACGTATCCGTATGCCGGAATCGTGAGTCCGTCAATTGTTTCGTCGATTCCGTTATAGTTTGTGTAAAGCTTTGCACCGGTTTCGTATTCCGTCAAAAAAATGTTTTCCGTCAAAACCGTATGATTAGTAATACAAGTTGTTCCGATTTTTTCCATAGCTTTTGTATACGACGCTATCGCTTTCTTCATATCGCCTGAAATCAAATCGTATTCGACGGAATAAAGATGCGAGTATTCGGTATCGCGAAGAATGTCGACACTCTTTCCCGTAAGCGTAAACTTAAGCTCCGCGCCCGTTTCAAGTGCCTGCATCACATAGTAATCATAATCCATCGAATTATTGTTTGCCGTAACGCCCGTATACTCTGTTCTTCCGTTCAACACAAGTTGCATAAACGGAATCGTACAATAAAACACCGCGTATTCCGATGAATTTCTCGGAATGTCCGTGAGCACCGTTCCGTATTTAAACTTATCCGCTCTCGGTGACGAAAGTGCTGTTTTACCGGCATTTGTGAGTTCCGTAAGCGCCGCATCCACATACATTTGCGCTTCTGTCGGCGAAATATAATCTCTTCCGTAATCCGCATAATAGTCTGTTCCGAGCGCCGCAACAAAGTAATTTGCGTCTTTTACTTCCGTCTTCTTTAAGAAGTCTTTCACCGTGTCAAGAAGATAAGTCGGCTTTAACATCATGTACGTAAGCTTGTTTTCGACGGCTTTTCCCTTTGCCGTATCCGTTCCGTATACCGTAAACGTGTTTTTGGTATAGTCGCTGTCGGCATGCACTTTTCCGATAAACCCGTTTCCCGTCGTATCCCATACTCTCATAAAGTCGGTCCCGAGAAATAGCGTCGAACCCGAATTCTCAATATATTCTCTCATTTCTTCAAATTCGTCGTCGGTGCCGTTTTCACTCTCAAGCTTACCTTTTCGCATTATCATGTTGTTTTTTCCGCCGTCGAATGCACCGAGATAGGAAACATTGTAATTTGTTATATTAAGGTCCTTTAAAATATCCGTAACTTCCGTGTATTCGGTCATCGAATAACGGCTGTTGTAGGGAATCCCCGCAATTCGCTCGGTTATCGAAACCGTTCCGTAAAATTCAAGGAACAATTTTGCTTCTGTATTATAGATATTCGCACAATCTTCCCCGAAAATATAATCTCCGTAATCGCGCGCCATGTTGTAATAGCTTACGTCTTCACCGTAAAACATATAGCGAACAATAAAATCTTCATGTGTTTGCTCGGAAATCGAAAGATATGTGCTCGTGTTATCCGCAAATTCTCCGAACACCGGCACCCATTCGTATTGAGACACGTCATATGTCGCATAAACCTTGTTGAAAAGTCTTCCGGACGAATTTTCTTCACCGGCCGCAAGCATCGCCTCGATATATGCGTAATCCGCTCCGCTCTCGATTATTCCCATTATTCCGTAAGAAGAAAAAGTGCCTTCTTCATAAATCATTCCGAACACGGGCATCATAAGCTCCGTTTCGTATTCGGGAATATAGCGGTAATCCTTATACCAATCGTTGTTGTAAACTGCTCTCACATAATCCGGCACCTTGGCGTTGTACGTGTTCATTTCCATGAGTGCGCCGGAACCGTCCGGAATAAGCAAATACCCTTCCGTAACGTCTGTTTTCGAAATTACGCCGAAATTCGGCAAGACTTCGATATTCGTAATCGTATAATAATCGTTTTCGCTTGCAATCAAATCCGCGGGAACAACGGCAACGAGCTCGTCCCCGTCAAGATAAACGTCAAGCGTTATGTCAAATACCGCCGGTTCTTCAAACTCGACCGTAAACCCAAACTCATCCGCATCAAGAAGAAGCATTTCCTTTGTGTATCCGACAATCGAGGTCAATTCGATAAGCTGCCTGCAGGCGGAAACGGGAGGATTTCCGACATATGTGCAATTGTAGCAATTGTCTTTTTTACTTTTTTTGTATACGAGTGAAAGCGTTTGCTTGTATTTTTTCCCCGCGCTCTCAGTGATTGTTCCTTCTTCTACGGCTTTCGCAAGTCCGTCCGCAAACATTTCATAGTGTTCAACGGACATTTTTTCGGGCAAATACTCATAAAATCTTTCGCTCGCGCCTTCGTTGAATTCCATGCTTATTCTTACGCCGTTTTCGATTTTTGTAAGCGT
>CAZZFV010000005.1:26009-50468 GCA_964653855.1 uncultured Lachnospiraceae bacterium
AACGAATCGTTTTCCGTAACCTGTTTATAGGAAGTCCACTCGTGAAACGTATTGTCTTCTCCCACATAATTTACGATGAGAAGCGACATATCGGCTTCCGTTTCCGCTTTTTTACAAAATCCGTAAATCTCGTTTTCCGTATTTTTGTCGTAAAGCGTTATGTTCATGGTCGTCGGATTTATGTAAAGAATCTTGTTGTCGCTTTCACCGATTTCAGCATCCGCACTGCCCTTTTCTATTTTCTCGCCGAGTGTCACCGAATAATTACTTTCGTATGTATATTTTGTCTTATTGATTCCTAAAAACCGGATCGCAAATATCAAAAGACATATAAAAAGGGCACTTCCCAAAAGTATGGCACTGTAAGTTATTATCCTTTTTTTCATACCGTCTCCTAAATACGTCTCATGAGTTCGCCGAAAAATGTTGTGAAAAAGCCTATCATCTGTTCAACAAGCGAAATAAAAAGCACAAGCAAAAACAAAATTATTACGGCTGCGACAACCGTCGCAAAAAGCGTCACGATATTCTTAAAAAGTCCGTATTCGTGAATCGTGCAAAGTCCCGAAATCATCATAAATCCGAACCATACCCATCCGAATGCGACAACCGCATAAAGTATCGGTGTTTCTTCCTTAATAATAAAATTGCTTAAAAATATGACAATAACCTTCGTAAAAATAACCGGTATCAGCGAATAAGTCGTAACGGTAAATATGTCGCCAAGCTTTCCCTTACCGTCAAAAAGTGTGGTGACTGTCCAGTTGCTTAAAGTAAACAAAAGGAAAATCGTGATCGAGGAAATAAGTGTTCTCATAGAACTCATTTCCGTAATATGGTAATTGTTCATTATGAAGCCCGTGTATTGAACATCCGTACAGCACACGATTCCGTACAGGAAGAGAAAGAAAAACGAAACCGCATTGCTTCCCATATGTCTGTACTTTGCCTCATAAAAGCCGTCAAAGGGATGAAAAACACAGTGTCCCGCATATTTTATTTTGTTCATGCTTTCTCCCCCTTCGGCTGTTTTTTATGGTATTTCACTTCACTCATGATAAGCAATCCCACAAGCAAAACAAACACGATCGCAATTATATAAAAGTTCTCTCTTATCTTTTCCCCTCTGTAGCCCGCATATGCCTTCGAATAATATTCTCTCTGGTTTCCGAGCTTAAAGTAATACATTGCCTCTTCGTACTCGTCCTGCATGAGAAGGTTTTTGCCCACGCCCACATATGCCACTTCGTAGTTTGCGTTTAATTTTATGCATTCCTTAAAATATGCCGTTGCCGATTCCCATCTGCCGTAATAATATTCTTCGCTTGCCTTTAACGCATTTTTCCCAAATTCCGTGGGTGTAAGAACATAAATGCATTTTAAATCGGAATCCGTTACAATAAGATCGTTTCCGAGCCAAGAAAGAGAAGTCGGATTTTTAAACTCGCCCTTAGAATAGCCGTAGCCTCCGAAAATATTGAGTATCTGACCGTCGTAGTCGTATAAAAATATTCTGCCCCTTGTGGAATCGAGCACCGCGCTCACGCCGTAATCAGTCACCGAAACATCGATAAACACGCTTTCTCCTTCTCCCGTATAGAGGTCACCGATCAACGCCTGTCCTTCCGCTCTTATTACATTTTCACCGTTTGAATTAAGCCTAAAAATCTTGCTTTCCGCGTTTGTTTCCTTGGAAACCGCATACACAAAGCCTTCCGAATCGAGCGCAACATTCGTAAATCCCGGCGCATACGTCTTACCCATTTTCTGTTTTTGAACGTCGGTTGCAATCGACTTCCAAAAATATTGAACAAGATTTACGGTCGGCTCGTTTACACCGAAATATCTCGAAAAAGTGCCGTCCGGTTCAAGCTCCACTATTCCTTCGTAGCTTGACGCAACGACTATATATATTCTGTCGGCGTTATCGACGGTAATCTTTGAAGGCGCATATTCCGTAACGCCCGTCATGTTTTCGGGTGCGGAAATCGTCCTTAAAAGGAAATACGTTGTGCCGTCGAGCACATATACGTTTTTGTTTCCGGAATCGGCTATATAGAGCTCATTATTCTTTTCGTGATACCATGTGCCCGTTGGTGCGGAAAGCGTCATCTGGCTTCCGTCCGGGTTCAGTGCTATCTTTCCTTCGCCCGTCTTTAAAACCTTTATCGATATGACAAATGTGCCGTCTGTTTTAAATACGTTTACACGGCTGCTTGTTTTGTCGGAAACAAATATGCGTCCGTCGGACGACGTACTCACGTCGTCAACCGTTCCGAAAGTAAATCCCGTTAAGTTATCGTTGTCTATTATCGTCGCAATCTTGAAGGCCGCGGGAACATCCTGCGAATTTCCCCAATAATCGTAAATATATGCCTCATATTCGTATGCCGAACCGTCGGCCGCATATGCTTTATTTTCGGGAAAAGATAAGCAAACAAATCCCAAAATCAAAAGTACGGCCGTAATTTTTATTTTCAGAACCTTTTTCATGATCATCCTTTCATACCGGAGGTTGCCATGGTTTCGATAACATTGCTTTGAGATACGATAAACACGGTCACGGGAACAATGAGCATTATGAGAGACACTGCGGACGATACGCCGCTTCTCGCTATTCCCGATGACGTAATCTGGGACAAAACGTAGCTAAGCGGCTTTATCTCTTCCGAATAAATAAATTCGCCGCCCGTATTTCCCCAAAGAGACTGAATCGAAAGAATGATGAGCGTAATCCATGCGGGTTTGCAAAGAGGCATCACAACCTTAAAGAACAATTGCATTTCCGTTGCTCCGTCTATTTTTGCGGCTTCTATCATTTCATCCGGTATCTGAACCATAAAGTTTTTCATGAGATAAAGTCCGAGTGTTCCGCCGATTGCGGGTAAAATCACCGCCCAGTAGGTGTTTACGAGTCCCAATTTACTCATGATAAAGTATACGGGAATCTGTGTGACCGAGCCCGAAAACATGAGCGAATAGACAATGACTTCCGACATCACTTTTGCACCCGGAAACTTATATTTTGCAAGCGGAAAGGCTGCCATGGAACCGAGCAAAACCGTTCCCGCCGTTCCCACGCCCGTTATGAAAAGCGTGTTAAACGCATATCTCGAAAACGGTATGTCAAAGCCTTCGATAATGTTTCCGAGATCGAAAAAGTTGTTGAGTGTCGGATTTTCAACCGTTATAAGCTTAGGCGGAAACAAAAATATTTCGCTCATCGGCTTAAAGGCATTTGCAACGATATTCAAAAGAGGAAGTGCGCTGAACGCCCCGAATATGCCGAGTATCAGAGTCAGCAATATGTCTGCGCCGAGGCTTCTGTTTCTTCTTCTTATCTTACGCCCTTTTATGTATCTTTTAAGTTTGTTTGTTTTTTTCATAAAATCATCCGATCTTTCTCAAAAGCTTTTGAACAAGCACGTTGCAAAGCATCATTATGAAGAAAAGTATTACCGCGATCGTACATGCGTAGCCCATCTCGTATCTCACATAACCGTAGTCGTGAAGGTGAGTGAGAATCGTGTGTCCCGCATAGTTTACGGACGGAAAGCCGGCAAGCTCCATCGAAATTCCGGAAATCGAAAGCGAATTCGTGATTTGCATTACGGCGCCGAACATAAGCTGGGGCTTCATCGAAGGAAGCGTGATATACCATAATTCCTGCCAGCGGTTTTTGACACCTTCCACACTTGCCGCCTCGTAGAGCGACTTATCTACCGTTTGAAGTCCCGCTATAAACGAAAGGAAGCTCACTCCGAGACTCAGCCACAATTGCACGATTATGAGAATCGGAAGTATGTATGACGCATTTTCAAACCAAAGAATCGCGTCCTTTATTATTCCGAGCTTCAAAAGCCATGCGTTTGCGTATCCGTAGGTGTCCGACGAGAAAATAAGTTTCCACACGAGATATGCGTTTCCCGATATCGACGGAGCATAAAATATAAGCGTGAGTATTGCTCTCGGCACGGGAGGAAGCTCATTTATAAGCCACGCAAGAAGAAAGCAAAGTATGTAGCTTAAAGGTCCCGTGACAACCGCAAGCACGAAGGTATTTTTTACCGCGGTCAAAAACACATCGTCATCCACAATAAGACTTATGTAATTTTCAAAGCCTATGAACTTCGGCATTTCGGCCATGTTGAAGCTTGTAAAGCTTAAAATTATCGCAACGATGACCGGTATAAGGGAAAACAAAACAAAAATCACGGCAAACGGAAGTATCATCAGGTATTTGTCTTTATGCTTATGCCATATTTCCTTAAAGCTTTCCTTTTGATTATTCATCTTAAAACACCTTTCGTTTTTTATTCGTTAACTTCCGTTTCGATTCCGAATTCCGTACGTTTCTTTAAGAGCTCCTTGTCTATCGCCTTTACGTTTAAATAAAGCGTTTCTCTCGGATTCGAATCGTTTGCCACAACGTCGTCAAACGCGTAGCTTACCATTCTGCTTGTCATGTAGCTTCCGGGCACGGCGGGAATTCCCTTTGTGTTTTCGAGCTGCGCGGAAAGCGCCCTGTACTCTGCCGCGCTCCAAGGAAGATTTTTAAGAACCGTCTTATCCGCGGCCGCATATCTTGCAGCCGTTCCCATAACGGATTCTATCGTCGTCGCATAATTTAACTGTGCTTCCGATCCGGTCCACCATTTTAAAAATTCCCAAGCCTCTTCTTGCATATCGGAAGAAGCGAGAATTACGCTTTGCGAAGTGTCAGTCACGAAAGTATTGTCAATCGTTCCGTCTTCCTTTAATGTGCCCGGAAATGCCGCAAACGACCAAAGACCTTTTATTTCGGGCGCAAAGATTTCTAAGTTGCAATATGTCGTGTAATTTGCGATTCCTATAGGCATTTCGCCCGTTCTGAAACGGTTTGTGAAATCGACGGACACCTGGAGCTTGTAGCACGTGAAGAAGTCCGTGAGATTTTTGAACGCTTCCATCGCAACGCTCGATTTGAGCCCCGAAGCGGAGCCGTAGTTTACGCCCTCTCCCAAATAATAGTCGCCGCCGTATTGAAATACCATCGACGAATATATTTCGGTTTTCGGCATATAAAAATCATAATTGTTTCTTTGAAGTATCGGAATTATTTCTCTTATGTCATCCCATGTTTCGGGAACCGAAAGTCCCAGCTCCGAAAGCACGTCGGACCTGTAAAACGTCATCATAAACGTCTGTGTTTCCGGAAGTCCGTAAACCTTGTCCATATATGTGGCGCCCGTAATCGCACTTTCGTAAAATCTTTCCGCCTCTTCTTCAAATCCTTCAAGATCGGACACCGCGACAAGCGCGTTTCTCATCGCAAAATCGGAAAGTGTCCCTTGTGAAACCCCCACAAGCACATCGGGGCCGTTTCCGGTGAGCGCCGCACGAAGCACGACGCCGAGAGGAATAAGCTGTAATTTTACCGGTATGTCGTATTCCGGAATAAATTCTTCGTCTATCATATTTTGAAGAATCTGAGCCTGCTCCTTGCCCGCCGAAACCATCCACACCGTGAGCACGTCGTCATCGTTTGCGTCATAGTCTTCGGAACTCGTAACTTCGTCCGTTTTTACAAAGAACGACGCAAAGAATCTCACGGCACCGTAATATGCGTTCTTAAAAAATCCCGCCGTCGGCTTTTCGATTTCCCCGTTTTCCCCGGAAAGATAAATCGAATCGATTTCGAGAGGCATTTCGGATATGTTTACGGCCCACGTTCCGAGCGCGGAAATGTTGCTCTTCCATCTCGAAAGCTCCTTTGTGACGCTTTCGGGGTCCAATGACAACTCTTCCGCCTCTATTGCCATTTTTTCGAGGAGCGCCGTGTTTTCGCCCTTTTCACCCGTTATATAAATCATTTCGTTTAGGCATGCGGTCAGTCTTTCCGCTTCCGTACTCATTACCGATTCAAACTCGGGCACTTTTTTCCTTATTTCATAATCTATGTATTCACTGGGCGCGGTACCCGTGAGCGTAACAACCTTTAAGTAAAGACGGTTTAAGTTATACATGCTCTCTTCCACTTCCGTGAGCACAGCCCCAAAGTCTCCGAGCACGACTTCAAGAGTTATCGTGTTTGAACCTTTTGTAAACAGGAAAAGCATCGGATTTCCGTCCGCATCCGATATCGTATAATTTGTCATGTCGCCCGTATAATCAAAGGAAATCTTTTCCGCTTCCGCATAAGGCACAACGTCGTTTACGTAAAGTCTTCTGTATGATGTGACACCGCGCTTTTCGGATTGTCTTCCCTTAAACGTGATTTCATAAAGCCCGGTTTCGGGAACTTCAACTTCCCATGTGACAGTATCTCCCGATGTCTTAAAAGAATCTCCGCCTATCGTGTTGTAAACGATATTGTACGGATGATAAGGCGAAAGCGAGGAATCCGAATAATTTTTGTTTATGTTGATCGAACGGCTGCTTTTCTTAATCGAAAGCGTGATTCCGTCCGCTCTTTCGGCTTCACCTTTAAGCGTTTCCTTATCGTATACCGTGTAGATGCTTTTTAATTCTTCGATTACTTCCGAATAACTTCTTGTTTCTTCCTTTGCCTCAAAGGAAAATTCCTTTATCGCAAGCGATTCCTTTACGGATTCGAGCGTTACGGTATGTGTCCCTTCAGACAGATATACCGTTAACGGCGACTCGTTTCTCCTTCCGTAGTCTTCTATGTAAACCGTCTTGTCCGCATAAATTTCCGTGGCAGACGGCCTGATTTCGTTGTCATTTTTTACTTTTATCTCATTGTCCTGCCATGTACGCTTAAACAAAATTTGAGAAAGCGCGTCATAACAGAGTTCATTGTCTATTAAAATTTTTCTCTGTATGTCCGATGTCGTTCCGGGAATTGCCATGTAGGTAACGCACATGTTGTAAAATCCGGCTTCCTTAACGTCAAACGAAAAAGTAACCGTTCCCTCTTCCGATGTGACAAGATATCCGTCCGTGTATTCGGCATTCATTTTTTCATCCGAAGCAAACACGGATATGTCCACATCGATCGTATCCTCTGCCATAACCCCCGCATAACCGTTTTCTGTCAGATAGTTGTTATACGATTCTTCATAAGTTGTGCCCGTAAGTCTGTCCGTCGATAAATTCACGGAATCGTCCGATGCAAAATGTTTAATTATGATTATCCCGACAATCAAGACAAATACGCATGCGGTTATAATTAAATTCTTTTTCTTCATATCAATCTCCGTGAATCACTATGACATGAAGGGGCAAATATATTGCCCCTTTATGTCTCGTTTTATTTTTTTGTTTTTGATTACTTAACCGTAACGGCTACCGTAACCGTTGCCTCGTTACCCGCAAAGTCCGTAACCGTGATATTTACGTTGTAGGTTCCTGCGGTCGAAGTATCGAGTGTCGAAAGATCCGCCTTTACGCCCGATGAAACGTCAAGTCCGTCCGCATCCGTAGCGGAAAGGATATATGCGCCTTCGCCTACCCATGTGATTGCGGAAACATCCGCATTGAGACTGAGCTCCGGTGCAGCCTCGTTTATTACGACTGTGGGTGCCGTCTTGTTTGCGGGATCATATACATAAACAGATGCCGTCTTATAATCGACGTTGCCCGACGAATCCGTAAACTGACCCTTAAATGCTCTGTGATAGTATCCGACCGTGTTGAAAATATCGGCGGTAAAGCCGTCGTTCCACTTAATCGAGAACTTGTCCATTCCCATAACGCCGTCGCCGTTGTCGGTTGCCGCATAGAACTGTGCCCATGTGTCAAGATCCGTTTCCTTTGTTCCGAGAGGAACCGCGATCGGGCTCTTCACAAACGTAACGGTAGGCTTAACGTTGTCATGAGGTGTGCCGCTTGCGAGAATTGCTTCCATTTCGGAAATCTTTTCTTCAAACTTTCCTATATACTGTTCGATCGAAACGTCGTAAGAACCGTATCCGTCGATTCCGAAATAGGATTTTCCGATGATTTCGTCCCATGTTTCACGAATACCCATAAGGTCGGAATAGTCGTTGCCGCCCTGAACCTTGTTTGTGATATAGATGAAGGAATTAAGGATCGAATCACCTATCTTTTCGTTAAAGATATCGAAGCCGTATGCTGCAGCCTGAGCCGTTGCGGCAGCTTCTATATATTCTTCGTACGTGTCAACACCGCCGAGTTCGCAGCAATAAACTTCCGTATAAAGCATAAGTGCCTTGATTGCAAGCTCTGTCGTTTCGTCATCTACGCCCTTCAAAATGCAAAGTGAATCGTTAATTGTCATAGCCTGTTCGTAAGACTCGTCGTCTGCCGAAAGCTTGTCGCTTCTCGGCCAGGGAACGATACCGATCGATTCGCCGCGTGATGCGCATCCGCTTGAAGCGCCGCCGATAAGCCAGTCGGGAACATCCGCAAATACGGTCTGACCGTCCTGAAGGTGATATGCGGGCCAGCACCAGCCGGGTGTGTATCCGTCATCGTAAAGCTCAACGGTAAGAAGATCGTCTTTTAAGAGGCTGTCGATAAAGCTCCATGCGTCCTTCATGCCGTCCGACTCAACCTGAAGACCGTCGTTTCCGTAAATTGCGGCACCTGCCGAATATGCTGCGGAAAGCGTTGCGAATCTTGTGTCTGTGTAGTATGCGTCAACGTTGTCGTTGTTTGCGTAATAAGCATCGATCTTTTCGAGATAATCCTTAAACGTGCTCCATGTCCACTTGCCCTCATCAAAAAGGGTGTTGGGATAAATCGTGTTGCCGTTTTCGTCCTTTAAGCTGTCAACCGCCTCAATCATCGAAATGTTGTAGCAAAGCGGCCATCTGGGGATGAATCTTACGACGTTTGTCATAAGATAGCGGTGTCCGTAAAGTTCACCGTCAAGCATCCAGCTCATCGAGTCGTTTTCTTCGAAAAGATAAGCAAAGTCGTCAAGGTTCTTGACGATGTTCTGGGAAATGATTGTGCTCTCGCATCCGCCCCAAAGAACGGCTATGTCGCAAATCGGATTTCCCGCCATAACGCTTTGCAAAAGCGAAACTCTTGTGTCGTCCGCATATTGAACATATTCGAATGTAACGCCGAGTTGTTCGAGAACCGCTTCCTCAGCCGCGATTCTTGCCTCCCTTTCGTCTTCGGCCATTACATAAAGTCCCGTAACCTCATCCACATAGTGCGGATTTAATCCCTGTTCGTAATGCGTGCCCCATCTGATTGTAACAATTTCTTTAGGCTCGGCGCTTTCCGTCGGAACGGGTGTGGGTGTCGAAGTCGCTTTTGCGCCTTCGGTGGCACTTACGGCCGTCGTGGGTGTTGCCTTTGCTCCTTCCGTATCGCCTTCGTTTGCTGTGTTACCGCATGCGGCGCATGACAATAAAAGCGCAAAAGCAAGTACGGCGGAAGCCGCTTTTCTAAAGCCTTTTCTCATAATGCCTCCTTCTCGGCTTTCGCCGATTATAGTTTACTTACACTTTACCTTGTTTTTTAGTAAAGTTTACTATATAAATTTACTACATTTTTACCGGGTGGTCAAGAAGGAATTTAGGCATTTTTTATAATTTTATAAGATTTTTTTACCGATTTTTGTGCAAAATTGGTAACTCATTTCTTTTTGCGCGTCCGTGCAGACATTTTTCATAAAAGAATTACATTTTGGATACTCAGATTTCACACTTATCCGCCTTGAATATGTGTCAAAATTGTGTTAGAATCATAGGACTGTAAATGGGCAAAAATTGTCAAAAAAGGAGCCAAAAAGTGTTCGATCTTCAAAAAGCAAATTTAACAAAAAGAATATCGGCTTTTATTTTTGACCTGATTGTCCTTTCAATCCTGTCCGTGGGTTTTGGGACGATTATTTCTTATATCACGAATTACGATTCCCACTACAACACGTGTCTCAACATCATATCCGAATACGAAGAAAAATATAACTCTTCCTATGATATAGGCGAAGACGAATACTTTGGGCTTACGGATGCCGAAAAAGAATCTTACGCCGAAATGGAAGAAGCGATCTATTCGGATTCCGATTTTGTTTATCACAGCAACATATATTTCTCGCTTTCGCTGCTCATAGTTTCGCTCGGGATTTTCTTTGGAATGCTCGTATCGGAATTTATCGTTCCGTTAATATACGGTAACGGAATGACTCTCGGCAAAAAAATCTTCGGTCTCGCCGTAATGCGGCAGGATCACGTACAGGTATCCCCTCTTCACATGTTCATACGCACTTTCCTCGGAAAATATACCGTCGAAACAATGATCCCCGTGCTTCTCGTCATGATGATATTTTTCGGATCGATCGGAATAGTGGGCACGATAATCATATTCGCAATGGGAATTTTGCAAATCGTCTGCATGGTATTAAGTCACACAAACGCGTGCATTCACGATATATTTGCGGGAACAACGGTTGTCGACTTTGCCTCGCAAAAAATATTTAAAACACCCGAAGAAATGAAAGCGGAACAATCAAAGAACGCATCGGTGTAAATCACCTGCATACATAAAATTCAACCAAAAGGAAGGAAACACATGAAAGTAGTACTCAAAAATGTCACAAAAATTTTCCCGAGCCGCAACAAAAAATCGAATGAAGAAGTTGTAGCCGTAAACAATTTCGATTTTGTAATCCCGGACGGAAAGCTTGTCGGTCTTCTCGGCCCCTCCGGATGCGGAAAATCGACCACACTTTACATGATAAGCGGTTTGCAAAAATTGACGAGCGGAAAAATCTACTTTGGGGAGGACGACGTAACGGAGCTTTCTCCCGAAAACCGCGGTGTCGGTCTTGTGTTCCAGAACTATGCTCTCTATCCTCACATGACCGTAAGACAAAATATCATGTTCCCTTTGCAAAATTTAAAAGGAAAAGACAAGCTCACAAAAGACGAAATGTTAAACCGTACGCTTGAAGCCGCACGCCTTGTGCAAATAGACGAGCTCCTCGACCGTAAGCCGTCCGAGCTTTCCGGCGGTCAGCAACAGCGTGTCGCAATCGCGCGTGCCCTTGTAAAAATGCCCAGAATCCTGCTTCTCGACGAGCCTCTTTCAAACCTCGACGCACGTCTCAGACTTCAGACACGTGAAGAAATAAGAAGAATCCAGCGCGAAACGGGAATCACCACAATTTTCGTTACACACGACCAGGAAGAGGCAATGAGCATCTCCGACATCATCGTCGTAATGAAGCTCGGTGTCATCCAGCAAATCGGCGCTCCGCAGGAAGTATACGACAGCCCCAAGAACCTCTTCGTGGCAAAATTCCTCGGTACTCCTCCGATCAACGTTTTTAAGGGATCGATTAAATCGGGCAAAGTAATGATCGGTAACGATGCAGTGCTCTCGGTTTCGGGAGTCTCTGACCAGGATGTTTACATCGGAATCAGACCCGAAGGCTTTATCGTCGAAGAAAACGGACCTCTCACCTGTTCCCTTCAAAGCGTAGAAGTAATGGGAAGAGATTCGAGCATAGTTTCGACAAATTCCGCTTCCTTAAATCCCGTTGTCCGTTCGATTATCGATTCCGACATAAAGGTTGACAAGGACGCAAAAACGGTTAGATTCGGCATCAAGAAAAACAAGATTTTCCTTTTTAACGCCGAAACCGAAGAAAGAATACTTTGTGAGGTAAGATAAATGGTAGACAGTAAACACGAGTGGAAGGCCTATATATACCTTGCTCCGGCTCTTATACTCCTTGCGGTATTCACGGTATGGCCGATAATAAATACGGTTCGAATGGCTTTTCTTGCGGATTATAAGCCCCTCGAAGCCGTCGGCGGAGCAAAATTTGCTTTCGGAATAGCAAACTTCAAAAAAGTGCTTGCATACGGTTCATTCACCACATGCTTAAAGAACACGATATTGCTTTGTGTTCTCACGGTTCCGATTTCGACCGCGCTTGCCCTTTTGATTGCGGTTGCGCTTAACTCAATAAAAGTGTTTCAGAAGTTTTTACAGACGATTTTCTTCCTTCCTTATGTAACAAACTCAATCGCAATCGGCATGGTATTTGCGGCAATGTTCAACATCATCGGAAATACCACAAACCTTTACAAGACCGAATATGCGATTTATACACGTCAAAAAATCGAGCAGGCATCCGTGTTCGAGCTTGAAGAGCGCTCCGACGGAAATTATTACTTTATCGGAAACGTTGACGGAATATACTATTATATGGATATGACCGCCGACAAGGAAACGGATAAGGTCGACGTTATAGCAAATTATTCCTCAAAGCACAAATCCGGTAAAAGCAAGGACGTATCGGGAAGCAACGTATATTTTACGCTTGTTTCCGATAACACTTATCACCTTGTGGCAAATACCGACGAAGGAACCAAATACCTTAACGTAAACAAGGTTACTTCCTCTCCTTCCGTTCAACTTACCGACGACGAATCTCTTGCCGCAGACATTTACACGGAAGAAGTGCTTTCGGATTCCGGCGAAGTCACGGGTTACTACCTTTATTTCATGCAAAATCCGATAAAGGAAGGCGCTGCGGTTAAGACATATTTTTCCGTACAGCATATTTCGACGATCACTTCGCTCGGTATCGTAAATAACTTAATCGAAGCACTCGGCGGAACAAGAATCAACTGGATCAACGCAGGTTCCTCGTACGCCGCAAACATTGCCGTCATGGTAATTTACATCGTTTGGAACGCACTTCCTTTTAAAATCCTCATTTTGCTCGGCGGACTTCAGTCCATAAACAAGCAATATTACGATGCCGCAAAAGTTGACGGAACACCGAGAAGAAGAGTCCTCACAAGAATCACGATTCCGCTCCTCTCTCCCATGCTCGCATACGTAATAATCACGGGATTTATAGGCGGATTTAAGGAATATACGAGCATAGTCGGTATTTTCGGAGAAACGATGGGACCTGTCGGAGAATCGGGAAAACTCCAGACGATGGTAGGCTTCATATACGACTCTCTCGCAGACAACAACTACGGACTTGCGAGCGCATCCGCACTTGTTCTCTTCGGAATTATCTTTGTTGTTACGATGCTTAACTTAAGTATCAGCAAAAAGAAAGTACATTATTAAGAGAGGTGAAAATTATGTCCGAAAAATTAACTGTTATGCATGAAAAAGACCTCTCTACGGTGACTGCCCGTCAAAGGGTCACCAAAATCCTGATGAAAATTTTGGTTTATGCCTTCCTCGTCATTATGGCGATAATCATTCTCTTCCCGTTTTACTGGATGATCAACTCGTCTCTTAAATCGCTTGACGAGTATCGCTTAAACGTGCCCACATTCTGGCCCAAAAAAATCATACTCACAAACTATCCGTCGGCGTTCACGACCGCAAACCTCGGAAAACTTTTCCTAAACACCATGTATGTCGGAATTGTTTCAACGATACTCTCGCTTGTGATAACCGTACTTTCCGCCTTTGCTTTCGCAAGGCTCGAGTTTAAGGGAAAAGACGCAATGTTCGGCTTCCTCATGGCAACAATGATGATCCCCGGCGAACTTTTCACAATCACAAACTACAGCACGGTCACGAATTTGCACTGGATAAACACATATACGGTACTTATCGTTCCGTTCCTTGTAAGCGTGTTTTATATTTATCTTCTTCGTCAAAACTTTATGCAAATACCGAACGAGCTTTATCTTGCCGCAAAGGTTGACGGAACAAGCGATATAAAATATCTCTTAAAGGTCATGGTACCGTTGTCGCTTCCGACACTCATTTCGATCACGATTCTCAAGATGATGGGTGCATGGAACTCGTACATTTGGCCGAGACTCGTCGCAAACGACGACAATCACAAGCTTGTGACAAACGGACTCAGAAACGCATTCACGGCTTCGACGGGTGACGTCGATTATCCCGTACAGATGGCGGCCGTTGCGATCGTATCCTTCCCTCTCTTCCTTGTGTTTGTATTTCTTCGCAAATACATCATGAAGGGTGTAAGCCGTTCGGGAATCAAGGGATAAACGCCGGCATACGGAATTTAATTTCACTTAAATCCGAAATTTCAAACGTATTTAACCCCAAAAAGGGTTTAAATAAAGATACAAAAGGAGACACTATTATGAAAAAAAGATTTTTAAGATCTTTTGCATGCCTTATAACGGCATCAACGATGCTGCTTACGGCATGCGGCGGAAGCGGAAACAACACATCCGTAACACCGACACCCGCAGCGTCCGTCACGGAAACGCCGACGACAAATACGGATGACACCGCAAAAACAGATACTGCGACGGATGCCGCAAACTTCACCGTTCCCGAGGGCGGATATGACGGTTCGGCAGTCACACTCACGTTTTACCATACGATGGGAACAAACCTCTCAGCCGTACTTGACGAATATATCGCAGAGTTCAACAAACTCTATCCGAATATCACAATCGAATGGTCACAGGTCGGTTCTTACGATGACGTAAGAGACCAGATAAGCCAGGAACTTACAGTAGGTTCCGAGCCCAATATCGCTTATTGCTATCCCGACCACGTTGCTCTTTACAATCTCGCAAAGGGCGTTGTACACCTTGATAACCTCATTTCAAGCACCGAAACCGTTACACACGCCGACGGCACAACCGAAATCCTCGGTCTTACAGACGCTCAGATCAACGATTTCATCGACGGTTATTACGCAGAAGGCAGCTCATACGGCGATTCCCATATGTACACTCTCCCCTTCTCAAAGTCAACGGAAGTTCTTTACTACAACAAGACTTTCTTTGATGAGAACGGCTTAAGCGTACCCACAACATGGGACGAAATGGAAGAGCTTTGCTATCTCATAAAGGAAATCGATCCCGAGTGCATTCCTCTCGGATATGACTCCGAAGCAAACTGGTTCATCACAATGTGCGAGCAGTACGGTTCTCCTTACACAAGCGCAACCGGCGACCACTTCTTGTTCGACAATGACACAAACAAGGCATTCGTAAAGCGTTTCAGAGAATGGTACCAGAATGACCTTGTTACGACACAGCAGCTTTACGGCGCATACACATCCGGACTTTTCGTAGCCGAAGAAGGCACAAGAAGCTATATGTCGATCGGTTCTTCCGCAGGTGCAACCCACCAGCGTCCGACAGCCGACAGTTCGGGAAATTATCCTTTTGAAGTAGGCATCACATCTATTCCTCAGGTAGATCCGTCAAATCCGAAGGTTATTTCACAGGGTCCGTCGGTATGTATTTTCAAGAAGGACAACCCTCAGGAAGTTATCGCGTCATGGCTCTTTGTAAAATACCTTACAACAAACGTTGAATTCCAGGCAGCATTCTCGATCGCATCGGGATATGTTCCGGTTCTTAAGTCTGTTGAGGATAACCCGATTTATGCGGCTCACCTTGCAAAAGCAGACGGCGGCACGTATATTTCGGCACTCTCCGCAAAGGTTTGCCTTGAGCAGGAAGACGCTTATTATGTATCTCCCGCATTCAACGGATCTTCAAAGGCACGTGATCAGGTACAGTCCTTGCTTCAGAAGTGCTTCCTTATCACAACCGATGTCGACAAGAATATAGATGCGGCATTCGCAGAAGCCGTTGCAAATTGCAATTATTAATTTTGGGAATAAAAATGTTTAAGAATATCAAATTATCAAAAATAACAATATCAATGCTTTTCCTTGTGTCGTGTGCAATGCTTTCCGCATGCGGCACAAGCGGAAACGACGTGTCTGTTACGCCGAGCCCCGCTCCCGTTATTACGGAAGCACCCGCGGCAACGGATACGCCCACACCCTCTCCCACGGACGCGCCCGTTTACATTGACTATGCCGCAACTCTCACGCTCGATATGACAAGCGAGACCGCAAAAGTAAACGCGACCGTCAGAAACTTTGTCGACGGAGACACGGTTCACTTTAACGTCCCTGCGGACGTAATACCCGAAGGCCTCTTAAAGGCACGTTTCCTTGCGATAAACACACCGGAATCCACCGGTAAAATCGAGGAATGGGGAAAGGCTGCATCCGCTTTCACAAAAGAAAAGCTTCAAAATGCCGCATCGATAATACTTGAATCGGACAATTCCTCATGGAACCTGGACTCCACGGGCGGACGCTATCTTGTGTGGGTTTGGTATAAAACGGATGACGCGTCCGAATACAGAAACTTAAATCTCGAAATACTCCAAAACGGACTTGCGATCGCGTCGTCAACCGCAAACAACCGCTACGGAACAATCGCGATGGCGGCGCTTTCAAATGCCAAGGCATGTAAATTAAAGATTTATTCCGGCGAACAGGATCCCGATTTCTATTACGGTGACGCTTATGAGCTTACACTCTCCGAGCTTCGTCAAAACATAGCCGATTACAACGGCAAAAAGGTTGCTTTTGAAGGCGTTGTCACGATGAATTCCGAAAACACGGTATATGTTGAGGAATACGATCCCGAAAACGACCTTTACAACGGAATCGCCGTTTATTACGGATACAATTTAAGCGGCGGCGGACTTGAGATTTTGCATGTGGGTAACCGCGTAAGAATCGTGGGCTCCTGCCAATATTACGAAGCGGGCGGCACATATCAGATTGCCGACGTTCAATACAAGGTAATGAAGCCTAACGATCCTTCGAATTTGCAACTCATAAGCACCGGTCATTCGGCGGCATTTGCTTTAGTTTCTGCCGATCAGTTTGTTAACGGACGTGTTACGACGGAAGACGAAAACGGAAACACAAAAGAATTTTCTTATGCCGAACTTATCGTGGGCAGCACAATTTCAATGGACAACCTGGAAGTTTACAAAACTTCCACGACAACAAACGAATCAAGCTCCTCTTACGGTGCAATGACTCTTTATTGTAAGTCCGAAGACGGATTGTATATAACCGTCAGAACAGCAGTACTTTATGACGAAAACCGCAATTTGATAACGGCCGATCGGTACGAAGGCGAAAACATATCCGTAAAGGGTATCGTCGAGTACTATAACGGCGATTACCAAATCAAGGTTTTGTCTAAAGAATATATTACTATCAACCACTAAAAAACATATGGAAGGACAAAAAAAATGAAGATGAAAAAAATCTTTTCGTTGTTGCTTATTGCGGCAATGAGCATCTCATGTTTTGCGGCCTGCGGTGACGAAAACGAGGCAAACGTAACACCTACCCCCGAACCCACCAAGGCAGTCGCAACACAGACTCCCACTCCTACTCCCGTTTCCGATACGGGTGTTACGGCAGCAAAGGATTACTTAAACACAATGTACGCATCAAGTGACGGCAGCGCAACGGCAACCGCTTCCGATTACACCGTTGTCGGCGTTGTAAAAATTGACGGCGTAACATACAATGTTACATGGTCGGTTGATGTAACAAAGGGAGTAACCGTCGGCACAATGGATTCAAAGAAGATGGTTACGATTGACGTTGACGAAAAGACAACGACCCAAATCGATTACAATCTTACCGCAACCGTTTCCGACGCAAACGGAAACTCAAAATCCGTTTCGTTTGCTCACTTCGTTCCCGCATATAAGGAACTTACATGGGCAGAATATGCTGCAGCCGCAGATGACACAACGGTTGTAGTAAACGGCACAATCACAGGTATCATCGCAAAGTCCAAGGGCAATTCGTCAAACTGCATCTACTTCCAGGATTCGGACGGCGGATATTATATTTACAACCTGTCTCAGGATCCCGTTTCGGATCTCGGACTCGCAATCGGCATGACAATCCGTGCAACAGGTACACGTGATACATATTCGGGTACATACGAAATCACGGGCGCTTCCGTTGAAATCGTTGATTCGACAATCAAAACCGTTGCGGCAACGGATTATACCGATAAGTATACAAAGGCGGAATCGTTAAAAGACTCCTCTCTCACCGAAAAGCAGGGTCTCCTTGTTACACTTAAGGGCGTTGAAATCATCGGACAGGGTTCGGATACAACATATTATATGTTTGAACTTGCCGGAAAGCAGTCATATATCCGTCTCTCATCTTCCGTTTGCCCGATTACATCGGATGAACAGACGGCATTTAAGACAGAGTTCCTTAGTCATATCGGATATACCGCAGACGTTACAGGTATCCTTACACTTTATGACGGAGCATTCTATCTCTCGCCCGTAGATTCAAATTGCCTTGCAAATCTTCAGCTTCCCAACAGAAGCGATGCCGAAAAGGCAGCATTTGAAATCGAAAAGCTCGGTATTCCCACAAAGGTTCAGGAAGACACAGAGCTCACTCTCCCGAGAAAGGGAAGCACATACAGCGACGTATCCCTTATTTATAACGTAACCGGAAATGCATCGTTCTCGGATGCCGGCGCACTCATCATAAAGCAGGGTGAAAATGCCACCACCGTAAATATCGAAGTTACGGCAACATGCGGCGCAGAGACAAAGACAGAAAAGTTTGTGATAAACGTTGAAGCAAAAGCAACGGATCTTTGCACGGCAGAGGTTCTTTCAAAGCTTGCCGCACTCGAAAGC
The DNA here is from genome assembly GCA_964653855.1 of uncultured Lachnospiraceae bacterium. Taxonomy (GTDB): domain Bacteria; phylum Bacillota; class Clostridia; order Lachnospirales; family Lachnospiraceae; genus RGIG3528. The sequence goes on from CAZZFV010000005.1 coordinate 44,412, forward strand.
GGCGAATCGATTTCCGGCACACAGGTTCTCCAGGGTAAAGTTACCGAAATCGTTACGGCTTACAGCGAGTCTTACAACAATATCACTGTTAACATGGACGTAAACGGCACAACTATTCAGTGCTACAGACTTGTGGGCGGAAGCGACATCGCAGTCGGCGACGTTATCACGGTTACAGGTACTCTTAAGAATTACAAGGGAACACTTGAATTTGACAAGGGTTGCACATATTCAAAGACATTGTCCGTTGAACAGGCTAAGCAGGAAGTTTTGATTGCACAAATCGCAGCTCTCGAAGCAGGTGAAACAATGTCCGGAACGCAAGTTTTGTCGGGAAAGATTACGGAAATCGTAACCGCATACAGTGAGTCCTACAACAACATCACCGTTAACATGGATGTATCCGGCACAACTATTCAGTGCTACAGACTTGTGGGCGGAAGCGATCTCGCAGTCGGCGACGTTATCACGGTTACAGGTACAATCAAGAACTACAAGGGCACTCTTGAATTTGACAAGGGATGCACATACATAAAGGGACAAAACCTTGCTTCCGCAAAGGACGCTCTCGTTATGGAAAAGGCTTATGCTCTTGAAAGCGGCGAAACACTTGCCGGAATCCAGGAAATCACGGGCGAAATCGTATCGATCGACACTGCATACAGCGAGTCTTACAACAACATCACCGTTACTCTTAAAGTAGGTGATAAGACAATTGTGGCTTACCGTTTGACAGGCGGAAGCGATCTCGCAGTCGGTGACGTTATCACGGTTACAGGTACAATCACAAATTACAAGGGCACAGTGGAATTCACAAAGGGATGCACCTATGTTGTAGGTTCCGCAGACAAGACACCCGCAACCGGCGATATGTCCACAATGATCATGGTAATGCTTATGATTATGATTGCAGGCTCCTTCGTAATGATGATGATTTCAAAGAAAAAGGAAACAAGATAGTTTATAAGCATAATGCATAACGCTTAATGCAAAAGAAGAAGCGGAAAGGTGAAAGCCTTCCCGCTTCTTTTATTTTAAAATAATTTTTTACGTTTTAAAGGTTCCTTACATCCTTCAGGTGTTTGAGGTTCCTTACATCCACCCTGTATTTGCCGCCTTATAGCTCTTTGAAAGCTTATCCGCGTCAAGAATAAGCGCATTCATCTCCTCTTCCGAATGAACGGTCGCTCCGGCAGCCATCTCATGTCCGCCGCCCGAATATTTCTCCGCAAGCTTATTGATCGTCACAAATCTCGAACGGAGACGCACACGTATATCGTCATTAAAAGGATTTTCTATGAAAGCGATCCATATGATCGAGCCCTTAATCGAATTAAGAAGCGAAATCACGTTGCTTGCGTCCTCATTTGAAAGATGCCAGTCCTCCTGCATTTTTTTGGTGACATAAATATATGCAACACCGCTTTCGGTACGCTTTATTTCACCGAAAACAAAGGCCTGGAACTTTAGATAATCAAATTCATCAAGATAAAGGTGGGCATAAATTGTTTCAAGGTCGAGCTTATAATCAAGCAAAAATCCCGCGATACGCATTGTATCGCCCGACGTGCTCGAAAATCTGAATCTTCCCGAATCCGTCACCATTCCGGTAAAGAGGCACTCTGCCGCTCTCTTTGTCATTTTGAGTTCGGGCACGGTCATCACAAAATCCGCAATCATTTCGCAAGCGGACGATCTTTCGTCTTCCACCCACGAAATATTTCCGAACGGCGCAATGTCAACATGATGATCAATCTTTATTATTTCCTTTGAAAGATTGTATTTTGTGTTTGAAAGTCTTTCGACGTTTGCGGTATCAACGGCAATAAAAAGCGAATTTTCGTACATTTCATCGGAAAGTACCGTCTTATCGTCGTCAAGAAATCCGACATAGTCCGAATAATCCTCGTTTACGACATAAATTTCCTTTTTGGGAAACGTTTCTTTGAGTATCGACGCAAGTCCGTTTGTTGACCCTACCGCATCTCCGTCCGGCCTTATATGCCTTCCTATGATGATCCTGTCATACTCCTTGATCTTGCTTAAAATCTGCTGCTTGATTTCCGAATTGTCGGTCATGTGTTTCACCCTAAAACCCTTTCGTTTTGAATCATAAATATTCCTGCATCATTTCATCCAAATCGTTTAGCATTGCCATCGCTTCGTCACGATTTGCAAGAGTTGCCCCGCTTGCGTGTTCATGGCCGCCTCCGCCGTATTTTACGGCAATTTGATTTATGTTAAACTTATTTGAACGTAACTCTGCCAGTACTTTTCCTTCGCTTTCGGTAAAATTTACCCATATATTTACGCCTTTAATATCTCCCATCACCCCTACCATTCCGCGGGAGATTCCGAAAGCGGTCATGCCTTCATCGATTCTTTTTTCAACCTCTTCCTTATCCGTATAAATATATGCGACGTTGTTTTTCGTAAATTTGATTTTTAACGTAAATTCGGCTTTGCGGCGAAGCGATGCAAAGTCTTCCGCATACATTTTCGAATACAAATCGTTAAAGTCGATTTTGTGCTTTTCCATAAGGAAAGCCGCACGCAAAAAAGTATCCGACGAAACCGAATCAAAGCGGAAGCGTCCCGAATCCGTCACCATTCCGGTAAAAAGCGAACGGGCGCATATTTCATTTACGTTAAGCGAAAGTGTCTTCGCAATACCGGCAATAATTCCCGCACAGCTCTCGACGGAAGACTCGATTATTTCATCGTCCGTAAAGCTTCCCGTATACATATGATGGTCGATTCTGAATGAATATGCGGACGTTTTGTATCTTTCGTCACATACCATATTTGTGCTTCCCGAATCAAGAACAAAGGTAAGCGCTTTTTCATATTTCGAGTCGTCAACCGTGTCCATAACGGAGTCGTCCATAAATGCGTAGCGCCCTGCCGCATCTCCCACCATATATACTTTTTTTTCGGGGAAATTAGACAGGATCAGGTGCTTTAATCCGACCTGACTTCCGATTGCGTCACCATCCGGATTTGAGTGTCTGTGAATTATTATTGTGTCGTATTGTTTTATTTTTTCAAGAAAATTTTCGTACATATTGTTTATTTTTCCTGTCACATACTCTTTCTGATAATATCTTTTAATTCGTTTGCGGCGTCAGATGCGCTATTCTCACATTTTATTTCGAGATCGCAAATTTCCGCATTACGATATTCCATGTCAAGTGACATAATACGTCTTACCTTGTCGTCATCATCCGACGCACGCGAAATAATGTTCTTTAAAACGAGCGATTTTTCACGGTTTACAAACACCATGAGCGTCCGTCCGCGATATGCGTTTCTCACCGACAACGCACCGCATATGTCAATCGGAAGAACGGCAAGATTTCCCTCTTCAACGATTTTATGCACTTCTCTTGTCTGCGTTCCGAAATGATATTTGGAATATACCGTCGTCTCAAGATATTGCCCCGACTCCTTCTCTTCCAAAAACTGCTCTTCGGAGATAAAGCGATACGCGTTATCCGCCTCATCGATTTTTTTAGGTCTTGTGGTCGATCCGAGCGGCTTCTTAAATTCCGACGAATTCTTTGTGAGCTCATACGCAATTTCGTTTTTAAGAGAGCCTGTGGGGCCGACAAGGCATATCACACCGCCTTCCGACAAATCGGGTGTCTTTTCGATAAACGAGTTTCTCACCATCTTAAAAAGCTGCATAAAATCGGAATATCCGTTTACGGACAAAATTCCCGACATATCCATATTCCACGGCTTCCTGAAAAGCACGGGATAAACCGCCTTTGAAGACGCAATGTTGTGAGCACCGTCGTCAAGAAGCATATCAAGCGCAAAAACGTCTTTTCTTGTGCCTATTATAATATTCTGTGACGGAACCTCGGGGAAGTCCTCTAACAGCCTTTCTGCGCGTGCACTCATGCATGCGGCGGGAACAGCCGTCACAAAAAACACGTCTGCCTGCTTAGACAAATCCCTCACAAACTTTTGTGCTCCGTGAAGAATCGGCTGAGTGCGCACAAATTCGGGATTCGAATAAAGCGCGATGCGTTCCTCAAAATGCCTTCCGTAATTTCCCCATCCCTTTATGTCATTTATTTTTACCGGCTCTTCGTCGGGGTGATTTTTGTTTACGATCGAAAGCGCGTATGCGTTGCAATCATAAAGCGTATCGTCGACATCGAGCCCTATTCTGAGTCTGTATCTTCTCAAAAAAACTTACCTCCTAACCAACAGGGTGCGGAAACAGATTATAGCAAAAAACAATTAAAAATTCAATAAAGAGAGACTCTTGTAGTTTCACCCGTGACACAAAACTTTTTCACTGCAACACGCCCATAAATTTCCCGTTTTTCAAGTACTTTCCGCAACAAATTTGCAAAAAAATATCCCGTCTTTTTAAAATCACACAATTCAAGACAGGATATTTTATCAATTACTCTTTTATTCGATTTTCAAAAACTTTACCGCATTTTCATAAAAAATCATCCGTCTTTCCGTATCGTTAAGCGGCATCTTCATGAATCGCTCATATTCTTCTTCGTGATCCCACATGGGATAATCCGTTCCGAAAAACGTTCTTTTTATCCCGTGCTCCCTTATCATGTCGGCGGCTTCCACGGGGTCAAGTTTAAAAAGCGAACTTGATGTGTCTATATAAAAATTCTCACGTCCGAGCAAATATTTTTTTGACTCTTCCCACTCCGAATATCCGCCGAAATGTGCTCCGATTGCGATTAAATCCGGCACCTCATCAAGTGCCCTTGCCATTCTTACGGGATTGGAATATTCATAGCGATAATCTCCCGTATGTATGAGAACGGGGAGTTTTCCCGCGATTACCTTAAACATTTCTATGGCCTTCGGCTCATCAAGCGCAAATTTTTGAAAATCCGGATGGATTTTGATGCCTTTAAGTCCGAGCGCTATTGCATTTTCAACATCACGCAATATGTCGTCGGAAAAAGGGTGTAAAGTCGCAAATCCCACAAATTCCGGGTGAATCTTACATTCTTCCGCAATAAATCTGTTTATCGAATCAACCTGCTTCGGAGTCGTCGCAACGGAATGCACAACATAATGAGTGCAATTTATTTTTTTTCCTTTATCGATAAGACGCTCCGCAATTCCGTTTTCGCACATCGGTATGCCGTAAAAGTCGGCAATCGATTTTACCGCTCTTGAAGCAATCTTTTCCGGGTAAATATGTGCATGAAAATCAATCTTGTTATATTCCTTCATTTTTTCGCCTTCAACTTTTTGATGTGGCAAAGTATAGCACTATGCGAAAGCGATTACAACATTTTTTAAAAAACATCAAGCATTTCTTCCGACTTCATCGTGTGTCCCACATTTTTATTTACCCATGCGGAAACCACCCTTTCAATTTCATGCATCACATCGTCATGCACCGTAAACGAAAAGAGTTTGAGTAGCGGCGCAGAAACCATATATTGAAGCGTAAAAAGCGCCGAACGACTTATTTTGATTTCATCCGTTTTTTTTGCGCAAGAATTGCAATATATGCCGCCCGCGTCCGCATCAAACCACACAAATTCGTCATTTAAGCCTTTGTCGTTACAGCCGATACACTTAAAAATTCTCGGACTCTCACCGTCTTCCGCGAGGAACCTCATTTCAAACGTACGCCGAATTAATTTCCTCGGCATAACGTTTTTTTCGAGCGCGCGCATCGCAACATAAAGAAGGTTTAAGATTTGCCCGGGTTCAACATTTTCTCGCGTCATATAGAGCGCAAATTCCGAAAAATACATTCCGTAATATATCGCATCGAGATTGTTTCTTATGTCACCGAAATAAGTCTTTATATCCGCCGATTCAAGCGAATAGCTGTCACGCCCGATAAAAAGCTCAAACTCCCCGAACGCAAATTGCTGTGAACAAGCAAGAAGCGCACTCGTCGGTCTTCGTGCGCCTCTCGCAAATGCGGATATTTTTCCCCGCTCATTTGTTAAAATTGTAATACGTCGGTCAACATCACCGACAGGCATCGATGCAATCACCATGCCCGAAACTTTAATTTTGTTGTACATTTTTTATACATGGCGGCTT
>CAZZFV010000005.1:50478-67390 GCA_964653855.1 uncultured Lachnospiraceae bacterium
TCAATTCACGTCAATCCGCATCAATCCGCGTCAAGCTAGTCATTACTGTATCCGAAATTTTTCATCATCTTTTCGGAATCACGCCAATCGTTTCTTACCTTCACCCAAAGCTTCATGTTCACCTTGCATTCGCAAAGCTTCTCCGCATCGATTCTTGCCTTCGTACCTATCTGCTTTAATTTTTCTCCGCCCTTGCCTATAATAATGCCCTTGTGGCTTTCTTTTTCGGCATATATCGTGGCTTCGATGTCAATGCAGGGTTCTCCGGTTTCCTTAAGGCTCCTTGTATGCATTTTTTCGACCGTAACGGCAATTCCGTGCGGCACTTCGTCACCGAGTAGTCGCAAACACTTCTCACGTATGATTTCCGCAACAATAACGCGTTCCGGCTGATTTGTGAGCGTATCTTCCGAATAATACATTGGTCCGTAAGGAAGAAGCTTAAAAATCGTATCCATAAGTTCGTTGACGCCCTTTTTCTTAAAAGCCGAAATCGGAACCGTTTCCGTAAACTTATAAATATCGTTGTAGGCTTTTATGAGATCAACAAGTTTTTCTTCACGCGTTTTCTTGTTGTCCGACGTAATCGTATCGGTCTTGTTTATGACAAGAACGACGGGCACGCTCACATCTTTTAACGTATCAAAAATAATCTGTTCGTTTACACCCACTTTGGTTACGGGTTCAACAAGCATAAGCACAAGGTCGGCGTCCGAAAGCGTTGTGTTTGCAGCCTTCATCATATAATCGCCGAGCTTGTTTTTGGGTTTGTGGATTCCCGGCGTATCAAGAAAAATTATCTGACCGCGGGAATCCGTATAAACCGTTTGAATTTTTGTTCTTGTTGTTTCGGGCTTTTCGGACGTAATCGCTATCTTTTGCCCGATTAAAGCGTTCATAAGCGTTGATTTTCCGACATTCGGACGCCCGAGTATCGCAACATAGCCCGATTTAAAATTGTCACTCATCGATTCACCCGTTAATTGAGGTTTTCAATATTCATAAACAGGTCCTTATTTTCCTCAATGCTCTCCGTAGGACCTACAACGGCAAAGAAGTTTTGGCCGAGAACATCCTTCAAAACAGGCGCAAGCGCACGAATGTCCGCAGGCGTACATGTTCTTGCACCGTCACGTATCTTTTGACATTCCTCATAAGTTTCTTCGCTCATATAATGTCCGAAAGATCTGTCGCCGTTTGAACGTGGACTTCTCGGTGCATCGACATTACCGAAAAATCCTATAATCGCCTTTGTCATTTCACGATCGTCTGCTTCATAGTTTTCGATATAATTTACAACATTTTCGAACACTTCGTTTGTTCTCTTTAAATTGGGATCACGGAAAGACGTAAAGTCAACCGATCCGCCCTGGGCCACTCTGAATGCCGTACCGTAAGCTCCGCCCTTTACTCTCACTTCATTCCAAAGGTATCCGTATGTGAGCATCGACGTAAGAACTTCGAGCGGTCCCGTGATTTCATATCCGAGTGCTCTCACATTTCCGCCGCGGGCAACAAAGTTAACCTGTCCGGATGTCTTAAGACCTTCGTTCTTGCGAACGGGATTAAACTTCAAAATTTCGGGTTGCTTGACGCTCGGCAACATATCATAAATCTTCTTGATACAGGGCTTAACGTACTTTAGTCCCTCCTCGTCGCAAACAATGCTTACGACAAGATTCTCTTTTGTAAATATCTTCTTTGAAACCGCTTCAAGCTTCTCTATAAATGCGTCCGCATTTTTATCAAAATTATCCGTGATTTTCTTTACCGCCATATGCATTCCGCGTCCGCTTGACGCATCCGCATATGCATAAGGCTCTGCCGTATAGCTTGCGACACGCTTTCTTGCAACACCGGTTCCGTTATTCATGTTGGAAGTTTCAAGCGAAGTGATTCCCTCAAACATAATCTCGCGTGCACGCTTTTTGTCGGAAAGTATAGTCTCAGACAATACTTCTTTGATTATGTCTGTCGTCTTGTCGCACATCTCATAAAGGCATCTGCCGGCAACCTTAAAGAAAGGAACATAGGAATTGTAATCCTTTGCGCTTATATGATATGTCGTATCATATTCGATTCCGCCCGTATACTCATTCACGATATCGGAAAGCTCTTGATATCCGTGCTTCTTTGTATCGGTATATCCGAGGAACCATGTAAGGATTCCCGCATAAGGCACTTCTTCGGCGCTCAGGCACTTAAGGTTAAAATTAAACCTCATGTATGCTATGCCGTTTGTTTTGTAATTATGCCAGATATTCTTTCCGATTTCGGGGAAAACGGGTTCGTTCTTGAATTCGGAAACATTCTTTCTGATATCGTCGATCGAAAGAAGAGGAATCTTGCGCAAGTCTTCATCGGTCTCGGGCATTTCCTGATAAGCCTTTAATGCCTTTGTGTCTTCGACAAGCTTATTTATCTCTTCCTTTGTCATCGAAGCCTTTAAAGCTTTAAGCCTGTTCTTTAAATCTTCATTCTTTTCCTTGTTTAAGCCGACTTTGGGCAAAAGCGAAAGAACGACTCCGTGCTTCGAATTAAGGAAATATTCGTTAATAAGATCGGCAAACCACGACGTGCCTATCTTCTTTCTCACTTCCTTGTACATCGATGCCGTTTCAAGCATGTCAAACGGCTTGTCGTCGTCATAAAGCCATGTGCTGTAAGAGGAAATCCCGTATATAAGTCCCTTCGGAGTGCTTCCGAAATCGGCTTCACGATACTTAAACTCGAGTATATTGATTGCCGCATTCAAAGTTTTTTCGTTAAGTCCGCCGTCTACGCACTTTTTAAGCGAATCATTGATAACGGAAACAAATTTGTCCTTGAGTCCCGGCATTGCATTCTTAACACCGATTACAAAGTACGGCTGCAAGCATTCTCCGTCATAGTAAGCAAAAACGTCGTCACCGATGCCCGCATCTATAAGAGCCTGCTTAACGGGTGCGCCGGGTGCATTAAAGAGACAATAGTTGATAAGCTCGAGTCCCAGTCCCTTCATAAGATCGCTGTTCTCGCCCGCAAGAACGCTCATCGAATAAAAGCATCCCTTGCCGTCCGTCTTTTCTTCGTCAACGGAATAATATTTTGTGACATCCTTTATGCATCCGAAAGGCTTTTGAACCTTAATCGACGAATCAACGGTGATCTTGTCAAACTCGGACAGATATTCCTTATCCATCCATGTGAGCTGCTCCTCGATATCAACATCGCCGTAAAGCCAAATATAGCTGTTTGACGGATGATAAAACGTCTTATGGAAATTTCTGTAATTTTCTATCGTAAGCTCGGGAATAACATCCGGATTACCGCCCGAATCAACGCCGTATTCGGTGTCCGGGAAAAGTAAATCCATACCGTACCTGCTGAAAAGCGAATCGGGAGACGAATAAACACCCTTCATTTCGGAATAAACAACGCCGTTTAACGTGATATCGTCGTCGGCATTTTCAAGCTCGTAACGCCATCCTTCCTGCTTAAAGATTTCATCTCTCACATGAAGATTGGGATGAAAAACGGCATCCATATATACGTCTTCGAGATTTCTGAAATCCTTGTCGTTGCAGCTTGCAACGGGATAAATCGTCTTGTCGGGATAGGTCATTGCGTTTAAGAACGTATTGAGCGAGCCCTTGCAAAGCTCAACAAAAGGATCCTTAAGCGGGAACTTCTTCGATCCGCAAAGAACCGTATGCTCCGTAATATGCGCAACACCCGTCGAATCCTTCGGAGGTGTCTTAAATCCTATCGAAAAAACCTTGTTTTCGTCATCGCTTTTTAAGACCAAAACACGGGCACCGGACTTAATATGTTTAAAAACATAACCCGTGCCCTGTACATCCGGAATTTCCTTTGTTCTCACAAGCTCATATCCCGGTATATTTTTAATTTGATTCATTTTCCTGTGCCTTCCTTTCAAAGTCATCGAAAATATAATTGAGTACCGAGGCAAGTCCTATGAAAATACATCCGTAGGAGTACTCACCGCCGCCAAGATCGTTTCTCCTGATAATTTGCACAACACAATAAAGCGAATTTTCGGGATCGCCAAGTTCAAGACGCGCATTGAAATAATAATCGACCGGGAACTCGCCCTTCGATCTGAAACCGATACCCTGTCTTGAAACATCAACCACGGTTATAGGCACATCCATATCAAGAAGCTCAACATCTGCCTGCTTAAAAATCTTTGAAATGCTGAGTTCAAGCTTTACCGGATACCTTTTGCTCCTGCGTTTTTCGACAATCTCACCCATACCTTCGATTCTCCTTAAAAATTTAGTTTGTTTCTTCGGTACTGTAGTTGGGAGCCTCCTTTGTTATATGTATGTCATGGGGATGACTCTCTTTAAGTCCCGCACTGCTTATTTTAACAAATTTTCCCGTAGTTTTCAAGGTTTCTATATCTTTTGCACCGCAATATCCCATACCGGATCTGAGGCCTCCGAGAAGCTGGAATACGGTGTCTTCCACAAGTCCCTTATATGCCACTCTTCCTTCAACGCCTTCCGGCACAAGCTTCTTTGCGTTTGTCTGGAAATATCTGTCCTTGCTTCCGTTTTCCATTGCGGCGATAGAGCCCATTCCTCTGTAAACCTTGTATTTTCTTCCCTGGAAAAGCTCAAATTCGCCGGGTGCCTCGTCGCATCCCGCAAAAATGCTTCCCATCATACATACGTTTGCGCCTGCGGCGATCGCCTTTGTAAGGTCGCCCGAATACTTGATTCCGCCGTCCGCGATAATCGGAATATCGTACTTTTTGGCAGCCTCGTAAGCGTTCATAACGGCCGTAATCTGCGGAACACCGATTCCCGCAACAATTCTTGTCGTGCAAATGGAGCCGGGACCGATACCAACCTTTACGCAATCCGCACCGGCTTTTATGAGAGCTTCCGTTGCCTCATATGTTGCAACGTTTCCCGCAATAATTTGAAGTTCAGGATAAGCGTCCTTAACTTCACGCACCACTCTGAGCACATTTGCCGAATGACCGTGTGCCGTATCGATTACGATGCAGTCCGCCTTTGCGTTAACAAGTGCTTCAACACGCTTTAAAATATCGTTTGTCACACCGACGCCCGCACCGCACAAAAGTCTTCCGTGGTCGTCCTTTGCGGAGTTCGGATACTTAATCTGCTTTTCGATATCCTTTATTGTGATAAGTCCCTTTAAATTGCCGTTTTTGTCAACAATCGGAAGCTTTTCCTTTCTCGATTCCCACAAAATCTTCTTTGCCTCTTCGAGAGTCACGCCTTCCTCTGCCGTAACAAGATTTTCGTGAGTCATGCTCTCCGATATCTTCTTTGAATAATCGGTCTCAAATTTCAAATCTCGGTTTGTGATTATTCCCACAAGCTTTTTACCGCGTGTGATCGGAACACCCGAAATTCTGTATTTTGCCATAAGCTCGTTTGCGTCCTTTAATGTATGATCGGGCGAAAGCGAAAAAGGATCCGTTATGACACCGTTTTCGGATCTCTTTACCTTGTCAACTTCCTCTGCCTGAGCCTCAATCGACATATTTTTATGAATAATTCCGATACCGCCCTGACGAGCCATCGCAATCGCCATACGATGCTCCGTTACGGTATCCATTCCCGCACTCATAAGAGGAATGTTAAGCTTGATTTTCTTTGTAAGATAAGTGGTAAGATCCACCTGATAAGGCAGAACCTCAGAATATGAAGGTATTAAAAGCACATCGTCAAAAGTAATTCCGGTTTCAACTATTGTTCCCATGATTTTCCTCGCTTTCGAAAAAAAAGATTTTACCTATTATAAATGTCCGAAAAAATAAAATCAACATAAAAATTGCACTCATTTGTACTTTTAACAAATGAGTGCAATTAAAGTTTTTAATAAGCGGGTATCGTCTTAATACTCCGAAACCTTTCTCGGGGATTTTTGCTTCATTTTGTGAATCATCTCTTCGCTCGGCTCAAAGTAATAAAGCTTTTTTTGCGTTCCGGCGCTCATTGCGATTCCCCACACGTGATTATTTGCATCACCGCTTGAATAGTCCACCTTTTTTACTCCGTCATGGCGGTACCCGTCAAGCGTATGGGAATTCATGGGTGCAATCTGAACAGCCTCATCCATATCGATTCTTTCAAGATGCTTACGGTTTTCGCCGTTCATGATCTTGTCAAAATCAAGCTGTCCGTCGCAAAATACATACTCATACTCAACATTAAGACGCGGGAAAAGGAAATACGCAAGGATTCCGAGCACAACCGGAACAATAAATATAACGGCTTTTCCGAAGAGAACCGCGAGCAGCACGCTTATCACGATTCCGGCAATAACGGAACCTTTTATTAACACATCACGTGCCGATTTCTTTTTCTTCGCTCTTGCCTCGCAATAATTTCCTTCCATTTACCTGCCTCTTTTCTTGATGATAATACTTACATTAAAATCGGTTTTCAAGTTGTCCGATCGTCATTGCATGCAAGCATGCAATCCAACCCGGCCGCTCTTAAACATATTTTTAGTACATGCCGCCGCCCATGCCTGCGCCTGCGGGTGCTTCCGGCTTATCTTCCTTGATGTTTGCAACTGCTGCTTCCGTTGTAAGGAATGTGGATGCAACGCTTGTCGCATTCTGAAGTGCCGAGCGTGTAACCTTTGCGGGATCGATGATTCCGGCCTTTACCATGTCGACATACTCCTCCGTAAGAGCATTGAAACCGATGCCGGGTGCGGATTCACGTACCTTGTTTACGATAACCGAGCCCTCAAGTCCCGCATTCTCTGCGATTGCGTAAAGAGGAGCTTCAAGTGCCTTAAGGATAATCTCGGCGCCCGTCTTCTCATCGCCCTTAAGTTCTGCGGCAAGAGCCTCAACTTCCTTGGCTGCGTGAATATATGAAGAACCGCCGCCTGCGATAATGCCTTCTTCGGCAGCTGCCTTTGTTGCGGCAAGTGCATCTTCCATACGGAGCTTGTTTTCCTTCATTTCGGTTTCGGTTGCTGCGCCGACTCTGATTACGGCAACGCCGCCCGAAAGCTTTGCAAGACGCTCCTGAAGTTTTTCCTTATCGAAATCGGATGTCGTTGTTTCAAGCTGTGAACGGATCTGAGCGATACGAGCCTTGATTTCTTCCTTGTCTCCTTCGCCGTCAACGATAACGGTGTTTTCCTTCTGAACCTTAACCGACTTAGCGCGTCCGAGCATATCCATCGTTGTGTTCTTAAGTTCAAGTCCGAGTTCATCGGAAATTACCTGACCGCCCGTAAGGATTGCGATATCCTTAAGCATTTCTTTTCTTCTGTCGCCGTATCCCGGAGCCTTAACCGCAACAACGTTAAACGTACCGCGGAGCTTGTTGATAACAAGTGTTGTAAGAGCTTCGCCCTCAACGTCTTCGGCAATAATAAGAAGTCTCTGTCCGTTTTGAACAATTTGTTCAAGAAGAGGAAGAATCTCCTGGATATTCGAAATCTTCTTGTCCGTGATAAGAATGTAAGGATTGTCAAGAACCGCTTCCATCTTATCCGTATCGGTTACCATGTATGCGGAAACATATCCGCGATCGAATTGCATACCGCGTACAACATCGAGCTCGGTCTTCATCGTCTTTGACTCTTCGATTGTTATAACGCCGTCCTTCGAAACCTTTTCCATTGCATCCGCAACCATTTCGCCGACTTTCTCGTCGCCTGCGGAAATAGCGGCAACCTTTGCGATCTGCTCCTTACCGGTAACGGGGGAAGCCATCTTTTCGATTGTCTCAACAGCCTTATCGCAAGCCTTCTTCATACCCTTACGAAGGATAATCGGGTTTGCGCCTGCTGCCAGGTTCTTCATACCGCCGTTAATCATTGCCTGTGCAAGAACGGTTGCGGTTGTTGTACCGTCGCCCGCAACATCGTTTGTCTTTGTGGCAACTTCCTTAACCAGCTGAGCGCCCATGTTTTCGAATGCATCCGGAAGCTCGATTTCCTTTGCAATCGTAACACCGTCGTTTGTAATAAGCGGTGCACCGAATGATTTGTCAAGAACAACGTTTCTGCCTTTGGGTCCGAGTGTTACCTTAACCGTATCGGCAAGTTTATTTACGCCCTTTTCGAGAGCGATTCGCGCATCTGCACCATATTTAAGATCTTTAGCCATTTTTTATTCCTCCGATTAATCACATACAATCGCAACAATGTCACTCTGTTTTACAACAACATATTCGTCGGACCCGAGCTTAACATCCGTGCCCGCATACTTTGAATAAATAACCTTGTCGCCGACCTTTACCTGCATTGTAACTTCTTTGCCGTCAATCATGCCACCCGGTCCTACCGCAATGACCTCCGCCTGCTGAGGCTTTTCCTGTGCCTGTCCCGGCAAAACTATACCTGATTTTGTGGTCTCTTCAGCCTTGAGCTGCTTTAAAACGACCTTGTCTCCCAACGGAACCAATTTCATATCTTTTTCCTCCTTAGAGTATTGTTTTAAGTGTTTATTAGCACTCACTTGAATTGAGTGCTAAACGCTATAGATATATTAGCATAAAACTTCATTTTGTCAACACCAAAAATTAAAAAAATTACCGTTATTAAAATTTCCATACAGTAAAAAAATCCGGTTTATTTTGAATCCGGATTTTTGTAATAAAGTGAATTCTGTTTGAGCATCATACGCTGCAAGGCGTCTTTTGAATCTTTCCACGGCGCATCCGTGTTTCTGTAATCAAACTTGTCTATAAACCAAGACAAATCGTCCCGCACACGCTTCATATTTTCGGTGAAAATTTTTGAACACGTATCGGCAAATTCTTTAGCCTTATTTTTATCAAGATACTCTGTGCATTTTTCCAGTAAAAAATTATAGTGACTTAAGCAAAAGCCTTTCGACGAATCAAACTTTTCCTTAAATTCTTTGGAATCCGCATAAAGATAAAACATCGTATCGATATAACGCTTATATGTTTCGTTTACGCGGTTACATATAAAGCATGTCGAATTAACGTTATTTATGTATTCCGATACCGGATTTGCGCTTTTTTCCTTTTTGCCCAAAAATTTGTGGGGTGCGGTAACGAAAAGTCCCTTTTGCTTTTTTTCGATGTCTTCTATCACCTTGTCCGCATGAGTCTTAAGCATCAATGCAAGTCCGAGCCTGTTTCCACGCTTGTACATTTCCGCAACATGCCTTTCGCAAAAGCCGACTTTATCCGTAACCATTCTCACATCGTCTTCCATGTAGCTCGGTCCGAGAGTAAAATCAAGTGCGTTTTCGTTTAAGGAATGCACCATTTCGCATATCGGACACTCTGTATCCGCATCAAAGGCTTCGTTTACGGGTATTGTATACAAGTGTTCGGGCATAAATCACTCCTTGCGTCCGGTTTCTTTATAAATATCGTCCTTCATTTCACGCGCCTTATCCTTAATGCGATCATTGACACCCTTAGCCGTAATTACTCTTGCGCAAAGTCTGAGTGCATCGTCATACTTATGAAGCTTTTTTGCAAGCTCGGCAGAGAGATACGTCACAGTGTTTTCGTCCATTCCGCACATAGGGAAATTTTCTTTCGAAAAAGCTTCCGTAAATCCCGAATATGCGTTTCCGAGAGCCTCAAGTTCTTCATCATGAAGCGACTTTTTTACTTCCTCTATATTCGGTGTGTCGGCGGGCAAAGTTTCCGCCTTGCCGCGAAGAAGCCATGCGATTTTAAGGCATGTGTATGCCTTTTCGCTTGATTTTGCGTGCTTTACGATCGAGCACACAAGTGCAAGCTTGTGACGCGTTATCGCATCGTCATAAGACATAATTTTGTCCGGTTCACTAATTCCCGAAAAAGCCTTTGAGACATTTTCACGCAAAAGCTTCATCTGAACCGATGAGGGATTTATATTAAAATACTTTGTAAGCACGGAATATCCGCAATTGGGGCATGTGAGCGCATCGTATTTAAGTGTATCGAATTGATAGCGTGGGCGCAAATCGTCATCCGAGCCTATAAGCTTTACCTTACCCGTGCGAACGGCTTTTGCCTTGTATTCGCGATCGCATAAAGGGCACTTGTAAGTTTTATCGAAAATAAAATCTTCTTCTTTTAATTCTGCGGCTTCCGTTTTCTTTTTTTGTTCCTTTTCGGCTTTTGCCTTGTCATCCTCAAAAACCTTAAGATTTTGAAGTCCGCCCATTCCGACAGATTCGAGTCCGGAAAATAAACCCATAATCTTTCCTCCGTTGTTTTCATATGTACTAAGGTACAATTTTAAAACTTTGTGCCTTATTTTTCAATGACTTTATAAAAATAACATAGATTTTCCGGGGCTTTTGCCCTAAATTTATACGGCAGCCTGTTACTTGATTTTCTTGCCGGACACCTATGCGACATTATTCAATCCCATGATCGCGCCTATACTTCGCGAGCAGCAAATCAACCACTCTTCCGTATGACTCGACGCCGTCCTCCTGCTCGTTTGCCTTCAAATACGTGTCATTCAGTTCGTTTGTGACTTCCGATACGACTTCCGCCTTTTCGAATTGCTTCCAGTATTCCCTGTTTGCGGCGTAGTCAAGCCAAATTCCGGAGTCGTCGATTTCGGAGAGCACTTCCCTATATAAATCTGCGTCTTTTGCCGAAAGCGCATTTGCCGTATAAGTAAACGCGAGTAACGCGCCCGAATAACGTAAATCCGCATTGTCGGAATTTATGCAAACCATATAGGATATAAAATTTGCCTCGTCCTCTCTTATAAACCCGCGCAAATGCGCAAGCTCATGGCACATCGTCGAACCGATTTCGTAATCGGATATGTCAATGTCGACATTTGCTTCCATCGTCCAGCACGTATAAAGACCTATTATTTGAGTATAAGACATAAGATGCGACAGCATTACGCACTTTGGTGCCGCATAATGCCCCGAAAACACGGGATAATCTTCCGCAAACTTTATATATGCTTTTTGAGCTTCACGTGCGAGTTCATACGGCGAATAAGGTAATTCATACACACCGTTTTCGTCAAATGTTGTAAGTTCCTCTCTGTACTTTGTAACGTCCGCATAAAGCTCCGAAAGCAAATCCGCAAGTTCTTCCTTTGACGAATCCCTGACTTCCAAATCAAAATACTCGCTCACTGGATATCTGTAATAATTGATTCCGCATCCGAAGCAATAAAAAAACCAAATTACACTCCACATACATGCGGCATTCAATAAAAACGTAAAGATAAGAAAAAGTCTTTTTCCCTTTTCCTTAATCATCCTACGAACAAATCCCGCAACGAGCGCAATCACAAGCACGGGGCAGAGAATAATCATTACTTCCGCAACCGAAAAAGGAAAAATACCAGTGATCGTCGATAAGCACACCGAAAACGGCTTAAATATATATTTCGCAAAAATTTCTTCCGCAAAATAAGTGCTTTTCTTTGCGATCAGGAGACAAATTTCTCCGATCAATGCAAGCAAAAGAATCAATGTCCTTTTTCTTAAAATTGCTTTTTTAAACGAATCAAAAAAATACTTCATTCCTATCTGTACATACCTTGATTTTTGTTTGCGTTTTTGGGAATTATAACGGTAATCACCGTCCCTACGCCGATTTCGCTTTGAACCGTAATTTTCCCGTCCACTATCGACTTTAAGCGGTTTTTAACGTTTTCCATACCGATATGTTCCTTGCCGTCGTCCGGCTTCTTTGTGGGATCGAAGCCCACTCCGTCATCGGATATGATGATTTCATACGAATTTTGAGTTTCTCGTGTCGCAATCGTGACCGTGCCCGCACCGTCGGGTTTATTGCATATACCGTGCTTTACGGCATTTTCGACAAGCGGCTGAATCGTGAGTGACGGAATCAAAAAGTCTTTAGCGTTTATGTCGGTCACAACATTTAATTTGTCACCGAAACGCAATTTTTCAAGCTCGATATATGTTTGAATATGCTCAAGCTCACTCGAAAAAGGAACGGGCATACGCTTGTTCATCGAATCGATGTTTTTACGCAAATATCTCGAAAAATTGGATGTCGCACGCTTTGCTTCCGCCGGATCCTTTTCGCAAAGAACCGCTATCGTCGTGAGCGCATTGTACATAAAATGCGGCTGAATCTGGCTTAACATTATCGATATACGGCTTTCGGCAAGCTCTTTTCTTTGCTTTTCCATTATAAAGGATTGTTGTGTCTTAATATTGAAAAATACGACATAAAGCGCAATCGACATCGCGGACGCATTAAAAGGATATCCGGTCTTATATTCGATAATTGCGGAAACGGGGGAAATCACAATAAATATGAATGTTCCGATCCATGCCGCCTTATGAACGTTTTTCCTGTATTTTACGACAAGATAAACGTCGAGTGCGATCGGAGCAAGGCATACGGCGGTCGTTACCCACCATGCTTTCCCAAGAATATAAGTGTTAAGCTCCTTATCTATCCTGTAATAAAATCCGTACTTCAAATTAAAAAGCATGCTCGCAACATAAAGAAGCGTGTAGAGATATGTAAGCTGTCTTATGATGCCTTTTGAAGTTTTGGGGATATTCATGTAACACGCAAGATAATTTATATAGATGAGTTGAATAAGACACGAAAACAAAAATGCGACAAATACGCAAATTCTTACGATATAAGGATACCACTCTTCGGCGTCACCTATGCACATTCGCCCGAGAGTAACACCTATAAGTTCCATAATGACCGCAAAGCACAATATCAAAAAAAGTGAATCGGAACTGTTTTTTTTCTCGGAATAAAAGAAATTGTAAACAAAGAGAATAAAAACAAAAGAAATACAGACAAGACCCATTGTTGCAGATACAGCGGCAGATACACTCATTTATTCACCCTCCCCACTACAAAACAAAAAAGCAGGTGGCGGGAGTCGAACCCGTCTCGTCGGCTTGGGAAGCCAAAGTTTTACCGATAAACTACACCTGCAAGTCTTAACGAAAGAATTTTAACACATTTAAAATGTAAGCACAATAAGAATCGAAAAAAAATTGCCGTATGCCTATTGTTTTCCGTTGACATACGGCAGGATTTATTTTTCGTCCGTTAAAGAAAAATTTATAATGTGTCTGTCCAATATAAAGCATACCATTACGAAGACAACAAGCGGTATAACCAAAAACAATGCTCTTATTGAAAAAAGTTCGATAAACCGGCTTGAAATCAAAAGAGTACAAAATCCAAAGATTCTCATGACAGTCGAAAATAACGATGTAACAGATGATATATTTCCAACCTTTATAATTTCATTATACTTTGTCTCAACAAAATATGCGGCTATCGATACCGAAAAAACAGGTACTGCGTAGAGAAGCAACCGTATAATCGGCTTATCGGCCATATACATAAGTATCACCGCCACGATCCCAATTCCCATAACGGGTATGGCGGTTTTCTTAAATATTTTATTTACCGGTACTTTATATGCGACTATCGAGAGAAATTGAAATCCGAGATAAATAAAAATAAACCAATCGGACTTAATTCCGTACTCGATGAATAAACTCTGCCATAATTGATAATGAATCTGCAAAAAGACCTGAAACAGAGCAAACAATAACATCATATATTGCAACTCTTTCGTTTCTTTTATCTCTTTAAAAGAGTCTTTTACTATTGCCATAATATTTCGCTTATTCAACGTTTTTTCTCTTACGGGTATTTTATAAAAGATTGCAATTAACAGCCCGGCAAAAAGAATCAAAGCCGTCATCACCCAATAGATATTTATATCGATTATCTTATAAAGCACAAACCCAAGGCACGCGCCGCCGATTGCCGATATCGAAGAAACCTGACCGGATGTACCGATAAATTTCTTGATTTTTTGGGAAATTTCTTCGGTATCGTTGTTTTCCTTTATCCAGATTATTATATCCGAATCTATTGTTCCCGTTTCTGTTGCGGTTGATATGCCGTATATAAGCCATGCCGCTATAAGGAATAAATATCTGTCTGTGTTTAAAACCAAAAGATAAGTTACGGTAAGCAAAGCCAAAGACATTATATAAATATATTTTTTGGGATATTTATCGGCCAAAACTCCCGACGGATATTCAAATATGACCACGCCAAAAGAATAAAACGCCTGAATAATCGCAATTTTTGAATAGTCCATTCCTTTATCAAGAAAAATCAACGTCAGAAAAGCATGCGGCATTGCAATAGCGATGCTTTTCATAGCCAATGCCGCAAAATAAAATGTTATTAAAGACTTAGAGGTTTCCGCACACTTTACATTTTTCATTTCTGCACATTTTCACCTTTTCTACATTAAATTCGAGGTTTCCGATTCCCACTCTGTTATTTAACGAATTGATTCCCGTATAGTCTTCCGCAAAGAGCTTCAGAATATCGGTCATTGCCATTGCCGATGCCATAGAACTGTTCATAAAAGCTGAAGGGGCTTTATATTTTGAATTAAATTTTTCTAATTCCTTATAGCCATTGTCCTCATAATCAGCTCCAATATCATTGCAAAAAGGACATGCTCCCATCGTTGGAATAAAGAAGGGACCTATAACCGAATAATCATTTAGGTATCCGATATTTAAACATGGTATCTTGTATTTCGCAGCTATCTTTATTGAATCATTTACCGTTGTACTGTTATCACCGGATATTGTAATAATCATATTCCCGTCATTATATTTTTCAACAACCCTTTTTAATATATCATAATCGGCAAATTTCGCAATACCTACATAATCCACATCGACAAAACGATTATTTAAATGTTCAATAACAGCATCTACTTTCTTTTTACCAATATCGTTTTTTTCAAACAAAATCTGCCTGTTAAGATTCGAAATACTAACTTCATCCCCGTCTATCATTATAATTCTTTTCGGCAAGAATCCCGCATAAGCATACATAAGATAATTACCTATGCCTCCGCATCCGATATTAAGCAACGTTGATTTCTTAATTTTTTCTGTTACTTTTTCAGAATTTTTATAAGCACAATCAACATACAATAAATTTTTATAATCAACAGTTTGCTCGCTATAATTTATTGCATATCTATTTGTTGTTATATATTTCTTTTCCAAACATTTTTCAAATATAGCCTCGTCTATCAAATTTTCTTTTATAAATAATTTTAGCTCCGTTTCGTTTTTTTCATTATCCAAGAAAACAAATAATTTTTTAATCTGTTTATATTCAGCATCGGAATATACATCCTGCATACTCCCATAACCAATTATATATTTATTTTTCATTTTAAAAACAATTGCGGATGTCGATCTCTTAAATGTCATAGTTCTCCTTTTTATGTGTTTATATGATTACAATGGGATACATTTTAACCGTCGTTATTATGCATCCCTGTAATGTTCTTAATCAGCAATATTTATAATCAATTACATAAATGTCCTAAGATATGCATCTTTAACACCTCCCTCGTATATTATTTTAACGTATTAGAATTGCGATACCGAATTCTGTACGCCATCCAGACGTAAGCGCTTTGTCCTATTTTAGTATATATATATATATATATTGTCAAGCATCTTTTCATTTTTAACTAAAAAAACAAGATTTCTCACATTTGATCCGTCATTACATCGTAATACATTCATATAAAAAATGCCGTATGTCTATCGTTTCCCATTGACATACGGCTTAATTTTCATTATTTTCATCAATCGGTATCAGAATACCTCAAGATTATTTTCTCAATTCATTTCATTTTTGATTATTTCCCATACACTTTCATCAAACACGATTTCATTGTGAGACTTATCATCCATTGTAAACATTTTTGCCTTCTCCGTCACCGATTCATATAATCGTAACGAAAATTCATAAGGAATAACTTCATCTGTCTTCGATGCAAATATTAATGTTTCGCTTTCGTTTTCACCAATATATTTTATACTCGGATATTTATTTTTTACAATATATTTATACGGCCCGTAAAAAATCGGCAAAAAAGTATTGTAAACATCTGTCATACTTGTATATGGTGCAATCAAAAAAACTTTTAAAGGATTACGCTCTGCGGACACATATGCCGCGACACCCGAGCCGAGACTGAAGCCTGCAACGTATACGGTCGAATAATTTTCTTTTGCATATGAATATGCCGACAAAGCCATTTGATAAATATCCTTTTCTGTCGGCTTTCCTTGATTTTTTCCGTATCCGGGATAATCAAAATACAATATGTCCGTATTATCAATCAAAATATCAAATCCATTTTTATAAAAGTTTTTAAAAAAGGAAGCAGCGTTTTGAGCATTTCCGCCAAAAAAAAGCAAACACTGTGATGAACTTTTTGAATAAGCAAGTCCTGAAATTTTTCCTTCATCCAAATTAACTTCCGACATTTCCTGATGCTTTAAAACTTGACGGGTCATACTTGTTCCGTCGGTAGGTGTATAAACGAACGCATCTTGAACCACATAAAGAATTAAGGTAAACACACAAAAAATCACACCTAAACCAATTATTATTCGCGCAACCACCGGAATTTTTTTTATAAAACCAAACTTTCCTTTCAGAAGTGACCGGCTACCGTTTTTATGCATATGTTTGGTCAATATGGCAAAAACAATAAGCAAAACAATTTCCGACAATATTATCGGAGCAAATTCCGCAACAATATAACCGGCAATTCCGATACTTGCCCCTTTCACGGCAAATGCAAAATAATTGCTTATCGATTTAGGAATGAAAATTACCGCAAGAACCGCAAGAATCAATATAATAATCAAAACACTCATTTGTGCAAATTGCAAAATTTTATTTTTCATGCTTATCGTTCCCCGTTATCCACACTTTATTCTTTTTACAAATATAGCAAATATTCCGATATTTGTCTGTATCAATGTCAATTTTGTTTTTTAAAAACTTAAACTTAAAAGGTAGCATTCATATCCGAAAAAAACAAAATTTCTTGCCATTAATCCGATATTGCATCATAATTATAAAAAACCAAAAAT
>CAZZFV010000006.1:0-26547 GCA_964653855.1 uncultured Lachnospiraceae bacterium
GTAAGAAAAAAAAGAAAGGAAAAAATATGGATGAAGTTAAAAAGTTTCTATATGAAGCGATTACGCTCACCCTGCTTTTATCAATAATCGGAATAAGCATTAGAGTTTTTTATTCTGTAAAAAAAGCAGGCTCGACTGTTCAACAACAGATAAGTAAAGAAAATCAACAGTTGGAAGAAGCCGAAATTACAAAATATTTAGGAATAGACGTTCCCGGAGGATTGGTTAGAGGTTTCGTACAAGATATATACTCTGATAGCATAACAATTTTTATAAATGATAATAAACTATCGGGAGATATTGATACCGTAATAACAGAACTTCAATCGGTTGATGGAAACTATTATGTAAATCCTCTTAGAAAATACACTATTACCATTGGTAGAAATGCCAATGGAGTAATAGACAGAGTTATGATAAATCAAATATAGAAAGGAACTTTTCAAAATGGAAAATATCCAGAAAATTATCTTTTTTGCCGTAGGGCTTATTGTCACAATCGGTTTTATTTCGGTGGGTATCGGGCTTTATAATAAGGCGAAAGATACAACATCGGAAAATATTGCTCAGACGGAAAATATTTTGGGAAAACTTGCGTCAAGCTCTTTGAGCTTCGCAAAAGGTGATACCGTAACCGGAGCCGAAGTTATTGAGGCTCTTGAAGCTCTTGACCAAAATACAGCGGTTACGATTAAAGTAGCGACGGGTTTACAGACGACCCCCGTTCCGTATACATCCACGAGCACTTTAAACAAAGTGTATGATAAAACAAACGATAATTATATCAATCCTTCTTTGAAATATACGGTAAGTGAGATAACGGTTAATAAAAACGGTATTCTAACAGGCATTACCTTCACACAGACGACGGCTACACCTACAAAAACATCGTAAATTATGGAACACGTTAAAGAAATTGTAACGTTGGCAGTAGACACATTGCTGTTTATTAGCGGACTTTTTGTTACAATAAAAATCTTTACAGAGATAGTAAGCTTTGCAACTAAATATGCAGCTTTACTATAAAAAGACTTCGGAGGCTTGTCACCTTCGAGGTCTTTTTATAGTGTCGTGTTGCGAATTACCCCGACTTATAGAAGTCGGGGTAATTGACAAAAAAAAGGACGTTTTTCGCGTCCTTTTGCTTTCTTAATAAACAATTACCGTATATCTATCTGCTTTGCTTGTTCCCAATTTATATATCACTCTCTGGGTCGTTCCTGTTGTGTCGGTTATGGGAATATTCTCTATTTCAGTAACTATTCCCAACGAGTCTGTTACCAAAATGTCGAAAGTCAATTCCACATATCCCGACTTTTCTGTAAAAGGTAATATCTGCCCGTCGTAAAGATAGTTCTCGTTTTCTCCGTCGTCCAATAAAAATTTCTTAAGTTGGATTAGTTTTGCCCCACAATTTGAACACGTTGCGGTTTGATTATATTTGAAACACGCTTTATTACATTCCGAACAAAATCCGGAATATAAATTATCTTTTATAACAGTAATATTCTGCGGCAAAGTAAAGGCTCCGCACCAACGTACATTGGCTTTTTGCACCATATCGTCAATATAGTCGTTATTTTTATCAACGGAAATCGCCCCGTAGTCTTCAAAGAACCAGGAGTCTTGCCGGTACCACGATAATGATGCCAAATCCCTTACAAACCTTGATGCGCTATTGAGAACGATTTTGTCATAAGTATACTCTTGCGTAAAATCCGAAGTTTTAAGCAGTTCTTTTGATAAAGAAATCTCTTTATCCGAAACGACATCATTCAAGTGCTGTAAAAGCGAATACGAAATTATTGAGTGCTTATTCGTATTCTCCGAATGATTTTTAAAATTAACGACGTGTTTCGTGTATCCTTCCGAAAGAGAATAATTAAGCCCCGTGTAAAAATTTACCGGGTCTGTAACTATTTCTAAATCTTCCGTCAATAACGAATAATGCGGAGTGATTTCTATTGAACAATTATCGTCGTAAAATGCCCCTGTCGTGTCTATATAATACCTGAGTTCGTCACCAAGCAAATAATACCCGATATCGCCCGTTTTTAGCTGCGTAGTCGTGCCGTCCAAGACTAACTTTGCATCAACAACGGAATTGGCCGTTATTTGAGCTTCATCATAGGCAACATATTGCGTATTATTATCGGAAATTGTATTGTTTTTAAGACGTTTAACACAACTCCAAATCCATTTGCCATTTAATAGCTCTAACGGATTTCTGTTATACGTTGCATTTACGGCTGTTACCATTGAAATCGCAGTTTTTGACGTATTGCTCATTTGTTCATTAAGGGAATTTGCAACATAAAACGTTTTTGCGTCTTCGCTTTCATTCCAACGAATAGGACTCCCCGCTTTATAATATTTAAAAGTTCGTTCTCCGTTTTCATCTAAAGCATAACACCAGACGTTAAAGGGAAAGTAAATTGCGTACCCGATAGTTCCATCTGCGTATTTGTACAACAACAATTTTTTGGAGGCAGACTCTTTAAAACTGCCCCAATAACCGGTATAAGTAAAAGATTGACTCTCAAAATTGCTATTGACGGAAAATGAGGTAATCACACCCTCTGTTTTTAGCCCAATAATAATTTTTTCCAAATTTGTTGCTATTGGGGTAAAAATCCGTAAAAAATTACCGTCTACGCAGCGTTCCCCTGCGTCATCCGCCTCCAATCCGGATGACGTGCCTCCGGCGAAATTTATTTGAGAAGCGACATCGTATAAAACTTCGTATGTTACTTTGTAGGTTCCGTTCTTCGCTTCTTGATTGATGGGCACTTCGTTTTCAATACTGATTTCTTTTGTTTTAACATCTGCGGATACAGTTATTGTATCCGATATTCCGTCTTGTCTCGATACGGCAATATTATTAAGTATAATGTCAATTAATTCATCAACATCATTCCCGTTAAACGAAGCCGGCTTGGTAAAATCAACAGGGGCACCATTCGTATCTGTTGCAATAAAGAAAATATTTTTATTATTGTTGTAATTGGTTAAATCAATATCTATTTGATTACTTGCGACTCCCATATGGTCGGAATAAACCGTTATTTTTACATTTCCGTATTCGTATGTGTTATAATTATCATAGCTTTTAACCGTAAACTCTACGTCTGAAATATCACTTGTCAGTTCTTTAGTGAAGATTTCGTTTTCCAACGCAGACGAATAAATGTTTATGGCGTCGGGAATCATAATTGCTATATCGCCAATAATTTTATGTTGTAAGTATTTATTTATAACATAATCCGTGTCATATACGGCTTTTTTAAATACCAATTCTTCGGTTTCAGGGTTATATACCTGATAATAAAATATCGTGTTATTACTGTCGCTTTTTACTACGTATGAAACTTCCTCTTTTTCGGTTCCGCCGGAAGCTTCATAAGTATATTCCACTTTATATTCCGTAACCGTTATATTTGCGGAAATATCTTCTGTCGAAGGGATATTTTCATAAGGATTGTAATAATCATCAGACAATAATCCCGAA
The DNA here is from genome assembly GCA_964653855.1 of uncultured Lachnospiraceae bacterium. GTDB lineage: Bacteria > Bacillota > Clostridia > Lachnospirales > Lachnospiraceae > RGIG3528. Next base: position 3,509 of record CAZZFV010000006.1, read on the forward strand.
ACATAAGCTTTTGTTGATTTCACATTTTCGTTGTCTTGCTCGTCTTCGGGCTTTTGCTGTTGTACGGCTTCGGGATAGTCGCTATAAGTTCCGTTATATTCCCAATAAGCATATAAAGTATTCAAATTTATTATTGAGATAAAATTACCTTGATAATTATAATTTCCGTCAGAAGACGGTAGATTTCCCAATAGAACTTCGCTTTCCGCTGTTATCGGCAGGTCGCTTATATTTGTATCTTCCAGGCAATAATTGCCGGCAGCATCAAAAACCTGAGTTCCCGTTCCGTTTATTCCCGTATAATAGCCCTCAAACGTATATCCGAGTTTATTGGGTGTATTAACGCTATTGGGTAATAAATCTCCGTATTTTAAAGATATTGTTTTATTTTTATCCGCCAGGTCATATCCTTGCATAAACGAAATCGGATTAACGGCTGATAAATCAAATCGTCCGCCCCTTGCATTTAAAGAGAAAGTATAGGTCGTTTTCTCCCATCTTGCATAAAGCGTCGTGTTTTCAAGTGTATCAAGCGTTATTTTTGTTCCGACATAATAATTGATTCCTGTTCCGTCTTCTTTTGTATTCCAACTTGTAAATGTATATCCGGTTTTATAAAACCCGCAATCTCGTACATAAAAGCTGTTTCCGTATATAATATCAGACGGCGTTGAGCCTAAAGCTTCGGATAAATTATTATTGTATGAAATTGTATGTGACCACGCACAATAAAGTATCAGCTCATTTGTTTCCGAAGTCGCCAACGTAAGGTTATCGATAATTCCCATTCCGCTGCCGTCGGCATTGACATAAAAATATTCGGAAAGATTGTGCTTGTTTAAATAATCGGAACCTTTATCAAGTTCGATTTTGCTTTTTATATTTTCGAGTTCCGTAAGAGGTTCATTTTCTTTTACCGAAAATGAATGTATTATTGTGCTTTCCGACTCGTTCGGGTAATTAGCATAAACCGTAACATTAATATTTTTGGTCGTGCTTTCATTTGAATATACGGCGTACAATGTTACTGTTTCGTCCGTTTTATCCCAAACAGTTTTATTGTGAACCATTGCGAGTGTATTTTCTGTAGAATATGCCCATTTAACGAATTTATAGTTTTCTTTATTGGGAGTCGGCAAATTTCCGACTTGATTGTCATAATATACGGTCTTTTCGGCTGTTGTCGTTCCATCCGCAAAAGTACCACCGTTCGCATCAAACATAATTGTCGTTTTATTAGGCTGCCATTTTGTATATACGGTTCCGCTTTCGGTAATTTTTACGATTGTGGTTTCAACAAGCTCTCCATTTGTTTCGTTTGCAAATGACTCGTTTTTTAAAAGGTCGATTTCTTTTACAAGTTCTCCGTCCTTTATTATTCCCCATCCGATTAACGTGTAACCCGGTCTTTCGGCAATAGGAATTTTGCCTATTTCGCCGTCATAGTTTACATCTATTTGATAAATTCTTTCTACCCATTTTGCGGTAAGTGTAACTAATTCGGACGATGGAATAAAATCAAATATGGTGTTGTTTTTTACCCTTATTTCGTCGTCCGTATACCAACCGGTAAAAACATACCCTTCTTTTGAAAGAGTCGGTAATTCGGTGAAATATTCGCCGTAGGCAAGCGTTATATCATCACAAATTTGCTCAACATTTGTTACAAACGTAAAAGTATAATCTTTGGGCGTTATTTTACATACAAGCTTCGCGTTATAAGCCGGCATAACAAACGATACTGTTTTTTCGGAACTCAGACTTGTTGTCTCGCCCGAATTTACATTGTATAAATACCATTCCTCTATTTCATAACCTGGATTTATATTTACCGTTGCCGCTACTGTGGAAGTACATAAAAATGCTCCTTCGGAATTTGTCATTCCCGAAACGAAAACGGTACCACCTTCCGCTGCATCAGCCTCGGTTTCCAAGGCGAAATATCCGTTTACATATATTTTAAACGAACTCGAACTACTGTGTGAATTTCCTGCTTTTATTGTAACTGTCTGAACGGTATTATAATTTTTCAAAATCTCACTTGCGTTAGTTTGTTGTCCATTTACATAAAGAGTACACGATTGATTTTGAGCAGTATGTCCGTCTTTATATGTTACTGTTGCGTAATTTAAAATATTTGCGTCAAAGGTACTGTTTACAACGTATGCGCCTTTTGAACTGTTATATGTCGCCCCGCTTGCGTTTGCAATATTCGGAGTATAGGATGTGGCAATAGAGGAACAAATACATTTTGCTTCAACTTTTGTATTCTTGTTATAATACGTTCCTTCTGCTTTTCCGCAAGCAATATAAGTATTTTTTTTATAATATTGATGAGCGGAATTATAACTACCTTCTTCGTCACAATTATCTCCGTTACAAGTATAATACTCATCATAAGCTCCGTAATGGCAATAATAATGGTCTTCTTTAGACGTAGTTTCCCACCCGCAAGACGAACATTTGCGTGTTTGATATTCTTCAGTATCGTGATTTGTATTTCTCTTAGCTGAACATTTAAGCGTATACCTTATTTGAGTTACAGTTTTTTTCTCACATTTTGGACATTTGCCATCCGTGTACGAGATAATAGTTTCGCCATTTTCAGTCATCTCCGCTCCGCATCCGCTATTCCCTTCGTGATATTCGGTATAATATCCGCAAGTTACTAATTCAGAATCTGTTTTATAACACGAATCCGTATGTGAATGTTTTTCTACACCCGCACCATAATATTCTTCATAGCAGCTTTCCGAATGACTATGAGACGCATATGCCGTTTCGATATCTTTATCGGATACTATTCCGCAGCCGATTAAAATACCACTTAAACAAAAAGATATTATTATGCGCGAAAGTGTTTTTTGAAAACAATTATTAAACATTACTTTTTCCTTTCTAAAGTCTATTATTCTTGACTTTGAATTGGTACATTTTTTGAGTCATAATATTCTTTATATGCTTCATCCAATTTTTCTGTATCGTAATCGGCATCATCATAAGTATGATATTCAAGATTGTCGTTAAGATATATGGTATACGTATTAGCCGTCCAATTCGCATATAACGTAATCGGATTTAATGACAAACATTTCGAATTTTTGGTAATGATAGTTCCGTCTGCAAGTGTCCAATATTTAAACGTATATCCGTCTCTTTGCGGTGTCGGATATTTATATGTCGCATTATATTTAGCGGTTTTTATATAAGTTTCGTCTAAATCTTCAACTACTATCGTAAGTCCGTTATCAATTATTTTCGGATTATCGGCATCAAGTATACTTCCGTATGCCGTGTCGGTACGCCAATTACAATTATAGGTAATTTCAATTTCCGCCGCCGTCCATTTGGCAATAGCATACGAATTACTCATATATACAACTTCCGAACCACTTGAAATAACAGGCCCGGAAGAATTGGTAAGTTGCCACCCGTCAAACACATATCCCTCTCTTTCAAGTGTCGGCAAAGTCGGATAAACAGCCTTTTCAATAGGATAATCATATCTGTAATAAGTAAATGTTATCGGGTCGGGATTTAATACATCATCCGCATTTGAATAAAAGGTTAATGTATATTCTTCGGGAACCCATTCCGCATATAACGTCGTGCTTTCCGTAAATAAACATACTGTTTCTTTAGAAACATATTCTTTAGAAATATATTCTTTGGAATCATCTTCATAATACCAAGTTGAAAATGTATATCCCGGAGCATATAATAACGGCATATCATCAAAAGTTGTTCCATAAGGAATAGAGATTGATTGTTCGTCGGTTTGATAGAGACTGTAAAAATAATACGTGCAATCATCTATATCTATTATTTCGGGGTCACAATAATATACGAAATCAATATCTATATTTTTAGGCTTCCAATAAGCATAAAGCGTTTTATAAGACGTGTCTGCTATTATGTAATTAGACGAAATAATACACGTCGGGTCGCCATTGGAAATTGTTATCTCTTTTCCTTGCTCATTTGGGTCATCAACCGTATATGTCAAACGAGCGGTACTCCACCCACCAAATTCAAAACAATCACAAGATGGCAGCGGGAGTTCCCCAATAACAGAATTAAGTGTATAAACTTTTTGGTTTGCAAAGATTTCCTCAACAGAATAATTTTGTCCTGTTGCGTCAGTATCATCATATATTCTTATTATGGTTCCTTTTGATGTAAGGGAATTTCCGTAATCTCCTTTTGAAAAGCTGTCATACATGGGGTAATTTGATAAATAATCCGTATTGTAATCAAAAGTTACTATTCCTTGATTTACTTCCCATTCGGCATAAAAGGACGTATTTTTATATACATCAAAATAATTGCCGGGATAATAAATATCTCCGTTTGTGTCTTTCCAATAAAGAAATCTACATCCCGATTTTAAAAACCAGTTTGATTTTATTGTAATAAAACTATCAGCTTGCTTTTTTGTAGAATATGCAGCACCCGATGTTGAACCATTTCCGTAATACGCGATTTGATATGTTGCGGGAGTAGGTGTTGACGTGGGCTTAAGCGTTATCGTCGGAGTGCTTATTACTTTTGGAGTTGGGGTAGCCGTTATTCCGGGAGCGAGTGTAGGTTCAAGAGTGGGCGATAATGTGGGCGTTGGAGTTACGTTTATTTTATTGTTTTCAACATATTTTTTTATTGCAGATGAAGAACCCGAATAATCATCCGGTATTGATGATAAGCTTATTTTTTTTGATAAATAACTTTTTCTCTTTAAATTTAAGGGGTCTAATGTTGTGATGGTTTCGCCGTCGGTTCCGTTATGGTCTCTATGGTTGTTCCAAAAAAGCTTGGCTTCCGCTTCATCTGTCTCTGTAAGATAATCATAGTTTCCCCATTCCATACGACTCCAATCAAACCATTCTTTATATTTTTTAGTTACTGCCCCGTTTGAATTTTTATAGAAACGGGTTTCCCCAAGACACAATGTATTAATTTGGTTTTCATCAATTTGTGTCGCCCCTCCGAGAGTTATATAAACCAACCGTGGATATACATTATAAGTTCCACTTGTTATTCCGCAACACTCCCTGAGTATCCAAGCAATGTCTTGGGCATCCGTATCACTTATTGTGTCACCAAAATCAAAAGGAATTATTTTATCAAGTTCTACTATATATACATCGTAACTCCCCTCATAAATAAGTGCGTGAGGCTGATAACGAGCGATACTTGCGTCCAATCGGTTATAAGGAATCGGGGGCAAGTCGGAAAAATCGGCATCGGCATATACTTTTTTATACGGTGTTAATAAAAAAACACACCAAAACAATAAAAAAGCTGTAATCATAATCAGGCTTTTATTCTTCTTACATTGTTTCATAGATAAATCCTTTCTCAATAATAATTTTTATAACTAATAGAAGATAAAAGAAAAAAACACGGCATCCGATTTGATGCCGCAAAAATTATAACTTTATGCGGGCGGGGAAACCCACCGCTTTAGCCGTGGGAGTGTCAATCGTTTTTATAAATATAGCCCGTTTGTTGCAATACCTTTGTTTGAGAGCCCTTATTTAATGTGTCGGGAATGACGCAAATAACAATTAGAGATTGCTCAAAATCCACGTTTTTTTCTAAATCATAATTATAATCAGGGATTTTTACTTTATAAGTTTTGTTATAACAAGTTATCGTATCATTTATTATTACAACAAAATCTTCGATTGTACACTCTGATAAAAGATTATTATTTTTATATCGTTGTATGTCTTCATTTTTTATTTCACCATTTTCAATTATGTAATATCCGGTTGTGTCAAACAAAAGTAAAATAGGGCAATATGCCATTATTTCATCCGGAGTAAAGTCGGTTGACAGACGGAAGAAATTATAAAATTCCTCACTTGCGCTTATGGCATTATTACGTCCTTGTTCTGTTTTTAAAATTTTTAGACACGCGGCATAACTTGCATTTCCTGCCGTTTTTAAGATCGTTTCTTTGTCGGTTTTATATTTGCCCGTATCATATAGGGATATGCCTATTTTTAGCAAGAACACTGTAATAACAAGGCAAATTATTATTTGAAATTGAGTTCTCATTGCAAAACACCTTATAATCCTAATTGAGACAAAGTTGACATAGTGTCTCTTACTTCCGATAACGTAGTAATTATAAACGGAACCATAAAATATCCGCCGACAACAAGAGCTGCCGGAATGTAGCTTATCATTCCCACTATTGCCAATGACGACGTTTGCTCTTTTTCTGCCATTACATCATCGTGTTGCTTAGATAATTGAATGTCATCTTCAATATTTGAAAATGCTATTGCTCCGATTTTTGGAAATGAACACAAGGCGTTAGCCATTTCACTAAAATCCGGATTTCTTTTTATTTCCATCCCGGCTTCCGCTTTCAATAACTGTAAAGCTTCATCCTGATTGTATGAATACAAATTATTTACTGACTGCAAGAGGCTTTGATACATAAATGAGTGCGATTCCATTTCGTTTAAAATCGTTATTAGAGAAATATTAGGGATATTTTTAAATAATAATAAAATAACTTGAAACATCCTTGTTTCTTCATTTTTTCTCGAAACGAACAAAAACCATTGCATTTCAAGCGAAAGCAAAGGACTTATTCCACATAAGAAAGAAATCAATAAACACATCAAATATGCTTTCCACGTAAGCAGCTTAATTGAGCGATACTCGCTTGTTCGATTTTTTATTTCGTTCAGCAGTTCTTCTCTTACATATTCACTATTACTTTTTAAGCCCTCTCCTAATAACGGAAGCAGTTCTTTTTCTTCGCTCTCGTCGATTCCGCTTTTATAGATTTTAGAATATTTTATTATTGTCGAAACCGCCGTTTCTGTGTCAACGGCATTTATGTATGACCCAACTTCTTTGTTATTGAGTATTTTTATTTTTGTATTGATATTTGTAAAGATAGTCAATCCACTACCAAGAACGAGTGCGGTTGCAGCAATAAAAATCATTTCATTGAGAAATCCATTCGGAGTTACGGTTCTCCCGAGTAAAGATAATTTATAGCTTATCCTTTTTTCTGTTTTCTTTCCGAACTTGAAATTTGTTATTTTTTCAATTCTTTTTAGCAAAACGTTGTCTTGCGTTTCAACCTTAAATCTTTTTAATCTGTAAACCAATGAATAAACATACCAAGTACAAACAATTACCGCTATTCTGATAAAAAGCCCGTATTTGTTGTAAAAACTTTGTGTTTCTCCAATAAAATTTATTGCAACATTATAAAATAAATTCAAGAACAGTCCGGGAGCGAGTGTTATAAGGCTAAATCCCATAAACTTAAAATTTCGTTTTTCGGTTTTTGTGATATTGTATTTAAGTTCTTCTTTTATTATCTGAATGTTCTTACAAAACAGGGATTTATCATTATTAGTATTACTGTCTCCAAAAACATAACATTGATAACACGCGGACACAAAAAGACGAACGTAGGCGGGATTATTATGGTCTTTAGTATACTTTGAGGTTTTTTCTTTTGAGTCCTTGCTCATAATCATATCTTCTATCAAAGTAACATAATATTTCATTTCAATTCCACAAGTTTCGGCTGATGCACGGAGAGAATAAATAATGGATTTGGAAATAATATAATTGCTTCTCATATTGTCAAGAAAGAAAACGAATTGCTCGTTTACTCTCTTTTCCAAGTTTGATATTTTTGAATTTGAAATTTCGTTAAAAATAATATATGCAAGTAATATTGAATAAATGAAAGCATATAGATTTATTACATCAATAGCCTTATTAAAAAAAATGAAAACTATTGCCGTAAAAAGCGCAACAATCCCGCTTTGAATTAATAACTTGTCTATATAAGCGTTTATATATGTATCCGAATAAGGACATATCCTCTTTATTTGAGCATATAACGATTTTATAAAAAAATTAAACGGAGTTTTTGATAATACTTGTATAATACTTTTTCTCGTTTTCGCCATAACGTCACCTTTTTTATTATTTCGCTAAATTTTTTGAGTAGCCGTAAGCCACGCAGGAGACTCGTCAGGCAGACAATCTTCCCAGAAATATTCAAATTCGTCATACTCATTTTCCGAAAGATTTCGTTTTGCAAGATTATAAATATGTGAAGATGGTTTATTCACAACTTCATATTCATCATTGAGAGTTCCTTTTAATATTGTTACAACACGATATTTTTCATTTTCCCCTTCCGGAACTATTTCGTTTATGTATTCTATGTATCTTTTTCCTTTTTTATTAACGACGTGTACATCTAAACACAATGCTTCTACTGCTGCCTTTTGAGCAAGCTGAACATTTGTAAAACCGGACTGTATTTTAGCGTCTTTAAAGTCGGATACCATACTTGTTGTTGTTACATAATGCGCCGACAAAAATAATTGAGATGCAATTTTTGATAGCTTACAAGCAAGATTTGCCATACTTAATTGGTTTACTTCTCCGACAACAAATATTTGTCCGGATGTTTTTCTGACTAACGCAAGAACGCTTTCTTCATCAAGATTTTCCATTATCCGAAAAGACGACACGTTTCTATTCGGATAATAAATTCGCCCATTTACTTCAAACGACTCATTTTCAATAATTCTTATTGCATATTTAGAAGATGTTAACCCAATCAAAGCTCTCAATAATGTTGTTTTACCCGTTTCCATTTCACCCGTTACGGATATATTTGCCCCTGACTTCACAAGCTGAGTGAGGACTGAAACAAGTGTTTCATTCGAATACAAATGCGACAAGACTATATCCGATAAATTAAATTTTCGGATTAAAGCCAGCCACGCATCGGATTGAGGCGGAATTGAAGCCGTTATTCTTCGTCCGTCAACAGTATCTGTTACAATTTTGGGATTTCTGACGGTTAATTCTCCCGCATTGCACGTAATAATAAGATTGTTTATTACTCGTTTCATTTCCGCATCGTTTTTGAAACTCAAAAAGGATAACGGCATTAATGTTCCGCGAAAAATTACATCAATAGCATCTTTTGCGCTTTTCTGTGTCTTATTGGTATTATCCGCAAGAGCAATTCTGTAATCATACGCCACGGTCTGCGGGTTTCTTAGCCCCAACTGAATTTCTTCTATTCCTCTTTTTTGATAATTCAAAGAATCGATTACTCCCAACCCATATAATTTCGAGTACAACATTTGGGAAAAAATTTCTATTTTATCTTCAAAATCGAGCATCGGGTATTGTTCCGTATACAAAGCAACTAATTTTTCTTTCGGAAAATCATTGTAAAGTTCAAGTTTTTCTGCAATATTAGAAAAGCCGTCATCGGCAAGTCCTATTACGGAAGAATTTCCTTTTAATTTTTTTTGCGTGTTTGAGTCGTTAATATATAAAAGCGACTCGAACATTGTAAAAGGCTCGGCTTCCGTAGGGTCAAAAACACAAAAGTCGGACAAATTATCTTCCGTAACAACCTGCAATAATTTATCTTTTACAAGTTGAAAAGTAGCCTTTCTTGCGCCCCTGTCTCCGGAACAGGCGTTACGTATATAGCTTCTTAGATTTTCTCGTTGTATTAATTGTTTTTCTATGTTTTCCGACGACAACCCAACATTTGTTGCAACCATATTTATTGATTGTTCAATTTCGTTTTTTATGTATTGTTTCAATAAAGCGTAATTATCTACATATATTTTTTCATCATTATTTCTTTGTCTTAAAAAAAATATCAACATAGAAACAATCAATATAGAAACAAACAATATTATCAAAAAATCAATCATTGTTTTTAATTACCTCCGACGTTTGTTTCAAAAAGAGGCTTATATTTTCTTGTGGCTTTTTGATATTCAAATTTTCGTTTCGCTCGTAGAATAACGGCACTTCCCCGGACGATAATGCGTCCGAAAAAGCCGTACACAAAGGTATTGTTATTGCGGACTCCCCGGTCTTAAATTTAAAATTAAATTTTGTATTTCTTGACATTGGGTCATATCCGGAAATAATATAAGCAGAATTTGGTGTCTCATATTTTTCCCACAGCCACGTTGACTGAGATAAAACGACAAAATTTGTTGCGGCCGCATCCGTAATTGTTTTGATAAGTTCCCTGTCCGACCCTCTCAAATTTCCCCGATATGTTTCTGTTCCCAAGTCGATAATTACTCGACGATAATATTTAGGTAATTCATTAACCACGAGATTTGATATCAATAAATCTTTTTCCGCATTACATTGAGCCTGTTCTATCGCAGGGAGCATATAAAGATGTTCACAGATTTTTATAACGGCTTGTTTTATATCTTTTTCGTTCAGTTCTCTTGCTACTTCATTATAAATTAAATAATTTAATCCAACGTCTTTTAAGACATTTTGTTGTTCGTCAAATCCTAAATATTTTTCCATAAAGGACAACCGAGGCTGTACGTGTGTTATAACCGTATCTATTCCTTTCTTCGCCTCAGCCATCGCAACCGCAATCGCCGTTGATGTCGTTTTGCATTGTCCGTGCAAAGGTGACCAAAAAGTATATATTTTACCCATTTTTGAGTCCTCTCTTTTTTTATGTGAAAATATTTTTGACTTCTTTTTTCTTAAGATAATTACCTGTTATTGATGTGATTATTTCCAAAAGCACATTTTTATAATTTGACGACAACTTGTTTAAGTGTAATTGTTCGTACCCTATATTGTGAATGAGCATTGCATCTCCGCTGTTGTATTCCTTGCAAAGAATTTTTGCTTTTGGACGATTTGATATTGTTTTTATGTATTTAGTTCCATATTTATGTGAATTTATGTAATTATTAATAAAGAGATATGTTTCTATGTTTTCATTATTACAAATAACATTTCTTGTTTTTTTTATATTAAAAGCATACATATCCGAACACAAAATAAGAAGGTCTGTATTTTTTATTTCACAAAATGTTGTTCCATAGTAATCAATGCAAAAATCCGCTTTTGTTTTCAAGCTTTTAGCTTTGGAAGCTGAATATATTTTCGTTAATCCGGAACCGATTTCTTCCGGATATTTTCCTTTTTCATTCGGTTCGGCATAAGCCAAGATTAATTCTCCCGAATAATCGATAATAATTGTTTCTGTTTGCATTTTATTTAGTATTGCAGCCAAGAAAACAGGAAGCTCTATACAATATGTTCCGAAAATAGAAATGTGCTTCATAAATCAATTCCTTTCTCAATAATAATTTTCGTCTAAGAATAAGTCATCATCTTCATCATCAGGAGTATTCTCGATGATTTTTTTAGATGGAACCGAGTTATTATGCTCATCAGGATAGTCTTTTAATACCAATATTGGGTCTTCTTCAGGATAATTCGCATACATTGCATCAAGGGATTTTAAATAAGCTGCCATTTCTTCGTTCTCTTTTATTTTTAATTCCTGCGTTATTTTATTCGCTTGTTCTTTTCTCTTTTTTTGTTTTGCTGTTTTTATAGCCTTTTTATTACTTTTCCTTAAAAGAAAAACAAGGAAAATCATTATTGAGCCAAATATGGTAACAACAATAATCAACTCCCCTTTAGAAATGTCTCCCGTGGTCGTAATTGGCGTTATTGCGTTCCAAATACCGGGAGTGGGAGAAAGAGTTCTGCCTGTTGCAAATAAAGATTTAATTACATTTTTGTCTATTGTGGTATAAAGAATCTCATAATTTGACCCACCTCTGTAAATAACGGCAAAGGAGTCACCTTGTAAATTAAGTGTACACAATCCGTCAGCTTTAAAGTAATAGTCAAGAATATCGTAACTTTTTAAAGTAGACTCTTTTATATTTGTTGTTTCTCCGCCAATAAGTTTTATAGAAACTGTTTCTTTGTCTGCACAAATTATAGAAACATAATTATATTTGTTTGTATCTATAATTACATTTGCGGAATTTGTCTCTTTGGCATTTACCGTGTGCCATCCAAGCAAAACACCTAAAACAAGTATTAGGGATATTATTTTTCTTTCAAACATAAAAAACCGCCTTTCTTTACACTATATCTTATGCAAGAAAAACAAAAAAAAACAAGCAAGAACAAGTCTTGCCTATTTTTTGCTTTAGAAAAAGAATCCCAAAAAGCTGCCAAGCGGATGAAGCCACTCTATATCCAAAGACATTACATACAATTTTCTGAGAAGCACAAACGCTCCCAAAACGGGAATAGGAGAGAGCAATATGCAAATTAAATTTAATAAATTTCTCGTAATGTTATTGTTGTATATCGCACTTGCAACAGCCCGTTTTGCAAGTCGTAATTTACCTTTAAAAAGCCAAATTCCCATCTTGCTACCTTTTTGGGTATTACATTTATGGCACGAGATAACAAGATTTGAAATATCATTGACAGACTTTCCTCTTTTATAAAACCTGTCATATATTTTTAGATTGGTCTGTACGGCGTTTACCGGATAAACGTGGTCTACCTCGGCTATGCTTTTACAAATGATTTTATGACAATACGTGCATTTGTAATATTCCAAATTCTTGTAATAATCAAAAAATGCTGTTCTGTAATCTTCCGAGCGGGTTGATATTTCATCGGTAATTTTTGCTTTTAAATCATTCTTTTTTGCAAACTGAATAATCTTGTCAAAATTCTCCCGCCTTGTTTTTATAATAAGAGTGTGTTCCTTTGTTTCTTGATTATATCCGAGGTCTTGTAATTCCAATAATAAATTCTCTATTTTTTTTAAATTTTCCGGCTTTAATGTATATCCGCCGATAATTGATATTGTTAATTCGGGATTGACTTTTTTCATAGATTTATTTCCTTTCCGAGATTCCTTTTATTCTTTGTTTTTTATTATTATAACATTGTATCTATGTAAATACAAGAAAAAAAATATAGAAACATAGAAACATTTTTACATTTCTATAATTTTATACTTGAAAAGAAATGTTATTTTTGTTATAATTTCAACGTAAACAAGAAACATTTCGCGAAAGGAGACAAAATGTTATGGCAATAAAAATAGCCGTAGCCAATCAAAAGGGCGGCGTCGGCAAAACGACAACCTCTATTTGCTTAGCGCAAATATTGAAAACAAAAGGATATAGGGTTCTTTTCATTGACAGCGATGCTCAATGCAACAGTACCGGGTTCTTTGAGGCTCAGGTAACAAACCAAGCAACTTTTATGGATATATTATGTGACGATACTCCCGCACAAGAATGTATTCAACATACAAAAAAGGGTGACATAATTGCCTCCGACCCTTTAATCTCTAACGCAGAAAACGTAGTAAGAGTTGACGAAAGGAGATTTAGCCATCTTAAAAGGGCGTGCTTAAAAATCGAAAAGGAATACGATTTTATTGTTATAGACACACCTCCCGCAATAGGCGTCGCTTTAAAAAACGTACTTGCTTATGTCGATTATATTATTATTCCGGTAGAGGAATCCGGTTGGTCTATGACGGGATTAATGGATTTCGCAAAAGCAATAGACCTTGCCAAAGATAACAATGTTAATTTAAGCGTACTCGGAATACTCGTTGTTAAAGCAAAAGACCGAACAAAAAAGGCTGCGAGAATGGAACAACTTGCGAAGAGTATTGCCGAGCAACTTGAAACTACTGTTTTTGAAACGAAAATAAGAGAGAGCGTTGCTTGCGCGGAAGCCTTGACAGAATTTTTTGTTCCGCTTAACGAATACGCTCCGAACAGCACAACAAATCAGGACTACGAAAGGTTCGTAGACGAACTGTTACAGAAATTTGAAAGTGAGGATTGATTATTATGGCAAAAAATAATTATGAAAGTAAAATTGCATCAGCGGTAAGCGGGTTTAAAATTCCCGCAAAAGAAGAAAAGAAAGTTACAGAACCTGTCGCAACACCTCCGCGTGAAGAAGATGAGCAGCCTGCCGATAAGGATATATGGCAAAATTCTTATGCCAGACAGTCTTATTACCTTTCTTATGAGCATATTGCCGCCATTGATTACATTTGCGATGAAACGCATATCGGAAAATCCGATATTGTTCGACAGATAATGCAAGCAGGACTTGAGGCTGTTTGTCCGGGAGTTTTTGAAAAATCAGCGGACAGAGCTGACGAACTCAGGAAGAAATGCGGCAAGAAGAAAAACAAGAGTATGGAGTTATTTAATACACTCCAATCTAAATTAGGTGGTGGTCAATAGTGGGATTACTTTTATCATCAATAGTTTTTGCAATAAGTATTATCGTATGCAGATGTCTTTTGTATGTATCCGTGTGTGGATTAGACGCGTTAATTAATTTTTTAACCGACCTTATTCCCACAGCAGAAGGCGGCTTTCTTTACGGATTACAAATCTTTTGTCAGGTTTGGTTTGCACTGATTTATGCCGTGCTTTTTATTATACTTGCAGTAGTCTCAGCCGGAATAAGTTATCTGCTTGCTTTTAGCATAGCCGATTCCTGTTATCAACGGCTTAAGGATTTATATGGTAAAAAATTCTTTTTCCCGACTTCCGGTCGTAAAGAAAATCAATTATCGGAAATAAACGACAATAATTATATCGACAAACAAAACTAATAAAAAAAAGAGTCAAGTGAAATGCGATACAAAAATCTTGGCTCTTTTTATTTTGCTTTTTTATTTGTAATCAAATTCTTCCAAATCGTCAATGCTTACAACCGGAGTTGTTTCTTTGATTTCTTCAAAATCTTCAAGCAAATCCATCTCGTTTACGGGTTTTACTCCGTCAAGCTTTGCGGGCAAAATAGATTGTAATTTAATTATTCCGGAGTTTGCAATCGCCTCCACATCATTTCCTGAAAATTTATCGCAAGACTTATATCCGTGTCCTTTGCAATAATCATTAAGTTCTTTTTCGTATTTTTCTTTTTCGCTCAATATTTTTTTTCGTATTTGACAACTTGTTCTGCTAAAAAAATACATTTCCTTAAGAATATCCCTTGTGAGTATATCAAGCTCTGCCAAAGACTCGTGCACTTTTTGAGAAGTGAAGTTTCGGTCAGCCTTATCGTAAGGGTCTTCTCCGATAGTTTGTTCCGTTAAATAATTAATTTCTTTTACACCTCTCTCTTGAAATTCTTCGAGAGAGTCCATATTTTCCAAGAAATTAACTGCGTTTAAAACGGCAGAAATTACGGTTAACGACGCTCCTGTTATTGTGTGTATTTCCGTTACGGTTAATCCCGGGGTTTTTATCCCTTCAGGCTTTCCTGCTTTTTTTAAAGCAATATCAATGTCCGTCCTTCTTTGATTGTAATAAATTGTTTCTTGTGATATTAAACAGTAATATTCTCGTCTTTCACGCTGAATTAATATCATTGAAAAATCCAACGGAGTATATAAGCTTTTTTCCGAAACTCTCGGATAATAATTTTTTATATAACGAATTACCGTATCTCGAATATCGTTAACGATTGTGTTTGAATTATTTAATGTTGCGCACGCCTGAATGATATATCTGTTGATATGCCTTATGACTTCTTTATAGTAAGTCTCGGCAATTACCCCGTTTACCGGACTACCGGCATCACGCCAAGCTTTGTGCATCGGCATAATTGTTTTTTCCATTGTTTCTTTCATATGCGTGAGTTCGTGGTCGGTCAACCCGCCCTTAAAGAACTCAAACCCTTCACATTCGTATTTTCCCATAAGTTTTTTGATTTCCTTTCTTGCTAATTTTTTATATTGTTTTACTACAAAATATATTATAGCAAAAAAGTTTGCACAAGTCAAACAGAAAACGCTTTATAACAGCTATTTACAAAAAAAAAAAAAATAAAATGTAATTTAACTTTCCCTTTTGAATTTTGATATTTCATTACCAGATAAATTATTAATATCTTTTCCTATTTGTGAGGCATATTTATAGGCTTCGAGAATACTAAAACCGATAGTTACTTTTTCGCCTATATTATATTTTTTATATAATCATCTAATATTTTTTGTTTTGCTTTTATATCACTTTTATTCTTCATTTATTTATACCTTCGAGAGCCCCTTTACAATCCAAAATATGGCGTTTGTCAATTTTATTGATGTTTTCTCGTCTCAAAGTTAACCAAGCGTCAGATTTCGAAAATTTTGGGGTTCTCGGCTGTGTTATACGTTTTGTGTGCGTGATGTAAAAAAAAACAGGGTTGCAACAAATCAAACTCTTTTATAAATACACTTGTAAATCATATCTTGTTTTTCTTCATCAAATTTTTCTATTTCGGATATTTCTTGCACTTTAAAATTTTTCAAAAACACAAGGGTTTGAAAAGATGCCAACATTCTTTTTGCCGCAACAACGTCCTTCGCATATCCTCGCTGAGCAAGGTCGGCCATTTTATTTACAACTTCCGTTGATGAATTACTGTGGATTGTTATTGCGGTACGGCATCCGGAGTTGGAGAGGGTAATTGCCGAGCAAATTTCTGCGCCTTTTGCTTCGCCAATAACAAAAACGTTAGCCCCGGCGACAAGAGCAAGAGAACCCAGTTCTTCAAGTGATACATTCGGATAACCCGGTTTATTATTAATTATGTGTTCAAAAATAACTCCCTTGCGGTATGTAAACAACTCGTCATTTTCTTGTATCACAAGAATTTCTGCGGATTGTTCGTATCCTTCTTCAAGCAAAGCATTGAGAAGAACGGTTTTGCCCGAACCCGGCCCTCCCGCAATTACAATTCCGCGGCTGTTTTTGCAACAATCCAGTAAATATTCTTTGACTTTGGGTTCAAGCATATTTCTTTCAACAAGGTCGTCCAATAATAATTTTTTTCTCCATATTTTTCGTATATGAAGACACGGAACATCCGTTGATGTCACATATCCATTTATCAAAGAAAATCTTAAGATATAATCATCATCGCCTGTGTCGGTAAAAGTTTGTATCGGAACATTCTCGCTAATATTGTTACGGATTATTATTCCCTTAATAAATCTTTCATAATCGTCTCTATCGACAAAAGTTAAATTGGTTATATAGGCGTTTCCCCTTACTCGACATCTTATTGCATCCCAATCGGTTATTTTTATATCAGTTACCTGCGGGTCGTTTATCAAATCTTGCAAAATATACATTTGATATAAAGCCCGATACACTTTACTGAGTAATGCGGGAAGGTCTTCCATAGCCAAATCCCCGACCTTGACTATATTTTCATAAGCGTATTTTTTTATTACGTCCATAAATTTTTGATAAGACTGTTTGCCGAGTTCCAATGTATCAAAATACGAGTACCGTTCTGTGCCGTTCACATATCTCATTATATTTTTAAAAGCTCGGTTAAAATCTTCGTAAGAGCCGTTGAGTTTAATCATCATATCCGTAGTTTTAAGGTCGTAAATCAAATCCATTGACTCAGCCGGATTTTTTATATGATTCGGCTCGTATTCTTCCAGCCGGTTCAGAAACGGCTTTTCTTCACTTGCTTGCTCAAAAATCTCTTGTTGGTAAGAAATTTTGTTATTGTGCGTTTTTTGCATTTCGTCCGTAACAACAAAGCTTTGAACTTCGTCGGGAATTATTAAATTCCCGCAGATTTTTTGTTCCGGTTCTTCCGATATTTCCTGAATGGGGTCGTCTATATACTCAAAAAATCCTGCTGCATTAAATTTTGAACCGTAAACTCTTATTAACGCGGTTACTTGAATACTTTCCGAGTAAACGGCGGCGGAAATTGATAAAAAATCGGTATCGGAAGACACCGAGTCTATATAATCTTTTACTTTTTGACAGGCAATTTTCCTGCCAAATTCGGTTGATACGGCAAAAATAGCTAATGTTAACGGATTTACCCATTCTCCGTCGTTATCCGGGATAATCTCCGATAATTCAACATATGACGAATTTTTTGCATACGGAAACAGCTCGAACGTCTCAAACGTACTTCTGTATTCATCTTCAAGTTTTATTAAGGCGTTTTTTGACGTAACGGCAAATTGTTTAAAAGGTAAATTGTTTTCCGGCATAGATTATTCCTTTCATCAATTCGAATTTTCTTGAACGGAAGTGTTGTTGGCTTCGAGTGTGGCAACGGCTTTTGTATAATAATCAGGTTGCTCTTGAAGAATTGTTATATATCCCGGCCCGAAAAAATCGTCTTTAAAAATATCTATACTTGCGATATATTCAATAGCTTCTTCCGATATTGCATCTGATTTCGTAATATGAATTTTGGCTGTTCCCGCAGACGTTTTAATATTGGCGACGTATAAATACCAATCGTTTTCGTAATACAACGGCATTTCGTAAAATTTACCATCAGGCGTTTCAAGAAATACGGAAAACGCCCAATAAAGGCTTTTCGGCTGTCTCGGTATATATGCTTTGTCGAGTTGTACGCACATTGTTCCTTCACTTACCGGAAACTCAAACATCGTTTCGTCTGCTGACGTGTATCTCGTATATTCGTAACATTCAAGAATATAGTTATAACAATCATAAAATTCGTATGCCACAGCGGTTCCCGTCTCTTTCACCGTTGTTGCAACAGGCGGAACAGAAGCTGAATAGGCGGAAGGTTCGCTTTGCTTCGTAGGAGTCGGCGTCGGAATCGCTGTTACGATTTTTATATTTTCGTTATTGAGGGAACTTTTTTCTTCATCAGATGTATTTTCGCCGTCGTTTTTGTTATTGGCGGAATTTTCGGTATACGAGTCAGATAAAACAGTCGTATTTCCTTCATCATCTATCCAACCGATTTTGGTTTGATTCGGAATATTAAGGTTGTCGGGGTCTGAACTGCTTTCATTACAGTAAAAGAAAACACCGACTCCGTTAATCATATAAATTCCGGAGTTCCAATCATTCGGAATAGCAATTTCTATTACATCTCCCGTTATATACTCGTAATCCATTGACACATATGTCTCTGCGGAACCTAACGCTCTTATGTTTGCACAAAATGTAAACTCGTTTTTAACCGTACCGTTATATACAACGGCGGCATATGATTTATCAACCGTAAGACCGGTTAAAAGTCCGTACTTGTTTACATTACCGAACAATGTATTTTGACGTAATTCTATTCCGCCTATCGAGTCGATAACGACATAATCGTTATCTCTGAAATTATTGAGAGCGTCTGTATCTCCGCCGGGATAAGTGAGTTTTTTATTTGTTTCCGTAGACAAATAAACCCGCCCACTTGCCAAATAACTAAGGTTTCTTACTCCTATTGTGTAACCAAGGTCGTAAAATCTTTCCCAATAAAAAAGTTCGGAAAAATCTTTGGGCGTATAATAAATAAGCTGTGCGCCGCCGTACAGATAAGGAACTCCGTCCAATTTATTGTTATCCCAGATAATTCGGTCGGTACTGGGAGAAGTTACGATAGCGTCTTCAAATGTATTTTCCGGCATATACAATTCTTCACACGTGCCGTAAGTGGGGTTGTAAATATAATATTTTCCTTCTTCCAGATTGCCGAGTGTGCTGACAGTTTCCTTCTGAGAGCAACCTGTCAGACAAAGAAAAAAGGGTAAAACAAAGAGAAATAAAAATAATTTTCTCATAACAAAAAAAATCCTTTCGCATTAAAATTTTATTGTGACAAACACATAATAGAATAAATTTTCTTTTTTTTCTGTCAAATAATAAGTATGACAAATTTATTTTTGACTTGAAAGGAAATACAGAATGAGAATTACTTTGCATTGTGAAAAAATGGATAGTCGGGGGATACATAACGACCGAAATTTTAAATATTATCGTAGTCACATAGACCCCGAAAAATCAAAAGATAATCTTTATTGGAAATACGATACAAGAACGACTTTTTCACAAGATGCGTTCGAAGAAGAAACCCAAGCGAGATTCAAAAGTACGGAAATGGCTTATTATGCAGATAAGTTTTCCGCCCATTTATCAGACCAAAATTCGAGATATAACGAAGCGAGACAATATGCGAGAATTTCAACTATGGCTCAATTTTATTCGCATACATACCGCCGCCCACAAGACGTAATACTCCAAATAGGTGATAAATTCAAATCGGCTTCACCTGAACAATTATGGGATTGCGCTCTTGATTATATTTCAAAATTCGAGTCTCAATACGGAAAATATTGTAAAGTTCTTGATGCAGCCTTACACGTTGATGAAGAAGGTGCGCCTCACGTCCATTTAAGACGGGTGTGGTTTGGAAAAGATGCTCACGGATTTGATTGTCCGTCGATAAATGCGGCAATAAAAAAATTTGCCGACGATAATAATATTCCCGCAGGAACATCTGTCCAAACAATAAATAAGCGAATTTTAGCTGACGAAAGAAAGCTCTTTACACAAATATGTCAGAAAAAAATTCCTGATTTGGTTTTGGAAACAAGCCCGCTTCCGAAAAGGAATAGGGTGTCCGTTAAAGATTATAAACAGATTACAGAAGAAGTCGGAAGTAAGTATTCCGAAAGAATATATATGCTTGAACACAACAGGGCGCAGCTTGATAATAAAATAAAAATTCTTGAAGATGAATTAAATTCAAGCAAAGAAGTCAATTCTGCTATTAAACAGCAGATTGATTGGGCGGAAAATGCTATTTGTAAGCTTTTTTATGATGAAAAAGCTATTAGAAGAAAATACAGAGACGAACTTGAAAAAATCAGACGTAATCAGGTATCGGCTAAAGAAAAAAACGAGATTTTAAGGAACATCTATTACAAGGAATACCATAATGAGCGGGTTATTTCCAGGTAATAAGTCTTCGTGGACAGCAAATTCCGGGGATTTTTTAAAAAACCTCAAAAAATGCCCCAAATTTGCGTTGCTTTTCGTTATTGGATAAAATCTCGTCTAATAATAAACAAGTGCCAAATTTTGGATTTTAGAGGGGTTCTCGGCTGTGTTAGAAATATAATTATATAACGGGCAAAAAAAGAGAAGCTTTTTACGGCTTCTCAATTTTTTTATGCAATTTTTTTGATTTTTTTCTCCTTTCTCGTGTACTCATACACGCTGTCGGAGAGCTTGTCTTCGGGCGACAATTCCTCCCTGTTTACTGACGTTACCATTTGTAATAACCAATCGGGTGCCCCTTTTGATTGTCTTACAACAATAACTTCGTGTATGGAACAAGGAAGAATGTATAAATCTTCCTCCCAAACTTCCGAGATTTCCTTGAAAGTTTCAAGACCCGGATACGCCATAACCGACGCACCCGCTTTTCGCTCCGAGTTTGTTATGACGAGCATCGGCTCATCATAACAATCACTTATATCCGGGATATCCATTTCCGGATATAAGCCGGTCGATTTTATCATCGACCATACTCCGTCAACGACTGCCGGATACTTTTGTAAAGTATTTTCTGTGGCAATCGCATCGATTTCCTCGACGGATTTTTTCCACGTTTTTAACATAGGAGGAGTAATGATTGTACTCCCCTTTGTGTTATCGTCTAATTCGAATTGTATTCGATAGACCTTACACAAATCCGTTTCCGGAATCGGGGTTTTAACGGCGATTTCGTTTTTTCCGTTAACAACCTCAAAAACGATGCAGTCTTTGACTGTATCAAAATCATTAATGCTGTTAACCGCCTTAACGATATCTCTATCAAGAGACTCGTTAATGACCTCGACCATTGCTTTAACGGCATCTTCGGGGAAATTTTCGTATTTGGAAAAATACCAATTCAAATACACTATTGGAGAAAAACTTTTCCCCGTTTTTACTGTTACGGCGGGTAATTTTACGCCGTTGTTTTTGGTAACTTCGGTTAACTCGACGTTACCTTCGCCGTAAACTTTTTCAAGTCCGGCTTTTACAAAGTTCTTGAAATTTTCAAATTGCATAGGCAATCCTCCTTGAAAAAATAATTTTTAGATATTGAAGTTATAGAAGAAAAAAAAGAGGGTTCATAAAAGAAATGATTTTGGGAAGAAAATTATTATTACGAGAAAAGATTATTAAGAAAAATCAGCGGGCTTCTTTTACAAAGCAAAAATTATTATTAGCGGGTTTTATAAATAAAAAGGACAGTCGGATATTATTTTTAGCGATTTGTAGCTAACACTACAAATCAGCAGTCGGATAAAAGGGAAAGATATTTATAAAAAAGTGGTACTTTATAACACAGTAACGATTTTTAGCAAAACAGACCTATTCATCATTACTGCTTTGTCCTTTTTCAGCTTTTTTTCATCATTTTTATATAGAACAGCCTTTATTTCTATCGCTATAAATTATTACTTTTTTATGTAACGATTTATAGCAATAAGTAGGCAAAACTTTTTCTTCTATGTTTTTTTATATCCAAAAAATTCACAAGGAGGAAAACAAAATGGATAATTTAGAACTTGAAAATTTTCCTGAATTTGAATTTGATGGCGAATCAAAAAATCAGGAAAATGTCAGCGAGCAGCATCTCGCTGACAAGCAAGACAAATTCGTTATTGATAATGACCGAGTCGCCGATTGGGCGATTAGAATCATCAAAAATAACGAAAAGGAACGTGACAGACTTGTTAATTTGGCAGAGGAACAAATTGCTGAATTGACAGAGCAAAAAGAAAAGGCAGAAAAAAGATGCGAACAACAAAACGCATTTTTAAAATCCTGCCTTTTTGAGTATTTTGCGAATGTTCCACATTCGGTAACGAAAACACAGGAAAGCTATCGCTTAATAGCGGGCACTCTTGTGTTCAAACCGTCACAGAACAAAATCGAACACAACGATGATGTTCTTATAAACAATCTTGACGGAACGGAATACCTCAAGATTAAAAAGACGGTAGATTGGGCGAATTACAAAAAGACGCTCGCTATTGTTGACGGAAACGTTATCAATACCGAAACCGGTGAAATTATTGAGGGCTGCAAAGTCACTCAAACAGAGCCGAGTTTTTTGGTAAAAACAAACTAAAAAAAGAGGGAAGGTCTTTGGGCCTTCTCTTTTTTTATTGACATTTCTTTTCAGTCAGTCTCATAACCACGACTACCATTTTATTTACGTAGTAGTGGTAGTAGTATCTCTTGTTTTATATCTTGTTTTATTAAATAAATATATCTCTTGTTATATCCCCCCCATGAAAGTCGCTTGCGGCAAGGGCTACGAGATTTTACTTGTACGCAAAAGTGCGGTTGATGTACGCAAAAGTGCGGTTGATGTACGCAAAAGTGCGG
>CAZZFV010000006.1:26647-65932 GCA_964653855.1 uncultured Lachnospiraceae bacterium
CGCAAAAGTGCGGTTGATGTACGCAAAAGTGCGGTTGATGTACGCAAAAGTGCGGTTGATGTACGCAAAAGTGCGGCGAAAAGCGTTGACAGACGTAAAAAAGTATGGTAAAACGAAGAAAAATCATCGTTTTATGAAGGGAAAAAATCAAAAAAGCACTTTTGCATACATCTGAAAACGTAAAAAAGCACTTTTGCGTACATATAGAAATAAAAAAAGCACTTTTGCGTACATTTGAAAAGGACTTGTGGGGAACAAATGGCAAATAATGTAGAATTAAAAAAATTAAGGAATAACGTAGTTACCAAAAATAACGAATTAATACAAAATGGGAAAATGAACACCTCGTTAATTGAGGATAAGGCATTGTCTTATTTAATTTCCAAAATAAAGCCGGGCGACGATGTAAACAAAAAGTATATTTTTAATTGCAAAGAATTTCAAGTTTTATTAAACTGGAATGATGATGCGTCTTATAAAAATATTAAAATTATGCTTAAAAATCTTGGCGACAGAAGTGCTTGGATAAAAGATGGCCCAGGTGATAAAAAAGAAACGCTGATAAGGTGGTTCAATGTTGTAGATTTGAATACGGGGAACGGCGATATAGAAGTAAGTTTTCACGAAAAAATATTCCCCTTTTTGATGGCACTTAGAACACAAGAAGAAATAAATTTTTTTACGTCTTACAAATTACAAAACATAGCCCTTATGAAGCATCGGTATTCGGTAAAGCTTTATGAATTATTGAAAAGCTATCAGTTCAATAATAAAAAATGGACTTTTGAGTTCGGAACCGGTTCGGAATATGATATACAGTTAAAAATAGCCGAAGTAAAGGAAGATTCGATAACAAAAAATTTAATTCCCGTTATCCCAAAACGATGGTTAAATTGGGCGTTATTCAAAAAAGACGTGCTTGACCCCGCAGTCGAGGATATAAATAAATATAGTGATATAAAAGTTGATTTTGTAGGAAAAAAAGAAGATATTTATAGACATAAAACCAAGGGAATAAAAAGTATAGAATTTTATATGGTTCAAAAAACAAGCCTTGAACAACAAGAAACAAACGATGTAATTGATGTAGAATATGGCATAACCGCAGAAATTAGTGGTATTTCGGCAGAAAGTATCTTTTTTAAAAATCACGAAGAAAGTTTGCAAAAAGAAAATGAAGCAAAAAAACAAGAAATAGAAAAGGAAAAATTAAAAAACACAAGGTATCCTCTATTATTTGACACTTTGAGTGGCAGAGGAATAAATCTTTCGGAAGATAAATTGGATTATGTATATCATTGTGCAATAAAAAATCGTGTTGCCGGGAAGGTAGAAAAGAAAAATTGGGAAATATTTGCAACGGATTTAATTTCGCATTATTATGATAAAATAAAAGCAACTCCGGAAGAAACAAAAACAAGTGAATTTAAAAGATTATGTGATTGTGTAACCAAAGATTATGACCAAGTTGTCGGTGATATATTAATGGAATGGGGAAGACATTAGAAATGAAAGAAAACAAAACCCAAAACAATAAAAACGAAAAGAACGATGTAATGTTGGAAATCGAACACGTTTCAGACGATACGGAAATGATTAACAGATTAAAAAAAATTATTGTTAATTTTTTTGAAGAACAAGAACAGCAAGAACAAAAGAAGAAAGGTGATAAATAATGGCAAGGTACAGAACGTACAAAAATGGAATTACCGGGCATAAATATAACGGATTTTATATTGTAAAAGGAGAAGGAAAAGGAGATTTTTCTATTCTCAATGAAGATAAAACTGTTTTTGAAGATAAAATAAGCGATTTCGAAGAATGTGAATGGATTATCGATAAAGAAACTTGCGGAGATGAAAATATAAGTATAATAAAACAGCTTTACGGTATGGAAATATATGAATTAAGCCGCTTATTTGTAGAGTTGATGCAAAAGAAAGCAGAACAAGGGCTGACCCCAAAAAGTGAAAATTTATATAAATGGTGCGGAAAAGTTCGTTCGAGAAAAGCAAAAGATTTATCAATGTGAAAAAAGATAAGAATAGAAGTCAAGAGGCTTCTATTTTTTTATGCGATAAATATATTTTTTTCTTCTATATCTTTTTAGTAAGCTTTCGTAAGCAGTAAATTATTTTGCGCAGTATGTATCAGACAATGTTTTATCAAGAAGGGAAGTAAAAGTATATGTCAAACAGAAAAGTAAAACGTAAACGAGACAAGGCTGTAACAATCCGTATGAATAAAGAGGAATATGCAGTCTTGCAAGACAAAGTAAAAGATTCAGGTCTTACACAACAAGCGTTCGTTATCGGCGCTATCAAAGGAGCAGCTATTACTCCATCAGATGATTTTGTTTTCACAAAGGAAAGGAAAAGCTATGTCTAAACTATTGAAAATCATTTTAATGATAATTTTTGCTGTGTTACTTATTAATTTTATTGCGGACGGAGACGGTTCTATAAAAGAAAAGGCGGAAAGTGCTTTCATTAGTGCTGTTGATACGGTCAAAACGTGGGTGACGGAGTGGAAAAGCGAAAATCCCGAAATTGACGAAAAAATAAATTCTTATATAGGAACCGAAGAAAGCAAAGAATTAATGGGTATAATGGGTGGACTCGCGGAATAAAAAATTATTGAGGCAATATTTTTTGATTTTTTTTCTGCTATTTTTTATTCAATAAAACGACCGTCCTGTTAATCGAAAAGGGAAAAAGTTATGGGAAATAAAATCACTTATGATATGTTGGATTACGTCGAAGAAAACACGGATAAAATTATAAGATATGATTTTGTTTGTAATATTCCGAACCTTAAAAGTGTAATGGAAAATTGCAAGGAAGAAAATTTGCAAGACCCTTGTGTTGCGGCATTTGTGCTTTTTTTTGCGTCCAATCCGTATGATGAGATTGTTAAAGAGAAAAAAGAAACAATATTATTTGACGAACGAACTTATCGGAAGGTTGTAAAGATTTGCAGAGACCTTTTGCTTAAAATAAAAATCGAAGATTGAACGGGGAAAAAGTATGACAGAAGAAATGCTAAAAAAAAATGCAATTATTGTTTATAACTCAATGGTTTTTGAAAATGATTTGAAATCTCAAAAAAAGGGAAATGGTTATGTAGCAAAAAACCAACTCAGATACGCGTTGGGATTAAACGAAAACGACCAGCTCTTAACGGGTATTGAAATTTGGAAATATGTTATTGAAGAAATTCTTGGATTTGATGCAGAAACAGCTATCGCATATCTGGACGACTCACTCGTTAAAACTTTGAAGTTGGATAAAACAATCCCTCTTTTCGGGTGCGGTATAAAAGACAGAACAAGGCCGGGGTATTCTTTTATTTTGCAATTCTTATATCCAGACAAAATTAAGGAATACGAAAACGAACATATGAAATCTATCTGTGAACACGCAAAAAAAACTAAAGTTCCGATTGCTCCAAGTCATTTTTGGTCGCAAGCGGAATACGAAGAAAAAACAAGAAAGAACCAAATTGTCGTTGAAAAATTAAAAGGAAAATGTAACAATGTTTATGCAAAGAAAAAGATATATCGGGGAAAAGAAAATGCAATAATATGTATGAGAGTAATTATATACGGGCATTTAATCGGAAATCATTCGGCACAAGAAATGTATAAGCTGTTTTCAGACGAGAAAAGAGCCTCAAAACTTATAAACGAATACGGGCAAATTTACAAATGTGTTATACCGAAATATTTTCCTACGGCACTTGATTATTTTCACGAGTCTTTACGTCCGGAAGACAGGAATGACTTTTGGTATATGGCAAACAAAATAAGGAATAAGTTACAACGTTTGTCGGAAACAGACAACGCAGGATTTGAATTTTAACACGCCGTGAGCAAGAAATCCCCCACCTCTATAGGTGGTGGATATACAAGTAGGGATGGAATAGCCCAAACTCATACGCCTGTGGACATTATGTAAGACGTATGATTACGTATATCGTAGTCAACGCAGTAGTGGTTGAAACAGGAAGCTCCGACTTCTATAAGTCGGAGTAGTTCACTAACAAAAAAAGGCTGTCACAATAATTGCGACAGCTTTTTTTTCAATTACAAATTTCGGTAACAATAATATTTCTGTAAGCGTTTCTTTTTCCGTTTATGATTTTTGTCGGCGTTAAAAGTTCGCACGTACATTTAATGGGGCTCGTGGTATCAAGTACGCCCTTGGCCGCATCCTTAAACATCTGTACTCTTACCGGCATATGACCTTTATTTTTTCCGACATCAACAGTCATAGTTATCCAGTCATTGACTTGTCTGAAAGAAGTAATTATTCCTTGCAAGTAAATATTGATGCGGTTACTGCAAGCGGCCAATCCGTTTTTTGCTGTTCTACATTTTTCTATGTAGGTTAATGTAAAAGATGTTTGATATACACGTTCAGAGCCTCTGTAAACAGGTCGGTTTTGAACATATCCCTCAACGTGGACATATTCTTGTAACAGTTTTTCATCAATTTCCTTGCAAATAAATTGCGGGTACACGTTTTTTCCGCTTTGCGATTTGCAAAACAGAGTGATTTTTTTCTGTTTACCGTAAGGAGAAATTGCAATTAACTTTCCTTCGGCAATCACATCGTTTGTGGTCATAATTTCGTTTTCCTTTCTTTTTTTTGTGGTATGTATTTAATAAAAGAAAAAAAAATTTTTTTGTTATTAAAGGGCTTTCGTTTTTTATTATTGGACGAAATTTTTTTTATTTTTATTCTTCTATTAAATAAATAAGATGTGTGAAACACAAAAAAATAAAAAAAAGGATGGTAAACCGGTATGCAAATTATTGTTGATGAGTATGTGTCTGTTGAAGTGTCAGACGAAGACGCAAAAGAAATTGAGTCCTTAATGAAAGAGGGCAAATCCTTAATGCAGAAAATTGACGCATTGGAACAAGAAACGGCGGAAATTGATGTGGAAAATTTTTTGGACGAACCCCAAAAAGCGGCAAAATGTTGTGTGCGCAATATGTATCGCGGAGAGCTTTTCGATATTGTAAAAGAAATCACGGTAATGCAAAACAAGTATCGTGATATGTACACAAACAACGAAATTCCCAACGTGTTTTTTATAATGCCTATTTATTATCAAGAAGAAAAAGGGCTTAAGAAAGAAGAAAGGATTTGATTTATGAAAAAGGTTAAAGCTAATCCTTCGATATGGAATATGCTGAAATTATATTGTGGGAACCACAAAGAAGATGTCGGAATGTCGCTTATAAACAATAGCGAAAAAATGAAAGACCCATATTTTATATGTCCGTGTGAAGGTTGTCTGTTTGGTGCCTATCCTCAAAGAATAACAATTCTTGATTATGAGAAGATGGCTGATATAATAAGTGATGTGATGTCAAATCAAATGGGCGGGGATATAACAAATTATAGGTTTTCGATTAAACGACCCGACCCACAAAAACAACTTGATGTGAAAGTAATTTATTCCAACAGAAGAATAGGACTTTCAATCAAATAAAAAGAACGAAAAGGAAAAAAGAACGATGAACAATGAATTTTTCAATGATGGAATTGACTTCGAAAATGAAGATTGGAATAATGAAGAAAATATGAAAAAAGAAAACGCGGAAAAAGAGTCCGACTTTACCGATAGTCGTGCGTATTTGGAATATATTTACGGAGTATATCCCGCTATGTATTTTAAAAACGTACCCGGTATGGCACGGTGGCTGGAAAATTACGGGAAAGATTATAACAGGTTTTATTCTCCGGTTTATACGCAAATTCAATTAAATACAAAGTGTGATGATTATGACACTTTTGTGATGCACACGGACGAGCTTGTGTCGAACCTGTCCGATGAATTTGCAATAACAAAATCTGAATGTGATGAATTAACCGATGAAATAATTAAAAAGTGTGACCGTGTTATTGCAGCTTGCAATTTAAAGGAAAGCGACTACTTTGACAATAAAGAATATTTCACTTTCATTAAAACAAAAGTTCAAAAATCGTTTAATACGAATTATAAGAAAGTATCCGTTGCTGTAACTATACAGTTTTCAAGAAATCCGTCACAGTATAAGAAGCCGTGCGCACAGTATCAATTTACCTGGGATATTTTAAAAACAGAAAATGATACTACAAAATATATAGCGTTCTTGAATAATAAAATAACGGACATTCCGAGTGAATGGGAATATGTTGCTCGAAAAGAACAAAAAAGTGTGCTTAGCGAGGAAGAACAAAAAACGTTATCGCAGATTGAAAATATGTTTGATTTTTGCGGTAGTTTCGGAGCGTTACAGTATTTGGTTTATCTTTGGAGTAAAGCAAAAGTAATTCTTCCGGACGGAGAAAAATTGGAAACTCGGTTAATAGAAGAACTCTATCCCGGAAAAATAAAGTCAATAATTCATCAAAAGACCAATAAGGCGTTTGCTGCTTTACCCGATAAGCAAGGAAGTCAAATAAAGAACCAAAAAAAACAGAAAAATCTTTTCGGTGTTTTCAAGAATAATGGTTTTCATAAATTGACGAAGCGTGAACGTCAAAAGATACAAGATGAAAAATGGTGTAATTTTTTAAACGGAGCAAGAACCGTTTTAAGAATTATAGTCATAGTAGTAGCGATACTCTTGATTATGCACTATAAATTCAACACAGATGTTGTTATTGTTAGCGGAAATTCAATGACTCCGACAATAAAAGATACAGATATGTTATTTGTAAAAAAAGACGATACTCTATCAATCAATGTTGGTGATGTCGTGTTCGCTAAAGTAGATGGGAAAAGAGTCGTCAAAAGAGTTGTAGCAGAACCGGGAGACGATTTATCCGCTAAAATAACAAAAACCAAAACAGGAAAGACCGCTTATTTTGACGGGATTTTGGTGGAAGAAGAAAAAGAAACCCGAACTTTGGTTATTAACGGTATTGAAACAGATATGATTATAAAAAATCTTGATTATGACGGCGGATATACATTAAAAAAGGACGAGTATTTCTTGGTAGGAGATAATTACGAAGAAAGTTATGATTCCAGAGATTATGGAGCTGTCACAGCCGAGAATATTACCACACTTGAAAGTTGTATAGGAATACTTAGTGGGAAGATAGAGTAAAATTGTTATTGGCAGAAAATAAATCCGTAAAAAATCTTCTATTTTGTAAGTAACAAAAAAGAAAGGGTCGCTAATTTAGCGATGTGGTAACTGATATGTGTGATATTACCGTTTATGACAAAGTAAATCTTTTTAATGAGAAAATTCGTCCTCTTGTAGACGAAATCGTAAAGGCTTGCGGGGCCGAAAATATTCCGTTTGTATTTGCGGCTGCCGTGAAGAACACGGAGAGCAAAACCTATTATGAAAAGGCGGGGGAACTGCCTAAAATGGCGGAACGAAATCTTACGGAAGATTATTTGACCGCCGCATCGGCAGCTTTGCTTGGCGGAAAAATAAGGGTAGATATAAAGGACGAATTGTCTAATATTTATTCCGATGGTATAATTCCAAATCCCCAAATCGACGATGATGATATAGAGGAATTTTTTTATACCTGAGCAAAAGTAAAAAAAACAGCACAAAGACCGCTTTTAGGCGGTCTTTTTTTTTCTTCTATAAAATTATTATCAAAAAAAATTTGAAGGGAGAAAAAAATGGAATATGAAAAAACAATTACCATAAGAGATATCGCACAGCTCTTAGGGGTAAAAGAACTTAAGGCGCGAAACGGGGAAACTTTTTGCGTTTGCCCTTTTTGCGGAGACACAAGAGGAAAGTTTTCCTATATTGTTAATCGCAACGGAAGACAGAATTGTTTTCATTGTTTTCATTGCGGAGAACACGGGGGAATGATGTCCTTGTACGAAAAAGTAACAGGGCAAAAATTTACCCGAAAAGCATTAGGGGAAAACTTTATCCCCGCAGTTCAGGAAAAGGAAACGGAAATTTCTGAACGAGAACGAGCGTCAGATGATACTTGCAATATGGTTTACAAGAAATTGTTAAGCTTATTGCAATTATCGGAAAAACACCGAGATAACCTTTTAAAAAGAGGGTTATCAGAAGCAGAAATTTTACTTTTTAATTTCAAAAGCGTTCCGTCTTTTGCGGAAAAGGGCGCGATTGAAAAAGAAATGTATTTTTTCTGCAAAAAAAATGGAATAAATCCCTATGGGATACCGGGGCTTTATTCCAAAAACGGAAAACTTAAAATTAACCTTTATTCGGACGGGTTTTTATGTCCGGTATACAACAAGGGTAAAATTTTGGGCTTCCAAATCCGGCTCGACGAACCGAAGGATGGACAGAAATATATTTGGTTTAGTTCTTCGGGGAAAGACAGAGGAATTTCGTCCGGGTCTCCGGCGACATTTCTTAAAGGAAAACGAGCCGACATAATAATAACGGAAGGAATCCTAAAGTCCGAAGTTGTTTATTGTTTGTTAGACGGTGAGTTCTCCGTTGTCGGGCTTCCCGGAGTCGGGGTTCAACACGAAATGGGTAGCATTTTTCGCGAAAATCCCGATGCTGTATTTTTCGAGGCATTTGATGCCGACAAATTTGTCAAATTCTCGGACAGAGATATTTTGATAAATTTTAAGGAAAAAATACAAGAAGGAGAAAAAAGGGAAGAACTATTAAAACTTCCCGAATATGACAGCATCAAAAAAGCATTAAATATAAATAATGCGGCAAGGATGTTGGCAGAAGCGGGAAGAAATTACGGCTGTTCAGTCGTTCAAGTAAGTTGGAATATACAACAGGAACGTTACTGGGATGGCCGACAAAAAGGGATTGATGATTATTGCTTCGCCAACAATTCTACACAAGACTTTAAAGAAAGGCTTGTAACAGAAGCCGAAAAAATAAAAGAAATTAAAACCTTTTTGAAATGAAAATTTCCATTTTAAGGACTCGTAACGAGTCCTTTTTTTGATATTAAGATGTACTTTGTTGTCTCAGGATAGATTCGAAAATACATAATTATCTATTGGGAATTTTCTTCTATAAAATTGTTATCTAAAAAATTTTTGAAAGGAGAAAATAAAAATGTACATTTGTGATTTACATTTACACGCAAGGAGTCTTTATGATGCGGACATAAACGCAAAGGCTCTTGCGAAAAAAATTAAAGAATTTGGCGGGAAAGGTTGCGCAATAACTGACCACGGAGCTGTTACCGCTATTGAGGATTTTCGTTCGGTATTTGACGAAAATGAACTCAAACTCATTCCGGGATGTGAAGTTTATGTTGATAATGAGTTCAACAGACAGCATTTGGTTCTTTTAGGAAAGAATTATCAAGGCTGGCTCGGTATAGCAAAAATTGTAACCGAAGCAAATAAAAATCTTGATAAGGGATTTCCCGTTATAAAAGAACAGCGTTTGTTTGAAATCGCAGAAGGATACAAGGGTGATATTATTGCTTTATCGGCTTGTATTAGCGGTGTTATTTCTTCGATATTTATGCGTAATTTTTATATCGATAAGAAGATAGAGAAATTACAGAAAAAGCAAAAGAACTATACCGAAGCGAAAAAAATATTGATAACATTAAAAACAGAGCAGGAGAAAACAGAAAAGGAACTGTATAAAGCAGTCGTTGAAAGAGACAACTGTAAGAAAAATTGTGAAATCAAGACAACTGCTATTGAAAAGCAGTTGAGCAAGGGAGCAAATACCGAACTTGAAAACGAATATAAGCGACTTATTGATATTCGGAATAAAGCGATTGGCGAGCTTCCAAAATTGAAAGAAAGGGTTGATTGCTTAAAAAGGGATTTGACATCAAAAAAAGCGGAAGTAAAAGACGCTACAGCGGATGTTGAAGCCTGGAATAAGCTTGAAGCCGAAATTCAAGAACTTGCTAAATCAAAAAAAAGTGAGACAGAACTCTGCGAAGAAGCAAAACAAAAAGCTTTACAATATCGTTCGATTTTTGGAGAAGATTTTTATATTGAACTTCAATATCACGGAATTGCAGAGGAAGCTATTTGTTATCCCCAAAATGCAAAATTGGCAAGGGAAGTGAATATTCCTGTTGTCGCGACGAATGATGTACATATTCTCGAAAACACGTCTGATGAAAGACTGAAAAGACAAATTCTTCGTTCCTTAAGGTTCGGAGAAAAATTCGAAGATGAGTCAGACGGAGACTCAGAATTGTATATCAAAACACAGGAGGAACTTACGGAATGGCTCAATAAGATTTTGCCGAATGATATTGTTGATGAAGCAATATCAAATATCGGCGTAATCTTTGATAAGTGCAACGTTGTCTTTCCGAAAGACCAAAAGCATTATCCGAAATTTTCTAAAACAGAAAATGCCAATAAGCTTCTTGTAAAAGCAATAAGAGAAGGGGGCGAAAGAAGGTTCCCGGAAGGAATGACCCAGGAATACAAAGACCGTGTTAATTACGAATACGGCATAATAAAACAAATGGGATATTCCGACTATCACCTTATTGTAAAGGATTTTCTGCAATACGGAAAACTTTTGGGTTATGTTCCGGAAGATAAGGTATCCGAAGCGCCTCTTACAATAACGGAGTTAGAGGAATACATTAAGAAAAATGGTTGGACGGTTCCAGGGTTTTATACCGGACTCGGACGTGGTTCCGCAGCAGGTTCGTTAATTTGCTATTTGCTCGGAATTACAAACGTTGACCCGATTAAATACGGGTTACTGTTTGAACGTTTCCTTAATCCTGAACGTATCTCTATGCCGGACATTGATTCTGACCTTGCGGCGACCATTCGTCCGAAAGTAATAGAGTACGTAAAAAACAAATATGGGAATGATGCAGTTTGCGGTATTATGACCGTAACCAAACAAGCTCCCAAAGGCTCTATAAATATGGCGGCGAAATTTTATGGGTTTAAAGTTGGTAAAAACTTTCTTGAACTCGGGAGAAAAATAACGTCGTTTATATCAAAAGAACCAAATGTCTCATTTGCGACTCTTGTTGACGTAAATGGGAATCCCGTAAAGACAGAAGGAAAAACGCTTTATTTTTATTTGTATGATTTATTTACAGATAAGGACTCAAGAGAAATCTTGAGGTGGGCGAAAATTCTTGAAGGTTCAGTTACCGCTTATGGCGCACACGCTGCCGGTATAGTTATATCCGACAATGAAGACGTAAGTGATTACATTCCTTTAAGAGCAAACACAAAACTTAATATAATGACGACTCAATGTGATATGGTTCAAACAGAAGCGCAGGGGTTGTTGAAAATGGATTTTCTGGGGCTGAAAACGCTTGATATTATTACGGAAACAATCCGTATGATAGAAAAAAATACGGGAAGTGTGATTGATGTTTTAAGAGATGTTTCTTTAGATGATAGAAATGTTTACAAAGAAATATTTACAAAGGGAAACACAAATTCCGTATTTCAGTTTGAGTCCGCGGGAATGAAAAATATGTTACAACGATTTAAGCCGGAAACATTTGAAGACTTAATAATTCTTGTCTCAACATTCAGACCCGGCCCGATACAATTTCTTGACGATATTATCAATGTCAAAAACGGGGTTAAAAAAGCCACTTATAAATGCCCGGAACTTGAACCCATTTTGGGTAAGACTTACGGAGCGATTGTTTATCAGGAACAAGTTATGGAAATATTTCAGAAGCTTGCCGGATATTCATTTGGTGGCGCAGACCAAGTGCGACGTTATATGTCGAAAAAGAAAGCGGAAAAACTCGCTCACGAACGGGAAGCATTTATAAACGGCGACCCGGAGCGAAAAATAAAAGGCTGTGCCGCTAACGGAATAAATCCAGCAATAGCGGATGAGTTGTTTGACCAAATGATGGCGTTTGCCGAATATGCCTTTAATAAGTCGCACGCTTGTTGTTATGCTTATACCGCATATATTACAGCGTGGTTGAAGTTCTATTATCCGGCTGAATTTATTGCCGCAGCTCTTAATTGGGCGGAACTTGACGAATATAAAGGACTTGTTGGCGAAGCGGCTTCTATGTCGGTAAAGGTAAAAGCCCCGGATATTAATTTTTCAGAGAAGAAATTTACCGCAACCGACAACGAAACGATTTATTTCGGGCTTTCATCTATCAGAGGCGTTAAAGATAATGCCGATGATATTTTAAAGGAACGAGAAAAAGGGTCGTTTATGTCGTTAATTAACTTTATAGGACGGTGTAACCCTCGAAGTACCGTCGTAACAAACTTAATTGATGCGGGGGCTTTTGATGAATTTTGTTCCAATAGAGAGTCAATGCACAAATATGTTGCCGAAATTTCCCCAATAATAAAAAAAGCTAAAGAAAAGAAAGAGAAATTATTGGCAGAAACTGATGCAACAAAAAAGGAAAAACTTGAAAAATCGGTTAAAGAATTAAAGACTGGTTTAAAGAGTATTCGATACCTTAACGTTTCGGAAAATCAAGATGAGAAATTAAAGAAAGAATACGATTTATTAGGTGCTTATATTACAGACCATCCATTAAATCATTATCCTGAAAGTAAAAATAGTTGTCCTATAAATCTTGTTGTGGACGGGGCAACTAAAATTTATGGGGTGATTTCTAATTTTGAAGAAAAGAAACGTAAAAAGGACGGAGCTATATTTGCGACTTTTGATATTGAGGACAAAACGGATAAAGTTTCGGCAGTTATGTTTGTAAACAATTATTCAAGATACAAACAAGTCTTAAGAAACGGATTGGTTGCAGTCTTTGATGGAGAATGTAAATCAGAGGGAGACGAGGATAATTTGAAAAAGCAATTTGTTTGCAGCGAATTAGAAACCGTTCTTCCTAAAGCGAAAGATTTCTTATTGGAAATTCCGGATTATGAAAAATTTAAAACGGAATATGAAAAAACTTTACTGGAAAGATGCAAAAAAGACGGCGGACAGGTACTGCTTTACTTTGACAGAACGACGAAAAAGGTGATTAAAGCCGCCTTTACTGTCGGAAAAAACATTCTTTCTTTTGGAGCAAAAGAAGTCTAACATTTTACAAAGCCGATTTTTATAATCGGCTTCTTTTTTTTAGTAAATTTATTTTTTTTTCTATTATTATCTTTCTAACTAAGGATTGGAGATTGAATTTATGGCAAAGCAAAATACTGTATTTTTATATGGGTTTGTTGAAAAACTTCCTGTTGTATATAAAGACAAGGAAGGAAATGCGTCGCACGGAGTAATGGTTATCGATACCGTGCGCTCGTTACGAAAAGTAGGAGATAATTTGCATTTTACAAAACACGACCACCCTTTAATTATTTCGCGTGACTCTGAAATAATGGAAAAAATGAAAAAATTAAAGGAATTTGATATTGTTTTTATAAAAGGGGTAATTTCATCAACAAGCATAAATAAATCAAGTTATTGCCCTAAATGCGGCGAACGGAATATTGCAAAGGGCAACTGTGTTTATGTAACACCGATTTTTGTAGAAAAATTGACTAATTGTAAGGATAAAGAAGCTGCGACCGATTACATTATCGAAAGAATGGAAGTTTCGAACCAAGTTTATTTATGCGGAACGCTCGTAAATGAACCTAAAATTTTTACTACCTTAAACGGAAAACAAATTACACAATATCCTATTGTTTCGGAAAGAAAATATACAATCAAAACAGACGACCCGCTTGTAAAAACGGACTATCCGATTATAAAAAGTTATGGAGAACAGGCAAGAAACGACAAAATGTATTTAAGACCGGGTTCCGAAGTGTTAATTGACGGGGGATTACAAGCCCGTACAATAGAAAGGACGACCAAGTGTTGCAAATGCGGAGAGTTTTATCATTGGAATGATACGGCTATGGAAGTAATAACTTATGCCGTTGAATATTTGCGAAATTTCAAAACCAATGAGGAGGTTGAAAAAGAGCATCAAATGGATATTGAGGCTTATCGTCAAATGTTATTCGGGCAAAGCGACAGTCTTCCAGAAGATTTAAAAAGCAATGACTTGAAAAAATAAAAAAATATTATTGGGTGAAAAATATTTGCCGCAAAATCTTCTATTAATAATAGTGTATAGAAAAAAAATAAAATCACAGAGAGGAAATCAAATGATGGGTAATTTTATTGATTTGGTGAGTAATATCGTTAGTTATGACCTTATCCCTGAAACGGCTTTTTATAAAGATGGGGGCAGATGCTATCTGGGCGAAAGCGATAGTGCAAAATTGTCAATATGCGGGTATGACAAAAACGGAGAATGGCAACGAGAGTCTCTCGCCTATGGCGAAGACGGAGACTATTCGGCTTGGATAATCCGAAAGGGCAACGGAGCATTAGTGCCGGAATATTATAATTTGAGACATCATTTTTATAAGCAATGCGTAATTCTTGACGACAGACTTAACAGCGTTTTGCTATTGGGAAAAGAAATTTTTATTTATCGCGCCGGAAGTATGGGCACAATCATAGCGGTCGGTAATGAATAAAATAAAAAACAACAATAATTTACAAAAAGAAAGGACAAAACAAAAAATGACTACTGCTGAATTTTATGAAATGATTAACGGCAATTTACCAACAAAGGAAACGGAAAATCCCGAAAAGAATTTTCTTCAAAAGCTTGCACACGCTTGTGAACATGAGAAGAATACAAAAGCGCAGTCGGATGTTTTTACGATTAAAGATGTTATCTATAATGCCCCGGCGACTATTGTGATTTGGGATGATGGAACAAAAACAGTTGTAAAGACTCAAAACGGGGAGACTTTTGATAAAGAAAAAGGTCTTGCTATGGCGGTTCTCAAAAAGATACACGGAAATACCGGACGTTATTACGGATTATTTAAGAAATGGGCAGCGTGAAAATGAGTAACGGAAAAAATCCGTGTAAAGATTGCATATGGTACGATAAGTGGTATATGCAATGTGAATGTTCAAAAGAAAAAAGAAAAGACGAGTGTTTGCTTCAAGAACAGGGAATTTACGAATATTATGAACGGGCAAGGAAAAAAGTCAAAGAGACGTTCTTGTATTAATGAGGAATTGGCGTGAAAAGTTTTCATTTATTTGTCGAAATATTATTGGCGATTATTTTTGCTCTAATAATTCCGATTTTCTTAAATGTTCAATATTCGAAAATACAAAAAAATAACACGAAAGAATATGAAGCTGAGAAGCTTGCCTGGTATATTGAAAACAATGAAGTTTTATCCGGAAAATATTCCGGGGCGCATTATATTCCATTGAGTTTTATAAAAGATGATTGCTCGTTAAGTGTCTATAATTCTCAGTATGCTTTAATAAGTTTTTTTACGGAAGATGGGAATTTATATATCCCGTCCGAAGTAAAATATGTAAAACTTACATATGGAGAAAATACTGAATGGATAATTTATCCGTAAATAAGGAATGTTATGGATGAGATTTTATATCAACACATATCCCGGTTGATGTTTGTCATTACTGTTATTTCTGCACTTTTAATCGGACAGAACGCATTGGAATGTTATAAATCATTAACAGTACAAGAATATACGGAAGATTTTCTTGATGAAATATCAATATTTGCCTTTTCAGACTCGGCAGAAAGTGTTACAATAAAACAAATACGTAACGCAACAGAATTTCTTGCCTTAAAAAACAAATGTAAGAAATTTGGATATGAAGCTCAAATAACAATTACCCGCGCAATAAATGATGTCGAAAACGGATATACCGTTACGGACGTTTATTCAAATGATTATTTATCAAACAACTTTGACTCGTTTAGTATAACTCAAGGCGATTTTATTTGTGTAAAAATTATAGATAAGAACGACAGAACTTTTTATAAGTGTAAAAACGTAAGATAAAAAGAACTCTATAACGCAATATAGGTAAAAAAAAGAAAGTGAGAAATTTCGTATGTGGGATTATGTGAAAGATGCTCTTGAAGACATTTGGGATGGATTGGTAGACTATGTTTTTGAACCAATAGCCGATTTTTTTCTTGGGCTTGGAATCGGGATGGTAAAAATTATACTTATTCTTTTAAGTGCTATGGGAGCTGTAGCTTTAGGGGCTTTACTTTTCGGAATAATTCTGCCCGATAATCCGAAATGGGTTATTTTGTATATGTTGGTTGCGGTCGGATTATGGAAAGCCCTTATTTATCCTAAAATATTAGACTTGTAGTTTCTCTATACTCTGTAAAAAGAAGCTTTCCCAAAAAGCTTCTTTTTTTTGTGTAAAAAATTATATCGTATCATATTTTTATAAAAAAATCTTTGCCATTGTTTTGCCGGTGTTTTTCTAAATGCTTTTATTTTATTTAGAGCAAAAATTTTATTTAGATTTTCTACTATTATATTTACATAATTACATTTACAAAGAAACAAAAAAATATAGGAAGTGTCTTTATGATTTTAGATGGAATAATTATAGATATTTTAACTCAAAAAGAGAACGATTGGGGCAGATACAAAGTAGAAACGAATGATAAAAAACAATTTCTTGCCGTAGGAGTCGTTAAAAACGCTTCAAAAGGAATGTATATTTCTATTGACGGAGAAACCATTGTGAACCAATATGGGCGACAATTTAAGATTAAAACCGTAATCAAAACCAAAGCTGACGAAACGGCGGGAATACGGCGTTTTTTGGCAGAGGAAGTAAATTACTTCGGTGATGTAAAAATCCAACATTTTATATCCTTGTATGGCTCAGAAGCCCTTTCGGTTTTAAAATCCGATAGTGCGGAACAAGCTTTGTGTATGGTTAAAGGTGTCGGCTCAAATACGGCAAAGAAAATCGTAAAGTCTTATAAGGAAGGAAAAAAATATGAGGATATTTATATCTTTTTAAACGGAACGGGAACTAAAAACCAAGTTAAAAAGATATACGAAAAATATGGGGTTGACACGGTTTCTGTAATAAGACGAAACCCTTATAAGCTTATTTCGGATATTAACGGATTCGGGTTTTCAAGGGTTGATTCGTTGGCCTTGTCTTCCGGAATTAAAACAGACTCGGATTTCAGAATCGCAGCCGGGGCAAAATTTGTAATGGAAGAAGCTCAAAACGAAGGACATTGTTATTTACCCGAAGAAACTCTTATTGAGCGACTTGTTGATGTATTGGCTCCAATAAAAGATATAAATGATATAAGTGCTACTGTGGCAAAAAATATCTTAAAAGCGAAAGATTGGTTGTCTTCAAAAGAAAATTTGATAAAGAAGTACAATCCGAGTTCGGAAACAATAACTGCGCTTACGAACCTTTATGTAATTAGAAAAAGTTTAAACGAAAAAATTCCCAATGTATTACAACAGCTTTTTGATAGCAAAACCTTATGTGATGATAACGGAAAAATTTATCTTCCGATAATGCTTACATACGAAAAGGAACTTGCAGAATTTATTAAAGAAATGGCTAATAAGCCTGTTGTGAGGTATATAAATCAAAACTTGGTTGATGATGTTATACGGGAAGTAGAATTTTCTAAAGGTAATAATTTCGAAATTACAGACGAACAACGAACCGCTGTTTATGGCTCGTTATTTAATCGTTTTTCTGTGCTTTCGGGAGGCCCTGGTCGGGGCAAAACAACAATAATTGAGATAATAGCAAAAACATTCATAAGAGCGAAAGAAGACTCGTCGGAAAGTGATATTTTACTACTTGCCCCGACAGGACGTGCTGCGCAAAGAATGTCTGAACAGACCGGATATTATGCGTCCACGGTTCATAGGGAAATTTATAAATTTTCTTCTATTGATAAAGACGGAGAAACTGAATTTAAAGCTTCTCTAAAACCGGAAAACGCACGTCCGTCGGGAATATTGGTTATTTGTGACGAAAGTTCAATGCTCGATTTAAAACTTGCGAGAGATTTGCTTCTCTATGCAAAAGATTGCAACCTTATTCTTGTTGGGGATGCCGACCAAATCCCGTCTGTAAAAGCAGGTAATGTGTTAAGAGACATTATTGCGTCAAATAGCGTTAATTGCTCGATATTAAGACACGGACACAGAAATCAGGGAGCGATTGCTTATAATGCCGAACTTATAAATAACGGAAAGGGAATAGGAAGCTTTTGGAAAGACGACACATTCACATGTTTTTCGTTTTCTGATGTGGCGGAAATAAAAGAAAGAGTTATCGCCGATTATCTTGAAAAAACAGAGGAATACGAAGCGAAAGACGTTCTTTTATGTACTCCGATGAAAAACAGAGGCAATACGTGTGTTGAACAACTTAATAAGTGTATACAAGAACGATATATAAAAGATAAAAACAAAATCTGTCAAATTTCGTCTTCTAAGATTTTTTATGTCAAAGACCGAGTTATGCAAACAGTAAATAACTATGGTAAGGAACTTTGCAGTCTAAAGGACAGAGAAAAGACCGGAGTGTTTAATGGAGAAAAAGGTGAAATTATTGATATAGAAAAAACGCTTGACGATTTTATTATAACGGTTTTGTTCGATGATGGTTATGTGGCAAAATACACGTCAAAGGACGTTGCGGAACTTGTACTTGCTTATGCCACGACTTTGCATAAGTGTCAGGGTTCGGAAGCAAAATGCACAATGATTGTTATGACATATGGCGATTATATTCTTATGAATAAAGAACTTTTTTACACGGGTGTAACCAGAGCAAAGAAAGAGTGTATTTTATACGGAGAGGAACAAGTCAGATATACACGGCCTCTTTCGGCTTTTGACATTGCTGTAAGCAAAGCAAACGGAACGGTTAGATTTACGAGTCTTAAAGAAAGGTTGAGGCAAAATGGATAAAGTAGACATTATAAACAGTTTTTTGCGTAAAGATATAGAATTTGACGAGGTTGTAAGAATTGTTGAAGCCGTCAATACGATATTGGACGTTAATCCGGAAATACTTAATTTTATATTAGAGACAAGGAAAGAAAACAAATATGTGTAACGTTTTGAGTAACAAAATTATTGGCGAAAATCAAATCGTCAGGACACCTTTATGTTTTGACCAATACGGACATCCGCGTCAAAACGGACTTTTTGACCCGGAAATTTTTGGAAACACGCAAACCGAAAACGGCGAAATAACCGTTTTTGGAGATATAAAAACAGAGAATGTCGGATATATAAAGCTTGTCAAACTGGTTGTAAATGTCTTGCAAATACCTAAGATTGCGGAACTTCTTGAAATGTCAGAAGAAGATGTCGCTTCAATAGTGTATTATGAAAAAGGAATATTTTGCGAAGCGGGAGCGGAAAGCTTTTTTATTGACTCTGTTTCAGCTCTTATGGGAAAAGGTGACGAAGAATATTCAAAAATCATATCGGGAGCCGTCGGAATTATATATCTTTTATCAAGAAAAAATGCGATGTTTGATGATGCCGTAGGTGATGTTTGTGAGGTAATTCCGCCGTTTTATCGAAAATGCGGGTATATAAGCGAAGAAGAATGTCCTCTTGTTTTTGACAGAAACAATATCAATAATTTATACCGAGACGTAATAATAAGTAATTTGAGCTTAAACGATTTGTTAAATGCGGAATTTCATCCGCTGCTGTTTATATATGAGTCTTCACGAATTTTGCAAAAGAGTGTAGATGCGCTTGTAAAAGAAGCTCACAAATCCGCATTTTATAGGGCTTAAATAAAGGGAAAGTTATGGAAGATATGACATTTGATAAGAAAATCGGGCTTTGTAAAGAATACTTTTTTACTCTTGATAAACAAACGCAAGAACATTCTTTGCGAGTCGGGCAACTGTGTGAGGAAATAGGAAAAGATTTTGGTTATGATGAAAATTTACTTTATACAATAGGCGTTTTGCACGATATCGGAAAAATTTGGATACCATACGAGTTTTTAAATAAAAAAACCGAATTAACGAAAGATGAAAAAGATAAAATCGATTTGCACGGTGTCTACGGCGGAAAAATAATCAAGACGTTCTTTCCGAAAAAACCGCAAGTTTTTTTACCTGTTACTTTCCATCACGGATTCGGGATTAATAAAAGCTATGTTTCCGAAGAAACAAATGATGCTTTAAAAAAACTTTGGAAAATGGTTATCGGAGATAAAAATTTCCGTTTTCTAACATTGTTGGTAAGGCTTGCGGATATTTATGATGCTTGTTTCAATATGCGGATTTACAGAGAGTACACTTTGTCTTGTAAAGAAATCGAAATTGAAATGAAAAAAAATTCGTTTTTGTATGACGAAGAAATAAAGACGCTTATACTTGAAAATGATATTGTAAATTATAATTACGAATTAGATTTAAATAAAATTATTAAAAATCTTTCAATTAACGAGGTAAATGTTAATGGAAAATATTAATTTTAAAAATCGCAAAGTTCTTGAATTGATTGAACGAGTAAAAAATAAGGATATAGAAGCTTTTGTACAGTTAAATATGTTGGACTCGGTTCAGGAATATTATTCTTATGTTATCAAAGATGGTTATGTGTGTATAGAAAAACCTGAGTTCGGAATAGTTTTGGAATTGAAAGCCATATATGAATATGACCCTGATTTTTATAAAGAGGTTTTGGGGCTTACAGAAGAAGATTTTAATAACGACAACGAAAAAATCTCGGAAATTGATGCGTCTGATTGTGAAAGATATTTTAAACAAATAAATCAAATATATGATACGTTGATATCAGTAAAATCGAGTTTTGAAAGATTTGTAAAAGAACAAAAGTGCGAAGAAAAAGGCACTATTAAATCGCTTGAATGTAAAATAGAAGAACTTCGAAAAATCAATGAGTTTAGGTCAAAAGAATGTGAGCGATTGGAAAAAGAAAGAACCGAACTCAAAAACAACAGCGTCGGAAATGAAGAAATCGAACGATTAAAGAGGCTCGCATATTATGACGGTAAGACCAAAGTAAAAAATTACAACGCTTTTGAGGAAAAAACAAATAGTTTGGAATACGGATTCCCGATTGCCGAAATCAGTATTTGTGAGCAAAAGAAAATTAATGAAAAATATGGATTTTCATTAGGTGACGAACGTATACGGCAGGTTGTCGGTGAGATAGCAAAAAAATATTCTCCCAATAATATTTA
Source organism: uncultured Lachnospiraceae bacterium (assembly GCA_964653855.1). Lineage (GTDB taxonomy): Bacteria > Bacillota > Clostridia > Lachnospirales > Lachnospiraceae > RGIG3528. Next base: position 47,634 of record CAZZFV010000006.1, read on the forward strand.
CAGAGTATTCGGGGATGTATTTTTTGTTATTCCGGAAAATTCCGACGAAAAAGAGCTGTTTGAAAATGTATCCAAAATAAAAGACGCCTTAAAGCACCTAGACATAAAAGTCGCAACAGGAGTGCAAGCATTTTACGGCACGGATACTTTTGATAAATTGGACGTAGATATTAAAAAAGCAAAGACTTACGAAGCAACTTCTTTGTGGGCGACATTAAACACAGAAAGTAATGAAAACGCAGAAGATTTTGAAGTCGGTGAAGAAGATGACGGATTTATAGAAGAAGACAGTCTTGCTCTTTTAAATCAATATAAGTAAAAAACAGAAAAATATGAGTGAGTTTTGTTTAAAAAATAATACGGTCTTTATTTTCAAAGAAGAAAACGGGGTTCCCGTCGATATTTCAAAAATAGTTAATCCCGAATTGCTTCCGTTAAGAATAAAGAAAAATTGCGCATTCGACACTTTTAAAGAATGGCTTTTAAAAAGATGTATGCCTAAATTTCGAGAAGGGCGCAGCGAGGCGGAAGCAAAATTTGGTTCAACTTGGCTTTCGGCGGTTGATGATTTTCGTTACATAACAAATTTCAATTATCAATCACTTACTGACCATTATTGGATAAAAAAAAGAGATGAGACGTGGGAACAAATTAACTTTTTTACCAATAGATACGATTTGACGGTTGGAAATATGTTTTTTGAGCCGTGGACTGTAAATCCTTACAAAATATCTTATAAGACTCCGGAATTTACCACAACAGGGCTTGTTAGAAAAAGATGGAGACAGGATAAAAACGGAATATCCTATCTTTATAAGGCCGGAAGCTTCGAATTAAAACAAGAGCCGTTAAATGAGGTTTTGGTTTCAACAATAATAGAACGGCTTAATAAAAAAGAAATTGTGAGCGCCGGATATGACTTGGCTATTGAAGGAGTGACTATGTGCAGTAAATGCAAATGTTTTATTACTCCCGATATAGATATGGTAACGGCTGCCGACATATTCTTTTCGGAAGGTGAATCACAGGATAACTCGAATATATACGAACGACTTATTTCAAAATGCGAACAGCTTGAAATTCCGTATGCAAAAGAGCATATTGACTGGCTTATTTGGATTGACAATTATACGGGAAATACCGATAGGCATTTAAACAATATTGGTTTTATCAGAAATCTGCAAACGGGGAAGTTTATCGGCCCTTCTCCGGCTTTTGATTTTGGAAATTCCTATTGGAATACAAAAGCGGTAAAAACCCCGCCGCAGAGGACTATTTTTGGAGATAAGGCGGCGCATATATATAAAAAAATGTGTCAAAAAATAAATGCTCAAAAGCTTTTTGGTGATAACGGTTACGAAAACTTGATTAACAGTTATCCTGATGTATCTGACAAAAAGAAGGAAGAACTTATAAAGGCAATCTCGGATAGAAATAAAACATTAATTCTTGAGAAACAACAATCGCTTGAAGGAATATCTCGGTAGTTTCTTTTGTGGAAAAAATGAACGACGTGAACTACTCCGACTTCTATAAGTCGGAGTAGTTCACGTTACGTTATTACAGCACATAAAAGTCAAGGGTCTGAATGTAAAAACGCTTTGATTTTGTTGTCGAAAGAAGTTCCGTCGATGCTGCTTAGAAAATTACTGTATGTGGAAGTTATGAGAGCAAAAAAGCTGTGGCAATCATTTCGGTTAACGACGCTTCGGAACAATGTATAAAAAATAATACAGAGATAAAAAGAAATACGGGATTATGCTTGAAATTATGCAGTATTTGATTGAAAAAACTCGTGTTTTGTGGTAAAATATTTTATGTAGAGTTCCCCTAAATTCTACGTAAAAGTGAGGGTTTTCAATTTCCTTAATTTATAATTTTTTGGATAATTATTTATGAGAAAAACTCTAACAAAGAACCCCTATACCCTCACTACACCCAACGCATAAAGGACTTCCGCCCCCTAAAGGAAGTCCTTTATTTATTTCGAGAGAGGACAGTATAAATTTCCACCTATTCGTAAAATTTTAACTTTACGAATAGATAATAAATATGATATAATAACAGCAAAAGCAAGTGATTTTATCATTATATAAAGGGATTTGTTTTATGGATAAATTATCCGAGTTCGTTAACCAATTACCCGAAGTTTGCGAGGAATATTTGATACAATCGGGAAACTCAATGGCCGTTAGTACAAAAATTCTTTACGCTCGTGAATTAAATCATTTTTTTGATTATCTGATTTATACATCTCCGGACTTTTGTGAATTGAATAAAAAAGATATTTCCGCAGCCAATTTACAAAAAGTAACTTCACAAGATATTTCACGATATATTACAAAACAATTAGATAACGGCAAATCGGAAAAAACAGTTTCTCGAAGCCGTAATACATTGTCTTCCTTTTTTACTTTTTTATTGGAGCATAAATATATAGAATTTGACCCGGTTAAAGCTTCTGCAAAAGTCAAAGTCCACACTTCCGATGAAGTAATTTATTTGACGGTTCAGGAGCAAATTGATTTATTAAATGCAATTAAAAGCGGGAACACTTTGACAGAAAAACAACGCCAATGTAACGACGATAAACGAAGAAATCGTGATTACGCAATAGTTTTATTATTATTAGATACCGGGATGCGAGTTTCTGAATTGCAAGGAATAAATATAGGCGATATTAACCTAAAAAACAATTCAATTCTAATTCTTCGCAAAGGTGGTAATATGCAGACAGTCTATTTCTCGGACGAAGCAAATGAGGCGATAATCGCTCTTACAGAGAGTTTCACAAAGCAAGGGGCGATAAGTGCAAACACTCCCCTATTTCAATCGGATGGACAAAGAATTTCCGTTAGAGCAATAGAAAATATGGTAAAAAAATACGCTTCTGCAACGATAAAGGGAAAGGGGCGTAAAATTTCCCCTCATAAACTTCGTTCTTCGTTCGCAATGAGTTTCTATGAAAGCGAAAAAGATATTTTGGTGTTGCAACGAAAATTAGGACATAAAAGTATTCTTTCTACTAATATATATGCAAAGGCGACTAATAAAAAAATGCAAGAAACACGTTCCGTAATGGAAAATTTGCGGAAACGGCAATCAGAAGAATAATTTTTTCGATAAAAACTGTTCAAAAAATGACCTCATTTGGTAGACAAGAAAAATAACAAAAAAATATTACAAAAGTACAAGAAATATGTTCACGAAATCTATTCACCTTTTAGTGAACAAGGAAGGAATTTTTTATGGCAATTATATATGGATATGCAAGATGTTCCACTAACGAAGAATTACAAGATATAAATAGGCAAAAAAGAGAACTGAAACGAATGGGCGTACAAGACGACAAGTATATTTATTGGGAATATGAAAGCGGAATGAAAAAAGACCGTGCGGAATTGCAAAAGCTTTTTGATATAGTTAATCCAGGAGACACTATTGTAACGACGGAAGTTTCAAGATTAACCCGTTCTACATCACATTTGTGCGAAATTCTCGAAACAATTCAAAAGAAAAAAATATGCCTTGTAATAGGCGGATTTGTGGCGGACTGTCGCAGCGATAATATCGACCCAATGACTAAAGGTATGCTTATGATGTGGGGCGTATTTGCCGAAATGGAAAGAGATATTATTTCACAAAGAGTGAAATCGGGAATGGAAAACGCGAGAGCAAAAGGAAAAAGAATAGGAAGACCCGAATTTGAAAAAGACGATATCCCCGATAAATTTTGGAAATATTATAATGTTTATAAAAACGGAGACATAAATATTTCCGATTTTGCAAGAATTATGGATATGTCGAGAACATCCATATATAAGTATATAAAATATGCAGAGACAGCGTGAACTGCCTCTGCATATTTTTTTTGCGATTAAGTATTTTCGTCCGCAATCTTTTCTCCGGTACAAAAGAAATGCTTTGTGTCATAATATTCTTTTTGTTCAGATTTAGGCCTTGCCGCATTTTCGGCAAATGCCTTTTTTCTTTCGTTCTCGTAATCATCATCATCCATTCCGTCAATCATTGACACAATAAGATAATCACGGGAAGAATCAAGATGTTGTTCCATTATCATTTTTAGTATTCCTTTATTTTTTTGAAGAATATCGTACAAACCTTCTGTATGAGCATACACTTCTTCTTTTGTATCTTCTTTCGGAGCCTCCGGGTCGTATGATAACCAATCTTGCCAAATATCGAGATTGTTCAGAAATAAATTTATAATCTCATCATATGCGTAATCGAAGCCCCGTAAAAAGGTTTTGTCGGACTTTTTCAAAAAATCCTCATTGTAGTATATATCGTGTTTTCCGTCAACAAATAATGTCATAAGTTTATCCTACCTTGTTCCTAAAAATTTTTTTATTGGGGTAAAAATACTTTTTTCTTCTTTATTGTCTTCCGTTAATGCGTCAAGTATATCCAAAGTGCCACGATTAATTTTTTCTTTGAAAATCTCGTCTTTTGTCAACCAAACAGATTGAATACGACCTTTCCAAGTGTATTCGCAATCATAGCAAAAGGTTGTATTCTCTCCTATTTCGGGAACCAAGGAAACCAGTTCTCCGTTTTTTAACGACTCTGTTATGACCCAACTGTTGTCCTTTGCGTAAAGCTTCTGCTTTATGTATCTTCCTGTGCATAAACTCCCACAGCAAGGACAAGGCGGAACATAAGTGTAAGGATATTTTATTATATTAGTTTTCATCCACATCCCCCTCCGACAAGATATAATCAAGCATTTTTTTACTTAAAAAGAATTTGTTTTCCAATGGATTTACCACAATTTGTGTATCTTTTCTTATCCTGTTTAATGTCTGTATATTTACTTCGAGAGGAAAATATTCTTCAGATTGGGAGGCTTTCCATTTTTCAAAATTGTCTAATGATGTAAAAAATACAAAAAACTTATTGGAACAACATTCTGCATAACAATATAAAATTTGAGGATATTCCCCTTTTTTACGTTCCGCTATATATGCTGCGGCGTAAAATTTTTGATGTTTTAAAGCCCGCAAATCCCTTACTCTATGAAACTCTTGTGCCTTTATTATATATCTCGAAGAAAAAGTATTAAAAAGCATATTTTTTTTATTTCTTTTTGCATCATCTTCCATAATAGGGATTATAGATATTTCTTCTTTTTGATGTATTTCGATATTTGATGCGCCTAAAGCATACATTTCAGGAAGAAACTTTGATATTTCAATTTTTTCTTTTTCTTTGATGGAAAAAGTATCGATTGAATTTATCTTTTTCCGTTCTTCCGTTGTGTATGCTTCGGCAAAATAATAAGCATCAAATAAAACACAATTACTTAATTCGTTTAAATAAGGAAGCCCTGTGTTATTGGATAAAATAACGTAATATTCGGTTGAAGTAAGCTTTTGTAAATTTTCTTTATCCATAAATTAGTGAACTACTCCGACTTCTATATTTCTTGCTCACGGCGTGTTAATAATAAGATGAGGGGAGAATATAAACGTCGTACATTCGCCAGAACGCAGCCATTTTTTCGTTATCAGTCATACCCTTTTTGTCGTTTAATGTTTGAGCTGTTGTCGCAAAAATGTACGGGTCAAGTTCTTTATTCCAGCCCTCCCATTGTGTATAACCCGGGCTGTTAATATCTGTAACGTAATAAATATCTAAATAGCTAAATGTATTATTGTGGGCGATTTCGTCGGTCATTGAGTCAACCGCCATCATTCCCAATAAATTACAATGATTTAATGTGATATCTATTGTTACATAAAAATCATACCCGTAAGCCTCACACTCCTGCGTTGCGTACTTACTGTAGTCCTTTCCGAGCTTTGTTATTCCCTTATCTTGTGTATATGTCCAAGTTACAGTTTTGTTTTTATTTAATTTGGTTTCATAAGTTACATCAAATGTTGCGTTTTGAAAAACGTCATTAATAAGACGTTTCATATATTCTGTGGTAACAGAAGTTTCGTCAATATAAGCAAGTATTTGTTCGTCGGTCATTACGCTATCATCAATGAAGCCACAGTTGAACCCGAATCCCGCAAATAGACAAAATAGGTTTTTATAAAATTCGTCAATAGTGTAAGTCTTGCCGTCTGTTCCCTCATACTTTAGATTTATTTTGATATTGGGGTTGAGAGTATTTTTTAAATTTATAAATGCTGTAGAGCCTGTGGTTAATTGATTTTCAAGTTCTTTAAATTCTCCAAGCTCTGTCATTCCGGGGATACCGTATACAACAATCTCTTTAGGTTCATAAGTCCAATAGGGGGAAATTATATCTGTTTTTGTTTCCCAATATCCTTTTTTTGTTACTTCTTGGTGCGCCGGAACAGTTTTTTGATAAATTACCATATAACTGTCATTACCGTATAAGTTTTTTGTTTTTAGCGTCCAGCCGTCTTCTTCTTTATATTTTGTACTTTTTCCGGTAAAATCTTTTATTTTTATCCGTTCTGCCCCATAAGTGATTTTTTCCTCGACCCATTTGGTTTCTTCTTTATGCCACACCTGAGTCTTTTTAATTTCTATTGGGTGATAAGTTCCATATTGCACGGTAGCCGTATAAGCGACTTTGTCTTGTTCAAATTCGCCGTAATAATTACCGATAAAATAGGCGTATCGACCTGTGGTTACATCCTTATATTTATAATATCCAAGACAATTATTGAGAAGCTTTCTATTGCTGTCAAATTTCCAATTTTGCGGATAATAGGCATATTCGTCTACATTAAAAGATGTTTTTGTACTTTTTAAAATTTTGACCGGATTTTGTTCGTATTCGGCTAAATCTGCGATAATAGTCTCAACGGGAGATTTTCCCGTACTTTCTTTTGATGGTATAAGTACAGACATCACAGCAATAATTAACAAATTCCCTAAACATAAAACAATAACGGCTCCGATAAAAAAAAATATACATTTTTTTATAGCACCCAAAATTGTTTTGGGAAGTAAAATAACAGAAGCAACAATTTTAAAGGTCTTTGTTTTAACGGCATCTTTTATTTTTTGGATTATGATATCTCTTATTATGTTTTTTGCAAAATCGCTTATGGCTTCGCCCGCTTTTTTACACCAACCGCCAAGCCTTGTGCTTAAAAACTTATTTGCAAGCGGAGTAAAGACTTTTTTGTTTAATGCCACAAGACCTTTTTTTAGAGTGGCGTTGTATATTTTTTTTATACCCTTTCCGACAGCTTTTGTAACTTTCTTTTGTAAGCGTTTTTGCCAAGTGTATTTTGTTGCTTCATTCCATTGCTGCTTATTTTTTAAAAGTTTATCCGAGATTAAATCGGCATTTTGTTTTATTGAAGTTTTGTTTCCCAGAATGTTTGCATTTTTAGCCCTTATTCTTTGCATTTTGTCACGGATTTTTTCTGCTTTTTGCGAGGAAAGCTTTTTGTTCCGCAATTTTTTATTGAGTCTGCCGAGTTTGTCTTCGACCGTTTTTAATTTTTTATTTGCTTTTAAAGCTTTTTTGTTTTTGCCACATCTTAATATGGCTTTTTCACGATTTTTGTATGACCTATTTATAATTCTATTGGGAGCATTTAATATAAAACCGTTAATACGTATAACACCTTTGGCAATAGTTTTATAAGCCCTAAAAACTTTTTGTGCTTCGGGGTTATCGCCTAATAAATTAATCGCTTTATCACAAGCGTTATCAATTTTAAAAGTAACGTGCGACCATAATTTTTTTGAGTCAAAAACAAATGAACCGTGGGTTTTTAAAAGAGCTGCTTTTTGGTCTAAAAGCGCATTTATTTTACAGAAAGTCGTTTCATTCATTAACCCTTTATTAAATTGCTTACGGATATCTTTTCTAACAGCATCAAGCTCTTTTTTATTGTTTATTCCCTTTATTCCGAATTTACTTAATTCGTCGGCAATAATTTTGTTATTGGTATCAACAGCCTCTTTTATAGAGCCGTTCCATCGTTCTGTCACTCCGTCGGGATTTCGATGGAACAGCCCTCTTTTATCAATTTTTGATTTTCCGTCCGGAATGTCGGCACCGAACACAAATCCTTTTTCTTTCAAATCGGAAAAAAGTTCATCAATAGCAGCTTTTTGAGACTCCAAAAGCCCTATTTGTTCTTTAATTGAGTTAATCGAAAAAGCATCCCTAAAAAGTGTTCCGTCCTCAACAGACTTCAATAAGTCTTTTAATTCATCCAGTTCTTTTAATATATCGCCAAGCTTTCCTTCAATACCGCATTTTTGAGACTCTAAATGAATTTGGTCTATTAGGGCAATTAACGCCTCATTGGTAGAAGCTTTTTGTAATAAACGTTTTAAATCTTTTTGTAAATCAAGTGCATCCAGGTTTTGTAATAATTCGCGAATTTTTTTACGTTTTTCAGCTTCTTCTGATTGGTCAACTTCATCAATTATAAATTGCGCCGTTTTACGTTCGATTTTATTTAAGTATGGTTTTCTATTATAACTTAAAACGGTACTTTGCGGAGAAAGTCCACCTAATTGTAAAGATGAATATTTTTGTCCATAAAAATCGGCGTCAGGCATTGCGTCGTTATTCAATTTTTCTGCGGAATTTGCCATAAGTCACCTTTTATTATGTCTATTCTTCATCTTCGTTATTATTGGAAGATTGAGTAAAATACCATTCACGATATTCAGAGGCATCCTCGTATTCTTCATCACTCACATCTTTATTTATTTCGTGTTTTATTCCTTTTTTCTTCCGATATATAAATAAGAACAAAGCCGAAATAAGAGCTGCGGCCATCCCAACACAGGAAATGGCGAGGCCGATATTATCCAATATTTCTAAAAAATTAACCATAATCCTACCTCTTAATGTTGTTAGGGTTTGTATCTATTAATTCAAAAATTTCGGAGTCTTTTGGAATTATCAATTTAAACGGAGAGGCAAATTTCCCGTTATATAACAAACCACATCCGGGTTCGGGTTTTGAAACAAAACTTATTTGCGTATCACTTAATCCCAAATTCACTTGCAAGTTATCTCTATCTTCTTTTGATGAATACATAATCAACATAAATGACGTGTTATTGAAAATTCCATCAGCGGTTTCATCCAAAATTAAATCATTTGTGTTTTGCATAATTCCTGTTGGAATACCGCCCCATTTTCGAACTGTTTTCCAAATTCGTGTGACGAATTTCGTTGCGTCCGGTGATTGTAATAACATATGAAATTCGTCAATATATACATATGTAAAGATGCCCTTTTTATGGTTTTGAATAATTCGATTCATTATGTCGCTTAAGCATACATATAAACCGAGGTTCAGCAATCCGGAACCAAGTGCTTTTGTGTTATAAATTACAAATTTCGCATTTGTTTCGAAATTCGTTCTTTCGGCAAAACAGTTAAAAGAACCATGCGTATAAGAGTATAGTTCTTCCGATAAACTTTTTGCATCGTCGTTATCCCGTCCGAGTAATTTTAAATCTTCATAAAGGTCTGTAAGTGTCGGGCAACGAGATACATCACACGTTTTGCCCTCTCGTTCAAGATAATCAATATAAGGAGCGTAAATTCTTTTTATGCTTTTATCCAAAATTGTTGTTTCTGATGGAGAAAGTTTTAATCCGTCTTCACCTCTGATAATATTAAAAAATGAAAGAAGGTAATCGATTTTGGCGGAAACGGCATCAACTTCGGCATCATCATCGCCTAAATCAATATCGAGAGGATTAATATGAGCTTTGCTGAATTTATTATTAACGGAAAGTTTCACTTCTTGTCCTTTTAAATTTCTTGCAAGCGGGGCGTATTCGCCCTGCGGGTCAATTATTATTACTTGGGCGTTCGGGTCACGCAATCTGTTTTCAATCATCTCTACTTTTGCAATAAATGATTTTCCGCTTCCGGGACTTCCGAAAATAAGACCGTTATAATTATTTCCTGTCTTTCGGTCATACATAATTATATTTTTTGAAAGTCTGTTTATGCCGTAATATATACTGTTCGGCATATAAATATCGCGAGAGCTGAAAGGTAACAAAGCACACTCCGACTCTGTTGTAAAAAGAATGTCTGTATATAAATCGTTTCTGCAAAGCGGAAGCGATGTGTTAAAAGCAAATTCCTGTTGTTGAGGCAAGACTTTTATTGGGGCGTGTTTACTGTCAGCAACGTTTTCCACAAGGGCAATAACATTTAATAACTTTTCTTTTGTTGGAGCAAAAACCGTTATTGTAAGAGTTGTTAAAAACAACTCCTGGTCTTCCACGGTAATATTTTGCATTATTTCCCTCGCGCTGTTTTGAGCGTTTTGTAACTCCACCGGCGCATCAGTTAATATTCCGTCTTTAGCGTTTCTTGATGTTATTTCGGCAGATTTTGCTTCAATAGCGGACAATTTTGATTTTACAAGCTTCAATGCTTTATCAGCAGCTATTCTTTCGGTTGTTGTGCTGACAAGCATCGGATATTGAATATCATAGAAGTCTGCTAAAAATTTAGTGGTAAGTTTTCCCGGAATGTGGTCAAGATATAATGTTGACGCATATGTTTCCCCCAACATAAAATAATTTGGATTATTGAAATCCATACTTGAAGGCCCAATTATATCTTTTACAGACAATCCGTTTTTAAAAACGGAATTTAAATTAAATTCGGGGTCTTCAAAAATGTCCGAAGATAATTTGTAATTGTAATCTTGATTGTATATAGAGTGTAACAGTTTAAGTCTCTCTGTCGAAGAAAGTGCGGCTGGTTCGCCACACATTGTCCTTAATCCGTTATTTATTTGAATATCAATTTTATTAAGTGTTTGTACAGCGTGGTCTACGTCCACGTCTTTTATTGATACGGTTATATATTTATCCCTTGAAATAGATTCTTCTCCATTTTGCAAGGCTCCGAGAATAATGTTATTCATTTCCGAGCGATATTTATTGAGGGAGTCTTTTTGGGGAAGAAAACGAACTTGTTTTAACGTTTCTTTTTTATCCGATTTATAATTAAAAATCGTAAATTGAAAATTTGCTCGTTGGTCTATCGAGCTTATAAATTCTTGAAAGGCTTCGCATATATGTTGTTCATCTTCCTCGGAAGCATCCAAAAAGTCTATATCCGATAATTTATATGTTTTTGTATATGTTCCGGGGATTGTCTCTATAATTCCGTTTTTTAAAATCCCCGTAAAAGGAATAGAGTCGGAAACGTTTTTGGGGATTTTTTCTATTTTTGCTACTTTATACAAGAAGCTATTAGCGTTTATATTCTTCATATATTTTCTATTTTCCTTTTATCTAAAAATATGGTAATCCGGATTTCTACTATACCTGATTTTATTTTTTGTCTCATTCGAGGACTTTAATTTTAAAGATATGAAATTTCTTTTTTTTCTTTTTGTTGGTGCTAAATATTTCCTATAAAAAACTCGTATAATCCAAATTTCAAACGGAGTACGATTAGGTTTTAAAAATCCGCATATTCCAAACGGAGTTCCGCAAAGTCCGCCAATAAGAATTTTTGTATCAAATGAGCCGGGAATTATAACTCCTGCCGTTATTCCAACAAACAACGCAATCGAAAGCCATATTGTTTGTTTAAATGTAAATGATAAAAACAATTTTGGCTCATAGTTTCTTATATCATTTGAAGTATTTATTATTAGTGCCATTTTTAAACTCCTAAAATATCGTTAGCGTATTCACCTGTTCTAAACAAAGCCCCAATGGTAACGGCTTTTATAGTAATAAGTCTAAGGGTAAGAGACAAAAAATTTGTTGATGATGATGCAAGTAATTTACTTATTTCGCCCGAAAGCAATATTACAAAATACATTAACGTTAATTTCAAAATAGCAGCTAAAAGTTTTTTAAGATATCTTATTCCGGGGCTTCTTAATCCTTCTTGGTAAATTTCTGCAATGGGAATATATATAAATACTCGTCTAATTCCTATTTCCAAAAAAACTTGAAGAACAGCGAAATCGATTGCTATTTCCGCAAGGAATGAAAGAGCGAAGGGCAAAAAAATTTCTATTATATGCCATATAAATTCCATTAAACCGAGATGATAATCCGAGCCGGTTAAAATATTGTATAATTCTTCTGCCGAAGACGCTACCATATCGGAATTTGATGAAGCGTTTACCAGTTCTTTTCCGAGCCAGTATCCGACATAACATAATGCCGCAACTAATTTTTCGGCATTTATAATAATGGCTATGCCTATTCCTAATTTAATTAAAACCAACGCCCATTCTTCTAATGGGTCACGTCCGTCAGCTATTTTTTGAATTACATAACTTATCATTCGTATCATAAATAACATTGATGCAACAGCTTTAAGGGATGTTATAAATGCGGCAAAAGCGACTGTTATGTTGTTTTCCGATGAATCACCCGTATTAATTAACACATCTTCATAAATGGTATATACTGTATTTTCAACTTCCTTTTGGTCACAGTAATAACTATATTTCACAGGATTGTCTAAGGCGTATGTAAGAATTTCATTGTTAGCCTCGTGCCAACCTGCCGGGTCTTGTGTCGCTATATGGTCGGCCAGCCCATCAGGAAATTTAACGTCTTTATCAGCGACTAAATTTCTATAATAATTTTTTTTGCCGGTTTCGGTAGTTTCTCCGGTAATTCCTGTGCAATATCTAAATAACATTCCGTATTTAGAATTTGCATCCGTAAAAATTTGAGCAATTTCCGTACCCGAATTTCCGGCAATATGTTTGCACATTGAATATACCGTTTTACCTTTGCCATTAAGTTTGTTTTCGAAATCGTCGGCGTCAGCAAATATTTTGGGAATAATAAAAGAAAAGCATATTAAAACAATAGCGAGAACGCTTGATGCCCCCGCTATTGTTTTGTTATATGCAATTTTTAAGTTGCATTTAGTCATAAAAGCCTCTTTACAAATCAAACATACTGTCTACAAGGTTTCCGATTACATTGTTTTCACCGGAAGCAAGCTTCAAAAACGCAGCCAATACACCAATCATTACTCCCGAAATAATTTGTTTGATGGCCTTGCTTGTTGCCGGGCCATCACCTTCGGAATTGGCCGTAGAATAATGTAATACCCCCATTATAAGAGTAAAAATTGCGGGAATAATAGCAATTGTTCCGACGATGCTGAGAACACTCTTAACAATATTATTACCCGTTGTGTCCGCAAAAACCACCATTTGCGGAGCGAGAACAGCAGTCGATATACTTAAAGAATAAACTGCCGTCTCAAGTTTTTTTGTAATTGCTTGAAATTTTGACATAACTTTTTTCCTTTCGTTTTTTTTATTGATTGCTCAACATCTTATTCCATAGAAGAAAAAAAAATTTTTACATTTTATTATAAGAAAGGTCGCCGTCGGGGTAAATCGGGGTAAAAAATGTATATTGTAATTTGTCCACGAGGTCACCTTCGGATTGACAAGAAGTCGTTGCGGCTATTTCTTTTTTGGCATTTTCGACACCTTTATTTAAGTTTTTTATATTATTGTCCGGATTACCCTGTTTTGCTTTTTGAACAGCCTTATTGTGTTTTCTATTGCCGTTATTTGTTTGAGCTGCCCTTTGTCCTAAAGCTTCCGCTACGGATTCGTCAAAAGCATCGGGTTGCGGATTTTCATCGGGGTAAGGCGGAACATCTGAACCATCTGTGCCTTGTGTATCGGGTTGCGGATTTTGAGCCGGTTTATCCGGCGCATTGTCGGGTTCGTCTTTTTTATTTACATACGGCTTTCTTAATCTTAGCGGAACGTGTGTGTCCATTTCGGTTTTTATGGTCGGAAACACATACTCCCCGTTGTGTTTGTGGGAATACTCGTAATTGGGGTGATTAAACAAATTATACTTTCTTCCGAAATAAGGATTCTCGCCCCTAATTTTTGCAATACATTTATTATCAGCCATTCCTGCAATTTCTTCGTATGTCATTAAGTCTCTCGAAGAACGGTTTAAGCTGGTATTGCCGCCACCTTGTTTTCCGGATGAATACGACTCGTTCATAACCCTTGTGGTTTTTTTACCCAGTTGTTCTACAAGCCACTTAATTGTTTCGTTGTCGTCACAACCGAGAAACAATTTTGTGTCACAGTTGGCGGCTATCGTGTTCCACTCATCTTTGTACATAGCTTTAAGCTGAGATATTGCTTGCAAGATTATCGAACAAGAAATATTATATTTTCTCATTGTGGACAGCTTTTTATCAAATTCGGGAATTGCCGCAATGTTTGCAAACTCGTCCATAAGAAATCTTACGTGAAAAGGGCATTTCACCGAGTCAGAAGCGCGTTGCGTCGGTTCCGTAATACTTTCTAATGCTATTTTTTTATTATTGACGAAAGTTTCGTCCGGATTACAAGTTATCATTGTCTCAATAACTTGACTGTCTTTAGTGTATTTGCCCCAAAGTTCATATCTGTCTCTATCAACATTATGTTTTACGACAAGACCATTATTTTTTATATCATTGAGCCAATTTTGTGCCTCAATTTTTTTATTGGCGGCCTCTTCTTCGCTTGATGATTGAAATACCTTAAAGATGTCTTGTTCGGTAGAAATATACCAATTATATTTAAGCGTTGTAGAACCATAATTGTAAACTGTTAAAAAAAGCTGCGAGTACATTAAAGAAGCTATGAAATTAAACGTGGTATCTTCTGACGGAATTATTATAAATAACGCCCTTTTTTCATCTGCAAAATGACGAAAATCCATTTCGTCATACGCTGTCAGCCCTTGTATATCGGTTAACATAAATTTTTCCATACGAGCAACAACGGAAATTATGACGCTTTTTAAAGTTTTTCCGGCTGCTTTTTTAAAAGCGTCGTATTGCAAGACAGCCAAATTGGTATCTTCGATTTCTTTTAAATTATCAAATTTTTTATCTAACTTTGACTTTGCTGTTTCGTCGTCCTCTTTTGCGTCAGCTTCTTGAATTAATTCTATTACAGATTTGAAATTTTGTTTTTCAAGAGGCATCGTGTGCCATATGTACAAAATTATTGCTTGTAACAGCAGTTTTTCGCATTTTTCCCAAAAGGCATCGTCTCCTGCTGCCTTTTTCCCATCAGGGTTTGTATTTTTAATCAGAATATCGACTAATATCATTACATCCTTTTCTTCATAAATATATTCGAAAGGATTGTAACGACTGCTCTTCGTCATTTGCATTAAGTTAAATACAGTTACTTTATAACCATTGTTTTCCAACGCCGCGCCGTATTTTGTTATTAAATCTCCCGATGGGTCTGTTATTACCAAATTTGTATTGTATTGCAAGATATTCGGCCCGACAAAATATAAGCTTTTGCCGGCGCCCGAACCACCTATAACAAGCATATTACAATTTCTCTTTGTTTTTTCACCAACAGTAGACAACATTAATTCCTGCGCGATAATTGTATTTGTCAAGCCGTCCGTTTTCTTTGAGCCGACCGGGTCAACTCGTAAGAGATTGTGTTTTGCCAAATCTTTTTTATCCATTAATTTTGCATCACCGTTAACGCTTTCAACATCATCGTGAGCTTTTTCTTTATGGATAACAAATCTTACAAGTGCTGCACAGGCAACCAGTATTGTTGCAAATCCCCATACGGCAAGAACACCCGGCATTTCCGCAAAAGCGATTGTCGGTCGGGTGAAGAAATTTTTAAATGCGTGTAAAAATTTTGTTGAGAGGTCACTTCTTATCTCGGTTTCTTGAATATAGACAAACTGTATCAAATACAAAGAAATGAATAAATATATACCTACAACTATCCCCGTAATGATAAGCAGGTCTTTTTTTTCTCGTGCTTTTCGCTCAATAAAAGTTTCATCTTCTATTTGCTCTTTTCTGTGGAACATTTTTATCTTCCTCTTTCTTTTTCTTCTTTATCTCGTTCTTTCTTCTTCTCGTAAACAACAGACGATTTTGTCTTTTTAATTTCTTCTGCGTAGGTCTTTTCATTATATAAATTATGGTCAGGGTTTCTTACTGCCGCATTTCCAAATTTGATTAATTTTTCCGCAACTTGGTCTTTCTTTTTGTATAGAGTATCCAATCCCGCTTCATAGGTTTTGGGATTTATGGGGCTTCCTTTTTGTTCAAAAAATTCTTGCGAAGTCAGTTCTTTTAAATTATCAGCTTCTTTTTTTAAGTCCGTAGCATCAATTCCTAAATTAACCAATTCCTCAATTCGTCCGTCCAAATCTGAGAGCAAGTTCCCCTGAGAAATGCGTTCTTCAAATTCCGCTATTTCGTCTCTTAAAATCTCAGGATTTTCTTTTTTCTCCAAAGTCAAATTTTTAAAATCGGTACAAACCTCATTCATTTTTTTAAAAACAAGATTTTCTATCGGTACATCAATGATTTTACCATTAACGTTAATTTCCACTTCGAGACGAAGCTCTTTCTTTTCCTTTTTATTTTGTGGGATAGGACGTGAACCATCTTTTTCGCCAATTTTTTGTTCGTTTCTTACTTTTTCAATTTGCGCGATTGCTTCCTGTCTTGTTTGGTCAAAAGCGTCTATCCAATCGGAAATTCTTTTCGAATAATTTTCTCTTGCTATTTTTTGAGGAAGGTTGTCTATTCCGTAAAAAAGTTCTTCCGGTTTTATTTTTGCTTTCTTTAAATCAGATAATGATTTTTCATCAAAAATTTTTCCTTCCCGAAGATGATTAACAACAACTCTTGCCGCTTTTGTATACCTAAAGAAATCTTTTTCCGGATTAGAAAAGTCTATTTGCTTTTTCAAATTTTCGTCAATCTGATTTATAAGTGCGTTCTTGCACCTGGTTTCCAATAAATCAATTCGTTCTTTTCTGTATTCCGGATGTTGAAAACATTCCGGATGAAGATTGATTTCTTTTTTTGATTTTGCGTATTTAAAAGCTTGTACGGCGTCTGTCTCTTTATCGCAAAAAGATTTATTATATAAACTCCTTTGCCATTTATCTTTAAAAGCGTCGAATTTTTCATCGTCAAACTTGCAATGCATTGGCTCTCCATCGCTGTTCATAAAAGTAACGACTTTATTATTGGAGAGCTTTTTCACCGTAATTCCGTCAATACCGATTTCCGCAATCAGTTTGTTGTTTGAATTAGATAAAGCGTTATGAATATATAATGGCTTAAAAGAAACCTCCTCGCCGTTTTTTACTTTTCCGTGAGCTGCTTTTGCTTCCGCGATTTTTTGATAAATAATCAACTCGGCGTTTAAGTTACTTTTAATATCTTTTTCAAAAGCCCCGCTTTCCAATAAAAATGCAGCTTGAAGCGAACCTTTTGCCAAAAAACGAGAGTCTTTTTCTCTAATAGCAACGTCTTTTGTTTTCAGTTTTGTTTTGGGTGTTCCCGCATCTTCAAAAATCTTTGTATCATACGGTTCGATTGCGACTGTTTTGGTATATAACGTTGTTCCCATTCCAACGGCGTTCAATCCCTTTTTTAAAGCTTCTTCTTCTAAAATATTTAAATTATTTATCCTGAATGACTTTTCTCCCAATCGGTCTAATGCCTGCATAGGTGCTTCTTGATAATATCTTCCCGCGTCCGTGATTGCGTTTTCTTCGCATATATCGCATAATTCCTTATCGCTATTAAGGCAAACATACATACCCGGATTAGGTGTTGTTAATAAAAACAGCTTCTTTTCTCTTGCGTATTTTTCAAAGAGATGTGATGTTTCGTGTGAAAAGCTACTGAGGTCTACTATTCGCAAATGAGCATAATCATTTCTGAAACTTGTTGCAGATAATTTATCTCGTGCGTTTATTACTTTTGCACGTCTTTTTAAAAAAGCTTCAACACTTTTAACTATCAATTCAGCGGTTTCTTTCGTTAACATTTCCATCGTTACCAATTCTTTCATACTTTCATTCATAAATAAAATCCCTTCTATTTGTATTATAGAAAAACGTTGTTGCGCCATTGGCAATAGCTTGTAAAACAAGACTATTTTGCTTTTTATGTCTTCTGTATGCGTTTGCGTGTTTTTTTATATAAGCAAGTGTTTCGTCAACGGAAGCATTGGGGATATCGAAGCTGTCTTGTTTGTGAAAATTTCGGTGTAAATCTTCACGAGAAAAATTTTTACATTCGTTATCAAGAAACTTATTCATCCAAAAACGCTGTCCTTTATTAAAATAATTTTGATGATAGAGTCGGGGAACTGTTCCCTTTTTGACATAGAAAACAAAATTTTCTTCGCCGTTAAAAATCATAATTCCGTCAGGAATGTTTTTAGCTATTAACCCCAACGTTTCCGCCTTGTTTCTGATTAAGCTGAAATTTTCATTATCCATAAGTTACATTACCGCCTTTCCTTATTATTTTTTCTATTTAA